>CAJUKD010000005.1 GCA_910587235.1 uncultured Muribaculaceae bacterium
GGGGCAAGCTTATTTTGACGAGGGGGTCAATTTTTTCCCGCCGACAGGGGGCAATCTGCACCGACTTTTCCATCAACTATGTCATCGAACCATTTGTCTTGAGCTCGGAGCCGAAACATCGCCAAGCACCCGCAGTCAAGGCCATCCAACGGGAACATCAGGCAGGTAAGATTTTCCTGGTATGCGTTACTACCCGTAAGCCCGTAGTGCGCATTCATGTCAGCACCCGTGAATGTTATGAACCTGGTCGGCTTTCCGATTCCGAATTCTTCAAGAAGCTGCGTGTAGCCTGCCGTCCATTCAGCGAGTTCTCCGCCGCAGCCTATTATTGTGTAGTAGCTGCCCGCATAGGCCGCGTTGAAAATCTCCTCACGGTTGATGTCGTTGATTTTGATTACTTTTGTCATTGTCTCACTCATAATTTCTTAAATTAAAATTCCGGGCACCTGCTGTAGGTGTTTATAAACTCTGTTCCGTTGAGCTGCATCTCACAGATTGAAGTGTCGCTTATGTATTCGCCGCTTTTCTCTGCCTTTTTAGAGCCTCCGCAATCGCTTTCTCAGCATCTCCACGAGAGGTGAAGATTCGTGAGAAATGAAAGTCACTGTGCCATATCTTGGCCACGTAAACTGTTGCTGCTGATTTTGTCTTACTCATGGTCGTCTTGCTTTATTTCGGTGAATATCGGCTTCAAGGAGCAGCCGTGGGCACACATCAGCCGGCGGATAAGGTTCTCCACATAGAAGTCCGGCGCTGTGAACACTATACCGTCTTCTTCGGTGTAGCTGAAGGAAACTCCGTCCATCATCAGCACGAAGGCAACCTTGTGCTTGACGCTCTGCGTCTGCCATTCCTTGATTTCGTCGTTGCCGCTCATATCTTTTGATTTGTTAAAATGGCCGAATTTTTGTATCTTTGGCCGCCTGTTCCATTTGGAACACGCTGCAAAGATAGATGAAAATTTTCAACTAACAAAATTTTAATCCGTAAATTTTCAACCGATGTGTAAAATTCTCCCCCGAATAAAGGAATTAGCCCTCCACGAGGGCATTACAATAGGTGCTCTTGAGCGGGCTATTGGAGCCAGCAAGGGAGTATTATCCCGTGCCATTAGCAACGGCACCGACATACAATCTAAATGGATTCAAGCAATAGTTGAAAATTATCCCCAATATTCTGCCCAATGGCTTCTAACTGGCATGGGCGAAATGACCGTGACCCCCACCATAGCATCTAAAGAGGCCTCAAAAAACGACCCTGAAATAACAAAATCAGAATCTTCACCAATCCTTGTTAATGTGCCCTTAGAAGTTCATAATAATATGATTAACCTATACGAAGACAAGATTCAATCAAAAGATCAGGAAATTGGAAATCTCCGTGAGGAGATAGGCAAACTGAAGGCAACGATTGCAATACTGGAGAAAGAGAAAGAACAAATGCAGGAGCAGGACGCAAAAAACATCCAATCTTATGCCCGCTCTATGACGCCGGAAACTGTCGAGACTTGAAACTTCTCAACCCATCCGAACTTTGGCAGCTAAGCCAACTGCCATGCCATCTAAATTGACCCCTCCACGCCACCCCTTGGCACCCCTCCGAACCCCTACCCTCCCCTCTTTCGGCTGCATCGCCTCGGAAGCTCTTGATTTTAGTCGGATTACCCCTCTGTATCTCCAAAAACATAGGGTATTTGCTTCGACTTGAAACGCCGTTTTTTGAAATCCATTCCGTTTTAACGGGCATTTTCACCCCCTCAGTTATTTGCCGACCGAAAACCCGAATTTGTCACTCCAAACTTTTGCAGTTGTCACACCAAACTGTCACACCAAACCGTCACACCAAGTGTCACACCAAACCCAAAACACCCCTCTTTTGGGCATAAAAATAGGGCAACCGCCGAGGTCACCCTACCCTATTCTTACCATGGCATTAAAACGCCGTCAGAACCGCCCTATAACGCCATTCAATCATCAGAACCGTGGCTACCACCGCGAGGGCTCGTTATAAGCGTAGATTGCTTGATTATAGCCTTTTTAGTCACTACGGTGCCGCCGCCGGACAATCCGGCGCGCCTCATGTAATCATAGCCCGCACCCACCTCTTCTGCCGTCAGAACCGTGTAAATGGCCGCTATGGAGCCAAAATACAGGTCTTTCCGCTTACCTATCAGATGCACGTGTATCACTTTCGTCTGTCGCATAGTACGTAATTTTTCCGCAAATATACACATATAACCGCTATTTGCAACCTTTTCAACATACAAATTTATGGAATAGCCATTAAATAAGCCGGCGCGGAGCCGACTATACCACCCGGTTCAACGCCGTTAATGAAGCGCGATGTAAACGCAAGGAAACCCCACGTAAGCCCAGCGTAAACCAGAGCCGCTCCCCTACCCCTCAAACGTAAACCAAACGTAAGCCCATGTAAACTTTCGCACGTTTCGTTTTAATTCTTGTCACGCCAAACATTCGCCCGTAACTCATTGACATCAAAAGCATTTACCCCAAAATCCGGCCATCACGCCATCGACCGCTTCGTTCTGTGCCCGGTAACTCTTTTCGTAACTTCAGAATGCAAAACTACAAATTCTTCATAATTTTCAGCGCATAAAAAAACGAACACACACACCATAGACATTCAGATATCATATATACCCTTTACCCGGCACTCAAGCCGTCGCTACATACCTTGTATCTCGTCTTATCCATACTACCAATGTGAATGATTGCAAAGTCGTGCCAAGACACGCCTACCGATACCTAAGCTTCCGCTTCATATATAAAGATGTTACGGCAGGTCCCTACAAGACTACTCACTATAAATTAAACGAACTATCCTTATCTTTTCGCCCAACAAAAAACAAAAGTTCAAATAAATTTGGCTTTGCTCTTGATTTATGCGTATCTTTGACTTCTCCTTAGATACTTTCGCTCGGCAAAGCTCAAATAAATTTGGCTTTGCTCCCGACTTATGCGTATCTTTGAACTTGCTATGCGAAAATTTGTTCATCTACACGTCCACACCCAATATTCCCTCCTCGACGGCCAAGCCGCTATCGAGGACCTCGTAGACAAAGCTATTGCCGACGGCATGCCGGCTCTGGCAATAACCGACCATGGCAACATGTTCGGTATCAAAGAATTTTTCAACTATGTAAAGAAAAAGAACGGTAGCACGAAAAAAGCCATAAAGGCTGCTGAAGAGGCTCTGGACTCAGCCCGCAAGAACGGTGCAAGCGCAGAGGAAATAGCATCATGCGAAGCCGAGGTGGCAAAAAACAAAGCCAAGTACCTCAAACCTATAATAGGTTGCGAGATGTATGTGGCTCAAGATCGCCTGACAGAACATGTCGACAAAAAAGACACCGGACGACATCTCGTTGTACTGGCAAAAAACAAAACCGGATACAAGAATCTTATAAAACTGGTATCCAAAGCCTGGACAAGCGGCTTCTACTCACACCCCCGAACCGACAAACATGAACTTGCCGCCCATCGCGAAGGCCTGATAATAAGTTCAGCCTGCCTTGGCGGAGAAATACCACGGCTTCTGCTCAACGGGAATTACGAAGAGGCAGACCGTCAGGTTAAATGGTGGCACGACACTTTCGGCGACGACTATTATCTCGAATTACAACGCCATAAAGCGACTAAAACCAACGCCAACCACCAGACTTACGAACTCCAGATATCAATAGAAGGAAAAATTCTTGAGCTTGCGAAAAAACATGGCATCAAGGTTGTGGCCACCAACGACTCCCACTTTGTAAACGAAGAGGATGCCGAAGCCCACGACCGCCTTATCTGTCTGGCGACCAACAAGTATCTGAACGACGAAGGCCGTATGCTCTATTCCAAACAGGAATGGCTTAAAAGCACCACAGAGATGAGCACGCTCTTCGAGGATATACCCGAGGCTATAGACAACACACTCGAGGTGGCATCCAAAGTCGAAGAATACGACATCGACCATGCTCCTATCATGCCTAACTTCGCAATTCCGGCTGACTTCGGAACCGAAGAAGAGTACCGCTCCAGAATCACCGAAAAAGAACTTTTCGACGAATTCACACGCGACGAAAACGGAAATGTAGTACTATCCGATGAAGATGCCCACGACAAAATAAAGAAACTCGGCGGGTATGAAAAATTGTACCGTATAAAATTCGAGGCTGATTATCTGCGGAAAATCACTTACGAAGGCGCCGCACGACGTTACGGCACACCATTGTCGCCGGAAATAGACGAACGGATCAACTTCGAGCTACATATAATGAAAACCATGGGTTTTCCGGGATACTTTCTTATCGTTGAAGACTTTATCCGCGTAGGTCGCGAACAACTCGGCGTAAGCATAGGCCCCGGCCGAGGCTCCGCGGCAGGGTCGGTTGTGGCATACTGTCTGGGGATCACACAGATAGATCCGCTGAAGTATGATCTGCTTTTCGAACGCTTCCTCAATCCCGACCGTATATCACTTCCCGATATCGATATAGACTTCGACGATGACGGGCGCGAAGACGTTCTCCGTTACGTCACCCAACGCTATGGCGAAGACAACGTAGCACACATTATCACCTACGGCACCATGGCTGCAAAACTGGCCATCAAGGACGTGGCACGCGTCAGCCGCCTGCCTTTGCCTGAAAGCAACCGTCTGGCAAAGATGATTCCCGCCCGAATGCCGGTTGTCAACGGCAAAGAGTTAAAGCCTACTCTGAAAAACTGCTACGAATACATCGACGAGTTCAAAAAAGAACTCGAAGGCAACAATGCTCCGGTGATAGACACGCTAAAATATGCGCGCCAGCTTGAAGGTAACGTCCGCAATGTAGGCGTACATGCCTGCGGTGTCATAATATGCCGCGACGACATAACCGACTGGGTTCCGGTAAGCACCGCCACAGACAAAAAGGACGGCAAGATACTCGTAACACAATACGAAGGCCGCGTAATCGAGGAAACAGGCCTTATAAAAATGGACTTCCTCGGCCTGAAAACCCTATCCATCATCAAGGAAGCGGTGGCGAACATCCTCCACACCCGAGGCTTCAAACTCGACATCGATTCCATACCCATCGACGACCCCAAGACATACGAACTTTACAGCAAGGGGCAAACCATAGGCACATTCCAGTTCGAGTCGACCGGTATGCAGAAGTATCTCCGCGAACTTCAGCCTACGGCATTCGAGGATCTCATAGCCATGAACGCCCTCTACCGTCCCGGGCCTATGGACTACATACCCGACTTCATCAAACGAAAACACGGCGAGTCACCCATTGTCTACGACATTCCGGAAATGGAAATGTACCTTAAAGACACTTACGGCGTGACGGTGTATCAGGAACAGGTCATGCTACTGTCGCGACTGCTGGCCGACTTCACCCGCGGCGAAAGCGACACCTTGCGCAAAGCCATGGGTAAAAAACTTATCGACAAGATGAATCAGCTTAAGGGCAAATTCCTTGCCGGAGGACAGAAAAAAGGCCATAAAGCCGACGTGCTCGAGAAGATATGGGCCGACTGGGAAAAATTCGCATCCTACGCGTTCAACAAAAGTCACGCCACCTGCTACAGCTGGGTAGCATTCCAGACCGCCTACCTCAAAGCCAACTACCCTTCGGAGTATATGGCTGCCGTACTTAGCCGAAACCTCACCGACATCACCAAGTTGACATTCTACATGGACGAATGCAAAGCCATGCGGATCAACGTAAAAGGCCCCGACGTCAATGAATCGTTCAGCTCATTCAGCGTCAACGCCAACGGCGACATACGCTTCGGCCTTTCAGCCATAAAAGGCATAGGCGTGAATGTGGTGAAAGAAATTATCGACGAACGCAACCGCGGCGGCGAATTCAAGGATATATACGATTTTGTGGAACGAGTACCCGCCGGCGCAATCAACCGCCGCGTATTCGACAACCTCGTGCTTGCAGGCGCTTTCGACTGCTTCACCGAACACAGGCGGGAAGACCTCGTCGCCGACAGTTTCCGCTCCGGTGAAACGGTGGACGAACAACTGTTGCGCTACGGGGCGCAGCATCAGAACGCAATGAAAATGCAGGAAGCATCTCTTTTCGGATTCGACGACGAAGAAATGCGCGCGTCAAGCCGCCCGCCAATTCCGCACGTTGCCGAATGGCCACAGATCATGAGGCTCGACAAAGAACGCGAACTGGTGGGGATGTACCTGTCGGCACACCCGCTCGACCCATACTTCATCGAGCTAAACTACGGCATGTCGTGCTCGATGAAAGACAAAAACGACATCACCGGCAAAGACGGCCAGACCGTAACTTTCGGCGGCATGGTCATTTCCAACGAATCGAAGATGACACAATCAGGCTACGAAATGGCCATCGTCAAGCTCGAAGATTTCAGCGGAGCAGGCGATTTCACGCTATTCGGACGCAAAAAAGCCGAACTCCAGCATCTCTGCCAGGTCGGCGACGCCATTGTAGTCACAGCACGATTTGCAACCAACTCACGTACAGGACAAATGCGCCTTAACGTAGAAAACGTGCGCCCGCTGGCCGAAATGCGGGGACATCTCGTAAACGGCATTTCAATACACCTCAACAGCGATCAGTTCGACGACAATCTTGAGCGCTTTTTCGCCGAACACGACGCACCGCAGGACAACACAGCCGAAGCGGAAGGAACTGCGCCCGAAGCCGTACCGGTAGATTTCGTGGTGTTCGAACCCGTCATAAACCGCCGCATAAAACTCAACTCGGCCATACGCCTGCCACTGACCCGGAAAATACTCGACATCATTGAGAACGACCTCGGACTCGAATACTCCATCCAACGTGCATCATAAACCGACAATATACTCAAACAAAAATCAAAAATATCAACACTTGAAAATCTAAAAAAATGGCATTTACATTCACTGACGCAAACGTCCGCGAAATCATCGCTCAAGGCGGACCCGTAGTTATCGATTTCTGGGCAACATGGTGTGGACCCTGTATGGCACTCGCACCCGTTGTCGAAAGCCTCGCAACCGAATTCGAAGGCCGCGCTATAATAGGAAAATACAATGTCGATGAAGAATCGGAATTCGGAGCCGAAAACCGCATCCGAAGCATTCCGACAATCCTTTTCTACAAAAACGGCGCCATAACACCGATTCGCCTCGTAGGCAGTCAGTCCGTAGAAACACTACGCGCCAAAATCGAGGAACTCATAGCCCTCTGATCCGATAAGGCTATCTCCTTTTATAAATCAAAGCAACCAATCATAAACAATGAAAAAAGCAATAGTCTACACCACCGCAGCCGCATTGCTGACAGGCGCAGTGGCTTGTAACAAAAAAGCCGAAATGCATCAGAACCCATTCCTGACGGCCTACGACACGCCATACGAAATACCGCCTTTCGATAAAATCACCTACGACGACTACATGCCTGCTCTTGAGGCCGGAATCGCCGAAAACAAAGCTGAAATCGACTCCATAGTGGCGAATCCCGCAACTCCTGATTTCGAGAACACAATTCTGGCTCTCGACAACTCGGGACAGACACTGACAAAGGTGGTAATGGTATTCGGAGCACTCAATGAATCCAATTCCTCCGACGAGATGGTAGCCATAGCCGAGAAATTCTTCCCGGCTTATTCCGAATTCTCCGACGAAATGACGATGAACGACGCGCTTTTCGAACGCATAAAATATGTATACGACCGTCGTGACTCACTGGCTCCTGAAACCGACAGCCGCCGTCTTGTCGAAGAATATTACAAAAACTTCACACGCAACGGAGCTTTACTCGATGCAGAAAAAAAAGAAGAGCTTAAAAAAGTCAACACCGAACTGACAAACCTCTACCTACAGTTCAACAAAAATCTGCTTAACGCCACAAACGCCTTTGCCATCGTCGTCGACAATCCCGAACGTCTGTCCGGCCTGCCTCAAAGCAGCATAGACCAGGCTGCCGCAGAAGCTAAAGAGCGCAAGCTCGGAGAAAGTAAATGGGTATTCACTCTTCATGCACCGAGCCGTCTGCCTCTGCTTCAGTTCGCCGACGACCGCGACCTTCGTCGCGAAATGTATGAGGGATATACAAACCTCGCATTCGGCGGAGAATACGACAACACCGGCGTGATCAACAAAATTCTTGCCGCCCGCGCCCGCAAAGCCGAACTTCTGGGCTTTGAGAACTTCGGTGAATACTGCACCGACAAAGTTATGGCCAAAAACGTGGCCAATGCCGAGAATCTGCTCAAACAGATATGGTATCCGGCCGTAAACCGCGTAAAAGAAGAAGTCGCTGAAATGCAGGCTCTGGCCGACGCAGAAAACGCAGGCATAAAGATCGAACCTCAGGACTATTATTACTACGCCGAGAAAGTACGCAAGCAGAAATATGACCTCGACGAATCGAAAGTCCGCGAATACTTCGCACTCGACTCGGTGCGCAACGGCATATTCAACATGGCCGAACGCCTCTATGGAGTGAAATTCACCGAAATGAAAGATGCTCCACGCTACTACGACGAAGTGACCGTCTACGACGTTACGGATGCCGCCACCGGCGAACACGTAGCAGTATTCATGACTGACTATTTCCCGCGTGCCTCAAAACGTCAGGGAGCATGGATGAGCGAGTTCAAAGGCTCGTGGATGAACCCCGACAGCACATGGTCGCGTCCTGTCATCTATAATGTCGGAAACTTCTCGCGCCCGACAGCCGACGCCCCCGCGCTTCTGACCCTTGACGAAGTCGAAACCATGTTCCACGAATTCGGACACGGACTTCACGGCATGCTTGCCCGTGCCCGCTATCGCGGACAGGCCGGCACAAATGTCGACCGCGACTTCGTCGAACTCCCGTCCCAGATTCACGAACACTGGGCACTCGAACCCGAACTGCTGCGCAGCTACGCCCGTCATTACCGCACAGGCGAAGTGATTCCCGACAGCCTGATCGAACGCCTGCAGGCCGCATCGACCCACAACCAGGGATTCACCACCGCCGAACTCGTAGGAGCAGCACTTCTCGACCTGCAGTATGGCAAACTCAATCCCGAAGGCGACATCGACATCGCAGAATTTGAAAAACGCGTCGCCGACGAACTCGGCATGCCTGCCGAACTGACCTACCGCTACCGTTCGCCCTATTTCAAGCATGTGTTCGGAAGCGACGAATATGCGTCAGGCTACTACACATATCTCTGGGCAGAGGTTCTCGACTCCGACGGATTCGAGCTGTTCAAGGAAAAGGGCATCTTCGACCCCGAAACAGCACGCAAGTTCAAGGAAAACGTTCTTGAGAAAGGCGGCTCGGAAGACCCGATGACCCTTTATGTAAATTTCCGCGGACACGAACCGTCTGTCGACGCACTGCTGCGCAACAGAGGCCTAAAACCCGTTGCAAACGTCAACCTGAAATCGCACAGCGGCAAATAAATAAAATCAGATAAGCCGCATAAGCAAGGCTTCGCCATATATACCGTCGGGATTCCGGTTCAAAAAACCGCTCCCGGCGGTTTTTTATTTTATTATTATGAAGCAAAAACGTATCTTTGTAGATAGCTTTAACCAACGATAAGACCGATGATGAAATTCATATCCTGGAATGTCAACGGCCTGCGGGCCGCCGACAACAAGGGCTTCCGGGAAATTTTCCGGGATTTTGACGCCGATTTCTTCTGCGTTCAGGAAACCAAGCTCCGCGAAGGCCAGATCGACATGCAGTTCGATGGCTATAAATCATGGTGGGACTACGCCGACCGCCCCGGATATTCAGGAACAGCCATATTCTCACGCCATGAACCGCTGTCGGTAAAATACGGAATAGGCGTCGACGTCCACGACCATGAAGGCCGTGCCGTGACACTCGAATATCCCGACTTTTTTCTTGTCTGCGTCTATACGCCAAATTCCCAGGACGGTCTGGCACGCCTGCCATACCGCATGGACTGGGAAAACTGCTTTCTTGAATACGTCAAAAGCCTCGACTGTCTGAAACCGGTGATAATATGCGGCGACCTCAACGTGGCCCACAAGGAGATAGATCTTGCCAACCCTAAAGCCAACAGACAAAGTGCAGGATTCTCCGACGAGGAACGCAACGCATTCTCCCGACTACTCGACGCCGGATTCACCGATTCTTTCCGCCATCTTCATCCGGATACGACCCAAGTCTACAGCTGGTGGAGCTATCGCGGCCGCGCCAGAGAAAAGAATGTGGGATGGCGCATAGACTACTTCGTAGTTTCCCGACGGCTGGCAGAACGAATCTCCGTCGCCGACATCCATTGCGACATAAAAGGCTCGGACCACTGCCCTGTCGAACTGATTTTGAACGACTGACCAGAGCTTATGGCCAAAACAAAAATCAAGACAGCCTGGTTCTGCACTGCCTGCGGAGCCGACTCGCCCAAATGGGCCGGACGGTGCCCGGCATGCGGCGAGTGGGGAACGCTTGTCGAAGAACGCGTATCAACACCGGCATCCGCCGCTACCGGCAGCAATGCCGGATACAATCACCGCCATGCTCCGGCAGGACGCCCGCGTGCTGTCAACGACATAGAAGTGACTGAAGAACCCCGAGTGCTGATGCCCGGACGAGAACTCAACCGGGTGCTCGGCGGTGGACTCGTTCGAGGCTCTATAATCCTGCTCGGCGGCGAACCCGGCATAGGCAAATCAACCCTTATTCTGCAAAGCCTTCTCGGTCTTCCAAAAGGCACAATACTTTACGTATCAGGAGAAGAAAGCGCCACACAACTCAAACTCCGCGCCGAACGCATAGGCCGCGGAAGCGACAACCTTCTGATAGCCTGCGAAACATCGCTCGAACACATATTCACACACATAGAAAATACCGCACCCGACATCCTGGTGGTCGACTCCATCCAGACCATAGCCACCGACACAATCGACTCATCGGCCGGCTCTGTCAGTCAGGTGCGTGAATGCGCGGCAGCTCTACAGCGCTACGCGAAAGAAAGCGGAGTGCCCGTGATTCTAATAGGGCACATAAACAAGGACGGAGCCATTGCCGGCCCGAAAGTCCTGGAACATATCGTCGACGCCGTCCTCCAGTTCGAAGGCGACCGCCAGCACATGTACCGCATACTGCGAGCCATCAAGAACCGATTCGGTTCCACGGCCGAACTCGGCATCTACGAAATGATACAGCGCGGGCTGCGGGAAGTCGCCAATCCCTCCGAACTGCTTATGTCAACCACTTCGGGCGACCTCTCGGGTGTAAGTGTCGGAGTGACAGTCGAAGGCATGCGCCCATTTCTTATCGAGGTGCAGGCATTGGTAAGCACAGCTGCCTACGGCACCCCGCAGCGCTCGGTTACAGGATTCGATGCCAGACGCATGAACATGCTGCTGGCCGTACTTGAAAAGCGCGCCGGATTCAAGCTTGCGCAAAAAGACGTATTCCTAAACATCGCAGGCGGCCTGCGTGTCAACGATCCGGCTCTGGACCTTGCCGTTATCGCTGCAATATTGTCGAGCAATGTCGACATGACAATTCCGGCCGGCTTCTGCCTGGCCGGAGAAGTAGGGCTTTCGGGCGAACTGCGTCCGGTAGTCCGAATAGACCAACGCATAGCCGAAGCCGAAAAACTCGGCATGACCGACATACTTGTACCCGACGGAAGCCTCAAAGGCATTGATACCGGCAAGCTCAAGATAAAAGTCCACACCGCCGCCCGCGTCGACAAGGCATTCCGCATTCTCTTCGCTTAAACCACATATAAACACTCTCCCCTGATAATGGATATAACCCTGCCTCCACGTATATCTTCAAGCGGAAAACCGACCGAAACATTAAAAATCGGTGCCGGCGAACGCCGTCTTATCGTCATAGGTGCAAACGGCGCAGGAAAGACGCGCTTCACCGCCCGCATTGTGGCCGACCTGAAAGCACGGTCGCTGTGCCTGAGCGCATTGGCAGGCATCTATAAGCCATGCCCTCCCGAACGCGAGCCGGCGCCATCGTCGCTGGAATCGCGTCTGGCACCGGAAGTCTGCGCCGACCAGTTCCGACGCGGAAATTCGACCGAACTGGATCTGCTGCTTGCCCAGCTGCTCCACGACGAAATGTCGAACCTTATGGCCTACAAAATGGTACGCGCCGACCATCCCGACGCCGAGCTGCGCCCTACCCGCCTCGACCGCGTAATCGAACTCTGGCGTGAAGTCTTTCCGAACAACCGCGTGCTCCTCGAATCCGGAAAAATCCTATTCGGACGCGGACTCGACAACGACACCTACCCGGCCATACGCCTCTCCGACGGCGAACGCGCCGTGCTCTACTATTCCGGAGCAATACTCTACGCTCCGTCGAAAGCCGTAGTGTTCGTAGATTCGCCGGAAATGTTTCTGCATCCTACTGTAGCCATATCGCTGTGGAACAGGCTTGAGATGATGCGCCCTGACTGCACATTCTGCTACACGACACACGACACGGAATTCGCATCCTCCCGCACCGGAGCACCCGTAATATGGGTTCGCGACTTCTCGCCCTCGGCCAAAGCATGGGACTACGAGATTCTGCCTATGCAGACAGGAATTCCTCAGGAACTGTATATGGCTCTTGTAGGCTCCCGTAAACCTATACTTTTTATCGAAGGCGACGGACGCCGCTCTATCGACGGACGCCTCTACCCTTTGATTTTTCCGGATTTCACTGTCACTTCCCTCGGCAGTTGCAACAAAGTCATAGAAGCCACACGCACATTCCGCGACCTGTCGGCACTGCACAAGATGGATTCGTTCGGAATAGTAGACCGCGACCGTCGCGACGACCACGAAGTAGCATATCTGCGCGGAAAGAATGTAATGGTTCCCGATGTGGCTGAAATAGAAAACATGCTGATGCTCGAAGACGTGGTGCGCGCCATGGCGCGGGCTGCAGGAAAAGACGACAGCCGTGTATTCGCCAAAGTGCGCAAGGCCATCGTCGCACAGTTCAAGGCCGATCTGCACCAGCAGGCACTTCTTCATACCCGCCACAGGGTGAAACGCACCCTCGAATACCGCGCCGACGCACGTTTCGGCTCAATAGGCGAACTCGAAGCACACCTGACAGAACTGATCGCCGAACTCGATGCACGCAAACTTTACGAAAATATATGCCGGCGTTTCAACGACCTTGTGAACAGTTCAGACTATAACGGAATCCTGAAAGTCTACAACCAGAAGTCAATGCTCGCCACCAGCAACGTGGCCCCCCTCTGCGGATTCAAGAACCGCGATGAATACATCGACGGAATAATACGCCTGCTGCGCTCGCGACAGGCGGAAGCCGCAAACATACGCATAGCCGTACGCCGTTGCCTCGGCCTGCCAGAACAATAAAAAAGCAAAGCGAAAAAATGGAATTCAACTCCCAGTCAAATAATAAACGAGGAAATAATTTCCGACGTCGCGACGGAGGCGCCGACTCCGTGCTGCCCGACGTCGCAGGTCGTCTTGTGCCGCGCGACACCGAAATAGAAGCCGCCGTACTGGGCGCACTGATGCTTGAAAAAGACGCTTATACTCTTGTATGCGACATACTGAAGCCTGAAAGTTTCTACGAACCACGGCATCAGCGTATCTACGAGGCAATACAGAGCCTCGGCGCAGCACAGCGCCCTATCGACATGCTGACCGTCATAGAACAGCTCAGGCAGAACGATGACCTCGATAAAGTCGATGGCGCACCTTACATCGTGTCGCTCACATCGAACGTGGCCTCGGCGGCGCACATAGAATTCCACTCGCGCATCGTAGCCCAGAAATATCTCGCCCGCGAACTTATAAGCTTCGCCACACAGGTCGAGAACCTCGCTTTCGACGAAAGCAACGATATCGACGACCTCCTGCAGGAAGCCGAGGCAAAACTGTTCGAGATTTCTCAGCGAAACGTAAAGAAAGAAGTAACCCAGATCGACCCGGTCATATCCCAGGCCGTCGAACAAATACAGGTCGCGGCAAACCGCGCCTCCGGTCTTTCCGGTCTGGAATCCGGCTATCACGATCTCGACAAGATAACGTCGGGATGGCAGAATTCCGACCTTGTCATCATTGCAGCCCGCCCTGCCATGGGTAAAACCGCTTTCGTGCTTTCGATGGCAAAAAACATGGCCGTGAATTTCAATACGCCCATAGCGATATTCTCGCTCGAAATGAGCAACCTGCAGCTCGTAAACCGTTTGATTTCCAATGTATGCGAAATCGAAGGTTCAAAAATCAAATCCGGCGACCTGTCGCCTATGGAGTGGAATCAGCTGATGGTAAGGCTGAAACAACTCAACGGCGCACCGCTGTTTATCGACGATACCCCCTCGCTGTCGGTGCTCGAGTTGCGCACCAAAGCACGCCGCCTTGTGCGCGAGCATAAAGTGAAAATGATAATTATCGACTACCTGCAGCTTATGAATGCCTCCGGCATGAAATTCGGATCACGCGAGCAGGAAGTCAGCATGATATCGCGCTCTCTGAAACAGCTGGCAAAAGAACTGAATATACCCATCGTGGCACTCTCGCAGCTCAACCGTTCGGTGGAATCACGTTCAGAAACAAACAAGCGCCCGCAGCTTTCCGACCTCCGCGAATCCGGAGCCATCGAACAGGACGCCGACATGGTGTGCTTCATCCACCGTCCGGAATATTATCTCAAGTCATCGACCGACGCTTCCGGCGCCGACATACGCGGAAAAGCCGAATTCATAATAGCCAAGCACCGAAGCGGCGCTGTCGGCGACGTCGATATGCGCTTCCGTGCCGCTTTCGCACGCTTCGAGAACTGGATTGCCGAAGCACCCGAGAGCGGCTTCGGCTACAGCCGCCGTGCCGCCCGCGACAACGACGAAAACGCTCCCGTAGCTGCTGCCGCAGCCGTAGGAGCTTCAACGCCGGAAAACGCGGGGGCTGACATTGCCCCGAATTCCGACTTTCTCAAACCTGCCGCAGCCGGCGAGGAATCGCCGTTCTGAAAGCACGTCGTTATTACCTGCGGCGACGTCCGCGCATAAGCTTGGAAACGCGCTTTATAAGCTTGAAGCCAAGTATGGCGTATTCGGCATAGCTGAACGCGCCCATCACGCGCCCGACAAGCGACGTCGAACCGGTCAGACGCTGAGGCATACGGCGATATTGCTCCGTCAAGGCATTGAGCCTGTATTTTTCAATCTCTACACGTGCTCCGACAAGTGCGCGACGATAGCGTAGCTCGTCGAGCGTATAGCCTTTCCACTGTTCATTGTTCGCTATCATTGCTTTTCTGCGTTTCCGCTTCTTTAGGAGGTTCGACAATCAGACGGCTTATGAATCGCGCTATAGGATCGAAAATCAGTTTCTGGCGGAACACGACAAGCAGCACGAACAGAATCACATAGAAACCGGCAATATAGACGTATGCCCACATCGGATGCGATATGGTCGATGCCAGCATGTGGCCGACACCTATCGATATGAATATAAGCGCCACCATTCCGACTATTATCATCAGGGCATAAAATGTGAGCGCCGACAGCAACAGGGTCAGTTTCTCGGCGGCATTCAGGCGCGCATCCTCAAGGCGCAGCTTGACATAACGCGTCACACCGGCCGTCAAGGCTTTCAGCCCCGATGTCGTTTCATTGTCCATAATACATAATGTGTGAATAGCGACGGCGCGCGACGACGTCGTCTTACCGTCATGTCGCGCGCCGCCCCGTATTGGTATAAATATCTTTATTTGTTCTTCTCCACCTCCGAAGCGATAATCTCGACGAGTTCGTCGACACGTGCGGTAGGCAGAATGCCGCGTTTCTGAAGAATCAGACGAATACGGTCGCGGAGTTCAGGTCCCGTGGTCGGGGTCAGAAGGGCTGCGGCGCCGGCACCCACCAGCGCACCCAACAGAAATGTAGCAAAACCTCTCATAATTTACTTAACGTCTTTGATTTCTTCTGCAATCTGGTCGGCGAGTTCATTAAGATCCCGCTCCTTGATATTGGGAACATGCGATTTGATGAAATCACGGATGGCATCGCGGGTTTCACTACCGCTTTGGGGAGCAAGAAGAAGTGCGGCTGCAGCACCTACAAGAGCACCGCCAAGTGCGGCTGCGATCAGGGGAAAAGCTTTCATTGTCGTAAGATTTTAGTTATGTCTGTTTCTTTTGTCTGTAATATGCGATACTCTGCCTCAGCATCCGCATCGCTTAACTTACAACGCCCGAAGTTAACCAAAAGTTCTTACAAATCCAAATTACTTTTTCAAGGCTCTGCCATATAACAAAGGTACATGCCGCGGCATACCATAATTTATTTCATCAATATATTGCGGCCGGTAGCCTCAGGGCAATACAGGCTCTTGCCGAAGGTAATATCAGGATTGCAACAACTGTACCAACCGACATTCTCCCATACGGAAATACAGCGGAGAAGAAACAAAAAAGCCATCGTGCCCCAGGGCATAATGACTTCTGTAAATTTAAGTTGTAGCTAAATTATTTAGCTTCTTCTGCGGGAGCGGCAACTTCTTCTACTTTTGCAGCAGCATCCTCAACAGCGCTTTCTGTAGCTTCAGCAACTTCTTCAGTAGCTTCGGCAACAGGTTCAACAACTTCAGCGTTAACAACTTCAGTAACTTCTTCTACGGGAGTAGCAGCTTCAGCTTCGCAAGCTTTTTCAGTGTTGTTGGTGCAAGCGCAGAAAGATACGCTGAGTGCAGCAGCAAGTACGTAAACAAACTTTTTCATTTTCGTTCTAAATTAAAAAGTAATAAAACAATATTTTATGCTTCAAAAACGCTACAAAGGTATGACATTTTTTTCAACGGAGAAATTTATTGTCATATTTTTTTCACACATGCATGTTTTTTAACACAAAGCAACAGTAAGATGCCTTTACTGAGGCATTCAGCGACGGTTGCGGCTTCGTATCTCAGCAGCAAGCAGATTGGCCATCATCACAGCCTTGGTGATATGGTCGCATATATGGTCGGAGCCTATAAGCTTGTCTATGCCGGCATGTTCAAGAGAAGAACGCACACCGGATTTAACGCCCGACAACACTATATGTATTCCGTCGTTCTGCGACGACTTGATAAGCATTTCAAGATTATGCAGAGCTGTGGCATCTATAAACGACACCTTGCGCATACGTATAATACGCACCAGCGGCTTCTCGGCAAGCGCCGTACGCATAAGTTCGTCGAACCTGGTGGCGACACCGAAGAAGAAGGGACCGTCGATTTCGTAGACACTCACTCCCTTTGCAACATTGAGCACTTCATGCTGCTGCAGTTCCGTGCCTTCGGCCACATCGAGTTTCTCGGAATATACTTTGATTTCCGTATTTTCAGTGACACGGCGCATGAACAGCACGACAGCAAGAAGAAGGCCTATCTCGATTGCAATCGTAAGGTCGAAAATGACCGTCAGGAAGAAAGTCACAAGCAGGACGGATATGTCGCTCTTCGGAGCACGGAATATACCTACTATCGTACGCCATCCGCTCATGTTGTACGCAACCACCATAAGCACCGCCGAAAGGCAGGAAAGAGGCACATAGTTTATAAGCGGCATAAGGAAGAGGAAGATCAGCAACAGCACGAGCGCATGGACGATACCGGCCACGGGAGTACGTCCCCCGTTGGTGATATTGGTCATGGTACGGGCAATGGCACCTGTCACGGGAATACCGCCGAAGAAAGGCACCGCGATATTAGCGAGTCCCTGCCCTATCAGTTCCGTATTGCTGTTGGTCCTCGAACCTGTGACACCGTCGGCCACCGTAGCCGAGAGCAACGATTCTATGGCTCCGAGCACCGCGATTGTGAATGCCGAGGGCAGCAGCATGTTGATGGTAGCCATGTTCAGATGAAAGGCATGCGGCGTCGGGATATCGGTAGCCATGGTGCCGAAGCGGTCGCCAATGGTTTCCACACTGTACCAATCGGTCAGAAGTTCCATTACGTATGCACCCGCCGTCACCATTATAATGGCTATCAGCGCACCCGGAAGTTTCTTTGATATCCGTGGTGTCAGCAATATTATTGCAAGCGACGCGATAGATGTCAGCACCGTCGGAATGGACGTCTGCCCGATCTTAGAGATATACATTCCCCATTTCGGGATAAACGCGCCGGGAATATCCCTCAGGCCCAGTCCGAGAAAATCATTAATCTGGGTAGAGAATATTGTCAGTGCGATACCGGCTGTAAAACCGACTACGATAGGATACGGGATAAACTTGATGACAGTGCCGAGGCGGAATATGCCGAGAAGCACCAGTATCACACCGGCCATGAACGTGGCGATGGCAAGGCCGTGCAGGCCGAACTGGGCTATTATGTTATATACGATAACAATGAAAGCTCCGGTTGGGCCGCCTATCTGAACGGTGTTACCGCCAAAGAACGACACCATGAAACCACCTATAATGGCCGTTATCAGACCGATTGTAGGACTTACACCTGAAGCGATACCGAAAGCGATGGCCAATGGAAGGGCTACGATGCCGACTACAATACCCGCTGTAACGTCGGCCTTCAGCTTATCCATCGAATAATCACGCAAACAGCCGAATAACTTCGGCCGGAAGTCGATAGAAGCGGAAAAATCCATGACTGTAGAAATGTACCTAAAAATATAGAAAACCTTAAATTTTCCGCAAAGGTACAAAAATTACTGAAAAAAGCAAAAATAATCGTATAGACAACATCATACGTCCGGCAAGCATACATATATTTGCATATTGATATAACCATACAAACATAAAAAACAGATGAAAGAACAGAATCCCGGAAAATCGGTATTCATTACCGGCGGTGCAGCCGGCATAGGCGAAGCCTCCGTGCGCAAATTCGCGGCAGAAGGCTGGAAGGTGACATTCATGGACATCGACAGAGAAAAAGGCGACGCTCTTGCCGCCGAATATGGCAGCAACGTCATTTTTGAAGAAGGCGACACCCGCAGCCGCATGGACATAAAACGTGCCGTGGCAAGCGCGACAGAACATTTCGGAGGAATCGACGCCGTATTCGCCAATGCAGGCATACACCGTTCAAACACTTTGCTCGACATCAGCGACGAAGAATTGGATATGATATTGCAGATCAACATTATAGGCACCGTCAACACTCTTCAGGAAGCCGTACCGGCCATTATCGCACGCGGAGGCGGCGCCGTAGTCATCAACGCGTCCGACCAGTGCCTTGTAGGAAAAGCGCGCAGTTTCGCCTACGGCATGACAAAAGGCGCTCTCGGTCAGATAACCCGCAGTCTGGCTATCGATCTCGGCCGACAGGGCGTCAGAGTGAACGCAGTCTGCCCCGGGACAATACATACCCCTCTGGTCGACGGCGTTTTCGCCCGCTGTTCAGCCCGCGACGGCGGCTTACGCTCTGTCGAAGAATACATGGCGGAAGAGGACGCTCTGTTCATCCGCGGACGCATGGGCCAAGCCGGAGAAGTGGCAGGGCTTGTCTACTTCCTCGCATCGGACGAGGCATCGTTCTGCACCGGAGGTCTTTATCCTGTCGACGGCGGACTGACAGCAGTTCGCTGACGGTCAGCGTACGCGCTCAAGGTCACTGCCCGCAGGAGTCTGGAAGATTCTAAGTCCGAATTCCCCGACGACGGCATACACATGGTCGAAGATCGCCGACTGTATACGTTCGAAATCTTTCCATTCCGTGGTATTTGTAAAAAAATAGAGCTGCAATGGCAAACCTGACGGAGTCGGTTCAAGCTGCCGGACCATCACAAGCATATCAGTATTCACACTCGGATGCGACGAAAGATAGCGTTCAAGATAAACCCTCAGCAGGCTGAGATTCACCTGTAGCGACAAATCCGTATCTTCAGGAAGCATCCCTGCGGAAACGAGTTTTTCAATTTCAGCGGAAGTGCAGAAACGCACGGTACTGATGTCGATATAGACCGCGCGTTCCACTCGCCTGCCGCCTGATTCACGCATGGGCTGATAGTTGCGGAACGACTCCGATACAAGTGTGTAAGGCGGTATGGTCGATACGGAATTGTCCCAGTTACGTATCTTTACAGTAGTCAGCGACACGTCTATGACCTCGCCGTTGACCCCTTGCTTTTCAGCCATTATCCAGTCGCCGCGGTGCAGCATTTTGTTTGCCGTGAGCTGCACACTCGCTACAAGTCCGAGTATCGTGTCCTTGAAAACGAGCATAAGCACGGCAGCCGAAGCACCAAGAGCCGTTATTATAGCCAGTGGTGAACGTCCGATCAACAGACTGAGTCCTATAATAACACCAACTCCTATAATAATCAGTTTAAGCATCTCGAACACCCCTTTCACGGCATAGACGCGCAAATTGTCGCGACGCAGAATTGCCTTGTAGAGGTTCCCGATAAAAATCACACATATCCTGACTGCTGCCCACAGTATGTAGAACGACGTCAATGTCTGCAACCAATAGACCGAAGTGGCACTGTCGCCGAAAAATCCCGGCAGCAAACGGCTGATCAGTATCGCCGGCGCAAGTTGCGCTACCGCGCGTAGAAAAGACGGATTGAGCAGATCATCATCCCAGGTAGTGGAACTGCGGGCCACCATTTTTTCTACAAAAGCGAGTATGGCTTTTGTAAGCTGATAGAATATTACAGCCGCAAGGGCTATGCCGACAAGAACAACAGCATCTGCAACGGAGCCGAGAGGAGGCGTCGCAAGGCTTTCAGAAATAAATTCACGGACTGATGAGTACATAGTGAGGCTACAGCAATTCGATAAGTTTATTAATATCGGAATTTCTACCTGCAACTTTGCCCGAACGGCCTCGTGGCAAACGCGAAGCGGACAGCACTGCGTCTGCAAGCTGCTCCGGTTCGAAACCGGCGGCAATCACGGCATTGTCACGCCGGCCATCGCCAAGCTGCTCCGCGGCACAATCGAAAGGAGTCACCGCAATCGGCGCGTCGAAACACAGTGCCTCGGCTACGGTTATGCCAAAGCCCTCGTGAAGCGACGGCTGCACATAGACATCGGCACCTGCCATATAGGGGAAAGGATTGGTTCGCGGCCCGTAGAAGCGTACTCTGTCGGCAAGGCCGAGGCTGTCGGCCATTGCACGGTAACGGGGAGCAAGCTCTCCGCCACCGATAAAATGCCAGCACGCGTCCGTCCCGGAATCGAGCAGGACACGCAGACTTTTAAGCGCAAGGTCTATACCTTTCTCCGGATTCAACCGCGCGACCGTGAC
Source organism: uncultured Muribaculaceae bacterium (assembly GCA_910587235.1). Classification (GTDB taxonomy): domain Bacteria; phylum Bacteroidota; class Bacteroidia; order Bacteroidales; family Muribaculaceae; genus CAG-873. Next base: position 21,190 of record CAJUKD010000005.1, read on the forward strand.
AACATTCAGAACCGGAGCGGGAGCAGGAGCATAATCGGAGCCGGCGGATGAATCGGCCAGTATGGATTTTTCGTCGATGATATTACGGAAAAGGGCGGCATGTCCGGCAAATTCCGGATAACGGCGACGGTAGACGTCGAGTGCATGAGGCGACACACAGAAAACACGGTCATATGAACCATGTGTCAGTCTTGAAGTGCTGACGCGGTCAAAAGTGCGTTCGAGATCAAAATGTATCCACACCGCACGCCTGCGGGCACATGTATGACGGGTTATGTAGCAGTCAAGAAATTCGCTCGGGCCGGCATAGTTCACAGCAAGATCGAATTCCATACCGCCGGCAGCAATCTCATCGCCTATGGCATAGTCGAAAAATGGCAGCAAGGTACCTGAAAGCCTGGAGCGGAGATAGACGGCAAGCATCTTTATAGTCGAAGCTATATTTCCGGATTTCAAGCCTTTCAGCAGGCCACGGCTTCGCGAGCGCATGAAATCGCGCACACGCATATAGCCTCCGATCTGATGGACCGTGACATCGGCAGGAACAAAGCTTTCGAAACCACCTCCGGGCTGCATCAAGGCAAGATGGATTTCATATCGGTCGCGAGGAATGGCTCCAAAAAGGCTCAGAAGCGACTTTTCGACACCCCCGACATTAAGTTCATTTATCGCGAACAATATTTTTTTCTTTTCCACTGCATTCATGACATGTCCGGCAACATTATTTGTCAGGATTCCCTCAACTGACGCGAACGGAATTCCGACAGGCATATCGCCGTGGCTGTAGCGACATTGAGTGATTCGGAAGTCGGCCGGCCGGCCGGAAAAGGCGGGATGAACAGACGGCGCGTGACGGCTTCCGCAACCTGAGGCGAAATTCCGCTTCCTTCATTGCCCATCACAAGCAGGCCGGCAGAAGCGAGAGCCGTGGAATAGATATTGTCGCCGTCAAGAAAAGTGCCGTAAACCTCCGTTGCCTCAGGCAGCGATGCTACAAAAGCGGGCAAATCAGTATAAATAACCCGGACGCGCGCTATGGCTCCCATTGTGGACTGCACGACCTTCGGAGAAAAAGCGTCGACACAGTCATGTGAAGCAACAATGGTTTCGACGCCCATCCAGTCGCATGTGCGGATTATCGTTCCGAGATTCCCCGGATCCTGAACCCGGTCGAGAGCCACGACAAGCGAACGGTCGGGGCGCGCCGAGTCCACATCTGCCGCCGGCGGCAGACCGAACAAAGCTATGACAGGAGGTGTGGCCATAAGGCGTGTCATCATCCGAAGTTCGCCACGCGTAGCCGGCACGACTTCCGCAGCGGCCGGAATAGCGGCTGCGTTTGCATCCAGCCACGATTCTTCCGCAAAAAGATAGCGACAAGTAAAATGCGGCAGTACGTCGAGAACGCATTTTGTACCTTCGGCAACAAAGAGGCCCGTTTCACGACGGTCGCGTGCATCGGCCAATGAATTTACAAGTTTGATTGTCCGCTTGGTAATCATTCTGATTCGGAGAATTTATAACCGGCTTCGCGTATCATGGCCACATCGTCGGCCACGGTGGCTCCGAGCGTGGTGAGCAGATCACCCATGATTCCGCCGTTTATTCCCACACGTATGGCTTCAAGCATATCAGCCCGGCTCAGACGGGCACGTCCTCCGGCAAAACGGAGCACGGTATGCGGATGCGCCATGCGAAACAAGGCTATGGCGTCGATTATTTCATCTATACTTATAAGAGGCACGTCCTCCAAAGGAGTGCCCTTTATGGGAGAAAGAATGTTGACAGGAATTGAATCCGGTCTGACACGTCGCAGAGTCAACGCGAACTCGGCTCGTTGCCGCCGTGTTTCACCCATTCCTATTATCCCTCCGCTGCATATCTCGAAGCCTATTTCACGTGCAGTTTCAATTGTCGCTATCTTATCCTCAATGCTATGGGTCGTGCACAGAGTCGCGAAATGCGACGGCGCAGTTTCAAGGTTGCAGTGATAGCGACGCACACCCGCATCCCAAAGCTGCTGCAAAGCCGGGCGATCGATAAGGCCGAGCGAAGCACATGTGAAAAGCCCCGTTTCACTTTTGACGTCGGCAGCCAGGCGGCACACTTCGTCGAGAGCACGTCCGCGCAAAGCCTTGCCACTGGTGACAAAAGAAAAACGACTGATACCGCAACGGCTGTTCAGACGTGCAGCATCAAGGCATGTGTCACGGTCTATGACATCGTACACGTCGCAACTTGTATTGTAATGTGCACTCTGGGCACACCATTTACAATTCTCCGGGCAACGGCCGGAACGGGCGTTGACTATCGAGCACGAGTCGAACCGGTCGCTGCCGAAGCGGCGCGTCACTTCTGCCGCGGCGTCGCGAAGCGCCGCCACACCTTCGGCAGTGGAGATACTTGCCAAAGAGTAGACACAATCTTCAGTCAATTCTCCGCCGGCAAGGACGCAGTCCAGACAACGAGCAATAAAATTTGTTTCTTCCTCCGCATCGCGCAGGGGTGCTGTGATATGATCGGTTTTCATCGGCTCTAATCAATGCTGGTAGAGATAACGCTTTATCGAACGCTTCGGCGTTTTTTCGAACTCCTCCTGAAATACCTTGACTTCCGCAATGCGGCTGTAGTCGGGCAAATCATGGTTAAGATCGCTTATATTCTTTTCCATCTGCTGCTCGATCTGAGGCATTTTCAAGCCGACAGCAGATGCTGCTTCGATATCGGGATGAACGAGGGCTACAAGTTTGCCATCCTTTTCAACAACAAGCGATTCGTTGACATAAGGCATATTATTGAGCAGGTGTTCTATTTCTTCGGGATATATGTTCTGGCCGGAAGGCCCGAGAATCATGTTCTTGTCGCGACCGCGTATATATATGTATCCGTCACTGTCGACATTGCAGATATCGCCGGTGTTCATCCACCCATCGGCATCGAATACCGATGCCGTGGCCTCATCATTTTTATAATAACCTTTCATCACGTTCTGTCCGCGCACCCACAGCACTCCGGCAACAGAAGCCGGGTCGGACGAATCGACACGTATCTCCATACGGTCGACAACCTTGCCGCAGCTTGCCGGACGCTGGACGTCCCATGCGGCGTACGAAATCAGCGGGCCGCATTCGGTCATGCCATAGCCCACGGTATATGGAAAACGTATGCGGCGCAGGAAAGCCTCGACTTCCTTGTTGACCCCGGCTCCGCCTATGATAAGTTCGCGCAACTCGCCGCCGAACGAATCTATTATCTTCTGCTTGATCTTAGCCAGCAGATGATCGTCGAGCACAGGTACGTGCATAAGCAATTTCATCAGCGGGCGTTCGAGAGTCGGGAATACGCGTGTCTTGATGATTTTCTCGATAATCAGCGGAACGGCGACTATCAGCTTGGGTCTGACGCGCGCGAAAGCCTCCATGATAACTTTTGGCGAAGGCGTACGGGTCAGGAAATGAGTGTGGCATCCTTTGGCGAACGGGTGTATCATCTCGACCATGAAGCCGTACATGTGTGCAAGCGGAAGCATGCACACCATTCCGTCACCCGGCTCAAGGAAGGTCAGACCGTCGATACAGAACTGCAGGTTGGACCACAGGTTGCGATAGGTGAGCATCACTCCTTTGGAAAAACCCGTCGAACCGGATGTATAGTTTATCACAGCCACAGCATCGGGATCCTCGTCGGAATAACTTACATCGGCGGGCAGAAAACGTTCCGGATATTTTTCACCGAAAAGACGGTTCAGGTTGTCGCGTGCCGCAGTGAGTTTTTTATTCCGCGAGAACAGCAGAGAATAATCGTTTATAAGGATAGTCCCTTCAAGAAGACGCATAGACTCCTGATCAAGGTTTTCCCATGTGGAATTGTCTACAAAAAACAGACGTGCTTCGCTATGGTTGACCAGATGGTGTATCGTATCAGCCTTGAAATCGTGAAGAATAGGAACCGCCACCGCACCGTAAGTCAGCGACGCCAAAGCGGCAATTGCCCATTGTGCGGAATTGCGTCCGCAAATAGCGATTTTGTCGCCACGCCGCAAGCCGCAGTTCTCGAAAAGCAGATGAAGCTTCGCTATCTTGCGGGCCACGTCGCGGAACTGGAATGAGGCTCCCTGAAAATCTGTAAGAGCCAGCGACTCCCAGTTGTCGCGGAGCGCCTGGCCTATGTATGCTGTAAGTGTGTCTTGTCGTATCATGTCTTATGAACGCCGAAGGCAAGCCTGCGGTTCGCCTGTACGAAAGTGAAATATCTGCAAAACTAAGGAAAAAATAGGGGTCGGCAAAATTTTTTTCGTAACTTTGCGGCATTCACCGGAATGCGGCGGCAGGAGTGCTGCCGGCTTTTCGGGCTATATTATTTTAGAAGGCGTTTACACGACGTTTTTATTCTCGGCATCTTGAAATCTGGCAGTTTCAAAATCTTGTCATTGAGAATAATGCAACGGTAGATGTCCTCCGGTTGTGACATAGCTCACCCATATGCAGACACATGCGCCCGATTCAACAAGGCGCATCCTGATGTCGTGTATCGGGTATATTGTCCATATCGGCGTGGGCTTCTTGCGTTGTTCGTTCTTGACAAGATGGGCAATGCCAGAGCCTCAAGATGTGGGACGAGCAATCTGTAAAGATTCCCACGTCTTCTTTTTTTCAACCGATACGACATTATCACAACGCGTCCGGCATGGGAGTCGACGGGCGATCCGCACAAGCCATGCGCCATACAAAACTTATTGCCTTAATGCTCCTCGGAGTCTTCCTGCTTGCGGCAACACCCGAATCCGAGGCTAAAAAGCGCCGCAAAGGGCCTGATTACGGAAGCATAAACGTGCCTGAAGAAGGCACGATACGCTTCGAGCGTCTGACAACCGACAATGACTGCGTAAGCTACAAACGCGTAGGCAAAAATCGCACAAAAACCCTCAACAAACGCGAGGACCTGCTGAAAATGGACTGGTGGGCCAACCCGCAGATCGCCGTTTCGCCCGACGGAAGCAAGATTGCCTACATCAATCAGAAAAACGAAACCAACAACGTCATGGTCAAGCCTGCATCCGCCGGCGGCGCCAGCGTTCAACGCACATTCCGCACAAACGTTTTCGACTTTTCTTGGAGTCCGGACGGAAACACGATATGTTTCACCGAATACCGCGACGGACATTTCGGCATATACCTTGTCGATGCCACTCAGGGAAACGTAGTACGCCAGATTACCAACAGTCAGGACAACGACTATGCGGGCAAACTGACCAACGACGGCAATGAGATATTCTTCCACCGCGGCGAAGGACGCGACACCTACAGCATCTGGAGCTACGACCGATCGACAAACCTGTTCTCCAACTACTCGCGCGGGATGTCGGCCATACCCGACCCCTACAATCCCGGTACACTCTACTGCGCCCGTTTCACCAACAACCGCGAAAGCGAAATCTGGCGTATAAACACCAAGACCGGCGTTGAAGAAATAATCCTTTCTATCCCTGGACGCAGTTTTACCACCCCGCAACTTTCTCCCAACGGTCATTGGCTTATCGTAACCGGATCGAGTTTCGCTGAAAAGGACGAAGTCGTAAACACCGACATCTTTGCCGTGCGCACCGACGGTACCGATTTCACCCAGCTGACCTACCATCCGGGCAATGACCTCTCCGGCGTATGGGCGCCCGACGGCAACAGTATCTTCTTCCTGTCGCAGCGCGGTTCGGGGGCACAGATCTACAATGTATGGAAAATGTCTTTCGATCTGAACACCCCTGCCGACTACCGCACACCGCAGGCAAGCACACCAGCACCCGCTGAGAAAGCCGAACCCAAAAACAACACAGTATCAAATACCCGCAGCCGCCTCAACGGCAAAAAGAAATAAACGACTATGCGCAAAATACTTTTCGCCCTTACAATTCTTGTCTCCGCAGCGTTCGGCGCACAGGCGCAGTACGCCTCCGACGGCTACATCGACTCTCGCGACGAAGACTGGCTACACCGCGGCTACCGCGGGAGCCTATCCATAGGTGGAGGTCCACAATTCGTACACCACGGATCAACCTTTATATCCGCATACACGAGCCAGGGTTTTCAATTAAATAACTGGGCTTATATTGGAGGTGGACTTGGAGTCGACTACATATCAAATTACGACACACGCACATCTTTCACCCTTTTTGCAAATCCGCAATTAAATCGACCTTTGGATTCCAGGTTTTCGCCATTCTTTGATCTACAACTTGGCGCCAAATTCGATGATGATAACGGATTATATTTTTCAGCCGCCGCAGGATGCCGCTTCGCTCTCAATGAATCATGGGGCATAAACTTCTCAATCGGCATAACATCACACACAAATCAATATTGGGCATATAGCAATTACTATGACAAATATGAAAACATTTACGAATCGCCCTATGCACTCGTATTCCGCTTCGGCGTCGATTTAAACCTTTAATATATATATAACCTCTCGCGTGCGCCGCTCCGAATCATGGCTTCATCCAAATTCGCGAGCGGCGCAACACACCTTGAAGCGCATATACCAGTCGGCGACATACCGTCAGCTTGAAGATGAGGCAACAAAGCTATGGCTCTACGGGACGGTAGCTCTCTATCAAATCTTTCCGGAACAAAATCAAATCTGCGTCATAACACCTTCCATTTTTCGCAGAAAGGTGGATTTTATGGGCATTTTTTCATCTACAAGTCTTTTTTTATTTGTTTTTCGTTTTCTTTTATGTAGATTTGCCAAAGACTTTACACGGTTTCTAAAAAGCAGAAAAAACCTAAACAACAACAATAAAATTATCTTTAAAACCACCACACACTTTACCAAACCATGAACAAAACCGACCTTATTTTCAACATTTCACAAAAAACCGGACTGCCTAAAACAACATGCCGAGAAATAATTGATCTTGTTCTTGATTGTGTAATCGAACGGCTGATCTCCGGCGAACGCGTCACCCTGTCGAATTTCGGAGCATTCTCCGTAGCCGGGAAAATGGCTCGTTCGGGAGTCAACCCGCGCACCAAAGAACGTATTGTCATCCCCCCGCACCGCGTAATCAAATTCCGCGCCGGCAACGAACTGGAGAAACAGCTCAACCCTTCCGACAACTGAACAGGCGGTCAATTATCTGCGCTATGGCTCCGTCGCCGGTAATATTACATGCCGTACCGAAACTGTCCATGGCTATGTAAAGTGCGATCATCAACGCATTGTCCGCATCGCTGAAGCCGAGTATCGAGCTAAGAATACCCAGTGAAGCCATGATGGCACCGCCCGGAACACCGGGGGCTGCTACTATGCTTATGCCCAACATGGCTATGAAACCGGCGAAAAGAGGCAGGTCGTAGGGCATGCTGTGTGTTATCATCAGCGCCATCGCGCATGCCACAATCTTAAGAGTCGAACCCGACATATGGATAGTGGCACAAAGAGGCACTACGAATCCGGCTACATCGCGATCGACACCCATGGCTATTACCCGGTTGAGCGTGACCGGAATAGTCGCAGCCGACGATTGAGTGCCCAATGCCGTGAAATAGGCGGGCATCATGGTCCACAGGCATCGAAATGGATTACGACGGCTGAACAGCGATGCTATGCAATACTGAATCACAAGTACACCTGCATGGAGAACGAATATCACTCCTATGATTCCGGCAAAAGTTGTAAGCATTGGCCCTACTGCTCCGCTGACTGTCATAGTCATGAATATGCCGAAGATATAAAGAGGCAACAGCGGAATTATCAGACGGGTTATCACAAGCCGGATGACATCGCGGAAGTCGGCCAACCCGCGACGCAATGCCGCAGCCGATTCTATGACAGCACCCCCGAATCCGAGCAAAAACGCCAGAACCAGCGCAGAGGTCACACTCATCAAAGGATCTACGGCAATTGTGAAATAAGGCGCAGGGCCGGCGGCTTCGGCAGTTCCGCTACGGAGCATATAGCTGTCGGCATCTATCAACGACGGAAATGTAAGGTCGGCCGTAAAATAGGCAAGGAGTCCGGAACAGAATGTCATGCCGTATGCCACAGCTACCGTGGCAAGCAGCATTCCACCCGCACGCCGTCCGATATCCGATATGGCCGGAGCGACAAAGCCTACGATAAGCAGCGGAATGACAAAAGCAAGCAAAGCACTGAAAAGCGCGTTGAATGTAGCGAAACTGCGGGCAAGCCAGTCCGGGAATATCATACCGGCACCTATGCCTGCGGCAATGGCGATAATGATTTTTGCGAGGAGAGGAATTCGTGGCATATATTTAAGTTATATTCTCAGTGTTTTTCTTTCGGCACCAATGCGGCACTAAGTTCCCACAAAGCATATATAGGGAAAAATACGACGGCGAGAGTGAACGGATCGCCCGTAGGCGTAATCAGTGCGGATACAATAAGGAGTGCCACGATCGCATGCCGACGATAACGGCTGAAAAAACCGCGTGTAAGAACTCCGGCCTTTCCAAGGAACCATGCTACAACAGGCAGTTCGAACACGGCACCCATAAGTATCAGCAAAGTAAAAAAATTATCCATGTAAGAATCGAGCGACACAATCGCGCCTATCGACTCGCTGAGCCTGTAATCGGCCAAAAAGCGCACGGTCAACGGAATCACAAGGCAATATCCTACAGCCACACCTATGTAGAACATAAGATTTCCGAAGACAAACACACGCCGCACCCCGCGTTTTTCCTGCGGATAAAGCCCCGGAGCCACAAAGCCCCACAACAGGTAAATTATTATAGGGAATGCGACAACAAGAGCCAGCCAGCATGAGGCCGACATGTGGATAAAAAACTGCGACGCAAGTTCAAGACTGACCACCTCGACTCCCCGGAAAGCAGCAGCCCCGTCAAGCTCCACTCCGCACGATGCGGCAAGACGGTCGAAAAGGGCATACAAGGGAAAATCAGGCGAACAGGGGCCCATTATAAAGCGGTCGAAGACCCACGGCATGGCGATAAATGCGCCGACTGCCGCCACAAACATCACTGCGGCGACACGAAGAAGCACCCCACGAAGAGCATCGAGGTGATCCCAGAAAGTCATCTCCCCTGTAGGTGATGCCATCTCTTATTTATTTTTATTATCTGCGCCCGGTTCTTCGTCGATTCCTTTCTTGATTTCATCCTGGGTTTCCTTAAGTCCCTGCTTGAAAGAATTTATACCCTTGCCGACGCCTCGCATCAGTTCGGGTATCTTCTTGCCACCGAAAAGCAGCATGATAACCAGCAGGATTATAAGCCATTCCCAACCGCGCAGATTGCCGAGAAAAAGAGGATAGAAACTTGTCAGGATCATAAATGCGGAAAAATTTATTTAATTAGCAGTGTAAAGATAGCACTATTCAGACAAAAATGCGTAACTTTGCGGCAGTTTTTCACAAACATTAATTAAGAAAAGAATGAAAGCATACGTTTTCCCCGGGCAGGGCGCCCAATTCGTAGGCATGGGCAAAGACCTCTACGACAACAACGCCGAAGCCCGCGAACTCTTTGAAAAAGCAAACGAAATCCTCGGCTTCCGCATCACCGACCTGATGTTCGAAGGCACACCGGAAGATCTCAAACAGACAAAAGTAACACAGCCCGCCATCTTTATCCATTCCGTACTTCTGGCCAAGAGCCTCGGTGCTGATTTCCGCCCCGACATGGTGGCAGGACACTCTCTCGGCGAATTTTCGGCACTCGTAGCCGCCGGCGCCCTAAGCTTTGAGGACGGTCTGCGCCTTGTCGCCGCCCGCGCCATGGCCATGCAGAAAGCATGCGAACTGAAGCCTTCAACAATGGCAGCAATTATCGCTCTTCCCGACGAAACAGTCGAAGAAGTCTGCGAAGACATCGAAGGCACTGTTGTATGTGCAAATTATAACTGCCCCGGACAGCTCGTCATCTCCGGCGAAGTCGAAGCTGTCGACGCCGCCTGTGAAAAACTCAAGGCCGCAGGCGCCAAACGCGCGCTCAGACTTCCCGTCGGCGGTGCATTCCACTCCCCCTGCATGGAGCCTGCACGCGCCGAGCTTGCCGAAGCTATCGAACGCACAAATTTCTCGGCTCCCGTATGCCCCGTATATCAGAATGTCGATGCACACCCCCACACCGACCCGGCAGAAATCAAGGCCAATCTTGTGGCACAGCTCACCGCTCCCGTGCGTTGGACACAGACCGTCAAGAACATGATCGCCGACGGCGCAACCGAATTCGTGGAACTCGGTCCGGGCAAGGTTCTACAGGGGCTTGTATCGAAAATCGACGGTAGCGTAGCTGTCAGCGGCATGCAATAATCGTGCCCGTTCCATCCATTTAAATCAGAAAACAGAAAATAAAATCCCGCCGCATGTGAAGAAGCTCCGATACGAGGCCCACGCGGCGGGATTCTCAATTCTCATCCTCCGGCCATGAAAAAAAACCTGCTTCTCCTCTCACTCCTGTTCATCATCGCGACAATAACAAGCGAAGCCCGTCGACTCACGCCGACAGAAGCCCTCGCCCGCATCAGCACCACCGGTCCGGCAAAAGCACGCGCAGCCATAGCACAGACGCCACGTCTGGCAGCTCGCGATAGTATATCCGACACTTACTATATTTTCAGCACAGCAGAACACAGCCTGGTCGTCAGCGCCGACGACTGTGCCCCCGCCCTGCTCGGATATACCGACACCCCAACCGAGAACGCTTCCACTCTACCCCCACAGATGCGGTGGTGGCTCGGAGAATACGCCCGACAGATCGAATGGGGGCGCGAACATCATGAAGCCGCCGCTCCCCATAAAAGCGAACCGGCCGACCGTACGCCCATCGAAGCTCTCTGCACGGCACATTGGGGTCAAGATTATCCATACAACTTTTTTTGTCCCTCTATCAACGGAGAACTAACCGTGACCGGCTGCGTTGCAACGGCCATAGCCCAGATAATGTACTACCATAGATATCCGCAACAAGGATTCGGCTCAAAATGCTACGAAGAGAACGGAAAAGAATTGAATCTGGACTTTACGAAGTACAAATTCAACTGGGACAAGATGCTTGACAAAGTTGATGGCTATAGCGATACGGATGCAATTGAAGAAATCGCCCGGCTTATGAAAGTATGCGGAATCTCAGTTGAGATGGACTATAATACGTCAAATGGTGGAGGCTCCGGCGCCCGCGACGACCTTGTTCCATCCGCCCTGATAAACCATTTCGGCTACGATCAAAGCCTGCATCTCGAGTATCGCGATTATTATCAGGCAGAAACATGGAATAACATGATTTACGCATCACTCGCCAACGGACCCGTCTACTATGGCGGTACCACACTCGCAGGAGGTGGCCATGCTTTTGTCTGCGATGGCTACGACTCCGACGGCTATTTCCACATAAACTGGGGATGGAACGGAGATTACAACGGTTTCTTTTTGCTCTCTGCCCTCAACCCCGAAGGCCAGGGAATCGGCGGATCCGCCGGAGGCTACAATTTCCGACAAAGCGCCGTATTAGGCATCCGTCCTCCTTTTGAAGGCTCAGTGCCGGCAAGGCCATACATGGCAGTATTCCAGAATATGACATGTTCAACAAGCGGCATGTTAGTCCGCTTTGGCGGAGGATTCTACAACATGTCGGGCATCGAAGGCCATTTCACAATACGCATGAATATAGAAAAGCCGGATGGCGAAGTAAGTTTATCCGAGCATTATTATGAAGACGACGTGCCGAGTTTCATCGGGGCCTCAGTTCTGGACTTCAGCTTCCCTGACAGCTATCAGGACGGCGTTTACCGTATCAGACCGGTATACTGCCTCGACAACGACGGAGATTGGACCAATTTCAAAGTACCCCTTTCCAGCCCTGTATGGTTCAACGTCACACTCGCTGACGGAAAACTGAAACTCGGTGGTGATTTTGTATTCTCCGGCGAAGCGGAGTTGACCACGGTTCCGGAAAACAACGTCGTCAGATGGTACAATCTCAACGGAACCGAAGTCGATCCGTCACAGCTCATCCCAGGTCTTTACATAAAAGCAAATGGCAGCAAACGGAGTCTGAAAGTGGTCAGATAAACCGCCATGAGGTACATATCAATCATAATATCGCTGTTGACGGCTTTGAGTCTTTATGCCTCTACAGTCGACAGCATCAACTCCGGCATGATGGCCGAAGGGAACTACTCTGAACGCCATACAATCAGTCCACCCGTTCCGGCCGACAGTGCCGACGCAGCGCGTCTTGGACATAAAGCGTTCTGGCGCGCTGCGGCAGAAACAGTCGGATTCAACATAGGACTCTGGGCTTTCGACCGGTATATCCAGAAAGGACACTTCGCATACATATCCTGGAACAGCATAAAAGAGAATTTCAGGCACGGCTTCGAATGGGATAACGACCACCTCAGCACCAACATGTTCGCCCATCCCTACAACGGCAGCCTGTTCTTCAACGCCGGACGGGCCAACGGCTACAACTTCTGGCAGTCGGAATTGTTCGCCATCGGCGGCAGCGCCATGTGGGAGATGTTCATGGAATGCGAATATCCGTCGACCAACGACATAATAGCCACCCCCATAGGTGGCGCCGCTATCGGAGAAGTACTCTACCGTAGCTCCGACCTTATTATCGATGACCGCACTACGGGCGCCGAGCGTTTCGGTCGCGAACTGGCAGCTTTCATAGTTAGCCCGATGCGCGGCTTCACCAGAATCGTGACCGGCCGGGCCTGGGAAAAACGCACTACATCAGGACGCCGCTTCGGGATACCGCCCGTAAGCGTCGACATTTCTCTTGGCGGAAGGTTGATTTCTCTATATAAAAACGACGAGGGCAAACGAGCTGGAGGAGCGGCAGAAATAAGAATCGAATATGGCGACCGCTTCGCTTGTTCAGGCAAAACCCCTTACGATTATTTCACATTTCTGATGGAACTACAGGCCATAAAAACCCAGCCACTGCTCAGCCGCGTGGAAATAACAGGACGCCTGCTTTCAAAAGAACTGTATGACCGACGAAATCTGAATCTTTCCGTCGGAATGTACCAGCACTTCGACTATTTCGACTCCGACACCATCAGAGCCGAAAGAAACACAACACATCTTTTTCCCTGCACGGTACCATATAAATTAGGTACTCCGGCTTCGATAGGCGCAGGTTCCATGGTCAGATATAAACCGATTCCATCGATGACCATAGACGGATACGTCCATGCCAACGGAATCATTATGGCCGGTATTCTTACCGATTTCTACCGCGACTATCACCGAAACTACAACTGGGGCTCCGGCTTCTCGGTCAAAGCCGGCATAAACTGGACTCTTACAAACGACCGGCTCTCGGTGGCGATAGCCGACAGGTTCTACAAGATATATACATGGCAGGGCTACGACCGCAATTACGACTGGTCGCTCACTCCCGAAGGAAAACCCGTCGACGTCCAGGGCGACAGGTCCAATTCATCGTTCAATCATTTTGAAATCTCCATAAACTACCGTCTGTGGAAGCGCCTGTACCTGACTGCCGGAACAGATTTTTACTCACGTGCCAGCAACTACGATTTCATCATGACTTTCGACGGTGGCACTTCAAGGGGCTGTCCCAGAATAGACAGTAACCAGATCGGAGCCCACCTGATGCTGACCTACAGACTATAGCAAAAAAAGCGGGAATAATCCCGCTTTCCAAACTCTAAAACCTAAACATTCTTTCCCGGATACGCTTCAAGAGCCTTGGCGAGTACCTCGACGGCACGCTCAAGTTCAGGTATCTCAAGAACATAGGCAATTCGCACTTCGTTGCGACCGAGTCCCGGATCGGTATAGAATCCCGAAGCCGGAGCCATGAACACAGTCTGGCCATTGTAGGAAAATTCTTTCAGGCACCATGCGCAGAAATGGTCGGCATCCTCGACAGGCAGCGAAGCCACCGTATAGAAGGCGCCCATAGGCATAGGAGTATATACCCCCGGAATTTTATTAAGAGCCTTTATAAGGAAGTTTCGTCGTTGCAGATATTGCATGAAAGTCGAGCGCATGTAGTCGGCCGGAGTGTCAATCGACGCTTCTGCCACGATCTGTCCCAGCAAAGGAGGACTAAGACGAGCCTGACAGAATTTCATCACATTGCGTTTGAGCTTTTCATGACGAGTGATAAGGGCTCCGACACGTATACCACATTCATTATATCGTTTCGACACCGAATCGATAAGCACCACCTGATCTTCGATGCCGGGCAGAGTCATCGCCGATATGTAAGGGGCATCGGTATAACAGAACTCGCGGTAAACTTCGTCGGAAAACAGGAACAGATTGTGTTCCTTCACCAGATCGCGTATCTGCATCAATTCAGCCGGTGTATAAAGATAACCAGTGGGATTGTTGGGGTTACAGATAAGTATAGCTTTTGTCCGGGACGTTATAAGCTCCTCGAACTCCGAAATCGGAGGCAACGCGAAGCCATTGCTTATTTTTGAAGGAACGGTGACAATGCGCGCGCCTGCCGATATGGCAAAAGCCATGTAGTTGGCATATGCAGGCTCCGGAATGATTACTTCATCGCCCGGATCAAGACAAGCCATAAATGCGAAAAGCACCGCCTCGGAACCGCCGCATGTCACTATTATATCATCCACATCCACTTCTATACCGAAGCGGCGATAGTATTCCTGCAACTTTTGGCGCAGGGATAGCAGACCGGCCGAAGGACTGTATTCCAGAACAGTACGGTCGACCGCATGAATAGCTTCAAGAGCGGCAGGAGGTGTCGGCACATCGGGCTGGCCGATGTTCAGACGATATACTTTCACACCACGCGCCACGGCTTCATCGGCCAAGGGCGCAAGCCGGCGTATAGGCGATGCCGGCATTATCTCGCCGCGTTTCGATACAGTAGGCATAAGACTACGTTTTTAAGGTTACAACGCAAAATTAATATAAAAGATGAATAAAGCAACGCGGAGCAACTGTTTTTTAGTCGTCCGCGTAGCCTTTTAAATGATTTTACGTATTAAATCGAAATGCCGGGAATAGGGCCTACAAAAAGCTGAGTTATCCATATCCACAGCGGGCAGAATACCATGAACAATATCACTGATATGGCAAGCGATGATGTGCTTGTAGCCACATACGAATCATATTCGCTGGCGATTATGATACCGGAGAATGCCGGAGGAAGGGCACCTGCCACAACAAGCATAGCCGTATTGGCGGGAGTCATCTTGAATATTATTGCCGCAAGCAACAACAATCCGGGCATAAGTATCAGCTTCAGGATAACTCCAAGGATAGCCTGCCAGTTGACATTCACTTTAACGGCCGAAAGTGTTATACCGGCAGCAAACACGGCCATTGACGCATTAGCACCCTTTATAAGATCGAACGAAGGACTTGCCCATGCCGGCCAGGGAATCCCTGCTATCACCCATATCACAGCCAGAATTGGAGCCCAGGCCACAGGTTGTTCGAGAGCGTGGATGACAGGCTTCCAGATACTGGGCTTTTTACCCCCGTTTTTTGCCAGAGCGGCTTCATTGCCGGCATTGAGCAACGACAGACCGACCGGTATACCGACTGCGTTGACAACAATACCTACGATAGCGACCACCAGAGCCACATACGCGTTTGTGCCGAATATAGGTTCAAGCACCGCGAACCCGAGGAATCCGATTGTAGGCGAACCGTTTACAAGCGCCATGATGGCTGCATCGGCCTGTGTGACCCCCTGCTTGCGGAAACCATACTTATAGATCCAGTATACAAGCATGAAGCAGAACATTATCACCACAAGGGAGATAAGGGATAGTTTTATATCGTCGACAAGCATCTTGCGGTCGGCATCGACTATGGACACGAAAAGAGCGGCAGGCAACGCATAGTCGAGCACTACCTTATTGAATGCCTTGGCGTTTGCGCCCGAAAATATTCCTTTCTTTCCGGATATGTAACCGGCAAGCATCACCACTATTATAGGGACGATGGCATATAGAATGATGTGTTCCATAAACTAAACTTTTGTTGAATGAATAATTCTGTTGCTTTCACCTCCGGCGGTTCAGACCGTTATATGCTGAAGCGATTCTGGATTCAGATATCCTATATGTCCCGATTCCTTGCCTGAATCCGCCGCAAGCTGTACATCAATCATTGCAGGAGCTTTGGAGGCGATCGCTTCTGTAAGTGCGGCCGAAAGCTCTTCAGGAGTGGTGACATAGTATGACTTGGCACCGAAAGCTTCACCCAGCTTGTCATAGCGCGCATTCACGTCGAGAGTGGTAGGAGCCGGATCTCCGTTATTGCTTAGGTTGACACCTATACCGTTATAAATACCACCGTTGTTGAATATCACCACGGTAACAGGTAGTTTGAAACGGCATATAGTGGAAAAGTCCATTCCGGAGAAACCGAATGCCGAATCACCTTCGATAGCTACCACGCTCTTTCCGGTCGCCACCGCGGCACCTATGGCCGAACCCATGCCCATACCCATGATAGCCCATGTGGCACAGTCGATACGATGCCTCGGCATAGTCATTTCAAGCGTGTCGCGGGTATCGTCGAGCGTATTTGCGCCCTCGTTGACGAGGATTACATCAGGATTGGCATCCATCACCGGCTTTATGGCTCCAAGCGCCGTCCAATGGTTCATAGGACTTGCCGATTTCGCAGCATCGAGCCGTTCGGCGAATTTTACAGCCTTAGTTTTCGTTTCAGCCTGCAAAGACGGAACCCACTGCGGATCCATGCTCATCTTATAATCGGGCAGACGCTCTATCATCGCATTCAGAATCGAGGTAAGATCGCCTATGACAGGAGCTGCGATCGGACGGTTGCAGTCGATTTCCTCGGGCGCGATATCGAGTTGCACGAATTTGGTATCGGGACTCCATTTGCCGTGTCCGCGCGAAAGCAACCAGTTAAGGCGCGCGCCTGCGAGCACAACCACGTCGGCTTGCGACATCACAGTCGAACGGCACGACAGTGCGCTCAACGGACCGCCGTCGGGCAGCACACCTTTTGCCATCGACATAGGCAGATAAGGAATGCCTGTCTTTTCAACAAGTTCTTTCAGCTGACCTTCGACACATGCGTAGGCAGCACCTTTGCCTATAAGGATAACAGGCTTTTTGGCACCGGCGATAAGTTCCATCGCACGGTCGACCGCTTCAGGTGCAGGCGGCATCGACGGACACATATCCACCGGAGTAAAAAACAATTTATCAGCTTCGGCTTTATCCATCACCGCGCCGAGGCAAGGCGTCGTTATGTCGAGATAGACACCGCCGGGACGACCCGAGATGGCCGAACGGTAAGCACGCACAAGCGCTGTAGGTATATCTTCGGGACGGTTGACACGATATGCCGCTTTCACGAGAGGTTTAGCTATGCTTAACTGATCGAGAGCTTCATAGTTGCCTTGGTTGAGATCGATAGGCTCGCGTTCGCTCGACCCGCTGATCTGAATCATAGGATAGCAGTTTACGGTGGCGTTGGCCGTAGCCGTAAGCCCGTTAAGAAAACCGAGCGACGATACTGTCAGGAGCACACCGGGAGTCCGCGTCAGATAGCCGTGGGTAGCGGCAGCCATACCGGCCTGCTGCTCGTGACGAAAACCGACAAAACGTATGCCCTCCTCCTGAACAAGATAAGCGAAATCAGTCACCGGAATACCGACGAGTCCATACATCGCATCGATTCCCAACAGGCGCAACGCACGGGCAAGAATATACATGCCTGTAACCTGGTTCGGATATGACGGAGCCTGCGGGGGCGTAGTAGTAGTTGTTGTTGCCATGATTTGGTAGTTTCTGGATTTGATAGCGTCAGCGGCCGTCCGGGAGCGCAAGTCGCCCTTCGGCCGGCCGCTGTCGTAATGATTAAGAACCGGGATTATTTACCTGCCGGGGGTTCAGGCATCTGAGGTTTAGGCAGCGGAGCTGTAGTACCGTTGGCTTTCATCGCAGCCTGCTGTTCGGCTGTATAGCCCAAGGCTCCCAGAATTTCATCGGTGTTTCCTCCGAGTTCGGGACACGGACCGTATTTCGGCGTATAGTTCGACATTGTGAACGGGCACCCTACCGTAACGAATTCACCAACCTTACCGCCTTGATTTATCTTTACAAGCGTATTACCGTCGTAAAGGCTTTCGTCCGACATTATTTCCTTGGTCGACAGCACAGGAGCACACGGCACTCCGGCCGGAGCAAGAAGCTTGACAACTTCGTACTTGTCCTTGGTGATTGTAAATTCCTCTATACGCGCCCATATCTGCTGTTTGTGCCTGTCGCGTGCGTCGGCTGTATTGAAATCCGGATTTGTCAGCCAGTCCTCGAAACCGAGAGCCTTGCATGCTTTTTCGAAGTCCTTGGCACCACGCTGGAGAATAACATAAACATATGCGTTAGGATCGGTTTCCCAACCTTTGCATTTATAAGTCCAGCCGAGAACACCGCTACCTTCCTGGTTGCCCGAGCGGGGAACGAAGTCGGGGAATTTGCTGTTGGGATACTGCGGGAACTGCGTCAGATAGCCGATACGGTCAAGAGTCAGCTGATCGCGCGTCTTGATGCGGCATAGGTTAAGACATGCATTGTGCATCGACTGGTAAACAAATACGCCCTCACCGGTTTTTTCCCGTTGCATCAGAGCAGCCAGAATGCCGATAGTCATGTGCATGCCGGTGTTGGAGTCACCCAGAGCGGCACCGGACTGCGTCGGGATATTGTCAGGACCCTGATACCAGCCTGTAGTTGAAGCCGCACCGGCTGTAACCTGCGCTACAGGTTCATAAGCCTTAAGATCAGCGAAACGCGACGACAGTGGAAAACCTTTGATCGTACCATAGATACATCTTGGATTGATTTTATGTACATCTTCCCATCCGAAACCGAGTTTGTCCATGGCTCCGGGATGCAAGTTTTCGATAAATACATCTGCCTGTTCTATAAGCTTAGTAAGAATCTTCTTTCCGTCGGCAGTAGCGGCGTTGAGAGTCAGTGATTTTTTGTCGGAATTAAGCTGTAGGAAGTAGTAGCTTGGACAATCAGGATCAA
This sequence comes from uncultured Muribaculaceae bacterium, assembly GCA_910587235.1. Taxonomy (GTDB): domain Bacteria; phylum Bacteroidota; class Bacteroidia; order Bacteroidales; family Muribaculaceae; genus CAG-873. The sequence goes on from CAJUKD010000005.1 coordinate 40,213, forward strand.
ACTGTAGCTCACCTCGTGTTGCATCGCCCGTACCGGGACGTTCTATCTTTATTACTTCTGCGCCGAGCCATGCGAGCATCTGCGTACATGAAGGTCCGGACTGCACATTTGTGAAATCCACAACTTTAATACCTTGAAGAGGAGCGTAATTCATAATGTAGTGTTATTTGGGATTGTTTTTTTGTTTTCGTGTTTTTGAAAATCTGATTTATTAACGTCCCCGTCACTGAAATTGTTCGATTCCAAAAATCCGTCGCACTGAAACATGCAATATATTTTTTTTACAAAATATTTTGCATATATGGATTTTGATTGTACCCTTGTGCTATAGCATTGCACATCACTGCAACACTACATCACCTCGACACCTGAACGAAATGATAAAACTACAGAATCTCAGCTACGGCTATAATAGAAAAGTCAAAACGCTGCAAGACATCACCGCCGAAATAGGCAGCGGCATTCATCTCCTTGTCGGAGAAAACGGAGCAGGCAAGACCACACTGCTTCACCTCATGGGCGGCCTGCGCTATCCGCGTTCCGGCAGTTGTGAACTCGACGGCACTCCCATGCGTCAGCGACACCCGTCGGAAATGTGCCGTGTGCAATTCTTTGGCGACGGAATGGAATTCCCCGCTTCCACGATAAAAGAAATGGTCAAAGTCCACTCCCCTTTCTTCCCACGCTTCGACCGGGAAATGCTTAAGCGCAACCTGCACGCATTCGGCATAAACGAAAACGACAAACTCAGCAGGATGTCCTTAGGTACCCGTCGGAAAGCACATCTGTCCTATATGCTGGCACTTCGATGCGACGCCCTTCTTCTCGACGAACCTACAAACGGACTAGATATAAACTCTAAACAGACATTCAGCCGCATGCTTGTCGAATGCGTTTCGCCTGAACAGACAGTAATCGTATCGACCCACACACCGGCCGACCTTGAATCCCTTTACGACAGTATCATTGTCCTCAGCCACGGAAAATTACTGCTGAATATGAATATTGATGAAATAACATCGCACATAGCCTTCGTCACACAAAACACCACGGATGCCGACATACTTTACAGCGAACCCAGCTTCGGGCTTCAGCGCTGCATCATAGCCAACACCGACAAATCAATCGAGTCACAACTTGATTTCGAACTTCTTTACAACGCCCTGCACGGAAATTCCATACAAGCAATACTGAACTGCCTTAAATCATAAAAACATGGAACCGACAAATAAATTCTCCATCCGGCGCTTCGTAATGACAGCCCGTTTCTACCTGCCCGTATTATACCGGCAGATTATCATATATGCAGTCTTCTCGCTACTGACAGGATTATTATTTATACCTGCCTGCAAGGAGAGGAGTATAATTTTCCTGATACCGTTCCTGGCATTAGTATTTTCGACTATGATATGTCTGGGACCGCTCGCATTCTCCAGCCGCGGAAGCCTCGTGACCGAAACTTCACTACCCGCTACAGCCACCGAAAAATCGGCTTTCCTGCTCCTGTACTGTTTCATCGTCCTGCCGCTTATCCTACTGCTTCCATACTCGATAATAATTTCAGCCAATACCGGCAACATACTGGCAGCCAACCCTAATATACCGGTAATACTGAAACTCGTTCACACCTGGGGACGGATAAGCATGCCAAGCCATATATTATATATAATCCTTGCCACGGCAGTATGCCTGTTCGGTATATCCGCTTTCAACCGCCGACGCACTATCCTTTCATTGCTCATGGCATCGGGCGTCTTCATAATCATTGGAATCTCGAATCTTTTCCATTTCATGGCAATCCTTGCAGGACTACATGAAAAAGGAATAATAGGCAACGTTGCATATAGCATCGACAGCGACATCCAACTGTTGGAAGATATGACCAGACTTATAAGCACAAACCGCGATCTGTTCGGAAGCACGTCATCATACGGGATCGGCGAACTGGCAGTCATTGCCATCACAATATCGATACTTCTTCCAGCCATCTTCCACAAAATCAAAAATCGTCAGATATGACGGCAGAATTCAGTACCGACAAACCCATATATCGGCAGATCCTCGACTACTGCCTGGAGCGTATAAGTTCGGGAGAATGGATTCCCGAAGGTCGCATCCCGTCAGTGAAAGAGCTGTCCGTGACAATGACAGTCAATCCCCGCACCGTCATGCGCGCCTATGAAGAACTTTCAGAAAAGCTTATCATATTCCAGCGCCGAGGAATGGGTTTCTTCGTATCGGCCGACGGGCCGAAGATAGTCGCCGGAATACAAAAAACAGAGTTCGAGGAAAAGACACTTCCCGAATTCATCGCCTTGATGCGACGCGCGGATTTTCCGGTCGAACGAGTAATCGAAAGACTTATGGAACTAAAAAAAACAAAGCCTTAAAAATCAAAACATAACAACTATTATCATGAAAGAGTGGAAATTGAAAATTTTCATTCTCCCGCTTGTCCTATGCCTTGTCCGGACAGCCGATGCGGCGGAATTGAAAGGAAAAATCAGCGATACGGACGGAAATCCTGTCGACTTCGCATCAGTAAGAATATGTGCAACAGACTCTACTCTGATAGCCGGAGCCGTCACCGACGAAAACGGTATCTACAACATTTCAGGTTTGCCGGAGTGCGAAATAAGGGTAAATGCAAGTTGCATAGGCTACAACAGCACATCAGCCGAACTGATGCTCAGCAATATACATCCGATCATATGCGATTTAGTCCTAACAGAAAGTACAAATACACTTCAGGAACTCACGGTTACGTCCGAACGCTTTGTACGCACCCGGAACGGGGTGACAGTCATTCCCGACCGCGAACAGAAAAAACACGCCTCGTCCGGCTATGAACTTGTGCGCAACCTCATGATTCCCGGCGTGACAGTCGACGCTTTCAAAGGATCAGTCAGCGCTCTTGGCGGAAAAGTTTCGCTCTACATCGACGGAATGGAGGCCGACGAGCGCGAGGTTCGTCAGCTCAGACCCGACGACGTAGAACGCGTGCAATATATAGATGCTCCTACAGGACGCTATGCAGGAGATAACGTTGCACTGAACTTCATACTCAGGAAGCGCACGTCAGGCGGATACGTATCTCTGGATGCACTGCAAAGAATAGGCTACACCGCAGGCGACTACAACCTCGCGGCAAAGTACTACGACCGCAACACGCAATACACACTATTCGCCGGAACCGACTACAAAAACATACAAGGCAGCGAATCGGAACGGGATGAGAACATTCGGTTTCCCGACGGGACCATAAACCGTCACTACACCACCATCGCCGAAAGAAACAAAAAGAACTCACAGTACGGACAACTACGGATAAGGAACAAAAATGAACACCGCACCCTGCGCGCCACATTGAACATCGTGCATAATGCTACTCCTGAAGGATACAACGAATCTCTTCTCAAATATTCAGGGCTTTCGTCCGTAGCGGCAGAAGTCAGTGCAGAACGCTCAGAACGCTCCCGGGGCATGAAATACAGCCTCGGCTTAAGCGGCACATTCAATCTACCAAATCAGCAAAGCATAGACGCATCGGCCAGCGCTTCAGTTTCGAAAAACCGATACGACTACAACTACAAAGAAAATGTTTCGGCAGTAAACTCCTCCACCTCGGAAAATCTGTATAACTTTCACGCTTCCCTCAATTATGTAAAAGACTTCCGCCACGGCAATTCGCTGACAATAAAACTATATGAATTATATAATGTAAGTTCTGCCGATTACAACGGCACACACTCATCATGGCAGCACCTGTGGATGTCGGAAAGTCTTATATTCGCCGAATATATGCAACCATTGTGGAAAATCGCATCGCTGCGCGTATCCCCAGGATTCTCGGCCCAGGCATACAGGCTTCATGGCAGAGAAACAATAGGCAACTACAGCCCAAGGGCACAGGCCGTATTCACCATACAGCCCGCACGCGGACAATTCGCGCAAATTGGTGGTGCCTACGGCAACTCGTACCCGCAGCTTGCCATGATCACCGACGCCGTGACACAGGTCGACATGCTCCAGCAACGCCGCGGCAATCCCGATCTGAAACAGACACGCATCACACAGGCAATGGCTGTCTATAGCCTCGGTATCGGCAAAGTCAACTTCCAGCTTATGGCATTGTATATGGGAGCGAGCCGCCTCCCCTTGGTTTCCTACAGTATCGAGGACGGAATGCTCGTGCAGTCGTTCCGCGGCGACGGACGATGGGATCAGGCCACCCCTACCCTGTCGGCCACATGGATGCCGTCAAAACGGCTGAACATACAGCTCTCGGGAGGATGGATGTATAACTCATACGACGGCAACGGCAGCCGTATGTCGGCGGCATGCTGGACGGCAGAAGCCCGTGCCGCATACTACATAGGTGATTTCGCAATCAACGCATATATGTCCACCCCTAAGAAAATCATGGGATACGACCTCGTAAGCACCCGTACGATCTGGGACTTCGGCCTGTCGGGAAGCTGGAGCCACAAAGGACTGCGCATAGAAGCCGGATTCCACAATCCATTCTACCGCCGCCCGCGGTACAGAATGACTCTCGACTGCCCGGAATACAGCTTCGACAACACCCAATATGCGACATCCGACCGGCAATCGGCATGGGTTAAAACCTCGTGGTCAATTGATTTCGGCAAAAAAATAAAACACGACACTCAGAACGTAGACAAAAATATCGACAGTGGTATCCTGCGCGCCAGATAGCTTATATTCGAATGGTACAGCGCTGTCGCGATGACACTGCCCCACACTGCCGTCCGGCGAATTTATCAGTTGCTGTAGCGATATATCATAAATTCTGAGTATCTTTGCAGGGAATAGCCTCCGGATAGGCCGGAAGCTGTTCCCTGTCTGTCAATAATAGCATGAATACAGCAAAAATAAAGACTTTTCTGAAAGCGCACCCTATTCTGACGAACTTTTGCGCTATAATAATCACAGGGCTGCTCCTGCTGTGGGGCGCACTAATTTTCCTTGACCACTGGACTATGCACGGCTCAACTGCTGTCGTACCGGAAATCAAACACCTCAGTTACGCCGAAGCCCGACGTGTACTCGAAACAAACAGACTCGGAATAGAAATATCCGACTCTATCTACGACCAGTCCGTTGCTCCGGGCACAGTCGTGGAATCATGGCCTCACGCAGGCGCAATAGTGAAATCAGGACGCATCGTCTATGCCACCGTCACAGCGTTCTCTCCGAAACAGGTGACTATTTCGATGCCGCTCGCCGGAAACGTGTCGTCACGACAAGCCATTTCATATCTGCGCGGGATAGGAATCACCGATGTACGCGTGATAAACGTACCCTCCGAGTATCCCGACCTTGTAGTAGGCGCGCGTTACGGCGACACGCCGCTTACCGTAGGCTCTGTTATTCCGGTGACATCCACAGTCACCCTCGAAGTCGGAAGTGCGCCAGTATATGAAAAAGATAACTCCGAAGAATTTATCGACAGCGAATCAGACGCGATTGCCACCGAAGTAGCATCATCATTTGAATGACATGGCGGGTGAATATACTATAATCGGCGATCCCGCCGACAACAAACTTCCTGACGACGGCCGTGAACCGTTGGAAATCGACGGCACTGAATATTTCGAACATTTCCGCTTCGTGGCCGACAAAGGACAACAGCTCCTTCGTGTCGACAAATTTCTGGTTGCGCGCCTCGAGAAGTCGTCGCGCAACCGCGTGCAGCAGGCTGCCGACGCCGGCTGCATACTCGTCAACGGCAAACGCGTGAAAAGCAACTACCGCGTCAAGCCTCTCGACGTGGTGCAGGTGGTGATGGACAGACCACGCTACGAATTCGAAATAATAGCCCAGAACATACCGCTCGATATAGTATACGAAGACAGCGACGTCCTTGTCGTGAACAAACCGGCCGGACTGGTCGTACACCCCGGTCACGGCAACTATTCAGGCACACTTGTAAATGCTCTTGCCTGGCATTTCCGCGACAACCCCAACTACGACGTAAACGACCCGCGAATGGGACTTGTACACCGTATCGACAAAGATACATCCGGCCTTCTGGTAGTAGCCAAGACCCCGGATGCCAAGACCTCACTCGGCAAGCAATTCTTCAACAAGACCACAAAACGCGAATACATAGCTGTCGTCTGGGGGCGTCCAGAACCGGCTTCGGGACGTATAGAGAGCAACATAGGCCGCTCCATGCGCGACCGCCTGCAAATGGCTGTATTCCCCGTCGGCGACAGCTACGGCAAACGTGCCGTCACACATTATGAAACAATAGAACCGCTCGGCCACGTATCAGTCGTGCGATGCGTACTCGAAACAGGGCGCACACATCAGATTCGTGTTCACATGCGGCATCTCGGCCATCCGCTTTTCAACGATGCGCGCTATGGAGGCGACACGATTCTGCGCGGCACTCCGTCGGCATCATACCGAAGTTTCATAGCAAACTGTTTCGACCTGTGCCCGAGGCAAGCACTGCATGCACGCACTCTCGGATTCGTTCACCCGGCCACAGGCAAGGAAATGTTCTTCTCCGCTCCCGTACCGCCCGACATGCAGGCACTCATCGAAAAATGGCGCACATACACGAATGCGACCGAATCGCGGATTTGATTGTTATTGATATATAAACATTTTTTGTTAACTTTGGACTTTAAATCCATTTTGGCACAAAACTATGTCAACAGACGAACTGCATACCCCCTCCATAGAACACGATTTCAGCGACATCGCTCCATACGACGACCACCAGTTCCACGAAAAAATCGCAAAACTGGTCAATGAACCCGGATTCGAACACGCAGTGCGCTACGTCATGCCCGACGTCGACTATAAAGCTTTCACCGACATGCTGCTGACGGTCAAAAACCGCGACGACTTTCAGGTCAAAGTAATGGGACCGTTTCTGGAGATGCTTGTCAGCACCACGACCGCAGGATTAAGCGTCAGCGGTCTGGAAAACTACACACCCGGACGGGCTTTTACGTTCATAACCAACCATCGCGACATCGTTCTCGACGCATCGTTCCTGAATCTTTGCTTCATTCGCAACCGCATGCCCATAACCGAGGTGGCGATAGGCAATAATCTGCTGATCTACGACTGGATAACAGATCTGGTGAAGCTGAACCGCAGTTTCATCGTCAAACGCGGCGAGAAAGTGACAAAAGCCCTTGAAGCGGCAAAACACCTGTCGGCATATATACACTATGCAATAGGTACGAAGCACGAATCCGTGTGGATAGCCCAGCGCGAAGGACGCGCCAAGGATTCCAACGACCGCACACAGGAAAGCCTGATAAAAATGCTCGCATTCGGACCGGCAGACACACGGAAGAACATCCTCGATGTGAACCTGCTGCCAGTATCGATATCATACGAATACGACCCGAACGATTATCTCAAAGTGAGGGAATTTCTGCTCCGGCGCCGCGATCCGGATTTCAAAAAAAGCCAGCGCGACGACCTTTTCAGCATGGAAACAGGCATACTCAAGCAGAAAGGCCGCGTACATTTTGCCCTCGGCCGCTGCATAAATCCCGATATCGAAAAGTTCGAATCCGACAACCGTGCGGAAATCATACACCACACCTGCTCTCTGATAGACAGGTCAATCCATTGCGGCTATCATATATACCCCGGTAACTATATAGCTTTCGACGAACTGAACGGCACCAATACATACACCGACAAATATACGGCTGACGACATACGCACTTTCGACGAATACATCGCCGGACAGCTTGCCAAAGTCGACGAAGACGGTATAAGCGGCGACGAACAGCTGTTCATGCGCCGTATGATGCTTACCATGTATGCCAATCCGCTGCAAAATCAGCGCGAAGTTTCTGACTGCTCCGGAATCTAAGCCAATGTATACATGCGTCTTCCACTGATACTGATAATAATCGTGCTGCTGCTCGGCGCGGCAGTCGATTTTTACCTTTACAGATGTTGCCGCCGCTTTAACCGCGACCGCACGCGGCAGCGTTGCCGACGACTTGTACTGTGGTCGTCCGCAGCACTTACGGCCTGGCTTGTCGTAATGCTCTGTTGGCCGAAGCGAAGCGGCGACAACCATCTGCTGACCGTACTGATGTGGAATCTGTTCGCATACTTCAGTGTCTACATATCGAAATACGTATGGGCGATCGCCGACCTGCTTTCACGCGTGCCCCGGCTTTTCAGGCGCAAACGTGCGAAATGGCTCGGACGTAGCGGAGCTGTCGTTTCCATTTTTATATTTGCCTCGATGTGGTGGGGTGCCTTGATAACACGCAATCAGGTCGAAGTCAAGAATGTAAGCATTGAAATAGACAATCTCCCGGAAGCTTTCGACGACTTCACCATAGCCCAGTTCTCCGATCTCCATACAGGCTCATTCGGCAGCGACACATCTTTTTGCGACAAGCTTGTCGCAAAAATCAACACACTCGGCGCCGATGCCATAGTATTCACAGGCGACATAGTCAACCGGCGCAGCGACGAACTGCTGCCATTCATCGAAAGCCTTTCCCGCCTGCACGCCCCCGCAGGAGTATTCTCCATTCTGGGAAACCACGACTACGGCGATTATTACGACTGGCCCGATTCCATATCAAAGAAAGAAGACCTCGAATTATTAATTGATTTGCAAAAGAATATGGGTTGGCGTCTGCTGCTCAACGAAACCGTCATGCTGCATGCCGGCGGTGATTCTCTTGCTCTGATAGGCGTCGAGAATGTCGGAGATCCCCCTTTTCACAGCTACGGCGACCTTGACGCCGCATATCCCGGCGAACTTTCCGACCCGATATGCAAGATACTGCTGTCGCACAATCCCGCACACTGGACATCTGATATAGCCGGTGCACCCGATAAGAACATAGCCCTGACCCTATCAGGCCACACCCATGCAATGCAGATCGAGCTGTGCGGTCTTTCTCCAGCCGTATTCAGATATCCGACATGGGGAGGCACATACGACGATGGCGACGACAAGCACCTTTTATACGTCAACATAGGTTCCGGAGAAGTTGGAATTCCCGCACGAATAGGAGCAACCCCCGAGGTGACACTTTTCACACTCCATAAGAAATAATGAATACCGAAAGCGCGGCCCTCTCCCGCAAGCTGGAGATCAGCGCAGGCCGCATTGAAGCCGTAATAAGTATGCTCGATGAAGGGGCGACCGTGCCTTTCATCAGCCGCTACCGCAAAGAGCGTACGGGCGGACTCGACGAAGTCGCCGTACGCGACATCCAGCTTGAACTTGAAAAATTCAGGACTCTCGAAAAACGCAAGGCCGCCATAATCGAAAGCATAGAGAATTCAGGTCTTATGACTGCGGAACTCATGAAAAAAATCGAGTCTTGCAATGAGTCTACGGCTCTTGAGGATTTATACGCGCCTTTTAAGCCAAAACGACGAACACGCGCCACAATAGCCCGAGAAAAAGGGCTTGAAGGATTAGCTCGCATAATTATGAGCGGCCGGACCGAACCGAGAAAGGCGGCAGTCCGCTTTGCCGCTACATCATGTGGGGGTGATGTGGAAGATGCGCTCGCAGGCGCATCCGACATAATCGCCGAATGGGCATCGGAAAGCATACGTCTGCGTAATGCCCTTCGCCGCACATTCCGACGCGAAGCATCGCTTAAAGCTTCAGTGGCAAAAGGAAAGGAAAACGACGAACGACTCGCTACATACCGCAACTATCTCGAATTCGACCGTCCGCTGCGCAGCGTAATCTCACATCAATATCTTGCCCTGCGCCGGGCAGAGGAAGAAGGCCTGCTGCGTCTGCGCTACACACTGGCCGACGAAAAAAACACAGCCGGTGCCATAGCCGCCATGTTCGTGCCGGAACAGGCATGTGATGAAGCCGCAGAAGTCATACGCGCTGCCGCTACCGACGCTTTCAGCCGTCTGCTGAAACCCTCGATAGAAAACGAGATAGCAGCCGCCATGAAAGAACAGGCCGACACGGACGCGATAGCCCTTTTCTCATCAAATCTGAGGCAATTGCTGATGGCTCCTCCCTTGCGGGGGAAAGCCGTACTTGCCATCGATCCGGGATTCCGTACAGGATGCAAGGTCGTATGCCTCGACAGCAACGGACGCCTGCTCGACGATACTGTAATATACCCAACTCCGCCCCGCTCCGACATTGCAGGAGCGGCTTGTACCCTGCGCCGCCTGATCAGCATCCACGGAATAGAAGCCATAGCACTGGGCAACGGCACTGCATCGCGCGAAACCGGCGAATTTCTGCGCAATGAGGGAATAATGCCGCGCGAAGCCGTGAACATAGTCAACGAGAACGGCGCTTCGATATATTCCGCCTCCGATATAGCACGCGAGGAATTTCCGGACAAGGACGTGACCGTACGGGGAGCCGTATCGATAGGCAGAAGGCTCATCGACCCCCTGGCCGAACTTGTAAAAATCGATCCGAAATCGATTGGTGTCGGGCAATATCAGCACGATGTGGATCATACCCGTCTGAAAGACGCCCTCGACTATACGGTGATGAGTTGCGTGAATGCGGTCGGAGTCGATCTCAACACCGCATCCCCTCGCTTGTTGAGCTATATTTCAGGCATAGGTCCACAACTCGCCTCAAATATTGTCGCATACCGCGATGCAAACGGACCGTTCCGCCGACGTTCTGCCCTGATGAAAGTACCGCGGCTTGGCGCCAAAGCATTCGAACAGGCCGCCGGATTCCTGCGTATAAACGACGGCGACAATCCTCTTGACAGCACCGGCATACATCCGGAAACTTATGCGGCTGTCGAAAATTTCGCGCGCAGCAGAAAAAAAGACATAGCCTCGCTGATAGCCGACAAGGAATTTCTGAAAACATTATCCGCCGATGAAATATCAGAATGCACCGGAATAGGCCATGAAACGGCAAGTGACATAATAGCCGAACTTATCAAACCGGGACGTGATCCCCGGACTGAAGCCGCCGAAGCTGCGGCTTTCAGCTCCGACATAAAGAATTTCGAGGACCTACACGAAGGCATGCATGTCGACGGTGTTGTAAATAATATCACGGCATTCGGAGCTTTCGTCAATATCGGCATAAAAGAAAACGCCCTTATCCATATATCGCAGCTTGCCGACCGACATGTCGCCGCCGTCAACGATGTGTTGAGTATAGGACAAAAAATATCAGCCCGCATTATCGAAATCGACTTCGAACGCAGGAGAATAGGCCTTTCGATGAAAAATATGCCACGAAAATGACAGACACCATGCACGAAGCCTATCTGAGCCTTGGCAGCAACACGCCCGACCGGGCAAGCCGCATGGAGTCGGCAATCGCATTTGTCAGCACCATCGGCCTCGATATGCTCGTATCGGAAATCTATCAGACCGCTGCTGTCAACGGCCGAGATCCTGATTATCTCAATGCTGTTGTCCGCATACACACCCCTCTCTGTCGCGAAGAAGTCGAGGCGCTTGTAAAATCATGGGAGAAAAAATCAGGCAGACTTCCGGAACACAAATGCGCAGGCTCTATATGTATAGATATCGATCTTGTGATGTGGGATGGAGAAGTCATGCGTCCCACCGACTTCTACCGCACGTATTTCAGTCGCGGCTTTGAAGAACTGACCGATAAGGCATACGGAAATCCTGTTTAATCGGAATTCCGGCATCCTCTGCCGTTCTTTTCACAAACTCCTTGCGTCTTAGCGGAAGTTGCTGATCAAGCAAAATGGTATCCGGACGACAATCTTCAACAAAGTTTTTCAGTTCCCGAGCCTTAGCGCCACGGGTAATCAGCATATAATCTACCTTTTCAGGCCAGTTACGGCCATCGGATAAAGCGTCAGGACATACTATTATTTTACCGTCGCAGATGATAACATCTCCTATCTGCCTTAAATCAGGCAGACGCTTTCCGCTTTGCGGCTCACAGGCCGCACACACAAACAAAGCCATCGCTCCGGCGCCTGCCAACAAACGCATGCGCCTGTCGGCATGGTGAAGAGCCAAGGCAAGCGACACCACCGCAATCACAAGCATAATCAATGCCGGCGCAGTCATATATATTTCCTCAAACATCGGGAGAGTGTACGACGTGCACAGTTCCGCCACATAATCTATCACATAGGCTATACTGTCGACGATCTTTGCAGGCAAAGCCATATCAATTCCTGCAGACGACCATACGGCTACAATCCAACTGCCTGCAAGCAACAGCGGGAAAAGCAGCATTCCTAGAACATTGGCTAATATAAAAAAAACGGGAAGACGATGAAATGCATATAAAAGCACAGGTAATGAAGCAATCGAAGCCGCAAGCGAACTTGAAAAAAGACCGGCTACAGCACGAAAGTAGCGCCGATGCTCCGGAACAGGATTAAGTTTATCGGCAAACAGTAACAGACCCAGGACTGCAGTCACAGAAAGCTGAAAACCTACCGAAAACAACGACAACGGTTCGACAAGCAATATCACCGCCACAGCAAGGGCAAGTGAGTTAAACCGATCTGAACTTCGTTGCATGAATGCGGCAGACAAGAACACGGTTATCATGACTGAAGCCCTGAACACAGACGGCTGCAATCCTGTCATAAACGCATAAAACCATATGCCGGCTATGGAAATCAGATAGCGTACACGCCCCACCCGGCTCCACAAACGCAAAGGATATAATGCAAGTGCCAGAAATGCAGCAATGATACCAACATGGAATCCGCTGACACATAAAAGATGTGCTATTCCTGAGGCCCGATAACGCTCGACCGTTTCAGGTACGGCTGCCGAACTGTCGCCAAGTCCTGCGGCAACCGCCAGACGCGAGGTCGACGAAGATAGTGGCGACGCATACGCGATAGCCGCAAAAGCATCAGAATAACGCTGCAACCTGTATTTAAAGGAATTATCCTCGCCCGTAATAGCACAGTTGCTACTTCGCACCAATGCTTTCGCACTATAGCCCCGGCTGCGAAAACGCGAAGCCTCAGAGATTCCTGAATAAAATTCAGGCTCCCTGTCAATCCGTGCAAGAGCAGCTCCGAACATAATACTGTCGCCCACACGAACCGGCGGCATAATATCACCTACCGTGACACGGCATCGGAAACCGGACACTACACGGACATCGCACAGCTGCGACGCCGCCCTCATTTCATGCCTCTCGACAACTCCGCTATATACTCGTTCATTTCCATCGAAATGATAATCCGGCAATTCGACAGGAGCCGACAGCCTTGCGCAAAAGACACCGGCAGTGAAAGCGGCCATCACAACGGTAGCCGCATTCAAGCGCATGACATACAAGGCTATCGCCAGACACGCGGCAATAAAAACCGCTACTCCGCCAAAACCGAAAACCGACTGCGCGACAATTCCAAGCGCAAGCCCCAACGCCAATGGAACGGCAGGACGGCGAATCAAAGGGTCATACATAGCGGAGGCATGTTATGGAAATGCCTATGCTATAGTTCTAAGCACTACAATCAGACTCGATATGCTTATCACAATCCACAAAGCCACGGCAAGCAACATGGGCTTGACTCCGACATTGCGGATTGAAGCCAACGAAAGAGAGGCTCCGATAAGAAAAAGGGTAACAACCATTCCCCGCTTGGCAATCCAGACCATAGCATCGACAAACATCTGAGGAAGCGGCACATAGGTGTTCACCACCATGGCCAGAACAAAAAGAAAGATGAACCACGGAATAGAGATTCTGGATGTCTTGTCGCGGAAAATGAACATTGTGGCTATAGCCAGAGGAATAATCCACAGCGCACGCGTCAGTTTTATAAGAGTCGCGATCTGCAGAGCCTCCGGGCCGTAGGTTTCACCTGCGCCGACGACCGACGAAGTGTCGTGTATGGCTATTGCCGCCCACGTGCCGAACTGTGCCTGCGACATGTCGAGAATATGCCCGAGAGGGGGAAATATGAAGAGTGCTATCGAGTTCAATATGAAAATCACACCGAGCGACACAGCCATTTCATTTTCGTTGGCCTTTACCACCGGACCGACTGCCGCTATGGCGCTGCCGCCACAGATAGCCGTGCCTGACGAAATAAGATATGCGGTCTTGCGGTTTATATGCAGCCAATATCCGAGAAGCACCCCAAGAGCCATTACTCCTACTACTGAAACAACAGTAAACATCATGCCTTCAGAACCCGAACGCAAGGATTCCTGTAGATTCATATTGAAACCAAGGCATACGACCGCCACCTGAAGAAGATACTTCGAAGTCTTCTTGTTGAATTTAGGATAAGGGTTGGGGAAAATGAATGCAAAAACCAGACCGAGCAGCAACGCCAAAGGTGCTGTGATAAGCGGAAGCCCGAATTTATCGAACGGAATAAGAATAAGGGCAATCAAGGCTATGTAGATTATGCCCGCAAGTTTTTTTGATTTTGCCATTTATATTATATATGTATTTATTATTCAGGAGTGTTCCATATCTTCCATGAGGCCAAAGCCTGCCGGCGCAACATCTCCGCTCCATTGCAAACCTCCGCTCCATATCTTGCCGCGCACTCCATGAAGCGGGTGCGCTCAGGGTTATAAATAAGATCGAAACACAGATTATCGCTGCCAAGCAGACTATAAGGAATATCAGGCAAAGCATCTGTGTCAGGGTACATACCGACAGGAGTTGCATTTACTATCACCGGATATTCTTCCAACAGATTGCGGTCTATGTCGCCGTACGCTATCGAATCCTCTCCGGAAGGCCGGCGTGACACACGCAACGTTGTGAATCCCAAATCATCCAGAGCGACGCGAACAGCTTTTGACGCCCCTCCGCTACCAAGGACAAGCGCTCCACGCGAACCGGAAGCCCAGCGGTCGGCATAACGGTCAAAAGCACAACGGAAACCTTCGACATCCGTGTTATAACCGTCAAGGCCTATAAAACGGCCATCGGCAGTGCGACGCACACAGACGGTGTTTACAGCACCTACACGCACCGCATCGCCATATACATTATCAAGAAAATCCATTATAGCCTCCTTGTACGGAGCCGTTACATTGAAACCGCTCAAGGTCGGATTAAGAAGCAGCATACGATATATCGCCGCTCCGTCAAGCACCGCTTCGGAGAAATTTTCATAACGAGCATCAATTCCCTGTTTAATAAACTTTTCCGTAAAGAAAGCCTTGGAGAATGAATGCTCCAGCGGATAACCGAGAAGACCGTAAAGCGGCTGTTGATCGTTGTTTTGCATCATATCAGTAAAAAACGCTGCAAATGTAATACTTTTCCCGATAACACATGTATGAAACATACCCTATTGTGATTTTTTAGGCCTAAATAGTTCTCGATAAAATCAAATATCCTTACAAGCACTTTTTTTCGAACCAAAACAGCGACGAATCAGACCCATTTGCATTACAAAATCGTTGCATTTCCAGCTTTGCCACGCTATTGTAACAATTATGTAACAGCACACTATTTTTATTATCACCTTATATACAGCGCTTTATATGCCACAAAGTTCAAATATCACAACGTTTACATATTTTAACACTAAAAGTCTTGACAGACGTGAATTTCTAAGTAAACTTGCATTGTCGAAACACTAAATGACATCACAGATACTACTAAAAATAACCATAAAAACAATACGATCATGGCAAGCGCTAAATTCCAATCCGAACTGATGAACCTTCAGAGCAATCTTCTGAACTTCGCCTACATGCTCACCTCAAACCGCGATGACGCCTACGATCTGCTACAGGACACCACCCTGAAGGCCCTGGACAACGAAGAGAAGTACGCCGAGAACACCAACTTCAAAGGTTGGGTGTTCACTATCATGCGGAATATCTTCATAAACAACTACCGACGTGCAGGACGCGCGGCAACAGTAGTCGACACTACCGACAACCTATACCACCTGAACCTGTCGCAGGATTCAGGACTCGAAAGCCCCGAAGGTTCATTCAGCGCCGGTGAAATAACTGACGCAATAAACGAATTCGCCGACGAATACAGAATCCCGTTCTCGATGCACGTGGCCGGATACAAGTACAACGAGATCGCAGAACACATGAACCTGCCGCTCGGTACCGTGAAGAGCAGAATTTTCTTCGCCAGAAAAAAACTGCAGGAACGTTTCAGCGACTATCGCTGATAATGCGTACTTTAAAGTAAAAAAGGACGTGCCGGGGCACGTCCTTTTTTTGCATTTTCAGATGAAAAATTCTTACCTTTGCGACCAATAAAACTATTTCATAACCAAAAAAGTATACAAAACCATGAAAAAGCTGTCATGCTTAGCCGCATTCGCGTTGTACGCTGCCGCTATTCCTATATCAGCACAGATCACGGCAGGAAATGCAAGTTACCTCGACGTTTTTCCGGGCACAGATGAAGCCGGCCGAAATTCTTATCCCGCCGGCACGCCGCACGTAAGCGGTAAAGCCGCCACAAGGCCTGTTCCGACAAACGACTGGTGGTCGAACGAGCTGATCAATCCTCACGGATTATCCATCTTCAACTATCCCCTTGCCCTAAAGCCCCTCGACAACGGCATGGCCATAATCAAAAATATGCAGGGACAGGGCATAACAGCCGAGAACCCGCTGACAGTAGGAGTTGCCGGCCTTTCATCGCCCGTAACAAGTGTGTCAGACTACGGCGACTGGACAGTAACTTTCCGTTGGGCCGACGGCAACGGCGCGGCGCGCATGGAAGCCACCGCAGGCCAGGGAATGCCCATGGTCTACTTCAAACGTTTTGAAAATTCGCAGGTGGAAATCAACATCACCTCCGGTTCTATTGCCGTCATCGGAAACATTGCAGTTGTTACCGGATGCTATAACCGCAGCAATTATGCCATATATGCTCCCTCCGGCTCACAGTGGACTCAAAGCGGCAATCGCCTGACTTCCGATCTCAATGGAAAAAACTATTGGACTGTAGCCATGCTTCCCGATGACTGCACCGATACCTCAGCAAAAGCCACTGAATGGAGCAGACATGCATTCGCATTTCCGGCCGACACCCGTGCCGCATGGGACTATGACCGTTCGACAGGCCGGGTCACCACACGTTACAGCGTCGAGGTACAGCCTCTCGAACCGGATGCCGACACCGCACTGATTGGTCTGCTACCCCATCACTGGGGACACCTTGCTCCCTCTTCCTCCCGCCCTTCTGCCGGAGAGTTTTCAACAGTCCGCGGCGCCCTGCGAATGCTTCCGGCCAACGAATTCACAACCGAACTAACTTTTAACGGTATCCTGCCCATGCTTCCGGCTGCATTAAACAGCGGTACAGGCTACTCCGAAGCTGAAATGCGACGTCTTGTCGCCGAAATAAACGACAATACAGGATTTCAGGACTGGACAGACTCGTACAACGACGGCCAGCTCCTGAATCGTCTTACACAGACGGCATACGCAGCCCATGCCGCCGGCGACACAGAAGGATTCCGTCGTTCACTGTCGCTCGTAAAAACACAACTCGAACGTTGGTTCACGGCTTCAGCCGGCGATCGCGCTTTCGTGTTCTACTACCACAAACCATGGAACGCAATGCTCGCCTACCCTGCCGGACACGGTCAGGACAGCAACCTAAACGACCACAATTTCCACTTCGGCTACTTCATAGGAGCTGCCGCCATGGTCGCACGCTTCGACAAGGAATGGGCAGAAGCATGGGGACCTATGGTAGACCTACTTGTCCGCGATGTAGCGTCCACCGACCGCAATGACAGCATGTTCCCTTATTTGCGTAGCTTCAGTCCTTTCTCGGGTCACTGTTGGGCAAACGGCTTCGGCACACTCGGACAAGGCAACGACCAGGAATCATCATCAGAAGCCATGATGAGCCACTCAGCCATGATTCTATGGGCAGCAGCAACAGGCAATGACGCCCTACTTGATGCTGCCGTTTGGATGTATGTCACGGAAATGTCGGCCGTAGAAGAATACTGGTTCGACGTCAACCACCGTGTCTTCCCGACCGATTACCGTTCCGCACTTGCAAGCCGTGTGTTCACCAACGGCTTCGACGACGAAAATTTCTGGGGTGGAGGCATCGCCGGTTCTTACGGAATAGAATTGTACCCCGTGCAGCCGTCATCAACCTATCTCGTCCATAACCGTGAATTCGCAGCAAACCTCTGGGATGACATGTGTCGACGTACCGGTATACTTTCCGACGAAGATAACCCTAATATCTGGTACGACACATGGATCCAGTTCCTCGCAATGCAGGATTGCGAAGCTGCAATAAACCTGTACAACACGACAAAACATCTCGGTGTCAAATTCGGAGCCACACAGGCCCTGACATATTATTGGATCCATACACTGGCAAATGTCGGCACCCCGGACTTCAGTGTTACATCCGACTATCCTCTTGCAACAGTGTTCACCTACGAGGGTATGCGTACATATGCCGCCGCAAATTATAGCGATGCGCCTCTGACAGTACATTTCTCCGACGGATACACCTTGACAGTCGCACCAAATTCCCAGACGCACGAAAGTTCCGGAACAATCGCTACGTCAATCCAGCTCTCGGCAACAAGTCTTAACGACGGCGACGAAGTGCGCACAGGCACCGAAGTGACACTCTCCGCATCTGTAATAAGCGGCGACCGCAGCGTGACATCAGTTGAATTCTTCTGCAACGGAAATTCCATAAAACGCTGTAACGAGGCTCCTTGGTCTTGTGTATGGACACCCGAAGCCGAAGGCACATATAACCTGACGGCTACGGTCACCGACAGCGACGGCAACAACGCCACATCCTCTCCGCTCACCATAGTGGCAAAAAACGACGCCGTAACACCGGGAACCCCCGGAGCCGTATGTTACACCATCGACTCAAAAGCATCAGAAGGCACATTCAACGCCAACTACACCATAGGCATGCGTACGGTCGATAATGCTACCATACGTGTAACCGCCGAATTCGACGACGAAAAATCATACATAGGATTCGCAGGCCCGTGGTTATTCAATGAAACTAACGGCTTTGAAGAAATAGCCATGAACCGTAGCGACGACGGCACATACACTGCCGACATCCACGGCCTGTCGACAGGACAAACCGCAAAAATACGCGTCAAGATAGCTTTTGCCGGCGGTCTGGCAATCACAGCCCCCATAGAATATGAAGTCGGTCATTCCTGCGCCACATCCGGAATAAACGCCCCCTCGGCAATCAGCGATATTCATCTTGCCTACCATGCCGGCGATGCGACCCTGTCGGTTGAAACTCAGGACTTATGCACATGTTCGGCGGCAGTCTACGACATTGCCGGCCGGCGCATAGGCGCACAGGTGAACTTCAGCGGAAACGCCATCATATCAGTTGATCAATTCCCCGAAGGCATATACATCCTGCATGTCTACACAGCCGGCGGTACCGCCGTTCTGCGTTTCATCCGATAAATAAAAAAACGACAATCGACGCGGCAATCCCAATCACAAAGGACTTGCCGCGTCGATTATTTATCAGATATTCGAATTCGGTCAGGCATTCAGTATGCGCTCCATAATGGCCAGATCGCTTGCCACCTCTCCTTGCATAAGATAAGAAGAGCGACGTTTACGCACCGAATTGCAAATTTCACGCGCACGTTCTTCGTCATGATCCATGAACAACGCCACTGCACAAAGCATACGTTCTTTCGACGACATCACGCGACGGTACTGTTCAACATATTTTTTCAAATCATCAGTATATAATTCTTCAGCCGACCATATACGTCCGGTAACAAGCGATGTGAATATAAGCTCACAGGCAACTTCACGAGCATAAAGCGGCATAATCTTGTCACGATGCGCATGAAACTCAGCAAACATTTCATATGCTTCCTCCCAAAGCTCCATGTCAATCAGACGCGATGCCCTGCAAAGGGAAAGATAAAATTCAAGCGGATTTGCATAATTCACATCACCATCGACATAAAACATCTCCTCAGGCATATCTTTCGGGCGGACACCTTGCTGGACCAAGGCATTGACACGCAACTGAATTATAATGGCACGCTTACTTCCATAATCGCGCCGCAACAGCCTAACATTTGCGGCATCGTTGCATATTCCTCCAATCTGCATAGGAATGCCGTTAAGCAATATAAAAAAAATATCCACGAGGATAAATATCAGCAGAGCCTCTTTTACATACGGATTAAGATTCATCAACAAAAAAGGCAGCACGACAAGCAGAGCGACCACATTGGCCACTACTCCGCCGATGTTATACCATAACACCGGAATCTCCTCAAACGGCCGATCAGGAGGGACAAGAAGACACTGGCCGCCTGTGCCCGCAACAGCAAAACGTTTGACGCGCACACGACCTCTGTCGCGGATGAATGTTAAATTAAAAATGCGGAACGAAGCAAAGCGATAGCCCGATGCAAGTCCGCATACCAGATGTCCCGCTTCGTGGACAGGAATAAGAATCGCGACCGATACGGCAAGCGCCACCAACGCCACAAGAGCGGATATAATCACCTCTGAAAAACCCACCGACAAGAATTTCTGTATGAATTCCGACAGCGGCATATCAGTAAACAACGCAATGCCGACGACAGTAATCAATATACCGGCCACCATGCCGACAAGCAGGCTACCGAACAGATTCAAAATACTTTTTATCATTGCAAATTCTTATTTATCAGGCTCGAATATAATCAGTATAAGATAACTTACAGCAAGAATCGTAAACAATGTCAGGCTCATAGCCACTGCCGAACAAAGCCAGCCTTTGAAGCACGAAGCCAAAAGCGGCTTTATGCTTCTGTAGATTATCACGCTCAACATTCCATAGAAAACATTCAAACAAAAATGCCAGATATCTTCCATACTGTTTCGATATGTATCTTTATAAAAACAAATTTTTCACAAAAATACATTTTTTCATCATTCTCCGAAAATCTCTTTTTTCAGAAAATCGGCAAAACTGATCTTATAGCTTGATGCCGCCATCGCCGCCACAACTCCCGCCCCGGTCGAAACATTGCTGTAGCCGCACAAGGCTTCGCCGAGTCCCGAGTCGCTCAAGTCGCCAAGAGGTCCGTTGTCTTTATGCCACAGATAATTCGCCCAATTGTAATAGCTGCGGGATATTGAAATCAACTCGACGGTCATGTCACAATCCATAAGCGCTTCATCAAAAAGTTCGGAATTGACAGAGTATGAGATGCCTGTGAACTGAAGATGCAAAGGGTATGTCCGCCCTTCGAACTGGCGGTCGGAAAAACATGTGAATCCATAAGCATCACCGCCCATGACCGACTCGAACACGCCTATATGCTCGGAAAATATAGGCTCTGCATCATACTGGAATGTTCCAATGTTGAAATTCATAAGCGGAGGACGTGATGCGTCCCAAATGCCGTCGTCGCCTTCACCTTCTGTCGACGGATAACTGTAGTAAAAGAACAAGCGATAAAAATTCTCGACAAGCGGCGGGTCATCGACTTCCATCTCTACTTTCAGGTTAAAGCTCAGGCTTGCAAGCATGTCATAGCCCGGCACATCGTCTTTCCATAGGCTTACAGGCTCCATATCGACCTTGACATCGCCTACAGGAACAGCCTCAGGTACCGTCACTTCCGCTTCCGCGCTCCCGTACATCGGACTTTCCGCCACAATCCGTACGCGGTCGCCTGATGATGCGATGTATGAATCATCTTTTAGCTCACCATTTACGTAGATGCTGACAGTCGCATCCGCAACGCTATAGTCACCGCACTCGTCAACACTGCTGTAGAGATGCGTACGGCTCACTTCACAGGTGATCGGTTCGCCGGCTTTTACCAGTGCGTTAAGACACAGTACCGGCCGGGAATCCGTATCCGGCGTGAAATCCTCGTAGCATCCCGTCAGCAAAAGCACGAGGGCAAAGGGTAGTATTTTATTCAGAATATCCATGTATATGAAATTGAAGGTATTACGGGCAATAGCTTGACTTTTTGGAATACAGGTTGTCCCAAATCATTATAACTCAGGCGTATGGCAACTGTATTAATATGACAGTACGCATTGTAGAGTCCGAAAGTCCAGTAGCCGCGGCTGTTATGCATAGTGCACGAAAGATCGAGCCTGTGATAGAACGGAAGCCTGTAATTATTTAAATTTGTTCTCAAAGGCACATAATCGTCGAACGAAGACATCCCTGTATTTGGAACATCCCAAACTTGGGTCATCAGCGTGAAACGGTTGCCGGAATGCCCGGTCCATGCCGCGCCAAGCTGTACTTTGTCGCTTACCTGCCAGTTCAGCAGCACATTTATTGTATGTCGATTGTCAAAACGTGCCGGAAAAGTCTTTCCGCCGTTCTTTTCGGCAAAAGTGCGGTCAGCCCACAGAAGTGAATAAGCGATATGTCCCGTCAGCTTGCCGGTATTTTTACCGAACTTGAAATCCATTCCCCTGGCACTACCACTGCCTGCTGTCAGACGGCTATTCCACATTGCCGTAGGCGGCTGAAGATAATAATCGTCGCGATAATCGACAAGATTGCACATCTTTTTATAGAACGCTTCGGCCGAAGCGGAAAAGCGGTCGTCGGCAGACTGCCAGTCGGCTCCTATCGAAACCTTGTCGGCTGTCTGAGGCTTGAAATCGCCCGTTACAGGCACCCACTGGTCGGTCGGCAGCGAAAGATAGCTCTGCGAAAGCTGATGCACATACTGCACCGTACGGCAAAAAGCCGCCTTGACAGCCCATCGTCGCGAAGGCCGGTAGCTGGCCGACAGGCGCGGCGAAATCCCGCCGTGCGTACGGCCGTCGATATTGAAAAGCGAGGCATGGACACCTCCGTTAAGCCTCCAGTGACGCCCTATTGTCCAGTCGTCCTCAATGTACAGATTGAATTCGTTCGCGCCGTATGCCCATGTGGAATCACGTGAGTACCGTTCGTCTTTCCCAAAAGTATATCTCCTGCTCGTGCGCGACGGCAGAAAGGAATGGCGGGTATAGCCCGCGCCGAAGCGCACCTGCATATCCCCACGGGGGTTCCAATCAAAATCGGCACGAAAGATCCAGTCGTTTATATTGTTACGGGTATCCACAGACGTACTCGAGTCCACTTCGTCGTTCCCCGACGATAGTTCACGAATACTCTCTTCATGCTTCATTTTTGAAAAATAGCGCGTATAGGCCGCGGTAAATTCAGCCGACACGGACGGACTTAGGATATAATTCATACCGGCCTGTACCACAAGGTTTCCCCAGTGCATATCATATCTGTCATCGTCATAGTAGCCCACAAAAAGATCCTTCGACCCCGTACGCAACATATCGTCGCCGAAATAAGCGCTGACGAATCCCGCCGTACGCCGGGAGAAACGGTGTGTGACCTTGGCATTCAGATCCATAAAATAGTAGTGGAAGCGTGTCTTTTCCTCGTCGTTGGAGGCGTTTACCAGTGCAACCATCGGAACCGACAGGACGTCGTACCACGAACGACGCAAAGCGACAGCATACGTAGTGCGGCTCCCTATAGGGCCGCCGATATTGAACGCCCCCGAAGTAAGTCCCAGGCGGCCAGAGCCGTGATGACCCGTATCCGACCCGTTTTTAGTGCGCACGTCCATGAACGACGACAGTCGCCCGTCGTATTTTGCCGGCACCGACGACTTGAAAAAATCCACATTGCGTATAATCTCCGTGTTGAATGCCGAAAAAAGCCCGGCGAAGTGATTCACCTGATATAGCGGCACATTATCGAGCATATATAGATTTTCGTCAGAATTTCCGCCGTGTACATACATTCCGGCCAGACCATCCGTGCCTCCCGAAATCCCCGGCTCGAACTGAAGAGTCTTTATCACGTCGCTTTCCCCCAGCAAAGACGGAGTCCGGCGTACGTCAACGGCCGACAGTCTTTTTGCCCCTATCTCGGCTGTTTCGACAGCCGATGCTCCAAGGCGCGAAGCGACGACCACCACTTCTTCAAGCTCCCGCGGGCCTTCGGCGTCCATATAATATCTGACCGCCGCCGGCGGAGGCGACTTGCGCAGCCTGCGACGGGACAGCACAATGTCATTGCCGCGTATCTTATAACGTACGTCAGTGCCACTGAACATGTCGGAAAGAACCCGCTTCAGCGAACGCTTGCGTGCGTGTACGGTCACTTTTACATCGCACATGGCATCAGCCTGATAAACAAAATTCTTGCCGGTCTGCTCCATTATCTCCCTGAAAACCTCTTCGGCGGCACGGTTGTCGGCATCTACCGTGATCCCGCGCGCAGACGCCGTCAAAACGGCACAAAGGATCATGATTACAAACAGCGTATGTTTCATTCTTCCGCCACGGACATAGCCGTCCCCTCTATTTCGTTGATAATCCCGATCAGGCCGGCAGCGCTGCCATCGTAGCGCAATGTCAGACGGATATCAGCAGCATCGTCAGGCACATTCTCTATATCAACCCCATAGACACCCTCAATCTCAGCCACCACGACATCAAGGCTTGCATCCGTGAATTCGATAGTGCGGCAGATTTCCGCATCCACATTCTCCCCGACGACTGTAACATCCTCATAAATCGCTTCGTTTCCAAACGAATGCGCACGATATACGGCAAGTGCCGCAGCTGCAAGGACCACCAACGCAGAAATGGACGCGACAATCCCGAGCCTACGGGATGCGAACGAAGCTATGCCCATCCTGCGCCATCCGTCCTTGGCGGAAAATGCGCCACGGCGATAATATTTCGCCACAAATTTGATTTCAGAATCCTGCATAAGCATAATGTGATAATTTTATCACTATGACGCAAGATTCCCCTAACACCCCTACTCCTTCGGAAAATTTTTTATAAGAAAGGCAGGAAAAACACTTTTCGTTCCGGCGCAAGGGCTTCGCGCAGGCGGGAAAATGCTTTGGTCATCTGATTCTCGACGGTTTTAACAGATATGCCGAGCTCGGCCGCTATCCCAGCATTCGACATGCCATCGCGCTTGCTCATAAGAAAAATGTCACGGCATCGCTCCGGCAACGCGTCGATCGCAGTCCAGAGCACGGCATCGCGCTCCGACGTATCAATGTCTTCATCAGAGATGTCGGCTACGGATTCAATTGCCGCCAAAGGCACTGAGTTGCGCAGGCGCCCCACACATTCATTATGCACAGCCCTGTAGATATAAGCCTTGAATCCGTTTATCTCGACTCCTTGCCTGATCTTCTGCCACGCTTTGAGGAATGCTTCCTGCACAGCATCCTCTGCTTCATCGACATCACCGATGAGCCGCAGGGCATACATGCCCAACGGCAGATAGAGGCTTTTGAAGCTCATTTCAAACTCACCTTTTGTCATTGCTCAGAAGAACGATGGAGCCGGAAGATACAGCCCGAACGACACCCCGAAATTAAATTTATGTCCGGCTGCCGCCGAAGCATAGTTGCAATATGCGCATATGCTTGCAAACGGAAGTGTATATACGGCATCGAATTCGCCGAAAAAGCGGGTCGAATTGAACCAGCGTCCATAACGGGCACTGCGGCTGCCGTCCGGAAGCTCAATAATACGTCGCATAGGCGCGAATACATGCCCTGTAATACGCAGAGAGAAATTATCGTTGAGCTTATAGACAGGAGTCAGACCGGCTGCCAGAAAAGAATTCGCACGGAATTCAGGATTGAACGAATTATCTGACGACGGCGTAGGCGCATAGACAGGCGCCGACACAATTGCCGCATAATAGTTGTCGAGCAGCTTTCTGTTGCTGACTACTGCCTGCCCCTCAAAACCCAGCGCCCAGTGGCGTCCGAAATTCAGATAACGCGAACCTTTGAAATCGAATTGCAACCATGATTCATGCCTGTCAATCTCTGATGTCGAAGTACTATAAGGGAAATAACGGGACTTTCCCGTGACTCCACCGACCGACGTAACCACTTTCCATCCGGCTGTGGGAAAATTCACAGCATCGAGAGTCGAGGATGTGTATTGTACGGCAGCTCGTCCGAGATTATGGATTACGCGGCTGCGACCGTCGGAATATGACTGTGGGGATATACTTTCATAGAACGAATTGTTTAGATGTCCGAATCCTACAGAGATATCCACAGCGCCCGTAGCCCCCGCCGCTACCGCCCATTTAAGTTTAGCGAAGTAATCATGGTCTATGACAAAAGTAGGTTCATGGTCGCGGAAAAACAAGCGGTCGCTTTCATGATAACGCCGACGCGACGCCACAGCCTCAAGGATGAACGCCGAAGGAACACCCGTGTGAAGATTCACAGTACCCGAAAGCATTCCCGCCATATAGCTCTGACCTATCCAGGCCTCTATTGCGGCACTGACAGAGCGGAAACTGAATGTCGAATAGGAGCCGCGCAAATAGACATAGCTGTTGTTCGACGATGTTATATAAGCTCCTATACCGGCAGCAAAACGACTCTTGACCGATGCCGCCACATCGAGCGTAAACAGTCCGGTTGTATCATTGAACGAAGCTTGCGGGTTCATGTCAGCGATTCGTCCTGTTCCTATAGCCCTGTAATAAGCCTCGCGCACGCGCGATATTCCTATAGTGTCGGCATTCGAGTCCGGATGGAAAAGATATGTCAGGTACTCATCCTGAGCCACCGAACCGCCGGCCACATTGACTCGGTCAAAACGCGTATAGGGCGTTTTAGCCTTGAATACATTACGTCTTATTTTCAGCGTTTCGGAATTTGTCCGTGCTGTCACAACAGTCTTTATCGAATCCATCATGTCCATGGCGCGCTTATATCCTATAGCCTCGATCTCGGCAGCTTTCGGAAAATCGAGCAGAGAGAATCGCCTCAGATCTATATGGATACGCACACCTTCGTCGGCCGGCAGTTCATGGTTGGAAGCCTGGACGACAAGCATGTCCAGCTGATCCATCATTGACGTTGGAGGCGCGTCGGAAGGTGTCGACACATCGACGCCTATCATCACCGAAGGCGCAAATTCGGAACGCATGACATCGACAGGAAAATTATCATATATCCCCCCGTCGTAAAGAAGCTTGCCGTCGACAACGGCCGGCTGGAAAACAATGGGGAATGACATCGAGGCCCGTATGGCAGCGCCGAAATCACCGCCGCGCATAACCTCCTTGCGATGGTCGCGCACATCCGATGCCACACAACGGAACGGCACCATCAGCTTGTCGAAATCACCGCCGCACTGTGCCGTATAGGCCGAAAACAGTTCCATGAAACCGAATTTCATAGGCATTGGCGGTATAAGAGATGATATGGGCTGACGTGCGCGCATGGCAGAATCGCGGCGTTCGACCGGAAAACGGAACATCTGAGGTGTCGGTTTCTCGCGGGTAAAATAATAGGAAAGACGAGGATCCACACGGCCTGTCGACCAGTTTGCAAACTCGGGCGAGAGAATCAACTGCATCATCTCCTCGGTAGTATAACCGGCCGCATAAAGGCCTCCTACTATAGCGCCCATAGAAGTGCCGGCTACATAGTCGATAGGAATGTTATTCTCTTCCAAGGCTTTGATAACGCCTATATGTGCTATACCTTTGGCTCCGCCGCCGCTGAGGACAAGCCCTACCGACTGGTGCTCTCCCTGCACCGGAGCAGCCGACGCAGGGAGAAAAGCCGGAATGATGATAAGAGAAATCGTGAAGATAATTTTCACGAATGCCTTAAAGGCTCTCATACGTGATGAATAGTTGAAATGTTATGGCTGCTTATAGAACGCGTCAGCAATGATATTTGTTCAGATGAAAGAATCCTTGAATCCGAGAAGATACAGTACTCCATCGAGCCCTATGGTGGATATGGACTGGCTCGCATTGGCCTTAACCTTAGGTTTGGCATGGAAAGCTATGCCGAGTCCTGCCGTAGCGAGCATGGGCAGATCGTTCGCACCGTCGCCTACGGCTATAGTCTGGGCAATATTGATATTCTCGACCTGAGCTATGATTTTGAGCAACTCGGCCTTACGTTTGCCGTCGACTATGTCGCCGAGATAACGTCCTGTCAGTTTTCCATCGGCTATCTCAAGTTCGTTGGCATACACATAATCGATATTGAACTTCTGTTTGAGATAATTGCCGAAATATGTGAAGCCGCCCGACAGGATGGCGGTCTTGTAGCCGGTGCGTTTCAGCACCTCCATCATTCTGCCCACACCCTCGGTTATAGGCAAAGATTCTGCTATTTCCTGCATAACGCTGACATCAAGCCCTTTCAGCAAAGCCACACGACGGGTAAAACTTTCGCAGAAATCAATCTCGCCACGCATTGCGCTTTCGGTAATGGCACGCACCTGCGCCCCGACGCCCGCGCGGTCAGCCAGTTCGTCGATGACTTCAGTTTCGATAAGCGTAGAGTCCATGTCGAAGCAAACGAGGCGACGGCAACGCCGGAACACATTATCCTCCTGCAAGGATATATCAAAACCCTCGGCGGCGGCAATGCGCATAAAACGGTCCTGCATGGCCGAACGGTCGGCAGGGTTTCCGCGTACTGAAAATTCGACACATGCCTTGGAGAGCGGCTTCTCGTCCTCATTGAGAGGCATACGCCCCGTCAGACGCTGTATGCCGTCGATATTGAGCCCCTGACGGGCTACCTCGTCTGTAACCAGGGCTATGTGGCGCGCTGTCAGCTGACGGCCGAGAATAGTGATTATCCAGCGGTCTTTGCCCTGCATCGAAACCCACTCATCATAGGCTTCGACAGTGACAGGGGTGAAACGGATCTTGACATTAAGCTCATAGGCCTTGAACAGCAAATCCTTCATTATGTCGCCCGACACTTCCGAGTCGGTCTTGAAAAGAATGCCAAGGGAAAGGAAATGATGTATGTCAGCCTGACCGATATCAAGTATCTGTGCATCATATTTCGCCAGAATGGCTGTCAGCGCCGACGTCACTCCCGGCCTGTCATAGCCGGAAATATGGATAAGGATCAGTTCTATGTCAGTCATCTTAATCTGTCTTGATGAAAGATTATAATGTGAAAATTGGAGATTAATTACAGAATATAGGGATGCATACTCTCCGATTTCCTTCAGTTCTGAATATGTACATCCATCTGCGGGAAAGGAAAGCTGATTCCTGCCGACGGAAGTTCCTTATAGATACGTTCGTTGATCGCATAAAAAAGGCCCCAATAATCGGGAGTGGCAGTCCAAGCCCTGACTTTCAGGTCGACACTGCTTGCTCCGAGCTGATCGACAACCACAGCAGGCGTGCGGTCCACACGCTCGCATACACGACTGATAGCATCAAGATTTTCCTGCGCACCGGTCTTAATGGCTGTAGCGACCTTGTGTTTACGACGCTTAAGCCATGAAAAAACTCCTTTCGGCTTTTCATCCTCCGACACCTCTTCCTCAACAGATCCGGCCTGTTCTTTACGGGCATGTTCATCGGCTTGCTGCAAGGCTGCACGACGGGCACGGTCATCCTCGACAAATCGCTTCACCACTCTGTCGTCCGACGCAAGAATCTCAAGGATAGCGGCACGGGCTTTGTCGATATTGTCGCCATACGATATGCTGACCGTCCAGTCGACACGGCGATAATCCTCACGCGACCAGTTATTGAGAGAACCTGTGGACAAACCGCCGTTGGGTATGATTATGGACTTATTGTCGGCTGTATTGATTATAGTGTGGAAAATCTGTATCTCACGGACTGTTCCGGCATATCCCTGAGCCTCTATGTAGTCACCGATTTTATACGGTTTGAGCAGGAGTATCAGAACGCCGCCGGCAAAATTCTGAAGCGTGCCGCTCAACGCCATACCGATAGCGACACCGGCAGAAGCGAAGATTGCTATGAACGACGAGGTTTCTATGCCAAGGATTCCTATGACCGTCACTACAAGAATGAAGTACAGGACAATTCGCACCATGCTGAGCACGAATGTGGTCAGAGAGCGGTCCAGTTTGCGGCGATCGAAAAGTCCGGCTACAAAACGGTAAAGCTTGTTGATGATAAACTTGCCCACATAGAAGACCACTATGGCCAAGGTCACATTGATCACGAGCGTCACCGCCGAATTGATCAGACGGGTCATAAGATCATCGAAAGGCAAGGACGACAGCATGGCAAGCTCCTGACGGACTGTAGGCACTGAATCGGGAAGCGCCGGATCGGCGACAGGGATCTGCAAAGGCAGAAAATTGAATATATTCATAATACGGTTTTGATATTTCTTTTTATTTCAGCAGCGATGCGACATCGACATACCAGCTCAGGCTGTCGTAATTCTTGAAAGACGGATGTGTGGTGGTTTTCAATATATAAGTGGACATACCGCAGTGTTTGAGCAGCGGAACCGAATTCCATATATAAGGTGTGGCCGCAGCATATACAACACATTCCGCAAGGGCTTCGTCGAAACGGCGCAACATATCGCCCGCACCGTCGAAACGGGGATTTCCGGACGAATCCATACATAAAGCCGCCACATAGTCGCGAAAATCGAAATAATTGCAGGAGGCTACCGAACGTTCCGAAAAACACTGGGGAATATAGCCCGAAGGGAGTCCGCGGCCGGCGTTCGAATAAATGGCGGCCGTGGCGGAGGCAAGGGCATCGAATCCGTCGGTGCGGACTACACTCATGGTGCATGTTCGCGCCGAACCCGAAAGCGAATTATAGTGTTCGAACGTATTGCGTGCGGCGCCGACAAGATCCGGCGAACCGTCGGCAAAAAAAGCGCTTATGTTCAGATCGTATCGCGAACCGCGAACGGGAAGCTCCGTAGCACTGGCCGCAATCAGCGGAACAGCA
Source organism: uncultured Muribaculaceae bacterium (assembly GCA_910587235.1). GTDB lineage: Bacteria > Bacteroidota > Bacteroidia > Bacteroidales > Muribaculaceae > CAG-873. The sequence goes on from CAJUKD010000005.1 coordinate 70,916, forward strand.
TAACGCAGTTCATACAAGGTTTCTACCGATGCCATGTAACAGCAGTCGAAATAAAGAAAGCTGAAATCCTGTCCGGACAGTGCGCGGGCAAGAGAAGTCACATTCATCGTACGTCCGCAATCCTGACCGAACGACAAAGCGGATATTTCATCATCAGACTCATCACTTATACCGTCCTGTATCCAGCCCGTTCCGTGACTCCAAAGCACCAGCCCATACTCTGACGCAGGCGCATACTCACGCATGTCATCAAAGACACCTCGCATTCTGGCTATCTCTACGGCATAACCATCTCCGTCATATCGTTTCAATGTGTCGATACGTCCGCCGCCACGTATTTCAGCAAGGACTGGCATAGCGTTTGCACCGTCGTGATATACAAGCAGACGGCCATTCGGCCCTATATCACCCGAACGGGCGGCGATAAGCATTTCATCTATGTCGTCGCGGTCATAGCCGGCAGCTCCGAGATTATTGTTTGCCACCATATAGACAAGTACTACACGGTTGACCGGCTCCGGAGGCGATGGCGGAAGCGGATCAGGCTCGTCGCCCCCGCAGGCAACAAAAAGCACCATCAGCAAAAAAGCTGTCGACAAGCGGCTGACAATACGTGTATCTATTTTCAACATAATTACAAAATTACAACTTTTTCAAGCCGTACAGCAAGCGCTTAAACACTTTTAACCATCTTCGCATATTCAAAATATTTTTCAGCCGCAATGTAATAAATCTCAGAAAACGGCGTCTAATGAAATGTATGACTGATCTGCGCGACAAAGAACAACGCTTTATCGAACTGACCGACGCCTATAAGGACGTAGTGGCCAAGGTTTGCTATTTTTACGCCTCTCCCTCGGCCGGCTTCGATGATCTGTATCAGGAAGTGTTGATAAACCTCTGGCAAGGCATGGACAGCTTCCGCGGAGAAGCAAAGATCTCGACATGGATCTACCGCACAGCCATAAATACATGTATTACATGGCACCGGCGAAACAACCGGCACAGCAAAGGTGCGGTATCTATCGACAGTATGCCTTTCGACCCTGTCGACGCAAGCTCGGCCGATACAGCCGCACGCATGGAAAATTACCGTATACTACAGAAGCTCATATCCCGCCTCGAAAGCATAGACAAGGCATTGGTGATGATGTGGCTCGACGAGAAAAGCTATGACGAAATCGCGGCAGTGACAGGCATAAAGGCCGGCAATGTGGCCGTAAGGCTACACCGCATACGCGAGCGACTGGCACGCATGGCGTCAGCCGACGGCGAATATATACAATGATCTCTCTCAAACCTACTATAAAATGAATCTCGACGAACTAAAAAATACATGGCAGACGCTTAATTTACGCGTCGACCACCTCGAAGAAGAAAACAGGCGACTGGCTGCACGTCTGGCTGCCGAACGCGCAAGCGGAACCCAACAGCGACTCGCAAGGCACTACAGACGGCTTTCGCTCGTCGGGCTTTCATTGCCCCTGATTTCCATTTTTCTGTATTTATACGGAATGCCGCTATGGTGCGACATCCTTTATGCCGTATTCGGGCTGTGCATGTGCGGCATGCATTTGGCGTTCGCCGGATTCATAGAACGCGGCGACTACATGTCGCTGCCCGTGGTCGATGCCATCAGCCATGCGATACGCATCCGCTTGTGGCAGCAACGAATGTTCATATGCGGAGAATCTGCGGCGCTTATCCTCGTAATAATTCTGTTCATACAATTTGCCGGACTTGGCAGCGAAGCTCTGATTTCAGGAATAATCGGAGGCATTGCAGGCGGAATCATCGGTTATGTCAAGCAGCGCGAGCTTTTCCGCATGAGCCGCAGGCTGCTGACTCAGCTGCGCCAGATAAAAGAAGATTGAATCATACGCACAAAACCTTAAAGCACATATTTGCTGTTTCGACTATTGTTGCTAACTTTGTGGTGTGAATCATTCCCCACAAGCCGACAAACAGCTATGAACAGCAAAAGCCTTGTGTCTATCGCAGACATTTCGAAAGAGCAGATGCTCGATCTTCTGGCCCGGGCACGCTATTTCGAAGAGCACCCGAACAGCGATCTCCTTAAAGGCAAACTGGTGGCGACGCTCTTCTTCGAGCCGTCGACACGCACCCGCCTCAGTTTTGAAACAGCAGTCAACCGCCTCGGAGGCCGCGTAATAGGATTCTCCGACGCATCGACCTCAAGCACGTCAAAAGGCGAAACCCTTAAAGATACGATAAAAATGGTATCGAACTATGCCGATCTCATAGTCATGCGCCATTTTCTTGAAGGAGCCGCACGATATGCTACAGAAGTGACCGACATACCTGTCATCAACGCCGGCGACGGCGCAAACCAGCACCCGTCGCAGACAATGCTTGACCTCTATTCAATACTCAAGACACAAGGACGGCTCGACAATCTGACAATAACCATGGTCGGCGACCTGAAATACGGACGCACCGTCCACTCGCTGCTGATGGCAATGCGCTATTTCAATCCCACATTCCGTTTCGTCGCTGCCGACGAACTGCGTATGCCGGCCGAATACCGCCGATTCTGCGACACCGAAGACATCGCCTACAGCGAACACACGGAATTCTCCGAAGACGTAATAAATTCCAGCGACATAATCTACATGACCCGCGTGCAGCGCGAACGCTTCTCCGACGTCATGGAGTACGAGAAAGTAAAAGACCTCTATACACTGCGCAATGCCATGCTGGCCGGCTCCCGCCCAAACCTGCGCATACTTCATCCGCTGCCACGAATCAATGAAATCGACCGCGACGTCGACGACAATCCCAAAGCATACTATTTCGAACAGGCCCGCAACGGCGTCTTCGCCCGCCAGGCCATAATAACCGCCGCACTCGGCATAGATATTCCGAAGCCATGACCGCAACCCACAAAGAAGAACTCGCCGTGGCCGCCCTGCGCAACGGCACCGTAATAGACCACATACCTTCGGCCGCACTTTTCAAAGCTGTCCACATACTCGGAATCGAGCACATGGACAAAAGCGTGACCATAGGCAACAACCTGCACAGCGGCAAACTCGGTTCAAAAGGCATAATCAAAGTAGCCGACACCGAATTCGACGAAGCAACCCTCAACCGCATCGCCATAATAGCACCCACGGCCGTCGTCAATACCATACGCGACTATGAAGTGGCCTCAAAGCGGAGTGTAAGCCTGCCCGACGAGCTGGTCGGCATAGTCCGTTGCGCGAATCACAAGTGCATAAGCAACCACGAACCCATGCAGACACGGTTCAGCGTGACACGCAGCACCGACGGCGACGTTGTTCTGCGCTGCCACTACTGCAATCACTGCGTCGACGGCAAGGACGCACCGATTCTCTGAAATAATAAATGGCAAAAGTAAACTGGAAACCGGGGACTATGGTATATCCGTTGCCTGCCATACTGGTCAGCTGCGGACGAGGCGACGAAGCCAACCTTATGACAGCCGCATGGACAGGAACAGTGTGTACCAATCCGCCAATGCTGTACATATCCGTGCGCCCCGAACGACATTCCCATGCCATAATCAGCCGGGAAATGGAATTCACCGTAAACCTGACCACAGCCGACATGGCTCGTGCCACTGATTTCTGCGGCGTACGTTCAGGCCGCGATACGGACAAATGGGCGGCGACCGGACTTACACAGGTTCCCGGTGTTGCCTGTGCTTGTCCGGCGGTAGGAGAATCGCCCCTGTCAATCGAATGCCGCGTCAAGACCGTCATGCGCCTTGGCAGCCACGACATGTTTCTGGCCGATGTCGTAAATGTAATGGCCGACGAACGGTGGATAGATACTGAAGGCCGATTCGACCTTCAGGCCTCCGGATTGATGAGCTACTCGCATGGAGCATATATAGGACCCGGCGAGTATCTGGGTCATTTCGGTTTTTCCGTAAAAAAGAACAAGAATATCCATAAATAAACTGCTATAACAACATGAAACAAGACAACGCAATATTCGAACTTATCGAACGCGAACACGTACGCCAGAAAGAAGGCATAGAACTTATCGCATCCGAAAACTATGTCAGCGACGAAGTTATGCGCGCCATGGGTTCCTGCCTGACCAACAAATACGCCGAAGGCTATCCAGGACGACGATACTACGGCGGATGCCAGGAAGTCGACAAGGTGGAACAACTGGCTATCGACCGCGTTAAAGAACTGTTCGGAGCATCATGGGCAAACGTGCAACCCCACTCCGGCGCACAGGCAAACATGGCTGTATTCATGGCTTGTCTGAACCCCGGCGACAAATTCATCGGACTTAACCTGTCACACGGCGGACACCTCTCCCACGGAAGCCCTGTCAACTTCTCAGGACTCGTGTACCAAGCCCTCGAATATAATGTCGACGCAGAAACCGGCCGTATAGACTATGACGCTTTCGAAGAAACATGCCTGCGTGAACGCCCGAAACTGATTGTAGGCGGAGCCAGTGCATACAGCCGCGAATGGGACTACGCACGCATGCGTGCCGTAGCCGACAAGATCGGAGCCATCTATATGGTCGATATGGCCCACCCTGCCGGTCTTATCGCTGCCGGTCTGCTCGAAAATCCCGTGAAATATGCCCACATCGTAACATCCACCACCCACAAGACACTGCGCGGCCCCCGCGGAGGTATAATCCTTATGGGCGAGGACTTCCCCAACCCATGGGGCAAAAAGACTCCGAAAGGCGAAATCAAGATGATGTCAGCCTTACTCGACTCGGCCGTATTCCCCGGTGTTCAGGGCGGTCCGCTCGAACATGTCATCGCCGCAAAAGCCGTGGCTTTCCACGAAGCTCTGCAACCCGAGTTCACCGACTATCAGAAGCAGGTGAAACTCAATGCTTCCGTCATGGCCGAGGCTCTGGTAAAGAAAGGCTATAAAATTGTATCCGGCGGAACGGACAACCACTGCATACTGGTGGATTTGCGTACTAAATTCCCGGAACTAACCGGTAAAGTAGCAGAACGCGTACTGGTAGAAGCCGACATCACGGCAAACAAGAACATGGTGCCTTTCGATTCGCGCTCTCCGTTCCAGACCTCAGGCATACGCCTCGGTACTGCCGCAATAACAACCCGCGGCGTAAAAGAAGATATGATGCCTGTGATTGTCGACCTTATCGACACCGTACTCTGCGACCCTGAAAACCGCGAGAACATTGAAACAGTACGACGTCGCGTAAACGAACTGATGAAAAACTATCCCATCTTCGCCTGGTGACGACAAGGACAAGCGGTCAAGACAATACTCTGGCGGTCATTGTGGCCGCCGGCTCCGGCTCCCGCTTCGGTGCGGAACTGCCCAAACAGTTCTGCCCGATGGCGGGACGTCCGGTTCTTATGCACACAATCGACGCATTTCGCAACGCTCTGCCTGATAGCCGCATAATCCTTGTTCTCAGCCACTCTGCCATGGATTTATGGCAGACACTCTGCAGGGAATACGGTTTCGAATCACCGGAAATTGTCGCCGGCGGAGCAAGCCGTGCCGAATCTGTAGCCAACGCACTCGAAGCGGCAGCACCGCTGACCGACAGCACCGTGGTGATGATTCACGACGGTGCCCGTCCCATGGCTTCTCCTGAGATGTTGCATCGTCTGCGTCTGGCAGTCACATCCGTATCGCCGGCCGTTGTCCCTGTCGTGGCCGTCACAGACTCTTTGCGTCACATAAGTTCCGACGGTTCATCCAATTCCGTCGAACGCTCGCAGTTCCGTGCCGTACAGACACCGCAATGCTTTCTCGGCGGCATTCTGTCTGAAGCCTACTCCAAAGCCTCAGGCATAGGCTTCGAACGCTTCACCGATGACGCCTCTGTGGTGGAAACAGCCGCCAAGACCAAAATCACACTGATCGACGGCGATCCGCACAACATAAAGATTACAACTCCGGGCGACATTGAAATAGCGGAAACGCTTATGAAAAGATTATGTTATCCCTGCGGCGCCTCGAAACCAAATTCATCAAAGGAATAGGCCCCACTCGCGCCGAACTTCTTGAAAAAGAGCTGGGCATACGCTCCGCCTGGGATTTGCTGCACCATTTTCCCACAAGCTACGTCGACCGCTCCCGATTCTACACCATCCGCGATATAAGCGCCACTGGCGGCGAGATGCCGCACTTGCAGCTGCGCGGACGATTTGTGTCGTTCAACGTTCTCGGCGAGGGTGCGAAAATGCGCCTTGTCGGTCTTTTTTCCGACGGGACAGCCACTATGGATGTAGTATGGTTCAAAAGCATACGAACCATACGCAACATGTACGGCCCCGGACGCGACTATGTTCTCTTCGGGAAACCGTCGTCTTTCAACGGACGTCTGCAGATGACTCATCCCGAGGTCGAGCTGCCGGAAAAAGCCGAGGCCGCCTCGCCCATGCGAGGGGTATATCCGCTCACCGAACGCTTGCGCAAACGCAATATCGATTCACGCTTTTTCCATAATGTCATCGACGGGTTGCTGCGTGCCACTACCCGACGTCTTGTAGATCCGCTCCCCCGCTCTATAGTTGAATCCCAACAACTTATGCCGCTTGACGACGCCATCCGCCAGCTCCATTCACCCACAGGAGCTTCGGAGTTGCAACGTGCGCGTTTCCGCATGAAATTCGAAGAGCTTTTCTACATACAGACCGACATGGTGGCGCGCACACGGAGGCGGAAAGGACTTGCGGCAGGCTATGCCATGCCACGTGTCGGACACTGGTTCAACACATTCTACAAAGAGTGCCTGCCATTCGAACTGACAGGCGCCCAGAAACGGGTGATCAAAGAAATACGCGCCGACATAGCCGGCGGACGACAGATGAACCGTCTTGTACAGGGCGACGTCGGGTCAGGCAAAACGCTCGTAGCGCTTATGTCCATGCTTCTGGCCATAGACAACGGGTATCAGACCTGTCTTATGGCTCCTACCGAGATTCTGGCCACACAACATTACCATACCATACGAGAACTGGCCGCGAAAATCGGACTTAACGTCAAACTGCTTACCGGATCTACCCGCGCCGGAGAACGGGCGGTCATTCACGAACAACTGCTCGACGGTTCGCTGCATCTGCTCGTCGGCACCCACGCCGTCATAGAGGATACAGTTGAGTTCCGCAATCTCGGCTTCGCTGTCATTGACGAACAGCACCGATTTGGCGTGGCACAACGCGCACGTCTATGGAAAAAAAGTACGATTCCGCCGCACGTGCTTGTGATGACGGCCACTCCTATTCCGCGCACACTGGCCATGACAGTCTACGGCGATCTCGACGTGTCTGTAATCGACGAACTGCCTCCGGGCCGCAAACCGGTGGAAACCCTGCTGCGTTATGAAAAGCAACGACTGAAAGTATATCAGGGCGTGTATTCGCAGCTGAGGCAAGGGCACCAGATATATATCGTCTACCCGCTTATCGAAGAGAACGAAAAACTTGCGCTCAAAAGCCTCGAGGAGGGATATGAAAACATTCGCGAAACGTTCCGCGAATATGAAGTGGCATTTGTCCACGGCAGACAGAAAGCAGCGGAAAAGGACTACCAGATGCAACGTTTCGTAAGCGGCGAGGCTCAGATTCTTGTAGCGACAACTGTAATCGAAGTCGGAGTCAACGTACCCAACGCCACAACAATGATCATCGAAAACGCCGAGCGCTTCGGACTTTCGCAACTGCATCAGTTACGCGGACGTGTCGGCCGCGGCGCTGACAAAAGCTATTGCATACTGATGAGCAAATACGAGATTGCAGGCGAAACGCGCAAACGCCTCGAAATCATGACATCCTCGACCGACGGTTTTGTAATTGCCGAAGCCGATATGCAGATGCGCGGACCCGGCGACATAGAAGGCACCATGCAAAGCGGAATGCCTTTCGACCTGCACATAGCCAATCTTGCAACCGACGGGCAAATCATAGCCGCCGCCAGACGGGCGGCTGAAACACTGCTTGATTCAGACCCTTCGCTTTCGCATCCCGACAATGTCCTGCTCGCAAAAACAATCCGTGAAATCGCCTCACGCAGCATGGACTGGAGCCGTATCAGCTGAACTTTATCCCATTTTTTCAGTTTAGAAATTAAGATAGTCCTATCGAATATGAAACACCTCAGAAGCATACTGTATGTCACAGCCACGTTTGCCCTGATGCTTTCCGCCGGATGCAAGACCACCGAGGCAAACTACCGTCAGGCATACGAAAAAGCTATAGCCGCCCGCGACAGCAGCGATAACATAGACTCGACAATCTACGGACAGATACGACGTCAGTTCAACGAACAGGCTGTGGTTACGGTTTCGGGCGATACTGTCAGCGTAAGGGTTATGCACGTGCGTGTCACACCCGACGGCGGAGGTATAGCGGAGAATCTGCATCGCTACAATGTCGTGGCCGGTCAGTTCAAACAACTTTTCAACGCCCGCTCCATGCGCAACCGAATGGCCGACAACGGATTTCCCGGCGCATTTGTAGTAGAAACAGCTGAACCGTACTATTACGTCGTAGCCTCGTCGCACAATACCGCTGCCGAAGCCTCGGCTGCCTTGAAATCGATTTTGCAAGCCGATGCCATACGCATGAAAGAACCATGCCCGTTCATACTCGACGCCACAACACGCGTGCGCTGAACATTCCGGCTGTTCCCTTTGTTGTAGAATCAGATATTCTGAAAACCAACTAACAACAAAAACAGCCATAACATGGAACATAAAAGCATCAAAGGAACACGCACAGAAAAAAATCTGCTCGCATCTTTCGCCGGTGAAAGCCAGGCTCGCTCACGATATACACTCTTCGCAGAAAAAGCACGTGAAGAAGGTTATGAACAGATTGCTGCCGTATTTCTTGAAACAGCCGAACAGGAACTCAGTCATGCACGCGGATTCTTCTCCTTTCTTGAAGGTGGAGCCGTAGAGATAACTGCCGCTTATCCCGCAGGGGTAGTCGGAAATACAAAAGAGAATCTTGCCGAAGCCGCCGCCGGCGAACGTGAAGAATGGAGCATGCTCTATGAAAATTTTGCCAAAGACGCACAGGATGAAGGCTTCCCGCAGATTGCCAATTACTATAAACTGGTAGCCAAAGTCGAAACGATGCACGAGGCCCGCTATCTCAAACTGCTTGAACGCCTGAACACCGGAACCGAATTCGAACAGGAGGAACCTGTTGAATGGATGTGCCGCCGCTGCGGATTTGTAATCACAGCCAAAGCCGCCCCCAAGCGATGTCCCGTATGCGGAATGGATCAGGGATGGTTCCAGCGCAAAGCGAACAATTACTGATACGCGATTTTATATTCAAGGTTCAAAGATCTGCGTTTATCTTTTAAGCGCAACAATAAACAGAGCGGGCGTACCGGTTGACTTCCGGTACGCCCGCTCGAATATATGATTTTTAATTTCTAATTTTCAACATACTCCATCTTGTCGGTCATGTAGACCTTGAAGTTTCGTATGGCTCCGGGTGCGCCTGCTTCCATACGCGGCAGACACTGGATTGCCGAGAGAGTATGCCGGCGACCAAGGTCTATTACGATACGATGCGGGAAACGGACGCCTTTTGCAGTCGACCAATATGTGGACTCCTGAAGATCGTAAGTCTTATCGGCCGTACGGTTCACACCATCGATCTGTTCGCTGTCGGCATAATCCACAGTCCAAGGTTCGCGGGATATGCGTTTTCCGGCAGCATCAAGAAGATAAAGTTCTGCGATTGCCGCGTTGTCGCCGCCGTCGATCGCATCGATCGCCTCAAGAATCACATAACGTCCGGTGCCCTGACGGTCGAAAGTACGCTCCTGCCAGCCGTTGCCGGCATTGAATGATGATTTTAGAACCTCAACGGCGCCTTTAAGGTCGGGGGAAAATCCCGGACGCATGTGGTCGGAGGGTTTGTTTACGAGCAGCTTGTCGATAACAGGTTTACGGAAACCTTCACTGCGAGCCTCGCGCGGACCGAGAATATCGAACACAAGAATCTCGTTGTCGCCTTTCTTCAGCCAGCAACCCGGCATATAAAGCGTCTGTTGCGGACCGATTTCCCATATTCGACCCATAGGATGGCCGTTGACATATACAAGACCTTTTCCGAATGTTTCAAAGTTCAGGAATGTGTCACCCGGCTTTTTGACCTTGAATGTGGCACGGTACACGCCGCGATCAAGACGCTTGCCATCGGTATTTTTCACCTGCTCCAACGGGCGGAACTGCAATGAGCGGTAGAAATCATATTCATCGGGAAGCATGTAGGTCTTCCAGTCTTTAAGCTCACATACAAAAGGATAACCATCGCGGTCGACAGTGACAGTCACTTTGTCCGTTATGCCCTTGAAGTCTTTTATCGCACGACCGAAATTGATGCGTCCCATCGCCTCTACAAGAATATCGAGAGTGTCACCCTTGGCACACGCGGGAAGTGTTATCTCGCGATCGCCAAGACGACGGTCGAGGGCACCTATATAACGGCCGTTTACAAATATCTGGGCATAATCATGTGCCTCGTCGACAGCAAGGACTGAAGAAGATGCAAGTTCAGGAAGTACAGTGCGGTAAAGCATGCTGCCGAATCCTTGGTTGAATTCTTCCATGGTGCGTAATTCGCTGCCGCTCTCGGCCTCAGGCAGATTAGAGAACAGAGGAGCTACTTCAGTGAACGCAAAAGCCGGCACACTCACTGTCGGGATAGCCGCAGGCACAGCGGGAAGTTTCTTCGCGCCGTCGGCATATTTTGCCAGAGTAGCACGCAATGCGTGATATTTGGGAGTGGCCTCGCCCGACTCACTTATAGGCGCATCATAGTCATAAGAAGTCACATCTGGTGCAAAACCGGGAGAATTGGCTCCCGCCCAGTGGCCGAAGCTCGTGCCTCCATGTGTCATATAAAGGCTGAATGATATGCCTTTTGAAAGCATTTCATCAATACCTGCAATCATGTCGTCGGCCGGACGTGTTTCATGGTTGGCCCCCCACTTGTCGAACCATCCGCTCCAGAACTCCGAACACATCAGGGGACTTGACGGACGCACCTCGCGGAGTTTTTTGAACTGGTCGTTGATATTGGCACCTGTGCCGAAATTCACAGTCCACACAAGATCAGGCAGACCGTTGTTAAGGAAATTCGACGACCAGTCGCACTGAAAGAGAGCTGGTCCGGAACCGAAATACTTACGGATCATATCGCGGATATTGGACACATAGGGCTTGTCGGTTCCATACGAACCGTACTCGTTCTCAACCTGTACCATGATAATCGGACCACCATTGTCGACCGTAAGGTCGGCAACCTGAGCGGCAACGGCTTTCTCGAACATGTCGACACGCTCAAGGAAGTACGGGTCGTTCTCACGCAGCTGTATGTCTTTCTTTTGCAGCAGCCACCAAGGCAGACCACCCATCTCCCACTCCGCACACACATAAGGACCGGGGCGCAGGATAACCTTCATGCCGTTGGCATCGCAAAGTTTCACAAACTCGCGCAGATCGTTCTGGCCTTCAAAGTCATACTTGCCGGGCATCGGTTCGTGGGCGTTCCAGAACACATAGAGGCAAACGGTATTCATCCCGAGCGCCTTGCTCATCTTTATACGATGGTCCCAATATTCACGGGGAATACGCGGATAATGAAGTTCGGCAGCCTTTACTGTAAACGGTTTTCCGTCGAGCAGGAATGTGCCTTCTCCGCTCTCGAAGCGAGGCTGCTCCTCGAATCCATCGAAATTCACCGTATCGCGCCAGCGGATAACGGGTTTGTCACCTTCCCACTCGACAGGAAGCCATACATAACGGGAATTCTCAAGATCCGTCTTGTTCCAACGGTCGAACATTGCCAGATAGCAGTCTTTCTTTCCATGTACAGGCTGCACATAAGTGCTCTGAGCATAGAACGTTTTCTCGGCCTCAGGACCACGGCAGGGATCGCCTATCACAGTCCAAGGTCCCATTATGGAATCGGCCACTGCCACCTGAGCCACGTTAGGATCCCATCCGGAGCATCCGGAAGTCAGTACATAGTACTTTCCGCCACGCTTGAATACAGCGGGAGCCTCACGGCTGGCACCTATGAAATTACGGGTATAACGGCCTGTCGGACGCAGATAGTCATCGGTCAGCTCGTTGATATACATCGTCGCGTTGCTTTCCGACGACGCAAACTGATATGCCCGGCCGTCATCGTCGACAAACACTGTCTGGTCGCGGCTCATGGCATTGTTGGGTCTGAAACTACCCAGATACGTGAACGGGCCTGTCGGCGAATCGCTGACCGCGACACCGGCAGCCGCCTTGGAATAGTCGGCGCTCTCCACATGTGCCCACATCACGAATTTACCGGTCTTGGGATTGTAAACCACTTTGGGGCGTTCGAGCACTTTCGAAGGATGCAGGTCGCTGTCGGGATTGTCCTCGGCCTTGAGTACCACACCTTCGAATTTCCAGTTGCGGAGATCATCGGAAGAATAGCAACTTACGCCTGTCACATCGGTGCGATAGCACTCCCATGTAGCCCATTCCGGCAGAATAGTCTTACCTTTCTTGTACTCTCCGTAGAGATAGTACTTTCCATTGTGGTAGAGCATTCCGGCACCATGGGCGTTAACAGGATTGCCGTCGGTGTCGAGCCACTGTCCGTACTGCTCCAATGGAGGCTGCGGAGCTGTTTTCGCCGCCGAAACCGCAGGGGCTATAACCGCCAACGATGCTCCGAGAATCAAATGCAGAAGTTTTTTCATCACTTTGGTTAATATTATATCATTCTATTTCATATATACTGACTAAAGTCGGTTCGGCTCCGTCGACCACCTTTTCTCCGTCGCCCTGAAATACGGGCTGGACAAACACATGCAGAGGTCCTCCCGCACGCAGCAGATTAAGGTCGGCGGTCGGCTCCCAGGCGCCTACCGGGCCATCTGTTATATCAGTGAATGTCCATTCTCCATCGAAATCCGGAGCCGAAGCAAGAGTCACGCGCGAACCTCGTTCTTCATCGCGAAAAAGCACATTCACGCCTGAGCGTGAACACAGCACCCGCGGACGCGATACCGGAATCATTTTAGTGCCGCCGCCGGAAAGGCTGAACGGTGCGGTACGTTCACCGACAGTGCGGTGGTGCCATCTGCCGGCATCATGCCACACCAGACGAAACTGAGGTACTTCCGAACCGGCATCGCGCCAGTATGTGGCCATACACGGACGACCGGCCGGATCAACGTCGATAGAGGTCTGGTTTATAAGTTCTGAATTCTGAGGGACAGCAACCGCAAGTTCCGCCGTGGAAGCCGTTATGGGTAGATTATACGCAGAACCGTCGGAGCGCTGCCATGTCACGCCTCCGTCGAGAGAACGGGCATAACAGATGTCATGGTTTGTTTCGACAAGCCATGATTCGCGCCAGCACCATCCGATATGGATGATTCCGCGGGCATCGACACACAGCTGCCAGTAAGCGTTACGCGCACCCTCGCCGTCGATAAGCACATCATGCAGACGCGTCCATACTTTTTCTTTGACAGAATAGCGGTTAAGCACCAGATTGCCGCATCCCGAACGGCCGGAGCGATAAGCGAACAGCATATCACCGCTCGGAAGGGTATAAAACTCCGGATAGGTGACATCAAGCTCGTCGTCACCGCCTACCATAGGCTCCAATGCTCCGAAATCCAGTGTCCCGGGAGCCGTGGAGCGGCAATATCTCAAAGGATGGCCGTGATGGTCAAAGGACAGATGCAGATAGCCTTCACCATCGACCCCTATGGAAATAACATTATGCGCGTCGGATACATTTCCCCGATAAGGCGTACGCGCCACTGTCCAGTCAGCTGACGGAAGCTCACGCTTTGCAGCAACTACATAGCCCTCGGGGTCATAAAAGGCCGTAAACTGCAATTTCCCATTATATGAAACCACCGAAGAGCCGCGGAAAACGGCAGTATTGACCGACGTAGCGCTATAGCCCTCGGCAACAGGATACTGACGTACAGAAAGAGCTTTGCCGGTAGCTGCAAACGCAGCCACCGACAAAAACATAGCTATGACGATCTTTTTCATCATTTAGAAAAGGTCGCGGATCTGTTCGCTTTCACCCCAGTGGTGGTCTTTCGGGAAAGGCTGTCCGCTCCATGCTTTGCGCGAAGTCCAGTCGACGGGAGCGTCGGTCCAGAAAGGATGTGAAGCGGGAAGTCCGAGCGGGAGGAAAGACAGCGAAGTCATATAGAGGCTGCCGTTGTTGGTATACCAGTCGGCGACATTTGGCTGACGTCCGGCAAAGCCTATTGTCAGATAGCCTCCGGAATTGAAATTCTCCTTGCCGTCGAACATGCGGTGCATCACGGCAGTAAGAGCGGCGCGCACCTGACCGTTGGTAAGACCGGCAGGCAGCTTTTCATACCAAGCCATCAGCGCCAGGGGCTGCATTGTGGCCATACGGTACGGGATAGAACGTCCGAACACCGGGAATGTGCCTTCGGGCGATATAAGGCGCTCGAGCACGATGCTGAAACGCTGTGCGCGTCGAAGGGCACGCTTATAGTAGCGCGGATAGTGGATGCGGGTGTATATGCCCGTTGAGGCCATGGTCGAGAGCGTTTCAAGGTACATTGGGTGAAACACATAGCTGCTGTAATAGTCGAAAGCAAAGGAGGGACCGTCGGCATACCAACCGTCGCCGGTGTACCACTCTTCGACTTTGCGTATCGCAGAATTGATGCGGTACTCGTCGCACTTCGCCCCTGCCTTTGCAAGCAGCGATTCAATGGTTGACGAGAAAAGCACCCAGTTGGTATAGGGCGGGTCGACGCGACGCAACTGCGTGAACTCGGCTATATAGCGCTGCTTGGTAAGCGAGTCGAGAGGTTCCCACAGGGCATCCCATCCGCGCAGAAAGCTTTCGGCCACATACGCGGCATCGACAAGCGCCTGTCCGTGGCCTCTCCAGCCGAGATAATCGGGGCTTTCAGGATCGACAGCATGGACATAACTTTTAAGAGCCATGTCGCGCAACTCGGCACGACGGGCGCCCTCGGCAGTTCCGTCGTCGGGAAGTGATATCCAGGGAGCAATACCGGCCATCAGACGTCCGAAAGCTTCCATATAAGTAACTTTCTTGTCGCGACCGTCCCAGTTCGGGCTTACTTCCACTTCCATGTTGGCCTGAAGTTTACCTTCAGCCATGTTGCTCAGCACGGGGTATGCCATGCGGTAAGCGAGGTCTGCCCAGTAAGCCCTGTCGGCACCAAGACCTTTTTCAAGAAAACGCACATATTCGCAGGCTGCAAGCAGGAATGCGCCGGTACCGAAATCGGCCGTCGAACGGGCGTCGACAACCTGCCCGGGAATCGCTTTTTCACCTATAGGCTGGACATAGCCCACAGAACCGTCGCGCTGGAGAGCTACCGTGTTCAGATACTTCCAGCCTTTTTTAGCGGCATCGATATATTTTGCATCATTCAACAGCCCGTTGTTCACACCCCACAGCAAGCCGTAGGTGAAGAAAGCCGTTCCACTGGTTTCATATCCGGGAGCCACATCCTCGTCCATCATCGAACGGCACCAGTAACCGCCGGGGCGCTGCAGGGCGACAACTGCGTCGGCCATGCGCACGAACTTATCCTCGAAGAACTGACGGTGTTTGTAGTCGGCCGGAGCCTCTTTAAGCACTTTTGCCAGACCGGCAAGAACCCATCCGTCGCCGCGTGCCCAGAAATCCTTTTTACCCGAAGCTGTCTTGTGAGCCGGATATACATATTTGGCATCACGATAATACAGACCCTCATCAGAATCGTACATTATGCTGTCGCTTACCTGCACGTATTCGTAAAGGCGGTCGAGATATCTCATGTTTCCGGTAATATTGTACATCTTCACCATCACCGGCATGACCATATAAAGACCGTCGGCCCACCACCAGTAGTCGCGCTGCGGAGTATCCATCTCGTATTCCATCACCTCGCGTGCGCGGCGTATGCGCCGGTCGTCGGGGAGTATATTGTAAAGGTCGGCGTATGTCTGGAAGCATATCTGCCAGTCGCCGAAAAGCACATGATCGGGAGTTTCGCCGTAGTCATAGCGCCAGCGTTTTTTGTCCCGTCCTGTAGCGCCGGACCAGTTGTTATGTTCGGCCCAGCGGGTGGAGTATTCGAGATATTCAGGCTTTGCAGTCAGAGCGTAAGCCTCCATATTACCGGTGTGGTATGCGGCATTGTGCCAGAAAGGAGTCGCCTCGGCAGGGTGAGATGCCTGCCAGGCATTATTGACCTTTTCGATGGTCTTTCGCACCTGTGCGGCCTCGGAAGCCTCGGAAGCCGGTTTAGCTTCCGCCGACGCAGACAGAAGCATAACAGATGCAACAACAAGAAATGACAGCTTATTCATGATGGTATCAAAAGCTTCAGGAGCTTTAAAGTCCTTAATAGATATAGGTTATTAAAAAGCTCCCCCGCAGAGGGTACCGCGGGGGAGCTACGGATTATGCAAATTTACGAATTTTTTTGCTTAGAGTACAACTTTACGGGAGCTGTTACCTTCAACCACGATGTACACCTGACGGGGCGATTTGCCTGCAACAGCTTCAATGCTGTCGGCCACGCGTATGCCCTGGAGGTTGTAGACAGCACCGTCTGATTCGGCACGGTCGACACGTACATTATTGACACCTGCAGAGGGATCATAACCGTCTTTGAGGCTGAAAGTGGGTTCTGAAATCTGATCGTCGACAGCATACGTCGCCTTTCCGTCGGTACCTACTTTCTGATATACACGCGCATAGTCTACCAGATAACGCAGCGGACGGGGAGTGTTGGCCAGAGAGCCGCCGTTGTTTCCGCCCAAAGCGAGATTCAGCCACAACATGTGGCGGACGTCGCGGAAGGGGTTGCAGCCGTCGCCGTCGTCAATGTCGCCTGCGGTATATTTGGCATTGTTGGTAGTGTCAAGATCGATGTTGTTCACAAGGATATCATCACACCAGAGTTCCATGTGGTCATAGTCCCACACCATTCGCCAGATGTGATATTCATCACCCCAGCCTTCGCCAAGCACGTTGTCGTGAACCGTGGCACTGTTCCATTTGCCGGCCCAGCGGCGGCCGTCGCCCCAGCATACATTGGCATGGATGCAATGTCCGTAATATTCCATTATGTCGATTTCACCGCCATAAGGCCATTCATACTGCATGCCGGTCGACCATATTGCAGGCCATGAACCTACATACTGGGGAACTTTTGCACGCACTTCATAGATACCGTAGTTCCAGGTATATCCGCTGTTCCACGAACCTTTGGTCTGCATGGAACCTGAAGTCCAGGTCATGTATTTACCAATGCTCGAAGGCCACGATTTGTTGAAAGGATCGTATTTGGGATTCTTGATTTTCTCAGCTTCCACATTACGGCCTTCTATCACGAGCACACCGTCCTGGATATAGCAGTTCTTGTCGCCGTTGTAGTACTGGTCTTCGTTGTTACGTTTGTAACCCTCTTCGAAATTCCATATTTCGTGATCGGGAGTACCTTCGCCGCTGAATTCCTGGGCGAATACAAGGCGATAGCCTTCGTATGCGTTGGCGCGTTCATCCTGAGGAGCCTCATAGTCGGCATAAAAGTCAACCGGGCTGAGATCATATACCGCAATATTGTCGAGATGCAGGTTCTGGTCCATCCACCATGAGGGTTTGGTGCTGTTGAGATAGAAACGAAGTCTTACTTTATCTGCGGTAGGTGTGAAATTAACGCGTGCATTCTTCCAGTCTTCGTCTTTTACATTGGCTGAATATTCTTTCAGCACACCATTGCTCTGAACGATACGGCAGCCCCATTTATTGCCGGCTCCCGATTCATGCTTGTAATCGAAAATCAAAGCATAGTCATGTCCGGGAACGACATCAAGGACCTGTTCGACAGTCACATCGCCCCAGCCGTCACCCTGATAGCCGGCAAGCACCAGATGATTGCCTTCGCCTTCAGTTTCGGCAATGCCCTGTGCACCGTTCCAGATGTCGCTGTCCAGAAGAGTCCAGCCGGGGAGTTCGCTCAGACGCATCAGGCCGGCCTCGTCCTTTTCCTGTACATAGCCCTCGGCTTCGAAATCGCCGTTGACTACAAGGTTTGCAAGACCTTCAGGAATAGCTTCGTCATATTTTACGGCGGGTTCTATAAACCACAGATGCTTGGCTGCATCCTCGCCGTTCTTGTCGGTGAAAACGCTCGTTCCTTCAAGTGTATCGTCGGTACCCATGCAGTTTTTGGGTGCATTCATACCCATGTTCTGCAGAAGCACATAATGCTCATCGGCGGTAGATGCAACAATACGATGCTGCGACTGGGGCACGCTGCGCGAAACAGGTACGGAACTCCATTTGAGATTAGAGCCTACATACATGCCTGATTTCACACGCTTGATGCTGTAGACGCCGGCCTGACCTTCAACAGCTTCGAACTGATATATCTGGGTGTTGTCCTCCGCATAAGGCTGAAGGGTGGACGAGAAGCGTGAATCGGTAAGATAAAGACCGCTGGCATGACGGATACGATAATATTTGTCAGCGGCAGGTTCAAGCACCGAAGTCGGTTCTGCCGCTTCAGCTATTGTCCAGCGATAGGTAGCTTTTGAATCGTCTTTATCGGTATAAGCTTTTGCGCCGTCATCGCCGCTGTCGCAGCCCAGGCCTTTGTCATTGCCTACACACACAAAACGTATGAATTCGGCATCGGCTTCAGATGCAACGATCTTATATTGTGCGAACGTATCCGCAGCATCGTTTTTATAGACAACCGTCCATTTGCCGTCGCTGCCTATGTAGCTGCCGTTCGCCATCTTTACATTATAAGCACCATCGACGCCATCGACGGCTACAAATTCAAAACGCTGGTTATCATCATTGCTGTCAAGCGGATGCAGAACAAGCGCATTGTCCTCGGCAGTCAGATACATACCTGCCGCATTCTGGATGTTATAGGCTTTGCCGGCTTCGGGCGCCGTTATCGACGCGGCAGATGCAGCAAAACCGGCCAGAACAGCAAATCCAAAAAGAATTTTTTTCATGGTCAGTCAAAATTTATTGATAGAAAGCGCCATCCCGCAAGATGATAGCCATCGCTGCGGAATGGCGCTATATATTCAAGTCAAACTGCGGCAGGAATTAAAGAACCACTTTTTCTACCTTGTTGCCCTGACGACGAACGAAGATGCCGTTTTCAGGATTAGCAACGCGGATACCCTGAAGGTTGAAGTATTCTACGGGAGCGTTTTCCTCTGCAATCACGCCGGCAACGCCTGCGTCGCCTTCAGAAGAAACGTTGACCATGTCAACAAGCATCCACAGGTTGTCGTGCTTGTTATTCTTGGCGTAATTGTTGGCCATGTAGATGTTCAGGTACACTTTACCGTTCGCAGGTGCGGTGAAAGTAGTGCCGGCATGGAACATGTCGATGGAAGCGTTTTCCCATTCAGATCTTCCGGCCAGATTCTCTGTCTTGATTTCCTTGCCGGGACGAGGGTTATTGTTGTCGTCGACTTCGCCGTCATATTCCGATACTGTATAACCGAAGTTGGGGTCGGGAGCCCAGCCACCGCCACATTCTTCTGCGCTCGGGAAACGTGCTGCGACAAGATAGTCGAGGGTGTATTCGGCACCGGGAGTAAGATTCTCCACAATCTGGTTGATGGCTACATTGGTCCAGCCATTGTCGTTATATCCTACAAAACGGAGTACATTCAGGTCGTCGTCCGGACGCATCAGGCCGTCGCCCATCCAGTCGTCGCCGGTAAGGATTTCAAGAACGCCGTTCCATTCGCCGCCTGTGCTGAGCATCCAGCCGGGAAGTTCGGAAAGGTTGTTCTGCTTGTCCCACGGATCCCATGTATACCCACTGGGAACTGACTGTACATAACCGGGTGCTTCGAAATCACCGTTGACAACTTTGTTTGTGCCTGCATAAACTGTGTTCACAGCAAAAGCAGCAGCTGCAAAAAGTAAAATCTTTTTCATTTCAGTAATGATTTAATTGGTTGATAATATTTATAGTGTTCTGTTATTTTTTTGCATGGACGCGGAGCTTTCCGCGTCCATGCGCGATTTTGATTATTGTTCAGCAGGTGTGCTGTGCGTTGTGCCCCAGTATGGATTCTGGTATATTATCGAAGTCGCCGGGTCGCCGCTGGTGGATGTCTGAACGAAATGATCCTCGGCAATAGGACTGAGATAATGAGCCATACGCCAGCTGAATCCGCTGCGGTACCAGTCGCTTGCGCTCGACACGCGAAGCAGCGAGAAGTACTTGGGATCGCCGTTGAATCCACCTTCCGTATCGCCGGGCGACGATACATTGTTGTCCGTGGGATCAGCCTGATCATATTTCAGATAGCGGGGTTTACCGGTATTTCCGAGCTGAGTGAACCATTCAAGCATAGGTCCGAAAATCTTTGCACCGTGCTTGAAGTAACGCTTTGTCTTCAGCTGGTCGAGAGCACGCCAGCGGATAAGGTCGTCCCAACGCATACCTTCGCCGATAAATTCGCAGCGACGCTCGCGGCGGATATTATAGAGGACTTTCGATGTGATTCTCGAACCGCCTGAATAAAGGCCGAAGTCATGAGTGTACTGCTCTTCAAGATCCATATCTGTGGCATTGATGGTGATATTGGCATCGGCGGGCAGTCCGGCGCGGGTACGCAATGCCGACCAATACTTCCAGGCATCGGCATCGAGCTGATCGCCTTTCTTCTCCCAGCATGCTTCCATATAGATAAGATAAGCCTCGGCCGCGCGGAAGATAATGGCTGCGCTCAGGTCATGACCGCCACGGCTGTAGTCGGAGATAGTGCTCCAACCTTTGCCTTTCTGATATCCGGTGGAGGTTGTGAAGTCCACACCACCGCTGACAACAGCGGGAGCCTTGAATTCGGCATCCAGCTTGTTCTTCTTGCCGCAACCTATGCGCATGTCGGAGTTGTCGGCATACACATATTCATTCGGAGCTTTCATGAACAGACGCCAACGCCAGTCGCGGCCTGTTTTAGTGTCTGTCACGAAATCATCGCCCGCGTAGTTCGAACCCGGAGCATAGATGGGCAGGCCGTTGTCCATCAGGAAAGTGTTTGCAAATTCCTGTGTATATCCACGACCGCCTTTTATGTACTGGTTCATACAGTGTCCTCCACCTATATCAAGGAGATAGGAACGGTACATAAGGGCTTCGTCGATATTCGAAGGATCCTGCGTTGTGAACATATCATAATAGGGGTTTTTCGGGAAAGTTGTAGCCGAAGTACCTATCATCTGCTTGGTATTGTTAGCCAGAGTCGGATGAGCGTCGGCCACAAGCTTGGATTCCTTCAAGGCCTCGTCGAGGAAGAATTTCACCTCAGCCTCATTGTCGTAGACAAAGTCCTTGTTGTAGTCCATCTTTGCACCCGGCCAGCCTGCTGCTTTGTCAGGAACAAAGGGCGTAGCGGCAAAATATTTCTCGAAAGTAGCTTCGTAGAGGGCCACACGTGCCTTGAAAAGGCGAGCGACATCTTTTGTGATGCGGTTGCGTCCGCCGGTAAGCGAACCGTCTGATAACAGTTCGATGGCATCGTCCAGATCTTCAAGTATAAAACGGGCCACCATATTGCGCGGCTGACGCCCGGAAGCCTTTATCAGCTCTTCCTTGTCAAGTGTTTGAGTATTCTTAACTATAGGAAAATCTCCCAAGGCTCGTAATTTTCCGAAATATTCTACCGCACGGAGCATGTGAGCCTCGCCTATATAGTGCTTTATCATTTCTTCAGCACCAGAGATCTGACCGGCTTTGTAACGGGGAACTACGGTTTCAAGAAAATAATTTATATCATTAATGGTGTTGAAACTCCATGCACCGCCTTCGTTACCAACGGTATAATACGAAGCTCCGTCAAAAAAACGGTTATCCGTACCATCCTCATTATCCGTACCTTTGTCACCGTCCAGAAACGTTGTATAGGAAGAACCACCTATACCGTGGTGCGGGAAAAGATTGGCACCGCGACTGCCATCGACGTCGCTGCCTTTATAATAGTTGATAGTGTAGGCTCCAAGTTCTTCGGCCGTCATAAAATATGTTTCAGGCGAAACCTGCGACGGAGGCGTAATGTCCAGATAGTCGTCACAGGATCCGAACGCCAGTGCAAATGCCGCAGCCGAAAGCCCGCATGCTAATTTGCTATATATAGTTTTCATTATTTTTGAAAAAGCTGTTGTAAGTCAATTGGGTTTATTTAGATGTCGATCGTCAGGCCGAATGAATAGGTTCGTGCGATAGGATAGGACGAACCGGATGCCATCTTCGACACTTCAAGCGATTCGGGGTCAAGCGCTTTTGTAAGCTTGGTCCATGTACAGAGATTTTCACCGGAGAAGAAGATACGCAGGTTTTCAACGAAGAACTTGCGGGTGATTTCTTTGGGAAGCGTGTAGCCGATCTGGAGATTCTTCAGACGCAGATATGCGGCGTTCTGCAGATAACGGTCCTGGAATTCACGGTTCTTGTTTGTATCGTAGAGAGGACGCGCATAGTAGGCATCGCGGTTCTCGCCAAGCAGACTGGTATCGTCACGCCAGTAATCAAGATGGTCTTTAAGGAAGATCGACTCCCAGCGGCCGCCGGATGTAGCACCCCAGAATGCGGCACCTTTGCCGTCGGTTCCCGGTCCGCCGTATGGCGAGAAGTAATAGTCGCGCTTGCCGACACCCTGGAAGAATGCCGTCAGGTCAATACCTTTCCAGCTTGCATAAAGGTTAAGACCTATGCGATAGCGGGGCTGGTTATTACCGATTTTCTTCAGGTCACCCATATTGTCAAGACCGGTTCCTTTGGTTATTTGTCCGTCGCCGTCAATGTCGGCATACATTATGTCGCCGGCCTGCCAGTTGGAACCAATCTGATCCTGATTCACCTTGGAAAGATGAGCCTGCATTTCTTCGTCGGTCTTAGCCACACCCAAAGATGTCAGACCATAAATATCACCGATATATTCACCCGAAGTATATCTTACAGACTGTAAATTATTTGTACCGAATAGTCTTTCGGGGTTAGGATATTCAAGAACTTTCGCACGGTCATCGGAGAGATTGAGCTTTGCAGAATAGATGAAATCGCCTATATTATCCTGCCATCCGATCTGGAGTTCCCATCCAGAAGTGCGCATCGAAAGCACATTTTCTTGTGGGGGCGTCAAACCAACTACGCCGGGAAGTTTCTGCGCCGGCCCTATCATATCCTTATTGTTGCGCCAATAATAGTCGAACGAACCGGTCAGCTTATATTTGAAAAGCGAAAAGTCAATACCGATGTTTGTAGTCCGGATTTTTTCCCATGTCAAGAGAGGATTTATAAGAGCCGGGAAACTTGCCGTATTCTGCAACATTCCGTTCACAAGCCAATTGCCGCCCTGATTGGTAACGCCTACAATACGGTAAGTAGGATACCACCCTTTTGTATTCTGGTTGGAAAGCTGACCGTAAGATGCACGGAGTTTAAGCGAGGGAACAACCTTGCGCAAATCCTCCCAGAAGTTTTCGCGGTCGATATTCCAGCCTGCCGATGCTGAAGGTGCCCATTCCCAGCGGTGTGCGGCACGGAAACGCGATGAACCGTCGTAACGCAGATTGACTTCAAGAAGATATTTGCTGTCGTAATCGTAATTGATACGTCCAAAGAAACCGACACTGCGCCACAGATCGTATGCACCGCCAAGGCTGTATGAATCCGAGCTCGTGGTCAGATCCAGAACGGGATGGTCGGAGGAAAGCATGTCCTGACGGCTGGCATTCATTTTGCGCTGTTTGTTATCTTCAGCCTGGAAACCAAGCATCACCTTCATGTTGTTCTTCTCGGCGAAATTGAATGTATAGTCCGAGTAGACATTATAGTTGAGATAAGTGTTGCGGTAAGAGTATTCGTATACGTTATTGTGGTCACCCGAATCGAAAGCCACGTGTGTGGTTTCCGAGGACAATCCTTCAAGGTCGTCGGCATCATGGGCATATACAATCTGTGAATCCTCATGCGTCCAGTCGCTATTTACACGGGCATTAAATTCACCTATGATATTCCAACCCTTGAGAGGTGTTATAACGACTTTGAGCTGATTTGAGAATATGTCGTTCTGTTCTTTATGGCGACCACCGTTCTCAAGATGCTCTATATAGTTGTAGTCAGCTGCTATATAACCGTTGGGGTCATATTTGGGGTTGGTCGGAGCCAGACGACGGATTACTTTTTCATAGAAACCGCCTGACATCACCGTAGCTCTGTCGTAGTCGGTACGCATCCATCGGCCGGTGTACTGCACATTCAACCAGGAGAACATCTGGGCGCTGACCTTACCCATCAGGGAGAAGCGCTCGTAAGTATCGTTACCGTACTTCATAAAACCGCCCTGATCAAGGTAGTTTCCGCTGACATAATATGTCACTTTCTCGTTACCGCCTGTAAGAGTAAGATTATGTTCCTGTGCGAAAGCGTTCTTCTTATACAGTTCGTCGAGCCAGTTTACATTGGCGAAAGTACCGCCGCACTCGCCTGTACCCCAGCGGCGCGACTCGCCCTGCCATTTGTTCTCGTATATGAAATTGTCGCTGGCTCCTGTATAATAAGCGTATGCCTGCTCTACAAAATCATCGGAGAACTCACGGCTGCCGGGAGAAGTATAGCGTGCCACGTCGTTCAGATAGTTGATGTACTCCCATGAGTCCATCATCTTCATCGGCGTCAGAGGCTGGTTGAAACGGAAAGAGTTGGAGTAGCGTATCTGTGACTTTCCTGCCGAACCGGCCTTTGTTGTAATCAGAATCACACCAAAAGGAGCGCGCGAACCGTAGATCGACGATGCTGCGGCGTCCTTGAGCACGGATATGCTTTCGATATCGTTGGGGTTTATGGAATTAATGTCGCCTTCCATGCCGTCGATAAGAATAAGCGGAGCATCAGACACACCGTCACCAATAGTGGATTTACCACGGATATTTATAGACTTGGATGCGTTAAGTTCACCGCCTGAGCTGGAGTTGCCGATATTAAGACCGGGAATGACACCCTGAAGAGCGGCAGCGGCATTCTGCACGGGACGGCTGGCGATGTCTTTTGCCGAAGCAGTGCCGACAGAACCGGTCAGGTTGATACGTTTCTGGGTGGCGAAACCGACAACGACCATTTCATCAAGAATATTGTTGTCGGGCTGCAATGTGACTTCCACCGGTGTTCCGGGAGTGGCTTTAATGGTCTGCGTCTTGCAGCCGACATAAGAAATCTCAATGCTCTGTGCCTTCGATGTGCGAAGAACGAAATTGCCGTCGATGTCGGTGACAACGGGCTGCACATTGGGATCCTTACATTTCACTGTGGCTCCGATAGCAGGTTCACCTTCGTTGTCGAGGACCTTACCTGTTATCGTCGAAGCATGCGCCGTATTTGCCTGAGGAACCGGCTCGGCCATAACGGGGACAAATCCCGCCGGGGCAAGAGCCGCAGCCGCCAATGCAAACAGACGTGCGGATTGATAGAGTTGTTTTGACTTCATGGTAAATTATGAAATGTGATTAATCTATAATCAATAATTAAGGTTACAATTCCCGCAAGACCCGAAGGCCGCAGGAGTCAGCAAAAAGGATTGCGCGGGAATAGCACCCGCAGGCTTCTGTCGTTAAATTTCAGGTTCTGTTTTAACGATGCAAATATAGACAAGGAGGCGCTCAAGAATGCGGATATTTTTCGTCCATTAAGAGGGGTTATCTCGTAAATAGGATGCCATTTCCATGCAAAAAGGCAGAAATAAAAATCTTGGCCGATTTTACACCTTTTTAATACGAATTTCACCCCGTACACTTTTCGCCCGTGGTCTTAATTTCGCCTCTGTCAAAAATCACCTCCGACAATAAAAAAGAGAGTACTATAAGCGAATCAGACCATGAAACGACTAATCATCGCAAGCCTGTCGGTAATTTCTTCAATTATAACATCATTTCCGACCCTCCACGCTTCGATGCCGCCGGCATCTCCGAGTAGCGCATACTTTAAAACGTTCAACAGCAATCAGGGACTACCGGACAACTCGATAAATGCAATAGAAGAGGATAAACTCGGATTTATCTGGATAGGCACATGGAACGGGCTGGCCCGCTTCGACGGAAAACGCATGAAATGTTTCCGTCACGAGTCGGACAATCCGTCAAGTCTAACCAACAACATGGTGCGCTCACTGCTTGCCGACGAAAACGGATTGTGGATAGGAACCGACAACGGTGTGGATTTCTTCAGCTATACCGACGGAATTTTCCACCACTGCCAACGAACTGACGAGGACGGAAACGGTACTGTCCCCATACAGCAGAGAATAAGCCGCCTGATAGAAAAGGACGGAAACATACTCGCCCTCGGGATAATGGGCGATATACTGCGTCTTGACAAAACGAGAAGCGGCAAATCCGGATATCCCGGCCTATTCGTACGAGTGCCTCGCCCGGCAAGACGTCGATATGCCGACATAACGGCATTCACCGACGGACGCATCCTCGCTCTTTCGAACGAAGGCGTAAGCCTGCTTTCGTCTGACGGGAAACAAGAATTCAGACATACAAGAATACCGGCACGCTTCGACAGCAACATGAACATATTCTGCGACACCATGTCAATGCGCCTCTATATCGGGTCAGGAATAGGCGCGCCGGCCAGCATATATGATATAAATGCAGACGGTTTGCTCAGTATCAACAACAGTACAGAGGCCGTGGAAGGGCTTATGGACGCCGACTCCGACGGGACAAATGTATTTCTGGCATCCGATGGCGGCGGTCTTTACGTGATCAGGCCCGACGGAAGCAATATACACTATACTCCCGACAACTCGTCGCTTCCAGGCGATGCCATCTATGCCGTACACTGCGACCGGCGTGGATATATCTGGTGCGGAACATACCGCCAAGGACTATGCATGTTATCGCCCGAACTTAACCGCTTTACCCTGAATGGCCATAAATCAGGCGCACTATCCTACGACATCGTAACGTCCGTAGTACCATATGGCAACAAAATATATCTCGGACTCGACGGCGGAGGAATCGACATCTTCGATCCCGCAAGCGGCCGATCACGCAACATCAATGCGACAAATTCAGCATTACCGGGCAACAACGTAACTTCTATCGTACACGACGGCTCTACAATATGGGCGACAATATATTCACGAGGACTGGCTGCAATCGATCCACGAACCGAAAGAATATCTACCTACAGCATAGACAACGGCCACGAAGACAGCAATAAATTATGGGTGATAAACGACGACGGACTCGGAAACATCTGGGTAGGCGGAAACTCCTTGCATCTGTTCAACAAAAGGACCCGAAGTTTCAGACTCGTTGACGAATGCGAGGACATAATGGTAATGTCGATTGTCGACGGTGGCTCATATGTCTGGGTGGCAACACGGCAAAGCGGCATACTCCAGATCGACAAAGCCACACACCGCATAATATCACGATCTTCCGACAGCCCCACATCAGGCGGATTACGCCTGCCGTCAGCACATGTGGAGTTTATGTTTGTCGATTCGCAGGGCATACTCTGGATATCGCTTGGCAATGAATTTTGTTCGTTCAAACGAGGAAGCGACAAAGATCTAAAGTTCTACGGAGCGGCAAACGGACTCAGCGATGTCAGAGTCTATAACATGAACGAGGATGCCGATGGCAATCTGTGGGCCGGAACGGCAAACGGCCTTTTCCGCTACGTGCGCTCGCGCGATGCTTTCGTACGCCAGGACGACTCGCGTTTTCCCACTACTTTCACACACAATTCCACAGCCATATACGACAACAAGATATATTTCGGCACCACGGCAGGACTGCTCAGTGTACCGTTGACACAGGAAAACGTCCTTTCGTATGAAAATAACACAGTATTCACGTCGGTAGACATACTTGCCGACGGAAATCCGTCTATACCGCTCTATAGTTTCGGCGGAACTCCGGTCACTCTTGAACACTCACAGAACTTCTTTACCGTTAATTTCACAGTACCTGAGATGGCCAATCCGGATCAGATTTTCTTTGAGTGCCGTCTTGACGGACTTGAAGATGTATGGCGCAATGTCACGGAAACTCGCTCCGCCACCTACACCAATGTGCCTCCGGGAGAATACACGATGCTGGTACGGCACAACACTCCGGACGGCTCTACCGTAAGCCCGGCCGAAATGCCGATAACGATTTTGTCGCCATGGTACGCAACCACATGGGCACTGATAATGTGGACCGTGTCAGGATGCTGCATTTTCATACTGATGATCATCTTCTGGCGCAAATATCTGCTTGACCGTGAAAAAGCCAATATGGCAGAAGTGGAACGCGACGCAGCCCGAAAACTAAACGACAGCAAACTCGACTTCTACGCCAACATAACACATGAATTACGGACACCATGTTTCCTGATATCGGCACAGATAGAAGAAATGCTTGATTCCGGACGCCAGAGTATTCCCACGGCAAGCCTAAACGGAATATACCGAAATGCGACCAAACTCAACAAACTCATAAACAACATTCTCGATTTCCGCAAGTTCGACTCCGGACATATCAAGCTCAACGGCCGAAGAATAGAATTGATCAGCTTTTTCAAGGAAATGTCGGTCGACTACGAGCAACTGTGCAGGCAGAAATCGCTGTCCTACACATATGTACACGAAGATACGCCCGTTGAAGGAGTATTCGATCCCGACAAACTTGAGATGATCGCCACCAATCTTGTTTCAAACGCCTATAAATACACTCCCGACGGCGGTTCTGTCACCCTGTCAGTACGTTGCATTGGCGACGATGCTGTCATAAGCGTCACCGACACAGGTATAGGCATAGTAGAAAAAATGCGACAAGCTATATTCGAACCTTATTTCCGCACAGAACGGGGCCGGCGTCAGAGTAGCGGCGACGGAATAGGTCTGGCTCTGGCAAAAGAGTTCGTTGAACTGCACGGCGGACGCATAGAGGTCGAAAGCCGAGTCAACGAAGGCTCCACCTTCACGGTAATCCTTCCGCGAAACAATCCACATGAATCCGAACGGAAAGAGACTGAAATACAGCCCGCCACACATCAGCCACGGCAGATAGCGTCGCCAGAGGAAAACACGACAGAGAGCGCCGCAGTGATCAATAATCCTACGGCCATACGCTCCATCCTTATTGCCGACGACGATCCGGAAGTCGCCAGCCTGATAGCACGTACGTTCGAAGGCGAATATCGGGTAGCCCGGGCATGCGACGGAGCAGAAGCCCTTGAAATGGCACGTACGGGTGATTTCGACGTCGTAGTGACCGACATAATGATGCCTAATGCCGACGGGCACCAGCTTATAGCCGCACTCAAATCCGACCGCCGCCTGCGCGACATAAAGGTTGTTGTATTCTCCGCGCTAACCACCGAGGACGATATGTTGCGCGCTTTCGACGAAGGCGTAGACGCTTACCTCCATAAGCCTACTCCGCTCAAAGTGCTGCGACGGCAGATCGACCGCCTCTTCGAAACTCCGGAAAACCATGCGGCCATGCCCGCCGCAAAGACAGGAGAGCGCACTTACAACCGCGAGGAACAAAAATTCCTGCTCGAATGCCGCAGAATCATCGACGAACACATGCTCGACGAAGATTTCGGCATCGAAATGCTGGCCGGCAAACTTGCCATGAGCCACTCGTCGCTATACAAAAAAATACGACGCATGACAGGCATGTCGCTTATTGACTTCATCAATGAATACCGGATATATAAAGCAGTACAGTTGTTCCGCAACGGCAACACCAACGTGCAGAAAGTCGCCGAAATGTGCGGATTCCACGACATAAAGACATTCCGGGAAACATTCAAAAGAAAGATGAACATGCCGCCGAAGCAGTACATTCTCAGTCTGGAAAACGGAAAAGCGTGACAGACAAAATCTCTCATAATTTTCTTTTTTTCGCTAAATTTGCATTCCACTTTAACCTTAGAAACAATAAACACATGAAGAAACTCATGCAAGCGGCCTTGTGCGCCCTGCTACTGACAGGCACCGGCACTTCGGCTGCACGCAACGCCACCGTCAGCCTACACGCCGACCAAGCCCGCGACACCATTTCCAGAATGATTTACGGACAGTTTGCCGAACACCTCGGGTCCTGTATCTACGGCGGTATCTGGGTCGGTGAAGACTCTCCGATTCCCAACACACGCGGCTATCGCAACGACGCCATAAAAGCCGTGCGCGATCTCGGCGTTCCCGTACTGCGGTGGCCGGGAGGATGTTTCGCCGACGACTATCACTGGCGCGACGGCATCGGCCCGCGCGACAAACGCCCTACCCTTATAAACAATAACTGGGGCGGTACCAAAGAAGATAACTCTTTCGGAACACACGAATTCCTCGACTTCTGCGAACTTGTCGGCACGGAGCCTTATGTATCAGGCAATGTCGGCAGCGGCACCGTAGGCGAAATGGCCCAATGGGTGGAATATATGACTTCCGAGGACGGTCCGATGGCAAAAGAACGCCAGGCCAACGGCAGAAAAGAGCCATGGAAAGTAAAATATTTCGGCATAGGCAACGAAAGCTGGGGTTGCGGCGGCAACATGCGTCCGGAATATTACTCAGATATATACCGCCGTTACTCTACCTACGCACGCGACCGCGCCGGCAATCGCCTCTACCGCATAGCAAGCGGCGCCAGCGACTACGACTACAACTGGACGGAAACACTGATGAAACGCATACAGCCGCACCGCATGGACGGACTGTCGCTGCACTACTATACCGTTATGAGCTGGGACGACAAAGGCTCGGCGACACAGTTCGACGAACGCCGCTACTATGAAACCATAGGCAAATGCCTTGAAATAGAACCCGTCATAGAACGCCACATAGAAATCATGGACCGATACGACCGGAACAGACAGACCGATCTGCTTGTGGATGAATGGGGTACATGGTGGGATGAGGAACCCGGTTCTGTACCCGGCCATCTCTATCAGCAGAACACAATGCGCGACGCTATGGTGGCGGCACTTACACTGAACGTGTTCCACCGCCATGCCGACCGCATACACATGGCCAATATCGCACAGGTAGCCAACGTACTGCAGGCCATGTGGCTCACCGATGGAGATAAACTTATTCTGACACCTACCTACCACGTATTCCGCATGTATGCACCGCATAAAGATGCTGTGTCGATTCCTTTGAGCGTGGCATGCGAAACGATAAAAGACGCCAACGGCCGTCCTGTTCCCACTCTCGCAGCCACCGCATCCCGTGCCGCCGACGGTTCGGTGGCAATATGCCTGACCAATCCTATGCTTGATGAAAATTGCGAAGTCGACATAGCTCTGCCCGACGCCATTCCATCGAAAATATCATCCGCTGAAATCCTGACATCCGCAAAAATTTCGGACATGAATACTTTCGAAGCTCCCGAAACCGTAAAACCTCAAGCATTTGACGGAGCAAAAATAAAGAAAGGACATCTGATGATCAAGATGCCAAAAGCATCAATCGTCGCACTGACTCTTCGCTGATATAAGCCACGAAAAAATTTCTCGCGCTGATAAACCACATAATCAGCCCCGCATTCTAAGAAAAATGCGGGGCTTTTTTCTTTTATAGTCCATAAAACGGCTTTTCGCCCTATGTTTTACGAATTTCACCCCTGTCTTTTATTCGGCTCTTTTCTACTTTTGCAGAGGATAAAATGATGCCAATCGCACACTCATATACGCTAACAATAGGTACCAAATCCTTTTTTCAGCAAAAGCCCTGATGCCGGACGGCATCAGGGCTTTTATTCGTAATAGAGTTATAATCGTTCAATTCGACGGAACGACAGGACGTATGCTTCCGTCAGCATTGAAATACATCGGGTCAATACACACCTGACGGTGATAGCCCGGACCATCGTTCAGATAATCTTTATTAATCCTATGGTAAACGATGCGCCACTCGTCGCCGCCGGGCATATTTACGACCGAATTATGAGCCGGTCCATAGATTTCTTTTTCAGGGTTCCGGACAAGAATATTGCATGGTTCCGCCACCCTGATAGCGCCAAGCGGAGAATCGGATGTTCCGTACGCCACATGATAGTTAGGCGAACCGGTGTCGTCGACAGACCACATGAAATAGTATTTCCCTTTACGGAAAAAGACATACGGAGCCTCCCTGTAAGCGTATGTTTCAAGAGTTCCGCCTTTGGGGGTCATTACCGTGATCGTTTCAGGCTTTATCGAAAGCATGTCGTCGGAAAGCTCGGCTCCGGCCATATAACCGTTCCCCCAATAAAGATAGCAACGGCCTGATACGGGATCCTGAAATACATCCACATCGATCTGCTGCCCGCGTCCTGTAGGTGATTCTGCAACTATGGGATGACCGATTTCCCGGAACGGCCCCTCGGGATGATCGGCTACAGCTACACCTATCTCTTTACGGTCGGTCGCAGGATTGTGCCCGCTGAAATAAAAATAATAGCGGTAAGAACCATCAGGATGACGACGCTCTATGATAGCCGGCGCCCATGCGTTGCCTGAAGCCCATGGCACCTGACGTCCCTTGAGATCGAGAATAATTCCACCGTCAGTCCAATCTGAAAGATTGTCTGAGGAATATACCCTGAAATATTCCCCACCCCATCCCGGCACGCCGTCGGTAGTGGAATATATATAGTATCTGCCAGTCTGTTCTGAATACAGGATCTCAGGATCCGCATGAAAGCCCGGAAGCACAGGGTTGGATGCAAAAGCCGATAGCGCGGACGCAGCTGCGATAATGGCGGCTGCAAACTTGAAGTGTTTCATATTATACCGTTCAATCCATTACGACGATACCGCCGTTTTTGGGAATCGAGAATCTGATTTTTTTCTTAGGTGAAAGTTTTACCTGCTTGACCGAACCGGCAAGCGTCTTGTCGTCGGAGTAGACAGTGACAGTCTTGCCCGCTTCATATATTCCGACAGAGTTGATATCTATCTCAACCGGTTTGTCGCTTGCGTTGACTCCGACAAGATACCATTTGTCGCCATGACGACGTGCCATAACGACATAACGGCCGGGATAACCGTCGACAAAACGGACATCATCCCAGGTAACAGGTACTTCCTTCATGAAATCTATCGCCCATTCCGGAGCATCGGAGAGATTGTTTGGCGCAAGTGCGAAATGCGGCACAGGACTCTGGAAAAGAACTGCCGTGGCAAGTGCGAATACGTCGGATGTACGGCGCTCGCTGCCGCCTTTCTTATTTCCCGTATTCCAATACTTGTTAAGAGCGCTTCCGCCAAAATCCATCGACGCCATTGTATTACGTATAAACGGATGCGTAGCAGCGTTCACGGCCTCCAGGTCGCAGAAATGCTGTTGGAAATTAAGATTTTCACTGGCAAGCACGGCTTCGCTGGCGCCATAGTTCGGATACATTCGTTCCCAGCCTCGCGGAAGAGTACAGCCATGGAAAATCACGATTATGCCATAGTCGTTCGCATCAGAGAGGATATCCTGATAGAGCTGCATCATGGGCTGATTGTCGCCGCCGAAGAAATCGACTTTTATACCCTTTACCCCAAGCTCACGCATCCATTTCATTTCTTTTTTGCGCGCTATAGAGTTATTCATGATTCCGCGAGGACCCTGAGGTGCATCGTTCCAATAACCGTTGGAATTATACCACAGATATAGCGCAACCCCTTTTTCCTTGGCATAGGCAGCCAGTTTTTCAATACCATCGCGCCCTATCTGCTTATCCCACAAGCCGTCGACAAGCACAGTCTGATAGCCGAGATCGGCGGCAAGGTCAATATAACGTTTTTCATGGTCGAAATTGACAGCACCGTCGCCGTTCATAATCCAGTTCCACGTACCTTTACCATAGTTCGCGGCATAGTCAATCGAGGGTTCGTAAAGTTGGTCGACTACATCGAAAGCGACAGTCGATTCAACGACCGGAGCAAGGTCGCGACCCACTGTTATCGTGCGCCACGGTGTCAGCCCGGGCAGGTTGAGTCCGGGAGTCGTCCATCCGAGTCCCTTCATTTCCTTTTCCTGCGGGAAAGCGATCTTGTAGCTGTCGGCACCTGTCGACACAAGTCTGGAGCCACAATAGCTTTGGTCAACACCTGTTTCGTTAATCAGCATCCAGCCGTTGTCGCCGTTGCGGAAAAGACAAGGGAATGTAAAGCCGGCACCTTCGCCGTTCTTCCCCATTTTATCGTCGAGAGTATACTCTGTTTCATAGCTGGGATATGTGTGTTTCCATCCACCGCCCGGAAGGCTCTGAGGGCATAGAAATGTTGTTGTCGCCTCAGGCATTACGAAAGACGAAGCTTCATCGAGCACAATAGCACTCAGGCTCTCGCCCTGCGGACGGAGATTGTAGCGGTAGGCCACATCATTGTCGGAAACCTCGAAAATCACATCGAATATTTTCTTGCCGTCGCGTGCAAAAGTGATTTTTCGGGAATTTGCACGATGATGTACCGTGCTTTTCTTTATGTTCGGTATCGAATATGTTTCATTGATATTCTCGACCGGAGAAGCCTTGAGTATCGTCATTCCGGAACGGAAGTCACCCATGTCGGTATCAAGACCGAGTGCGGATGGAAGTATGAAAGGAATACCGTCGTAGTCTACCTTGTATTCAGGCCGTCCGTTATTGTCACTGACTGTAACGACAAGACGTCCGTCGGGACCTGTTACCACTTCCGATGTTGCGGCAGCCATTATGAATGACGACGCAAAGATGGATAAAAGAATTATTTTTTTTGTCATGGTCGATAGATATGCAGTTAAGGAATGTAGTAGCAAAGAAATAAATTGCGCCCGCAGGTATGGCCGGTTTACAGCTCTTTTCTGCGGGCGTAATATAAAGCACCCTTCCGATTAAGGTCAGGGATTAGAATTCAGCGTTATTGGGTGTGCGTGGGAAAGGAATGACGTCGCGTATGTTGGTCATACCCGTCACAAACAGTACAAGGCGCTCGAAACCAAGGCCGAAACCGCTGTGAGGCACTGTGCCGAAACGGCGTGTATCAAGATACCACCACATGTCTTTCATGGGAATATCCAGTTCAGTGATGCGGGTCATCAGCTTGTCGTAGTCAGCTTCACGTTCGGAACCGCCGATAATTTCACCGATTTTCGGGAAAAGAACATCCATAGCACGTACTGTGCGGCCATCTTCGTTCTGCTTCATGTAGAAAGCCTTGATTTCTTTGGGATAGTCCGTCAGAATCACCGGCTTGCGGAAATGTTCTTCGACAAGGTAGCGTTCATGTTCGCTCTGAAGATCTGTACCCCAGTGAACGGGGAACTCGAACTTTCGTCCGGACTCTTCGAGTATCTTCACACCTTCGGTATAAGTCAGGCGCACAAATTCATTGTCTACGACAAATTTCAGGCGACTTACAAGTTCCGGATCGAAATGCTCGGCGAGGAAGTCAATATCGTCACGGCAGTTGTCAAGGGCATAGCTTATGCAGTACTTTACAAATTCCTCGGCGAGATCCATGTTATCCTCGATTTCATAGAACGCCATTTCCGGTTCAATCATCCAGAACTCGGAAAGGTGACGGGGGGTATTGGAATTCTCGGCCCGGAAAGTAGGACCGAAAGTATATATGGCACCGAGAGCCGTGGCTCCAAGCTCTCCTTCGAGCTGACCGCTTACGGTCAAGGCCGTAGACTTGCCAAAAAAGTCTTTTGAGTAGTCCACACGACCGTCCTCGGTTTTGGGAAGTTTGTCGAGCGGCAGAGTAGTCACCTGAAACATTGCTCCTGCACCTTCGCAATCGCTGGCCGTGATAAGCGGAGTGTTGAGATAGAAAAATCCGCGTTCCTGGAAGAAACGGTGGATGGCATAAGCCAAGGTACTACGGATTCGCAATATGGCGCCGAATGTATTTGTACGCGGACGCAGATGGGCCTTCTCGCGGAGGAATTCAAGGGTATGACCTTTTTTCTGCAAAGGATACGATTCGGGGTCAGCCGTTCCGTAGACTTCGAGCGTATCGGCCTGCACTTCGACCGTCTGCCCTTTGCCCTGCGACTCGACAAGACGGCCTTCGACATGGATCGACGCACCGGTGGTAACGGCACGCAAATCATCGTCGCTGAAACGGCTCATGTCAAAGACAATCTGAAGATTCTTAACCGTCGAGCCGTCATTAAGCGCAACGAACTGCACATATTTGTTGCCTCGACGGGTACGAACCCATCCTTTTACATCGACTTCCGTCCCTACGATCGCGGGATTGAAAATGTCGACAATTTTAGTCCTTTTCATAATGGATGATGTGTCTGTTGATTATTCAAAAGATCCCATTTTAAGGTAGTTGACCTCTTCCTGGGTGAGATAGCGCCAACGACCGCGGGGCAGGTTCTTCTTTGTAAGTCCTGCAAAGTATACACGGTCGAGCTTTGTTACATGATATCCGAGCGATTCGAATATGCGACGCACAATTCGATTGCGACCCGAGTGGATTTCTATGCCGGCCTGATTGCGGTCTGTTTCGGTGGCATAGCTTATTGCATCGGCATGGATCGGACCGTCCTCAAGTTCTATGCCGTCGGCTATGCGCTGCATATCGTCTTCGCTTATATCGCGGTCGCACCATACGTGGTAAATCTTTTTCTTGACATACTTCGGATGTGTGAGCTTTGAAGCAAGGTCGCCGTCGTTGGTCAGCAGAAGCACACCTGTCGTATTACGGTCAAGACGTCCTACGGGATATATGCGCTCGGGGCAGGCACCTTTTACGATGTCCATCACGGTAAGACGTCCATTGGGATCGTCGCTGGTGGTGACACAGTCCTTAGGCTTGTTGAGAAGTATGTAGCATTTACTCTGCATCGTCACCACTTTTTCATCGTATTCCACCACGTCGCTGTGGCTGATTTTTGTGCCGAGTTCAGTTACTACCACTCCATTGACTTTCACGAGTCCCTGCTGGATGAATTCGTCGGCTTCACGACGGGAACATATTCCTGCATTGCTCATGAACTTATTAAGGCGCATCTGTTCGTTAGGATCGGGAATCGGCATCTCGTATTCGATGCGTTTAGGACGCGGAGTGAAGCTCTTTCCGCGACCGGGGAAAGAGCCGTTTCCGCCCTGACGATTCTGGTTATATCCGCCTTGGCGGTTTTGGTTATTATAACGGTTCTGTTTGTTATAAGCGTTCTGGCCGTTGCCGTATCCGCCCTGGCGATTCTGATTGTTATAGCCGCCTTCACGGTTGCCATAGCCACCCTGACGATTCTGGTTATATCCGCCCTGGCGGTTCTGATTGTTGTAGCCGCCATTGTTGCGGTTGTTATATCCTCCGGGACGGTTCTGGTATCCGCCCTGACGGTTCTGACCGTAGGCACCACCGTTGTTATAGCCACCCTGACGATTGTTGTAGCCGCCGTTATTATAACGGTTGTTATAGCCGCCATGACGGTAATTGTTCTGGCGAGGTGCGTATCCGGTGTTTTCGCTTGCTCCTGCATTGGCTTCAGCTCCTTCTGCCTGCGCTGTTTCGGGAGCGGACGATGCGTCTGATGCAAATTCCGGCTGCTGCGTACGAGGTACATAGCCATGACCATTGCCGTAACGGTTATATCCACCCTGCTGGCGATTGCCGTAGCCGCCATTATTATAACCTTGATTGCCATAGCGATTATATCCACCGCCCTGACGGTTGTTATTATAAGAGTTGGGACGCGGAGTATAGGGACGCTTCTGATAGCCTCCCTCCTCGGCCGATGTTTCGGCACCTTCCGGTGACGTTGCATGTTGGTTGTAATTCACTCGTTCGAACCGCTGACGATCGGCCGAATCATTCTCAACGCCGGGATAAGCCTGTCCGATACGCGGACGACGGGGCTTTTTTTCGTTCTGATTGTTGTCCATGAAGCTAAAGCGTTAATTCCTTCAAGATCTGTTAGAATGTAGAATTGTGGATAAATTTGATGATTAGGTGCCTCGCGGCAGTGGAACCCGCACAGGTTCCGGATAACGGGTTAATGTGGAAACGTTTTGAGGTTGTGCTTAGTTTGGTATTTAATTGGAAATCTATTGCACAAAGGTAATCAATTATTTTACGAATGTCAAGAAAAAAATCTCTTATTTGTCACAAGCAGTCAATATCATGGTAAAAATCCACATTTCCACAAAAAAACGATACGTCTGCGCAGACATATCGTTTTTTTTAGAGCCGCGAGTGGGACTCGAACCCACGACCTTTTCGTTACGAATGAAATGCTCTACCAACTGAGCTATTGCGGCCTGATTTACGGTGCAAAGGTAATGAACTTTGACGGAAAGAATGAAACACCGCCACGCATTTAACCTTTGCTAACAATTGATCAGAAGTTTTTCTGACTGGAATATGTAAACTTCACTTTGGCTTTCGACAAATCGACGCGAGCCATCGCAGGAGCCATGACGTAGGGAGTCACAGCCGATTCCGTTTTCTGCACAGTGGTGGAATAATAGCCGGAGTTTACCAGCTCCTCGAACTCCACTTGTACCGGCACAAGCGAGAATGTATAATCTTCCTCTTTTATTTCCTCTTTTTCAAGCATATCGAGAAGATACGAACGCATACTCGAGAAATCATAAGTACCCGTGGTGCTGTTATAAGCGGCATAGAACGACGTACGTTTATCCGGCAATGAATTGTTGGCAAAAAATTCATCTCGTTTACTTTTCAGCACCATCAGCAAATAAGGCGGGACTTCCACCTTGAAATCGTTTTCAATTTCTGAAGCCGGAATAGAAAAAGTCAGCGAGTTCACCACCGAAAGGTCCGCTTTATCAGCGCGATAACGATCCACAACTTCACGTACAGGGAATTCTATCTCCATTTCAAGGCCAGCAGGAGCCAAAAGTATATTTTCGCCTTCGTCGACCATACGTGTAATCGAAGGATCCATGGAAAGACTTATGATATTGTCGGAAAGCACCTCAGGCGTAACCAGGAAATAGTCATGGCGAGCTGTTATCGTATCATTCTTTTTAGTTTCCTCATTATACTGATACTTGTGAAGATACATCTTCATAAGGGTCTGCGACACGAGAGTCATGCGCCCTGAACCGTAGGCATTCTCAATATAGATGCCGGGAAACACATTGTCGATAAACGCTTCCGGAGTGGCGTAATATTCAGGATGTTCCTCAAACGTGCTGAACAGACGGCGCGCAAGGTCAAGGGGCATCCTTACGGAAATATCGCGACTCGCCATCTTTCTCAGTGAATCGGAATCAAGAGTCGAAGCCGTATAGACTTTTGAGGCAAGCGGTGCAGCCGATGCGTCGAAGTATCCATCCGGATTGAAATCGCTGAAAATAGGCGAAGGCAAGCGACGGTTCAATGCGTGGATTTTCAATCCCATCGGAGCCACTGAATCGCCGATAAAAGCGCCTCGCCGATAACGCATATAGAGCACCATGGAATCCACATTAGCTGCCGTAAACTCTGCCGTATCAAGAGATGTGGACGATATAAACTGCGTAACCACACTCGACGACAGACTTCCGTACCCCGGAATCTCTATCGAGCCGATAAGCTGGTCGACGGTACATGAGCGGACAGCACCGGTAGCTACCGTATGCCCGCTGACCGTAAAAGTGGAATCGATACTGATTGCCACGCTGTCACCGACCAGAGATGATCCGATAGTAGTACTTTCGTCACACGCTATAACCGATGCCGACAAAATCAATGCACCGCATAGCGAAGCAAATATATTGCGGATTTTCATCTTTATGCTTTGGATAATAGGAATGAATAAAATCGCCCCGTATATCAGAGCGACTTGTAAAACTCGCGATAGGCGTCGGCAAAACCGTCGTCAGCAGCGGTATATTCAAACAGAGGTTTACCTGATGCTCTGGCATACTCTATCAGTTCAGGCTCGACACCTTCGGAGCTTACCGCCACAGCATCGGCATGGTCGATCGCAAGTTTATTGAGTTTGATGAAATCGACAAGTTCTCCGCCGTCCGTAAGTGAAGCAAGATCGGCTTCGGAAAAACCGTCGGCACGCAATTTTTCGACCATACGGGGGTCAAGCGTGCCGTCGAATCGCTTGTCATAAAGAGAATATACGATCTTCGAACTTCTGAAAGAAGGATCATCGGCATAAGCCCGCTTCAGATAGAGAGGGGCGAGAGCCGATATCCAGCCTATACAGTGAATTACCGACGGGTCCCAGCGGAGTTTGCGCACGGTATCAACGGTTCCGCGGACGAAGAAAATCGAGCGTTCGTCGTTTACCGCCGGCATACTGTCAGTTTCGAGTGTGCCGTCGCCATGATGCAGGAAATAGTCGTCGTTGTCAATAAAATATACCTGCATTCTTGTAGGCAGCAACGTAGCGACCTTTATGATAAGGGGATGATCCGTATCGTCGATGATTATATTTATTCCGGAAAGACGGATGACTTCATGCAATTGATTGCGCCGTTCGTTAATAGCGCTATAACGAGGCATGAACGTGCGGACCTCAGTACCCCCCTCGTGGATTCCCTGCGCCAGTTTACGGCCGAATGTCGATAGATTGCCTGCCGGCAGATAGGGTTCGATTTCCTGAGAGATGTAGAGCACTTTTTTGAGTTCCATTTTCGGTGGTTGAGTGAGAGATTAGATGGTGATGTATTTCAATATTTGCGCAAAGTTAGCGATTTTTTTTGAACGGGCATAAAAAAAGAGGCGGCACTCCGTACTATTTTTTGCATTTTTAAGTTTAATTTTACTCTGTGATGTCGTAACTTTGCACTGCAAAACAGACTCCCGGCGACATTGAAAAACCGGAAGGCATGAAACTTCATTCCTGACCCCAAATATGAAAATAAAACGGCTTATACTGCTCATCACCTCGATTCTGACAATCGCCACAGTATGTCCGGCAACTGCTCCGCACGAAACCGAGCAGCCCGTACGCTGGCGAATGAGCGTCAGAATGGAGTCGGCCGACAGAGGCACCGTAACATTACGCGCACTGATAGAACCGGGCTGGCATTTATACGGTACCAAACTTCCGGCGGACGGCCCTCAACCCACCGTTTTCGACTTCAAAGAATCTTACGGCATCACATTCACATCACAATTGGAAGAAAACAGGGCAGCAACCGAATCCGTCGACCAGATGTTCGGCTCGAAACTCTGTTGGTGGGACAGCAATGTAAGTTTTACCCGCACATTCAAAGTCAACGCCCCGGACGATGCCGGAATAAACGTAAAAATCAGCTTCATGGGATGCGACAACACAACATGTCTGCCTCCGCGCACTAACACTTTTTCCTATAAAATCACTCAAAAAGCCAAGGAATGAAAGAAATTATACTTACCGCAAAATTTCGTCTGTCGGCATTGATTGCCCTATTGGCAATCTGCATCACAGCACAGGCCGCAATAGCATCCCATGTACAATGGAGTGCGGAAATAGAACAGACCGCGCCCGACAAAGCCATTCTAAAAATACATGCAGATATCGAGGACGGATGGCATATCTACGGACTAAGCATGCCCTCTCTTCCCGATGATTCGGCCGACGTACTGCCCGACCCCACATCGATCGAAATCGAAGCGGCTCCCGGGCTGACCGTGGCCGACAGCACTATGTGCTCGGAAAAACCGCAGATTCATTTCGATGACTTCATGAGCCTCAACCTACCCTGGCTGAAAGGCAAACTGACGCTCAGCCGTGAACTGACACTCGCCGAAGGCACATCCGGCGCCCATATACGCGGATATGTGTCATACATGGCTTGTACAGACGTGTCGTGCACGCCGCCCGCCCGCTATGAATTCGACCTGACTATGGGTAATCCGGATTCATCAGCCGCCATTGACGTTGAAACGGACAAAGAAGCAGAAACAGGAACCATCGCTTCTTCAAACGAATCGACAGGCAACAGCAACACCCAATGGTGGACTCCGGTTGAAACAGACAACGAAAGTTCAGGCGAAGGCCGTTCCTATTGGGCAATATTCCTGCTCGGGTTCCTTGGCGGTCTTGTAGCCCTGATGACTCCATGCGTATGGCCAATGATACCCATGACCGTCAGCTTCTTCCTCAAATCCGGCAAAACACGCCGACGCGCCATAGCCGATGCTTCGCTCTACAGCGGCAGTATCATATTCATATTCCTGGCTCTCGGGCTGCTGATAACGCTGATTTTCGGTCCGGGCAAACTCAACGAGATAGCCACAGGAGCGGTGTTTAATGTTATTTTCTTCCTGCTCCTTGTGGTGTTTGCAATCTCTTTCTTCGGCGCTTTCGAAATAAAGTTGCCTTCACGCTGGGCAACGGCTGTCGACAACCGTGCCGAACAAACCACAGGCATAGTCAGCATATTCTTCATGGCTTTCACTCTGGTGCTTGTTTCGTTCTCATGCACAGGTCCCATTATCGGCACTCTGCTTGTCGAGGCTTTCACAGACAGCAATCTTATGGGTCCGCTGCTCGGCATGGGCGGTTTCGCACTCGGTCTGGCACTACCTTTCGGACTCTTCGCATTCTTCCCCTCCATGCTCAAAGAATTGCCGCGCTCAGGCAGCTGGCTTAACACCGTAAAAGTAGTACTCGGATTCGTCGAACTTATTCTCTCCCTCAAGTTCCTATCAGTCGCCGATCTGGCCTACGGCTGGGGGATTCTTGACCGTGAGGTGTTCCTAGCCCTATGGATTGTACTTTTCATCCTGCTCGGTCTTTATCTGCTCGGAAAACTGCGCTTCAGTCACGATGCCGCCTCGGCTCATACTTCCGTCGGAGGATTCTTCGGAGCCGTGGCATCACTGGCTTTTGCAGTTTACCTGATACCCGGATTATGGGGCGCACCGCTTAAAGCCATCAGTGCATTCGCGCCGCCGCTCTACACCCAGGACTTCAATCTCTACGGAGGTGAATTCAAAGTATTCAATGACTACGACGAAGGCATGCGCTTCGCAGCAGAAAGCCACAAACCGGTACTGCTCGATTTTTCAGGATATGCTTGCGTGAACTGCCGCAAGATGGAGGGCGCCGTGTTCGACACTCCAGAAGTGCGCGAAATAATCGAACGTGACTACGTAATGATCACCCTTATGGTCGACGACAAGACTCCCCTGCCGCACCCGATAACAGTCGAGGAACAGGGCAAGACGGTTAAACTCCGCACCGTAGGCGACCGCTGGAGCTTCCTGCAGCGGCATAAATTCGGCATAAGCTCTCAACCGTACTATATACAGCTCGACAACAACGGCATGCCGCTTATGGCACCCAGAGCCTACGACGAAAATGTCGGCGACTTTGTCAAATGGCTGGAAAATGGAGTAAGCGCATATAAGGATTAACGATTGTACAACGATTAAAGGAAATAATGACTCAAAAACATAGCCGCGAGGAAAAACTTGACGCTCTCGGACGCCTGAGCGACACTCTCGACATACTGCGGGTGAAGTGCCCATGGGACGCCAAGCAGACAAATGAAAGCCTGCGTCCAAACACCATAGAAGAGGTGTACGAACTAGCCCAGGCGCTACTCGACGGAAAAACGGACGAAATCAGAAAAGAGTTGGGCGACGTATTGCTCCATGTGCTTTTCTATGCCAAAATAGGCGAAGAGAAAGGCGAATTCGACATTGCCGATGTAGCAAAAGCGCTCAACGACAAGCTTATATTTCGCCACCCGCACGTATTTGGAGAAGTACACGTCGACGACGCACATCAGGTCGAGCAGAACTGGGAACAGATAAAACTCCGCGAAAAAGGCGGCAACCGTTCTGTACTTGCCGGTGTCCCGT
The DNA here is from genome assembly GCA_910587235.1 of uncultured Muribaculaceae bacterium. Classification (GTDB taxonomy): domain Bacteria; phylum Bacteroidota; class Bacteroidia; order Bacteroidales; family Muribaculaceae; genus CAG-873. The sequence goes on from CAJUKD010000005.1 coordinate 114,703, forward strand.
CAGCACTTCCGGCACTCGTGAAGGCTTTCCGTATACAGGAAAAAGCGGCCAATTCCGGTTTCGATTGGGAAGAACCGCATCAGGTATGGGAAAAGGTAAAAGAAGAAATCTCCGAAACAGAAGAAGCCATAGCCACAGGAAAGATCGACGACATCGAAGCTGAATTCGGCGACATGATGTTCAGCGTCATAAATGCGGCAAGACTCTATGGAGTAAATCCCGAAAACGCACTCGAACGTACAAACCGCAAATTCATAGGACGCTTCAATCATCTCGAACGTCGTGCGACCGAAACAGGACGCAGACTCAACGAGATGACCCTCGCCGAGATGGACGCGCTCTGGAATGAAGCCAAAGCCGTAAATCACGACAACGAATAAAAGCGTCAATGAAACTCTGCATCACCGAGAAGCATGATGTAGCCCGCAATATAGCCGGCATACTCGGAGCTGACACACGTCGTGACGGATTCTACGAAGGGAACGGCTACCGCGTGACCTGGACAATAGGCCATCTATGCTGTCTGCTGGAACCGCACGACTACACTCCGGTTTGGAAACGATGGTCGCTTGGCGCACTGCCGATGATACCGCAGCGCTTCGATGTGAAAATCATTGACGACAACGGCATACGCCGCCAATTCGCAGTAATAGAAAAGCTTATATCCGATGCGGAGGAAATAATCAACTGCGGTGACGCCGGCCAGGAAGGAGAACTTATCCAGCGATGGGTGATGAAAAAAGCCGGTGCGCGATGTCCGGTAAAGCGACTGTGGATTTCGTCGCTCACCGACGAGGCAATCCGCGAGGGGTTCAGCAAACTCGCGCCACAATCCGACTACGACCGGCTTTTCTATGCCGGTCTGTCGCGCGCAATCGGCGACTGGATTCTGGGCATGAATGCCACACGCCTTTACACACTTAAATATTCAGAACCCGGAACAGTACTGTCTATCGGACGAGTACAGACCCCGACTCTTGCCCTTATTGTAAAACGTCAGCAGGAAATAGAAAATTTCGTTCCCCGCGACTCCTGGGAGTTACGGACCGACTACCGTAATATCACATTCATTTCCACTGCCGAACGTTTCGACAAAGAAGAAGACGCAAACGCAGCAGCCGAACGCATAGCATCAGAAACTTTCAACGTTACGGACGTAACGAAGAAAAAAGGCCGCGAAGCCCCGCCGAGGCTTTTCGATCTCACTTCGCTGCAGGTTGAGTGCAACCGACGTTTCAGCTGGACGGCCGACCAGACTCTACGTCTTATCCAGAGTCTTTATGAAAAGAAGCTGACGACATATCCGCGTGTCGACACCACATATCTCCCTGACGACATATATCCGAAGATCGGGCCTACACTAAAAGCCATGGCGCCTTACGCATCGCTTACGGCACCGGTGCTTGCCGCTAAAATTCCGAAGACCAAGAAAGTCTTCGACAACTCCAAAGTCACCGATCACCATGCAATAATACCGACCGGACAATCACCTGTCGGTATCGATGGCGACGAAAAGCGGCTGTACCATCTGGTGGCAATGCGTTTTATATCGGCTTTTTATCCCGACTGCGAATTCATGGCAACAAGCGTTACCGGCAATGCTGGCGGGATGGAATTCCGTGTAAACGGTAAAGTAATCACGAAACAAGGATGGAAAAGCCTTTTCACCAACGCAAATACAGACGACAGCAATGATGAAAACGAGCAGGCTTTGCCTGAATTCACCGTCGGAGAAAGCGGCCCGCACACACCGTCAATAGCAAAAAAAACATCCCAGCCTCCGAAGTATTATACCGAAGGTTCGTTGCTGCGTGCAATGGAAACAGCCGGACGGTCGATCGAAGACGAAGACCTGCGCGAAGCGATGAAAGACAACGGAATCGGCCGGCCGTCAACCCGCGCGGCAATAATAGAAACCCTTTTCAAACGCCGATACATACGGCGGGAACGTAAGAACCTTGTAGCCACACAGGCAGGCATCGATCTTATAGCCACCATAAATGAAGAGCTGCTAAAAAGCGCCAAACTCACAGGTTTGTGGGAGAACAAACTTCGACGGATCGAGCGAGGCGATTTCTCTCCGTCGCAATTCGTTCACGAAATCAGCGAAATGGTGCAGAAAATCGTAGTGAACGTATTGTCCGACAACTCGCGTCGGCGCATAGGCGAAACAGCCCTGTCTTCGGAAAAAGAATCTGAAAAACAGAACAAAACAGGCGACACACAAAAGAAACCAAGAGCAAAAGCCATACGCAAGCTCGAACAGATTGCATGTCCGCTATGTGGCAAAGGACATCTGCTTCGCGGCCGCACTGCCTACGGTTGCAGTGAGTACGCCTCAGGATGTTCTTTCAGGCTGCCATTCGAGCAATACCCGGCCGAGCTTACACCGGCACAGCTCAACAAAAAAATGAAAAGCGCGAAACAACCGGCAAAATGAGCATCACACTTCAGCTTATAATTGTAACAATAATCATAGCTGCAGCCGTATTCGGATTGTGGCACAATCTGACCCGACGGCCATCGTGCTGTTCCGGTTCAGATAAAAAAAAGCATAGCTCTTGCAAAGCATGCCATATCGCTAATAGCTGCAAAAATAAAGACAAAGGAACCAATTGAATAAGAAAACAGGCGATGTCTTCAACCGGACATCGCCTGCAATCACATTTCATCTTTATATTACGTCTGTAAACACGTCTGCTTATTCCGTAATTTTCTCAGCCTTTGGCGCCTCGCGACGAGGAGTACGGTCATGAGCAGTTTTATCAAAACGTCGGCAAACGTCTGTCTTTCCTTTACCGAAGTCTCGGCCTGCTCGTCTTTTAGCATTCACAAAAGAATTTTCCAAGAACTTGACATACTGCTCCGGAGTCAGGATTTCCTTGACTTTTGCAAGATAAGCGGAACGGTCGTTGGTGGCGGCAGCACGGCGCTGCTGTTTTTCACTGACTTTAGCCTGACGGCACTCACTGTTTATTTTCTGAAGGCTTTCACGTTGAGCGTCGGTAAGATCCAGCCCGGCAAACTGACAAGAAGCTCCGGCGGCACGGCATTCGGATTTAGGGACACAATTAGCATCTTTAGCACATCTGCCGGGAACACATTCAGACACACATTTCTTTCCGTTATAGCATTCATTATTTTTTGAACATTCGGTTTTGGGAGTGTCACTCTTTGAGTCTGCTGCAAAAGCACAGGTGGAACCCATGGCAAACAACGTGACTGCGATGATTGCAAATTTGTTAAGTTTCATAATAAAATGTTTTTGTATTGTAGGTTATAGATGGACTTTTCAGATAATTTTTTTCGAGATTTACGATTATATGACAACCACAGAAGTCCAAAGTTTAACCCTAAAGTATATTTTTCACTCTCTTTAACCATCATATCCCATAAAAAATAGAGAACAGCATTAGCGATAAATAAAAAAGACGTATATTTGCAATCCCAAGCACACAGCTTGACGCACATCGGGGCTGACCGGTTTTGACAGCGTGTAGAAGTGGTGTGTAAGCGTGCAGAGCTTTGAGGTCTATGCTCTATAATATCAGGCTTCGACCAATTTTAAATGGCGAAAACAACTACGCTCTTGCTGCCTAATCGAAGAACAGTAGATTACGCTTAATCGCCGCAACAGTTGCAGCGACAAGACATCGCCCGATTGTCCTTTTTCCGAGACTAATCGACAAGGCGGTGCAGGTAAATCGGAAATAGGAAGCTGACAGCCTCGGAAGGCTTCCGAAAATTTAGAGGATAAGGCCGCGGTTGGTAGTTTCAGGCCTGCCGCAACTCGAAAACCAACTTGAAACTACGCACGTAGAAAGCTCATTAGTTCCGCGTTTGGACGAGGGTTCAAATCCCTCCAGCTCCACTTGCTACTACGGACACTCTGTAGACTAAATCAGACAAACCGCAGACTATCAATTAGTTCTGCGGTTTTTTCGTGTCTAATCCTTTCGATTCAGGACCGAAATCAGACCAAGAAAAGACCGTTACAGACATAGTTTCGTTACTAACTCGTTACTAAAATTTT
>CAJUKD010000006.1 GCA_910587235.1 uncultured Muribaculaceae bacterium
TAAAATAACACATTTGTCGAGAATGAAACGAAATCTTAAATGAAAGAGCCGTGAACGTTTGAAGACATTTTGCAGAATGCCGGCTTGGAATTCAATTTTATTTGTTACTTTTGCTATATGATTAGATACTAATTCTCTGAGAAGGGATATTACAGACCGGCGTTTATGACCTAAAATGGCAAAATATGTTTGTTTTCAGGTCTGACAACAAAGGTTAAACGTCTGAAATACAACATTAAGAATATTCTTCAACTAAGACGAATATTATATTTATAGAATATGAAAACGGCAATAGCTAAAATCAGATCAGACTACCATAGGTATACCGGTCACGGTGACAGACCTTTCATCAGAATAATCGCATATCTGCTGTTCGGGCGAAACCATTGCTTCAATTATAGTTTCTGGCTACGGCTCGCCCATGAAAAAAGCTGGATATGGCCATTGGCTATGCTGATGCACAAGCGACTGTCGGTCAAATATTCCATGCAGATTCCTCGTATTTGCAAGATCGGTTATGGTTTGTATCTCGGACACGGGATATGTATGGTCATAGGTAAGAATACAGTAATCGGCAACAATGTAAACCTCAGCCAGTTTCTTAATATCGGATCAAATCACGACACCCCTGCCATTATAGGTGACAATGTGTATATAGGACCCAGTGTGTGCATTGTTGAAGATGTCCACATAGGCAACAACTCCAATATAGGTGCCGGCGCAGTTGTTGTGCATGATGTCCCGGAGGGAGTCACAGTAGCCGGAGTTCCGGCTAAAATCATATCCGACACTCATGAAGATTTTATCGGCAACAGATATGAATTTGTGTAGCGTTCTGCCGCCACACTGCTTCCGCCGCCAAAGAAGTGCATGGCGCAACGTCTGTTAATTTGAATTCAAGGCGGAAAGCTGATGGATATCAATTGCTGATGTCCGCGTCCAACATTTCAATGATGTTCTGAGAAAGCCGTGGCGCGAGAGGCGACGGCGTTATATCTTTCCGGCTATAGTCCCATTCCAAATCTTTAGCATCCTGTGGTGTCAGATATACAGCTTCAACAGGATATACTTCCACTGTACTGTAAGTCTTTATCGGTTCTTTTGTTCGTAAGGCCTTTTTTACCCATTTGCTTTTAATGGTCATCTCCATGGTATAAGTCGCCATTTGCAATGTGTTGGGGCCGTATTTCCGTTTATCGTCGAGGAGATAAATCTCTTTTGAAAGCATTTCAGAGGTGTCGACAGTGAAACCGAGCATCTTGAAAAACCACGGCGACCAGTGATGATTCTTATGATTCGCCAGAATATCACGTGTGTATGTCAGCCGTGAGCCGTTTACCCTGATGCTGGAAAATTCACCGTATTTACCCATTACGACTCCGACAGAACCGTCAACGACACTATCTGCTACGGTATGTCTGAAGGGGTCTATGGAACAGATGTCTACCCATGATATGAATTCTTCATCCGCGTCAGGTCTGTCAATAGAGTCAAGACCTGCGGCATTCTTATGGCGCGCCCTCAATCTTTTTGCTCTGATATACGGTGTACGTTTAGAAGGTCCGAATCCTTTTACTTTTTTTTCAGACAAAAAATAATCGGCCATATATTCTCCGAACAGCTGAATGGTATCATTTCCATAAGTGCCAGTCGTGTATTCCCGTATATAACACCGTAGTTTAAGAACAGGTTTGTCAACAGGATCAACTACCACTTCCTGAAGCTCAAAGGTGTCAGGAGTCATAAAAACCGTATCGGAATAAGCTTTAAGAGTCAGTTCCCTGTATCCCAGACAACGGAGCGTCAAGGTCATATCGCCGAGATCGCACGAGAATGAACCGTTATTATCGGTGAAGCCAACGATTGTGCCGTTTCGCGACATTACAGTAGTGCCGGGAAGGGGCATACGGTCCTCAATGTCCGCTACAATAAATTTATTTGCCGACGCAGAACATCTGAATGAAAAACAAATCATCAGAACGGCGAGGAACAATCCGACTACAGTTTTAAGCTTCATTTTTTAGTTTTATTATATTCACCTAAATATCAATACAGTATCACAGTATTAAAGGCCTGACAAGAAAGCGGCTGTAACACAAGGGAAATGCAGGCGCTCGAGTTCGTGGATTTTTTCTTCGACCTCTGCCGCAGTGTCGTCGGGAGCCACAGCTGTGCGAGCCTGAAAGATTATGCGTCCTCCGTCGCAGTGTTCGTCGACAAGATGTATCGTAATGCCTGTTTCTGATTCTTTCGCAGCGACTACGGCTTCGTGTACGTGGCGCCCGTACATTCCTTTTCCGCCATATTTCGGTAGCAGTGAAGGATGGATATTGACAATACGTCCCGGATAGCGTTCTATAAGGAATCCGGGGATCATCCGGAGAAAACCGGCAAGGACAATAGCATCGACAGAATAGCGTTCCATAAGGCCGATCATTATGTCGCTGTCGCCGAGTTCGGTCTTCGAAACCACAGCATAAGGCACATCGAGCCTTACAGCCCTCTGGATCACTTTTGCCTCAGGTCTGTCGCTTAGCACGAGCGCCACAGTCCATCCAAGCCCGCTGTCACGGAAATAGTTTATCATGTTTTCGGCATTGGAGCCGTTGCCTGATGCAAATATCGCGATTCGTTTCATGGCTGCAGGTCAGTCGGTGTTTATTTTGTTTTTACAACGTACGGCTTTGTCGGCGAAGGCGAGAAGCGGCTCATCGGACGACGAGTCGCCATACGCACAGAGGGCGTATTGGGCTCGCATAGGATATGCTTCAAGAAAACGTCGCACTTTTTCCTGTCCATAGCAGTTGGGGGTGCTGAAGCGCCCGGTCAGGCGCCGCTCCGGACCGGTTTCTGCTTCTGTCGCGATGACAGCAGTGAAGCCTTTTTCAAGCGCCCACGGTTTGACCCAGTTGGAGATGCTTGCCGTGACCATCACAAGCGTGTGGCCTCTGTCACGGTGTTTTTTCATGCAAGTGAAGACGTCTTTTCGGATAATGGAATCAAAAACGGGTATCAGTTCACGTCCGGCGCGGTCGAGTTCGGCCACCGGCATACCTTTATAGAAATTTGCGAAAAGTTTTTCTTTGGCCCGCGAGTTTGTACTAAGCCCGAGTTTCCACTTCACAATGGCCGGCATTGCACGCAGCAATGCCAAAAGCATCTTTCCGGTGCCAAGCACATGGCGGGCGGTGACAAAGAGAGAATCTGCGGAAATAAGCGTTCCGTCGAAATCGAACGCAACGACAATTTTTTTTTCAGCCATATATCAGCACTACAAATGTAAGAATCCAGAAAAGTATGCACAGCTGAATGAAACGGTCGTGCAAGAGCATTTCGGTAGGACTTCCGCTCTTCTCGTGCACTGTTGTCTGCTGCAGATAGCGTACGATTCCGGCCAACACGAACACGGATGTGATATAGACATATGATGAATCAAGCCTGCGCGTGACCTCCGGACTGATGGTGTACATTATATAACAGACTATTGTCACCGATGCGATTACGCCGAGTGTAGAATTGAGGAACGGCAGATTATAGTCGAGAGTATTGCTGCGAGTGACCGTGCCCGTGTCGCGATAGATCACAACATCGTCGCGGCGCTTGGCGAATGCGAGGAACAGCGCCAACAGGAATGTCATGCACACTATCCACGGCGACAGCTCTATGCCGCACATAGCGCCGCCTAAAAAAAGCCTCAGCACGAAGCCCATGGATATTATAAAGACGTCGAGTATAGCTATTTGCTTGAGTTTGAAGCAATAGAGCACGTTAAGCACTATGTAGGCGCCCACTATGGCCATGGCGGTCAACGATCCCAGGAAAAAAGCGGTGGACAGGGCCGCGGTTGCCAAAACGGACATCGTTACGGCTGCCTCTCTGACCGATACTTTTCTGGCAGCTACCGGCCGACGGCATTTACGCGGATGCCAACGGTCGCTCTCAACGTCCTTTATGTCGTTAAGACAGTATATGGCACTTGCCGCAAAACTGAATATGAAGAACGCATACACGGCCGGCAGCCACAGGTCGCTGTCGGTCAGCTTGCCACTGAAAAAAAGCGGCAGGAAAACGAATACGCTTTTAACCCACTGTGCCGGTCGAAGAAGCTGTATGATGTATTTCAGTTTTTTCATCAGAGTATTTTTTGACCCGCAGATCCGGAGCGACAGAAGGCTTGTGTTGCAGAAAGTATAACAACCGGCATGAAAGGATAGTGATACCTCATGCCACCGTATCGAAGCATGTGCATGGACGACTGCTCCAAGAACGGGAAGACGATATATCCACAGACTCCGAATATCGCGCGTCTGCTACGCCACAAGCCACGGCTTTCAGCGTAAAAAAACGCCGGAATCCGCCGCCTTGAAGAGCTTTCTTTTTATATATCAATTTATTTTCCACATCCAAAGGTAGTAAAAATTCCATACCGAACCGTCAATCCGGCATATTATTCCTCTGTCAATGCATCGGCCAGAGAGGCGAGAGCCGGGATATCGCTGTCGTGCATGCGGCTTCGGATGGTGACTACGGGACTGACAACCGTCATGTCCCTCATCGCCTCCAGCATGTCGCACATGCGCTTGCCGGCCAAAGGGGTCCATGAGCCGTTCTCGACGACAGCAACCCTACGGCCACGCAGGTTCTTGCCGGCCAGGTGATGTATGAAACTGTACATTGCCGGGAAAAGAGCGCCGTCGCAGGTGACGCTGCAAAGGGCAAGCCGGCTCAGGCGGAATGCCTCTGCCACGGCATAGGACAGGTCGTGCCTGCATAGGTCGAAAAGCACCACTTCTCCGGCATGGCGGTCGCGAAGCATGGCGGCGAGGCGGCGGGCCGCGTCGGCTGTGCCGCCGTAGATCGATGCGTAAGCCACCAGAACGCCTCGGGTTTCAGGCTCATAACGGCTCCATTTGTCATATAGCATCCAGTAGTGCTCCAGATTATTTTTCAGCACAGGCCCGTGAAGCGGAGCAATGATGTCGAAAGGCCTGCCGGTGAGTTTTTTCATCACAGTCTGCACGCTGCTGCCGTACTTTCCTACAATATTGCAGTAGTAGCGCCGCGCTTCGGAATCCCATGCGTCAGTTGAGCCAGACATGGCGAACGAACCGAAAGCGTCGGCCGAGAAGAGTATGCCGTCAGTCAGATCATGTGTCATCATCACCTCGGGCCAATGCACCATAGGCGCCGTTACAAAGCTTAATACGGTACGCCCAAGCTCAAGCGTATCTCCGTCGCAGACCGCTATTGAACAGGAAGCGAAATCCATGCCCTCGAAGAAATTTCCAAGCATTGCCAAAGCCTTGGCCGTAGCAACCACTTTCACTTCAGGGTAGCGTTCAAGCATGGCACGTATGCTGCCGGAATGGTCGGGTTCGACGTGCTGTACAATCAGATAAGCCGGCCTGCGTCCTCCGAGAGCCTCATCAAGGGCGACAAGCCAGTCATCGCAGCGACGCATATCGACTGCGTCGACGATCGCGATTTTTTCATCGTTGATGAAATAAGAGTTGTATGAGATTCCGGCAGGCGCCGGATATTGTCCTTCAAAAAGATCTATGTTATCGTCCTCGGCACCGATGAAGCGCACGTTTGCTGTAATCTTTTCCATATCATTGCCTGTCAATAAAATTCTATGGCACAAAGGTAACAATAAAACACAACATCACAGGACGCCTGAATTATGTTTTTTCGGCAACACACATTCGAAAAGCAGCCGCATCAACGGAACTCTATACTTCAAACGACAGGAGAATGACCGCGGAATTCGCGTATGGCATCGGCGGGAGAACGCCGCTCACGCAGTGCTGCGGCCATGACATCCATCGCCGGCCGCACATGTTCAAAAAACATCCTGTAGCCTTCGCAGAGATAATTAAGGCCGGGGTTGCCGTCGGAGTCAAGAGCGAAACGGTTTCGCGGACATTCGCCGTTACAGGCGAAAAGATACTCGCAACGACGGCATTCCGGAGGCAGTGAAGTCCGCTTGGCAGCACCGAATGCCAACTGGCGGTCGCTCCACATCATTTCAACCAGACTTTTGTCGCGTATGTTCCCAAGATAATATTCAGGAAAAACAAAATGGTCGCAGCTGTAGACATCGCCATTGAATTCTATGGCTCCCGCATGGCCGCATTCGCGGGCCATAGAGCAGACAGAAGGTGTTGCGCCGACCCAGTTGGCCAGCGTGGCGTCGAAAATCTGTACAAATATTCTTCCGACATCATCATGCCCTATCCAGTGATCAAACAGACGGCACAGGAACTCGCCCCAGCGGCGCGGACTGACAGAGAACGGCGCCAGAGTGCCCGAATCACCCACGGCGGCAAGACGTCCGTCGGCACGGACTCGTTCCACAATCGGAGTGAACTGAATGAAACGGCAACCTATATTCCTGAAAAAATCGTAGAACTCTTCGGGATGACCTGAATTGAAGTCGTTGACCACGGCCATGGCATTCCATTCCACAGCGTGCCGCTGCAACATCCGTATGGCAAGCATGACACGACGGAACGACGGACCTGAACCCGCACGCATGCGCCTGTAGCGGTCATGAAACTCCTCGGGACCGTCGACGGAAAGACCTACGAGCCATCCGTTGCGACGCAGGAACACGCACCATTCGTCGGTGAGCAGAGTGCCGTTGGTCTGTATGCAGTTCTCTATCCTGCATCCTCCGGCATAGCGCTGCTGCAACTCGACAACGCGGCGGTAGAACGACAGCGGACGCATCATGGCTTCACCTCCATGCCAGTTGAACACGGCAGTGCCGCCGGTCTGCGATTCAATGTAAAGACGGATGAAGCGCTCGAGAGTGTCGTCGGACATTACCCGCGGCTGTCCGTCCGGAGTAAGGCTCTTCTTTTCCGTATAGTAGCAATAAGAGCAGGCCATATTGCATGTGGCTCCCGCGGGCTTGGCAAGCAGGTACAGAGGTTGGGCGAATGGAGTTTCCATGATGCTAAATTACGAAAAAAACAGGAACACGCCTTGCGCATTCCTGTTTTTTAATAATATGAAGCAAGAAATTATTTCACCATGACTTTGGCTACATTGTTGCCCTGACGACGTATGTAGAGGCCGGCAGCGGGTTCTGCCACGCGTACACCCTGAAGGTTGAAATATTCGACAGGAGCGTTCTCGTCCATGACTACGGTGTTGATAGCCGATGAAGATCCTGAGAGCATAACTTCGGGAGTAATGCCCGGGTGGAGAGTCTGGATGCCACGGAGAGCTACGCGGTCTCCGCCCTTGACATTCTTTACAGCAACGTCGACATATTTGCAGCAATATCCGCGGGGCCATTTGTCGCCGCAGTTTTTCAGGATTATATCGTCGTTGTAAGGAGCGCCTGAGGTCAGTTCCGTATAGTTGGCGCCGGCGAGAGTGCCGAAGTCGAAATAAGTGGCATGGGCTATTTTGCCGTAACCATCCTGGGCATCATAGCCGGGAGTGCAGAGGTATCCGTTGACAGTAGCGCCTGCGGGAGCTTTTACGCCTACATACATTCCGTTGCAGTCGTCCATATATGCGCCCCAGTTGTTGTCAGTGTCATTCACACGGTTGGGCTTGCTGCCGAGATTGAGATGGAAAAGTACTGTGCCCGCCGGCTGTCCGTCAGGTACGGTCACACATATCAGGTCATTCTCGTAAACGAAATCGAGAATCACGCCATGGAGGACATCGGAATTCTCATCAACTTTTGTCGACGATGAAATCATATCCACACCTTCGCTGGTATAGATGCTCGAAACAAAATCGCCCTCAGGGGTCTTGTCGCCATAGGCGAAATCGGTGTCGAACCATACCATGAGTTTCTCGGTTTTGGTATCGCTGTCGGCATTGGGGAGATTTTCACTGACGATAAAGGAGAAGTTGTGCTTGTCCTGTGCGTTCATTGCAAGCGCTGCCACGCAGGCTGCGGAAAGAAGTAAAGTTCTTGCTTTCATGATGTTAAAAATTAGATTGTGGTTAATAAAAGGGTAATTTTTTAGTTTCCGGATGAGGGAAGAGAGAGGTGTGAAATCAACGGACGATTATATTCGGGATTCCTGAGTTGATATCGCTCTTTTTGTCCATGAAAGGTTCGAGAGCACGGGGACGCGTCATGGTTTCCGTGTATGTCCGGCCGTTTTGGTCGGTCACGCGTATCGTCAGAGTCGAGGTCGGCGACGATGTCTTTACGCGGAAAAGATGCGAAGTCAGAGTAGGCTGGAAAGTAGCCGTGATCTTGCCTTTGTTCTGCAGGCGGTAGCACATAGTAGAAATTATATGCAGCGGATCGTAGCCGTTCTCGCGCGTCACAGTCAGGCGCCGGTTATTCTCGAGCACTTCGATTTTCCATCGGGGATCATAGGCAAACACATTGAGCACAACCTCGTTGTTCTTGTTTTCCTTGTGCCAGTTGCTTCCGTCACAGTTGATAGCACCGGATGCACCGGTGAGCTTCTCTATTTCGGTTGCTATGGCTGCGTTGTTCGACACGGGGCAGTATTTGGGTGCCGTGATGCGGCATTCGTTGACGTCATAGGCGCGGAACTGGAAATCACGTCCGTAACCTATGCTCTTGTAATAAGTCACCATTGACTTGCCGTCGATTTCAAGCACGCGGTAACCACCCACGGAACCGTCGCGGCATATATGGTTGCCCGGATATTCGTTCTTGCCAGTCCACCACCATGTGGCGCATACCGAACCTACGTTATACTCGCGTATGGCCGCGTGGTTGGGATCCTGCACCGACCAGTTGATATGGGCATGGCCTGAAAACACTTTCACGTCGCTGAAACCCGCAAAAACATCCATAAGAGTTTTGCCGTCGTCCATCTGGTAGCGAACGTTGACATTGTTGCTCTTGTCAAGTTTAGGCTTTGAATGTACAGGACAGTGCAGCATTACGTAGACAGGTGTCGATTTGTCGCCCAGCGCTGCAAGGTCGGCTTTAAGCCATGCTTTCTGTTCGGCCGCTATCTTGAAGCTGTAGACTTCATCGCCGAGAGTGCCGGGATGAGGATTATCATAGACGATATTGTCGAGTACGACATAGTGTATCTTGCCTATGTTGAAAGAATAATAGGTCGGTCCTACGTAACGCCGCCAGAAAGCCTCGGCCACGAAGTCGGAGGATTCCCTTGGGTCGTTGTCGTGGTTGCCCATGGTATTGAACACCGGCGCATTTATTTTTTCGAGATATGGCAACATCTCCGTCAGGGTGAAAGGAGCGGGAATATCGGTTGCATACCAGTATGTGTTCCAGCTCTGGTCGCCCAGTGTGATGGTATAAACGTCCTTCCCGGCGGCGCGGTAGTCGGCAATAAGAGGATTTATGTCCTTGAGAAACCAGTTCTGATAGTGTTCCTCGTCCTGATTCCGTCCCGCAAGGTGTATGTCGGCCAGAAGCATGACAACATAATCGTCGGCCGGAGCCGCCTCAAGCTCGAAATTTATCTGCTCGGGCATGTCGGCGGCTGCGCTGAAATTGCGGAAATGACGTGGAAATACTTTGTCGACAGGAACTTTATATCCTCCCGGCACCGATACGAAAACCGAACCGGTATGTTTGTCGGAATTGAGATAGTATATACCCTTGGCATCGGTCTTGGCCACGGTCACGCCATCGGAAACCACCACACCTTCGATAGGCGTGTTTCCGCAGTAGACCACACCCTTTATATTCATTCCGGCCTTGTCCGGAATGTCAAGGCTTACGGGAACTTCGCCTCCCATGGTAGTTTCCTGTCCTTGCCCCGGATCCTCGGGCTGCACCTGCGGAACAGGTTCGTCGCTGCACGCACAGAATGCGGCCAGAGCACATGACAGAGTCAGTATATGCAATTTTTTCATCTGTTGGAATATTTGATAAATAGTCTGATTATTTTTTCAAAGCTGCAAAAGCATCTGTTTCGTCGGGCATCGGCACCGGTTTTCCCGTGGCACGCACGGTCGGCATCGGGGCATTCCAGTGGCGCAGGCGATCGGAAAGTTCGGAGGCCATGGAACGAGTCAGTTCCCGGTTCCCGGCAGCGACATTGCTGTGTTCGCCTATATCGTCGCGAAGGTTGTAAAGCTCGAGTTCACCGGTGTGCATGCGGTAAACCAGCTTCCAGTCGCCGCGGCGCAATGCCGAGAGGAAGTCTATGTCGTCCTGGTCCTCGTAGCGCAACTGATGGGGATAGTGGAAAATCAGCCCACGGTCGTCGGCAAGCCCCGACACACTTTCAGGAATGCGGAAAGCGTTTGCGTCCTTGCGGTCGCGTATTTTACCGGCTTCAGCGGCGCGGGCCACATACTGCGAACCGTCGGTAAACAGTTTTACCATTGATTCGCCGTCGACAGTCTGTACGGTCTGCGGATCGGTCACACCGGCCAGTTCAAGGAAAGTAGGAAAGAAATCGGGAGTGTTCACAGGCGTATTTAGGCGTGTGCCTGCAGCCACATGTCCGGGCCAGCACACCATCATGGGCACGCGTATGCCACCTTCATAGACAGAACCTTTGCCTTCGCGCAACGGAAGCGCCTGCGTGTGCAGCTCTCCGCCTTTCTCGCCTCCGACACTGTGCGGGCCGTTGTCGGAGTAAAATATTATGACAGTATTGTCGGCAATTCCGCGTCCGTCGATGAAATCGAGCACGTCGCCGAGGCTCTTGTCCATGCCTTCGACCATAGAAGCATATTTCGCCTGACCTTCGTCAAGCCCTTCGTCGATATATCGCTGATAGAAGCGGTCATCGCGCTGTATGGGCGTATGATTGGTATAGTGCGCGAAATATAGAAAAAACGGTATTCCCTGACGCAGAGGATGATCGAGGGTCCGCAATGCCTCGCGTGTGATGGCTTCGGTGAGATGGACTCCGGAACCGTAGTACTGCGACATATTCATCACTGAGCCGTAGTCGCCCTGTCCCGGCAGATTACCGAAATTGTCCTCGGGCTGATAGCTCTTTGGGTGGCCGTTCTGCGCTCCGGCTATGTTCACCACAAAGCCCATATTGTACGGATTTGAACCCGGAGTACCCGCCGGCGCCCAGTGCGCCTTGCCCACGTGGATGGTATGGTAGCCCGAATCGCGCAAAAGTTGTGGCAGGGGTGTGGCATAGAGGGTGTGATGCAGGCCGTATAGGTCTTTTTCACTTTCAAGGTGAGCCGGACAAAGGCAGTTGTAGTTCCATTCGGGATGAGCGAATATGTCGCCGAGATTCTCGTTCGTGGAACCGGGATGTCCGCCTATGGCATCGGGCACGATGTCCTTGTAGAGGGAACTGAAAGAGGTTATGCCCATGTGCGCCGAGTTCATGCCTGTCATAAGACATGTACGCGTCGGTGTCGACACCGAACATGCGTAGGCATTGGTAAGCATGGCGCCCCGCGCGGCCAGGCGTTCCATGTTCGGGGTATGGAACATCCGGTTGTTAGCCGTCACCTCGTCGCCGAAAGGCAGGGATGTTTCCACCCAGCCGAAATCGTCGACCAGAAAAAATATTATATTCGGGCGCTGCTGCTGTGCGTGACCCTGGAAAGCCGCGGCCAGCGGAAGTGTTAGCGCCAGTTTGCCGAAGATGGATTTCATTTGCGTGAGCTTTTAAAGTTCATTGACAATTATTGCGGCCAACGGTCGCTCCGGAAAGGCGATGCCGGCAGACCCCGGCCATTGAACAGGTTCGCACGGAAGAAAGTCCCCCAGCCGTAACGAACGGCCACGGGGTGTGCCACGCCCGGAGCGCTTACCGAAAGCTTGCCCGGACCGGCGATGCGGACCGTAGCGGGCACAAACACGCGGTCGGGACCGGCTACCTCGAAGCCATGCAGCTTTTCGCCATCAGGGGCACAAAGTCCGCCGTCGGCATAGTCGAAGCAAAGTTCTATCGTGCTGTCGGGCAGACAGCGCATGGAGCGGTAGAGTGGTCCCGAGAATGCCACATCGTCGCGCCCGTAGTCCTTTGCGAGTGCCCATGCGGCGAGGCGTTCGCCTGGCAGGACCTTGTTGCGCGGATGTATGTCGAGAGAGTCACCGCAATCGGTGGTGACCACCATTCCTATATTTTTCAGACCGCTCTGCCATGTGTCGAGCTGAGCCTCGCGCAACAGAGCCGGCTGTCGGCGGTAAGGAGCTATCTGCACGAAGTAGAACGGCATATCGGGCTGTTTCCACTCCCGGCGCCACGAGTCGATCAGCGATGTGAACACGGCCTGATACTTGTGGGGGCGCACGTCGTTGGCTTCTCCCTGATACCAGATGTTTCCTGCCACGGTATAGCCCAGGACAGGAGATATCATGCCGTTCCAGAGCGTTGACGGCACCCGGAACGGTTTTTTACTTTTTTCCACCTTATCGAAGCCGAACTGCTCGTAGACCTCGTCATAGAACGGATTGCCCTGCATAAGCTCCGGCTTCATCCATGATTCGGCATGGGTATCGCCTTTTGCCGCAAGAATCAATCCGACAGGCACTTTCAGTTCATTAAAAAGCCTGCGGCCGAACACAAATCCGACAGCGGAGAAATCGTAGGCAGTTTCCGGAGTACATGCCACCCAACGACCCTCGCAATCGTCGAGCGCGCGATCGGGCGACATGACAAAAGGAACAGTGAAGAAACGTATCTGCGGATAATCGGCGTCGGTAAGCTGAGTGTCGGCATCGGCCATGCCTGTCTGCCAACGCACTTCTTTACGGTGGTCGCCGACAGGAAAGAGCATGTTGCTCTGTCCTGTGCACAGCCAGACTTCTCCGACAAGCACATTATTGACTTTCAGAGTATTTTTCCCGCGGAAAGTGATGCTTTGGCCGTCCATGCGCGCGGCAGGGGTGGCGATAGCCGTGCTCCACAGGCCGTCGGCGCCGGCAGTGACGCTTACGGGTGTCTTCGGCGCCCAGGAGGCGGTGATCTTAATCTTCTCGCCGGGTGCGGCCTTGCCCCACAGGCGAGCCTCGCAATCCTGCTGCAGCACCATATTGTCGGAAATGATGGCAGGCAGACTGATCTTTGCCTGTGTTCCAAAAACGGCAGACAGCGCCAGTGCGGATATTATCAATATCTTTTTCATTGCAAAATAATGATTTATGCCTTTACGGCAGCAGTTTCTTTTTTCTTGCCAAGGCAACACACACCGAAGCTGATGGCACCGCCGATGACAACCCACCATACCCATGCCATTTTCACGGGTGCACCGAAGAGAGCTTCGCTCCACCATGCCAGAATGCCGGGCTGGAGAAGAAGTACTACAAGGCAGCCTGTGACGAGTGCCCAGATTACCGAGGTGACATTGCCGCGTTTTGTAAGCACCGCGCAGAGGAACACTCCGAGCATGCCTGCGTACGAAAAGCTCATGATTCCGAGGGCGAAGTCGACAAGCGACTGGTCGCCGGCGCCCTGCATCAGTGCGGCCACGATGGCGAAAGCTGTCAGAACGACCCCCATGACCACCACGAAAATCTTCGATTCCTTAAGAGTGGTCGACGGCGAGCCTTCGCCCGGACGCATACGTTTTTCTTTCCATGGCAGATATATGTCGCTGAACAGCGAGCTGGTCATGGAGTTTATGGCCGAATTGAAGCTGGAAAGGGCGGCGGCAAGCAGACCTACCACCATCAGACCGAGGACACCGACGGGCATGTGGTTGAACATGTACTGCGGGAAAATCTGACGGCTGTCGTTGAGCGCGTCGGCCGGAGCGTTTGCGCCCATAAGGTCGGGACGACCGTAGTAAATGAAGAGCAGCGATCCGATAATCATGAATATGATGACCACCGGCAGAGAGATGACCTGCGACGACACCAGAGAGCGAGCGGCATCCTTTATGTTCTTGCAGGTGAGCTGGCGCTGTACGAATTCCTGGTCGGTGGAGTACTGCGCGAATTTGAATATGGCGCATGCAATCAAAGCTCCCATAAGGTTATATGGCTGCGAGAAAGAGAACGAGCTGTCGATGACCTGAAGCTTGTCGCCCTGCGCGCTGTGGCGGAGATTGTCGACTATGTCGGCTATCGGCAGTGGTATAGCGTCGAGCAGGAGCCATATAGCCACAAGACCTGTGCCTATGACAAGAAGGATCTGTATGGTATCGATATATATAAGCCCCTTTATCCCGCCTGCCATAGTGTAGATGGTGCTGACAAGACCGAGAATCAGAATTGAAAGTATCAGGTTGGGCATCATTATATCGTTATAGAGCATCACGGAAACGGCGATTGCCGCGATAAACAGACGCGAACCGGAGGTCAGGAGCTGTCCTATGAGGAACATTACACTGGTGGAGGTCTTGGCTCCGTCGCCGAAGCGGTCGCCGAGGTATCCGTAGATTGTGATCGTGTTTGCCTTGTAAAGCGCCGGCAGAATGATATATGCCGCCATAAGGCCGCCTATGATTGCGCCGACACTGAGCATTATATATGTGAAATTGCTGTCGAAAGCTATCTGCGGCGCCCCGACGAATGTTCCGGCACTGATCGATGTGCCGACGGCGGCAAAAGCCACAAGCCACGTCGGCATGGAACGGCCACCGAGGAAGTAATCCTTGATATTCTTGTTCTTTCTGGAAAAGAAAAAGCCTATCGAGGTCAGTATTGCCAGAAATCCGATTACGATAATCCAGTCAAGAGTGTGCATTGCGTTTTGTTTATTGGTATTATTTATAAGATTTTATTTGCTTTTGTAGGGTCCGTTTATCGACGTCACCTCGTAGCGTCCCGAACGGTCGTCGAGAGAATAGACATAGAATTCCTTGCCGCCGGGAAGAACGCGAATGACTATGTGTCCCTCAGTGGCCGGCATCTGCTGCGTATTAGGATAGGCGACCATTGGAGTGGCGGGATGCATGTTGGTGGAATAGACATCCTTCACATCGCCGGCATAGGCACGAGTCTTGGACTGTATGCGCCTGAGAACTTCTATGTCGGGCTGCTGCGCCTTACGGTTGTGGACCACCACCACCTGCGGGCGCAAAGCGGCCAGCAAGGGAACACCCATGGCATCGTAGTTCATGTGATGGTTGCTTTTCATAGCCTCGACAGGACCGCAGGCGGCACCTACAGGGGCTTCGAGGTTCTGCCATTCGCAACGTGTCACTGCCGGAAGGTCGCCTCCGGTGAAGTAGTCGAAAGGACCGTAGGACACACGCATGACTATGGAACACTGGTTTTCATCGGGCCACTGGTTCTTGGGCAGCAGCGCGCGGTCGATGAAGTGGTCGCGTACGATCGTGTCGACACCGGTCCATACACGGCCGTTGGCTGCGAGGTTGCGCACCTGAAACTCAGGATATTTTCCGGCGTTGTGGCATAGGACTATCTGGTCGGCACGGCCGGGACGGAAGCGTTCGATCTCAACACCACGGTTTTCATTATGCCACTTGATGAAATTCAGATAATTGGGAAAAGCTTTGCTGACAGGCTCCACGCCTTCGGCATAGTCGGGCCATCCGCGGTCGATGACGCGCCGGAAAGGTACTATGTCGCCCACTCCGGCAATCCCGGTCAGGCGGTATGCTCCGCATTCGGCACGCGGGGTGTCGCGGTGCAGCTCTCCCATGTGGTCGGTATGGAAATGGGTCAGCAGCATGTAGTCGAGTTCCTTGTTACCTGTGGCTTTGAGGAAGTGTTTCACATAACGCGCATAGGTCAGGTACGGAGCCGTGACCGAGTCGGGTTTAGGCTCTACTATGTTGGGGGTTGTGGAACGGCACTCGCCGGCATCTACAAGCATGCTTGTGCCGTCGGGAAAAATCATGAACGAGCACTCGCCCTGACCTGTGTTGACGGCATGTATGTCGAGATAGCCTTCCGACCAAGCCGGCAGTGTCTTGCCTACTTCGGCCTTCGGGGCGGCATAGGCACTCATGGTGCCTATGGCCGCGATAGCGAGCGGTATGAAGAATTTCATTGCTGTGGTTTATTCTGTTATAGCGTTCTGGTGTATAAGTTCTATCTGCACGTCGCGGGCGTCGAGTTTTCGCGGGGCGCATCCTTTCTGCACGCTCATGGCGGCGGCGATACCGGCGGCGTGGCCTATCGCACCACAAGTGGCGCCCACTCGTATGGTTCCCATTGCCTCGCGGTCGGTGGAGATGCAGCGGCCGGCCACGAGAAGACCGTCGACACTTTCAGGTATCAGGCAGCGGTATGGAATCTGATAAGGCAGAGGGACGAACATGTCGTGCGCGCCGTTCTCGCCTTTCTGCGGATGGACGTCGATAGGCCATACCCCCAGAGCGATGGAATCGGGGAAACGGCGGTTTTCCACTATATCCTCTCCCGTAAGCGTATATTCGCCGACAAGGCGGCGGGTTTCGCGTATGCCTATGGTAGCTGCCGACGACATTATCCAGCACTTTTCAAAACCGGGCAGATTGCGACGGTAGAAATCGACTATGGCATGTGCGTCGCGGCGTCCTTCCATCTCGGCAGAGGTCAGTTCGGCGGCATCGACAGCCGAGCCGTAGACACGGGTCGTGTTCACCCACGGATAATTGACGCGCAGACCGCCGAACCACGGTCCCCCGAAGAAAGGCAGCTCTCCGCGTTCGTATGCTCTGTCGAGAACTTCGTTGTCGACCGCCATGTCGCGCCGGCGTGTGGTGTACGGCATCATCTCTTTGCCGAGATATCCGGCTTCCGGACCCATAGGGATTACCAGTTCTTCTTCATATCCGACGCTACCCTGCGGTTCGACCTGCGCCAGAAAGAAAGGCATGGTCATAGGCTGCAGCTGTTCGGCGATGCGGTAGGCGGCCCCGGCACGTGCCATCACGTCGCCGTTGCCGGTGCAATCGACCACTACAGCAGCCTTAATGGCTTTGCGGCCGTCGACATTCTCCACGATCACACCACGTACACAGTCGCCGTCCTTGATGACATCGGCCACCCATGTGTGGAGCAAGGGACGGATGCCGTATTTCTGTATTATTTCGTCGGCGGTGAATTTAAGTACCTCCGGATCGGAACTGAGCACCCACGATCGGTTGTCCTCGGCGCCGGCTCGGGTAGCGCTCATACGCAGCCATTCTCCCATGACACCGTCCACGCAGCGACGGTAGGGACGCAACCAGCTGTTGAAACCGCCGAGCGTGGTTACAAGGCCGTTTGTCCACATGCCTCCGAAAGAACCCATGTTCTCGACAATCATCACGCGGGAACCGGCGCGGGCAGCACCTACGGCGGCACCTATTCCCGACGGACCGCCGCCGACAACCAGCACATCGACATCGGCTATAACGTCGATCGCACGTTCTTTCTCAATATATTTTTCCATAGTGGATTCCATTTGATTCTTTATGATGTTTTTTAAAATTCAGTCAGTGTGAAAGAGAGAGAGGCGACCGAGCTATCGGCCGAAAGCGGCTTTACAGCCACTCGTGGAGCTTCGTCAGCAATCATTACGGCAAAACGAAGCGGGACGTCCGCGACCGAAGCGCAACGGAATGTCTGAGGTCCGAGTGTTATTTCAGCCTCACCGCTGAAATCAATCTCTACGGCTACGGCTCCGAAGTCGACATGCGGCATGGTGATGCCGGCGGCGATGTCTTCGGAGAAGTCGGCAAGGTGGCACACGGCTACGGTACGGCCTGTGCCTGCCGACGGGTAAGGAGCGAGGAAATCGGTTGAAACATAATCCACCGCAGGCAACTGGCGGTCGATTTTGGACATACGTCCTTCGTATCTGTCGGCGTGCGACTCGCAAGGCAGTCCGGCACGTCGGCAGGCTGCGACGGCTTCGTCGTAATCGGAGTCGCCGAAGCGCGAGGCGCTGACAGCCACTATACAGTTGCCGAGCGAGGCTATGCTGTCGAACGTGGTCTGATAGAGAATTCCCATCAGACGCACGTCGTCGCGGCAAAGCTTGCGGCGGATAATCTGATTGGCTCTATTATTGGACGTGACCACATAATTGCCCCGTCCGAGAATCTCGTCGGCCAAAGCTATTATACGGTCGTAGAAGCGTCCTGAGGGATCATATAATTTAGGTTCTATGAACGTCAGCAGACCCGCACGGCGACATTCGTCGAGATATTCCCGCAGAGAGGGTATCGGCGTGCGGTCAGCCGCTTTATCGGCACGGAGGAGATAATCGCGCCGCAACTCTTCCCACGTCAGGGACTCAATGTCGGCAGGCACTCCGATCTCGGAGCCGTCGGCACGCAGACAGGTGCGGTTGAGCGTGGCGTCGTGCATCACCACCAGCGAATCGTCGGCCGAAAGCCTGACATCCGTTTCTATAGCTCCGAAACCGGCGCGACGCGCCAGACGGATAGCTTCAATCGAATTCTCCCCTGCCACAGTCGAACGCAGGTTCACGCCACGATGGGCTATAAAAGTGCGCGCCGGTGCCTGTGCGGGCAAAATTGCCTGCAAGACAAGAAATAGAAATATGACTGCTGTCTTGTGATTCACGATACGGATGTTCGTAGCTGTTGTTTTTCTGACATTGCCCGCGGGCGCTGATTCCCGCGGGCGCTGTCGCTGCTGTATTACACTTAAACCTATCGAATAACCTGATTTATCAAGTTTTAATATCCGGGATTATTGGGTGCGAGATTGGGGTTGATCAGTATTTCCTTGGACGGTATGGGCCAGAGATACATGCGGTCGGAGAAGTTTCCTTTTGAATGCACTTCGCAGTATCTGGCATCGATAAGAGCCTGGAAATTAGGTATTCCGTCTTCGTCGAATGTGGGAGCCACAGCCCAGAACCAATGACCTTCATCCTCAATCTGTTTTGCCAGTTTTTTATCGCTCGGGATGCCGCAGTTAGGCATGTTAAGAGCTTTTTTGGCAATACGCCAGCGGATAAGATCATAATAGCGCAGACCTTCGAAGGCCAGTTCGACACGGCGTTCGCGACGTATAATCTTGCGCAGCGCGGTCTGGTCGGTGACTGTTATGGCAGGATAAGACGTAGTTTCTGTGTAGTCGACTTTATATGCGCGGGCACGTACTTTGTTGATTGCGTCAAGAACGCTTTGATCAATCTGATTAAGTTCTATTTTCGCCTCGGCATACATCAGCATGACATCGGCCAGACGGATGATGATGTTGTCGTTGTCGGTCATTCCGGGCGTCGACCATGAAGCTTCCACACGTTTTTTCCACACGAGTCCGGAGTAGGACGAGTTGGCATTGCCGATAGGGAAATTATCGGTGTTCTTCTGCATCTTGCCGGTAGTATAGTTCATCACCTGTGTCGCCGACGGACGCGGATTGAATTCGTAACCGAAATTCTCGGTGCCGAACTCGATAATAGATGCGGCACAACGGGGGTCACGGTTGGCGAAAGGATTCTCGCCGTCGAAAAGCGGCGATTCGTCGATTGTCTTTCCGTCGACACATTCGTAGGAGGCGAATATGGCCCACGACGGGCATTTCGACGCAAAACCGCCGGCCATACGCTGAACATATGAACGCGAGTCGCCGAGAGTGTTCACCTGCAGGGCGGATGATGTGGGAAGAACAAAGATGCTTTCCTTGTCGTTGCGGGCATGGAAATATTCCCCGTAGTCGGGATGCAGACGGTAGACATCAAGTTCCATACATTCCTTCGCAGCCGCTGCACAGATGTCGTAGTCACCGAACCAGAGGGCGAAACGGGCTTTCATGGCCAGAGCCGCACCTTTTGTGGCTATCTGTTTGCCGGCATACGACTTTTCGAGATGCTTTGCAGCAAAATCAAGGTCGCTGTAGACTTTCTCTATTATCTCAGCTTTCGGTGTACGCTTCAGCCTGTATGATTCCTCGATAGTTGTGGCGTTCTCGACGTATACAACATCGCCGAAGTGGAAAACAAGCGTCGCATAGTGGCATCCGCGTGCGAAGCGTGCCTGCGCCTCGTAAGATTCCAGAAGTTCGGGGCGCACACCGGCTTCGGCGCCATGATGCAAAGATGCCAGAATGACATTTGCGCGTACGATAGCCTTGTACTGGTTTGTCCAGAACTGATCGAGTTTCACTGAACCGTCGGTATCCGTTTCCGAGTTAAGGGTACCATCGACGATATCGGGTCCTGCGACCTTACGGTAGATATAATCATCGCTCCAGGCCTCTTTGGCAAGTACCCACCAGTCGTTGCGGTACATGTCGTTTATCGCCAGTTCGTATTCTTTCGGATTGGAGAACCATGTTTCGCTCGAACCCTGATCAAGGGGATAACGGTCGAGTTCGACGCATGAACCAAGCGCCGCGGCTGCTGCCACGCCTAAGATTATATTCTTTATATTCTTCATTTTTTCGTGTATATTAGAAGTTGATATTCAGGCCGAAGAGCACTTGCTTCGTCAGAGGATACTGCGATGTGGTGCGTTCGGGATCATAGCCTGTAGGATAGTTGTGGAAGCAGAAGAGGTCGTTGGCCGACACGTAGAAACGCAGTTTGTCGATGTAGGCCTTCCGGGTAAGCTCCTGCGGAAGAGTATAACCGAGAGTCAGGTTCTTCATGCGGAAGTAGCGGCCGTTGAAAATCCAGTATGTCGACATAGCGTTGTTGCTGTTACGGTTCACGTAGGTCAGGCGCGGATAGTAGGCTTCGGCGTTCTGTTCGGCGGTGTTGAGGCTACTCCAGTAGTTACCGTCGAGGTTGCCGGGTATGGCGCCCCAGTTGTTCTTGAAAGGCTGCGTCATGGCTTCGGTCATGCGCACGTTCTGCGAACCCACACCCTGGAAAGCGGCATTGAAGTCGAATCCGTTCCAGAACACCTGAATATTTCCTCCGAACTGGTAGCGCGGCAGGGAATTGCCCAGACATACGCGGTCGTATTCGGAGATGATGCCGTCGGGGGTGCCGTCGGGACCGGAAATATCCTTGTAACGTATGTCGCCCACGGTTGTGGTGGAGTTGAGGACGGGAGCGCCGGCGAGTTCCTCCTCAGTCTGGAAGATGCCATCGGCAATGTAGCCGTACCATTCCTGAAAATAGCTGCCGTCCTGATTGATGCGTTCAGCTGTTGAGCCTATGAATTCCTTGCGTCCTTTCATGTCGGACATTTTGGAGATATAGTCGGAGAAATTCACACCAACACTGTAGGAAACTTTGTCGATGCGGTCGTTCCACGACAGTTCGAGGTCATAGCCTTCGGTGTACATTCGTCCGGCATTCTGGCTGGGATTGGAATAGCCCACATATTTGGGAATCTCGAGTTCGAGCAGCATGTCCTTTGTGGTCTTGCGGTAATAGTCGCCAGTGAAACTCAGACGGTTGTCGAAGAAACGGGCGTCGAGTCCTATATCCCAGGACTCGGTCGTTTCCCAGGTTATGTTGTTGATTGCATATTGAATCTGTGCGGCACCTTTATAATATGTAGGCTCGGTGGCGTCGGGAGATGTGTAGAAGAGCGAGTTGGTCATGTCCACAAGGGCGATGTAGGGATAGTTGCCTATACGTTCGTTGCCCAGACGACCCCACGAGCCGCGCAGTTTCAGGAATGAAAGGGTATGCTTGTTCACGGAATCCATGAATTTTTCCTGCGAAAGCACCCATCCCAGCGACACTGAGGGGAAGTTGCCCCAACGGTACTTGCTGGCAAAACGGCTCGAACCGTCGCGACGGAAGTTGACCTGCACCAGATAGCGGTCATCGAAATTGTACATCGCACGCCCGAAGAAAGAGCGGTAGGCATTCTCGTAAGCGGAACCGCCGACTTTGTCGTACTCGCGGTTGCCTGCCGACAGATAGGGGAAGTCATCGAGATCGAAATGGCTCGTTTCCGCTTTCAGGCTCTCATGATGGTAGAGGTATGTTTCATAACCCAGCATTACATTGATACCGTGCTTGCCGAAATCCTTTGTATAGTTGGCAAAAGCCTGCCAGGTCATCGAACGGGCGAGATTACGTTCTTCGGTAAGGCTGGTGAAATCATGATCGGCAAGATAGCCGAGTATTGTCAGAGGATCGTCCATGCCGTTGTATCCTACTGTTTTTGAGAATTCTTTCGGCGACGTGTATGTGATATTAGGAGCCATTACAGCTGAGATCAGCAGACCGTCGATGGGTTTGATGTCGATCGAGGCCTTACCGCCTACTTTGGTAGTGCGTGTGCGGCGTGTTCCGCCGTCGACGAGGCGGCCGTATGGGTTGGAGCCGTTCTTCACGTCGCCCATACCGCCGTTCGACCAGCGGTGCGCATACGCCGGAGAATAGTTGAAGATAGCGGACCACACACTTGAGAACTGCGGACGATTTGTTTCGTTATAGTTCACATTGAGGTCGAGATGAGCCGATACCCACTTGTTGATATTGTAGTCTGTATTGACACGTGCCATCAGACGCTGGTAGTCGCTTGTAACTTCGCGGAAGAGGCCGTCGACTTTATCGAAGCTGATAGTGGAGCGGGCTTTGATTTTCTGCGTGCCGCCGGAGAAGCTGAGCACGTGTGTCTGGCGGGGTGCTGTTTTCTTTGTAAGCAGGTCGAGCCAGTCGGTGATGGGATAATTATCGGGATCCTCGGGATTGCGTGCGATCCAGTTCTGCACCTGGTCTTCGCTGTACTCCTGGAACCATCCACCGTCGGGATTGTCGTTGTAACGCAGTTCGTTGACCATCTCCAGATAGCGCTGGAAGTCGACCTGACGGGGCTGTGCGCCACGGATTTCGAGTCCGTACTCGAAATTATATGTCACACGGGCGTTGTTCTCCTCGGCGCGGCGTGTGGTGATAAGAATCACACCTGATGCGGCTCGTGCGCCGTAGATAGCCGAAGATGCGGCGTCTTTCAGCACGGAGATGTTCTCGACATCGGCGGCGTTGACGTCATTGATGTTGTCGACAGGCACTCCGTCGACGATAATCAGCGGCGAAGAGTCTTTGATTGTTGTCACACCGCGGATAAGGATATCGCTTGCTCCGGTTCCGGGCTGGCCGCTGTTGCGCGATACCTGTACGCCGGCCATTGTGCCCTGCAGGGCGTTGGAGAGCTGAGTGGTGCGGCGGTCGGTGACAATATCGCCTTTAAGGCTTGACACAGAACCTGTAAGGTCTTTTTTCTTTACAATGCCGTAGCCCACGACAACCACTTCGTCGAGCAGTTTGTTGTCAGTACGCAGTGTAAAGTCGATTGTAGCGGCATCGGCCACAACTGCTTCCTCGGGCATGCAGCCTATGTAGGATGCCATGATTGTGTTGCCTTTGTCGGCGCGTATGCTATAACGGCCGTCGATATCGGTCACTACAGCGAAACCTGATTCCTTCACTCGGATAGTCGCGCCGATGACGGGTTCACCCTCCTCGTCGAGGACCATGCCCGTGACGGCAATATTACCTGTTGCCGCCTGGGCCAGTGCGGTCATGGATCCAATAATAAGAAGAGCCAGTATCAGAGCCATACGACCCGGCCATTGAATCCGTCTTTTTGTAAGCGTTAATTGTCCATGCATAATATTTAAGATTGAAATGTTTTGATTGGCCTAAAAAGTCCTTTTACCTTTTGAAATTTACCTGTCGCGCGCAGGCTTCAGGCACAGCGGCGTATTCCGGCGCCGTCACGCCAACATCTAATTTTCGACAGGATAGCCGCCTATGCGTGCGATCCGGCGTGCGATCTGTGCGTTATCGTTGAGAGCTTTGAAATTTTCGGCTCCTGATCCTATTGCAAACACGGGCACAAATGAAGCAGAATGTCCTCCGCTACCCCATCCGACCAGAGCTATCGAGTCAAGGATGCGTTTTGCTTCCGAAGCCAGAGGGACGTCTTTCTGATATTCGCTCTGTGTGGATTGTCTTTCTTTTCCGTATGAGCGTGTGAATGCTGCGCGGAGGCTTTCTTCCTGCTCAGGTGTCAGTTCTATTTCTTCCCAGAAACCGAAATTGTCGGCAAGCATACGGCGGGCATCGTCCCAGCTGAAATTGCCTCCGCCACGGCGATGTGCGTCGTTGAGCATACGCGAGAACTGCACTTCACTGACTTTTTGCGAAGCCAGCGCACGCAGGTTAAGGTCGTAGCTTCCTGTGCCCAGACAGAGCGAGCCGGTTTCGTGGTCGGCAGTCACGACTATAAGTGTTTCGTCGGGGTGCTGACGGTAGAAGTCGTATGCCACCGCTATTGCCGAATCGAAATCGCGGACTTCGGCGGCTACTGCCGCAGCGTCGTTGCTGTGGCATTCCCAGTCGATATTTCCGCCTTCGATCATGAAAAAGAATCCATTGGGAGCATCTTTAGCGAGGAAGTCGATGCCGGCGCTCACAATTTGCGCAAGACTCAGGTCGCCACTACGACGGTCGATGGCATATGGAGTGGTACGGCTGTCGACGGCCGAAGCTTCGCTGTCCTGGAAAAGTATCATCCTGGATGCGGAAGAGGCTGCTTTCTTATAGGCATCGTAGCCACGCACGATGGTGTAGCCGGCGCGGCGGGCTTCGTTGAACAGGCCAGCGGAATCGGCAGGAGTGACGCCCCAGAAATCGGAGCCGCCGAAAAAGTCGAAACCGCTTGCCGGGAGATCGCGGCCTATGGCATTGTAGTTCTTACGCGATTTGTTATGTGCATAGAAAGCAGCCGGAGTAGCATGGTTGATAGCCACGGATGAAGATATTCCGACGCGCCGGCCGGCTTCCTTGGCACGATGCGCTATGCTCTTGAGCGGTGTTTTCTTATCGGCGGCCACGCCTATGCAGCCGTTGGCGGTCTTTACTCCCGAGGCCAGAGCTGTGCCCGACGCGGCGGAGTCGGTCACGCCATTGCTTTCCGAGAATGTCGAGCCGACGGACACCACCGGAAAACCTGTCATCAGAAGCGGCTCGCGGCCTATGCGTCCGCCGTCGGTTTCGGCTCCATAGAGTTCGGCAAGCTGCACCTGGTTCAGCCCCATGCCGTCGCCTATGAAGTAGAACACGTATTTGGCCTGTGAGGATGCCGCAGCACCAAAGGCTGCCGAGAGCATCGCGGCAATCAGTATAGTATGTTTTATATTCTTCATTTTCAAGGTAGATTCAAGGTAGTCTGTCGATATCAGCCGCGAAGATCGTCCGGCATGTCATCCGGCATGGCACCGGAGCGCGTACAGACGAATGCCGAAACGTCGACAGCCCGCCTGTGTGCCTCAGCTATACTTCGCCCTGCAAGCGCCGAGGCCACGAAAGCACCGGTAAACGAATCGCCGGCACCTACTGTGTCGACAACTTCTACCACAGGTGTCGGCAGGAACGAAGTCTGGCCTCCGGAGGCGAAAACATAGCTGCCACGGGTGCCGCATGTCAGGATAAGGGCACGCAGACCGAAGCGTTCCATAATGGCGCGGGCACGTTTTTCGTCGTCGCCTTCAACACCGAACATGGTGCTGATTATTTCAAGTTCGTCGTCGTTTATCTTCAGTATGTTGCACAGGTCGAGTGATTCTCTTAGAAGCTCGGGGCTATAGTAATGCTGCCTGAGATTTATATCGAATACTTTCATGGCACCGGCAGGCATGGCGGCGATGAAACTGCGGATCGATTCACGCGAAGTGGCCGAACGCTGTGCCAGTGATCCGAAGCAAACACAATCAGTTTTCGGCGCAAGAGCGGCAAGTGCATCGTCGACACGTATATCGTCCCAGGCCACGTTCTCTTTTATTTCGTAAGAAGGCTGTCCTGCGGGGCTTACGCTTACCTGTACGGTGCCGGTGGGAAACTCCGAACGCTGCAGGCGGCAGTTCAGTCCGGAAGCCTTGAAGATTGATTCGATTTCATCGCCGAGGGCATCGCGGCCAACGGCACTGACAGCGATGCCGTCGCATCCCTGCAGCGTTGCATGATATGCGAAGTTGGCAGGAGCACCGCCGATCTTACGTCCTTCGGGAAAGACATCGAAAAGTGCTTCACCGATACCTACGACTGTCTTTTTGTTGTTCATGGCAAGTTATGTTTCAGAATATCTTCACTACCGACTTGACGATGTTGGCCTTGTCGCTGACACTGAGATCCATGGCACGCTGTATGTCGTCGAGTTCGAATATGTTGCTTACTATTCCCTTGAGATTCACCCGGCCGGCCGCAACGGCGTCGATAGCCATCGGATAGATGTGGCGGTAGCGGAATACGCTCTTGAATGTCAACTCTTTGTCTATGAACAGGCTCATGGGAAGTGTCATCTCGCCACTCTTGGAATAGCCGACCAAAACTATGGTCGAGCCTTTGCGTGCGATTTCAATGGCCTGTCGGGTCGTGATTTCCATGCCTGCCGTTTCGATTACAATATCAGTACCGCGACCTTCGGTCAGACGGTCTATTTCGGAGGCAAGATCGCATTCGGCGGAATTGATCACGCCGGTGGCACCAAGTTCCAGCGCCTTGTCAAGGCGTTTCTGCATAACGTCGACAACATAGACACGGCTGACGCCCTCAGCCAGAAGAGCCATCATAGACACCAGGCCTATGCAACCTGCGCCGAAAACGACAGCCGTCTGGCCGGCATGTGCTCCGCCCTGGTTGGCGGCATGGAATCCTACGGCGAGAGGCTCGATAAGCGCTCCTTCGAGAGTGCTTACATTGTCAGGCAGCTTGAAACAAAGGTCGGCGGGATGTGCCACATATTCGGCGAAAACGCCGTCGACAGGCGGAGTAGCGAAGAAAACCACATCAGGGCAAAGATTGTACTTACCTTCGCGACAGAACTCGCAACGCCCGCAGGTCTTGCCGGGTTCGAGAGCCACGCGGTCGCCGGGCTTGAGATTGCTGACGGCTGAACCGACTTCGACAACCGTGCCGCCGGGTTCGTGACCGAGCACGAATGGAGGCTCCACGATGTAGTCGCCTATCCGGCCCGTTTCATAATAATGTATATCGGAGCCACAGATACCTACATATTCGAGTCGAACAAGAACTTCGTCGGGTTTGATCTGAGGAACGTCCCGTTCTTCGAAACCCATTTTTCCGATGCCGAGCATCACGGCTACTTTCATTTTATCTTTCATGGCGCTGTTGGTTTATATTTTTAAATTGTGAGCCGCTATGCAGCGACAATTTTTTATGATTGCACTGCAAATGTAAATAAGCAAAAAATTACAAGAAAAATATTTAACACTATTATTGTTCGCAACCGTTCCCGCAACCGTTCCATTTTTTCGCAACCGTTCCCGAAACGCTTCTTTTTATATAAGTACAAGTCAAATTTTCTGCTTCAATCAAGAAAAATTTAAATTCATGATATTCTACAGAAGATATAAATTGTTACATTTGTAATCGATTACGGAACGATTCAGTCCGCAAGGCCGCCATCATTACCATGAGATATGTAACTATCAAAGATATTGCCGCCGAACTCGGCATTTCCAAATCGACCGTTTCAAGGGCATTGAACGGCGATACCAACAATGTCAGTCGCGAAACTCTTAAGAAGATTGTCGATGTGGCCGACCGCCTCGGCTACCGCCGCAACGAAATGGCCGTCAATCTTCGTTCGAAGAGCAATCACATGATAGGTATCGTAGTGCCGGAAATCACCACACCATTCTCTATGAGTTTCATAACGGTGGTCCAGCAGCATCTTCACGCACTGGGTTACGGCGTAAGCATAGCTTTCTCCGACGAAGATCCCCGAATCGAGCGTGCGAACCTCGACATGCTCAACAAAGCCCGCGTCGACGGCTTCATCATCAGCACATGTCACACATCTGCCAACCTCGACGTCTACGAGTCGTTTCTGAGAAGGCGTATACCGCTTGTGTTCTTCGACCGCACGATTCCGTCGCTCGACGTACCGTGCGTAAAGAGTAACGACTACATAAAATCGTTTTTCCTCGTCGAGAACCTGATATACAACGGCAAACGTAAAATCCTGCATCTGGCAGGACCCGACCACATACAGAATGCACTCGAGCGGCGACAGGGCTGGAATGAGGCTCTTGAAAAATTCCATCTGCCCCACTCTGCCGAATATGTGATTCCCTGCGGTGTAGGCCTTGAAGACGGAGCCAAAGCTATAGACACCGCCCTGGCCGGCGGACTGGAATTCGACAGCGTGTTCTGCTTCACCGAAACACAGGCTCTCGGCGCAAAGCGCTGCCTCCAGGAACACAACAGGCGCATACCCGCCGACGTGGCTATCTGCTGCATGTCGGGAACCGTTCTCTCCACTCTCGTATATCCGCAGATAACATCTGTCGAACAACAAGTCGACGCAATGGCCTCCACAGCCGTCGACCTGCTTATGGAAAAAATCGAGGATTTCACATGCCCGAACCGCAGCATAGTCCTCGACTCAAAAATCGTACGCCGCGCATCGACCGAAGGCTGACAGAAACCGAGATGAGAGAGAACAGATGTGTGGGATAGGCGCCTGCGGCGCAGTCAGGACAATGGCATAGCCGAACGTAGGGACGTGCCGCGGCACGTCTTATTACCCAATACAGAACCTTTGCTTTAACTTTCCATCTTATTACTTCACCCTCAACCATCTCCAAGACGTGCCACGGCACGTCCCTACAATTCATCTAAACTCTAAATCATAAACTATTTTTCGTATCTTTGCGAGGTTTTAGAATATAACTTTCGCTATGAACAAGATAAAGAAGTTTTTAGGCCGCCCGCAGGTGTGGGGCTTTTTCGTATCGGTGGCCATAATGGCCGTAATTTCCTGCGCGTTCTTCTACCCCGACGCTTTTGAAGGCAATGTGCTGATGCAGCACGACATGCAGCAGGGAGCCGCCAACGGTGAAGAAGCACGGCAATGGGAAGAAAGCACCGGAGAGAAAGCATTGTGGACCAACGCCCTTTTCTCCGGCATGCCTACGTTCCAGATTTCGCCCACATACCCGTCGAACAGCCTTTTCACATGGCTCAACAGCGTCTACGGCCTGTGGCTCCCGGCTCCGGCGAACTTGATGTTCATGATGATGTTCGGATTCCTTATCCTGCTCTATTGTCTGAGACTACGGTGGTACTATGCGCTCATAGGCGCCGTGGCATGGGGCTTTTCGTCCTATTTCGTAATAATAATAGGAGCGGGACACATCTGGAAATTCCTTGCTTTGAGCTATATCCCCCCGACAATAGGAGGCCTGCTGATGCTCTACCGCGGCCGGCGCATCGGCGGCGCGGCTTTGCTGGCGCTTTTCGCCATGCTGCAGCTCAATGCAAACCACCCGCAGATGAGCTATTACTTCTTCTTTGTCATGGCTGCCATCGCAATAGCCTATCTTGTCGACGCCCTGCAAAAAGGCAAGTTCAAAGCATGGGCAGCAGCCACGGCGATAGCCCTCGGTGCCGGGACTCTTGCCGCAGGTGCCAACATTCCATCGCTCTACAATACCTACGAATATTCCAAGGAAACAAAACGCTCGCAGTCGGAACTTACGCCGCTTTCCGCCACAACGGACGATCCCGACGCCCCACGCCCCACCGGCGGTATGCCATACAACGAAATCGTGGGCTGGAGCTACGGCCGCAGCGAGATGTTCTCTCTTCTGGTGCCTAATATCAAAGGCGGTGCTACGGTGCGTCCTGAGCAGGGAGGCTTCAAGCGCCTTACCCTCGGCGACCTTGATGCCGCCAAGGAATATACAGACGGACGCGGAGGAGGACTGCTCGATTACCTGTCGCAATACTTCAACGATTCCGAGGGCACGAACGGCCCTGTCTACGTAGGCGCTCTGGTAGCCGCTCTCTTCCTTCTGGGATGCTTCATTGTAGGCGGTCCGCTAAAATGGGCTTTGCTGACAATGACCCTGCTGTCTGTCCTGCTCGCCATGGGCGCCAACTGCGCATGGCTGACAGACTGGATGATATACCATTTCCCGCTCTACAATAAATTCCGCGCTGTCGAGAGCATCCTCGTCATCGCCGAATTCACAATACCACTTCTCGCCATACTTGGCCTGCACAGGCTGATCACCGCTCCCGACGCACTGAAGAAATATGGCAAAGCCGTCGCGTGGGCATTCGGTATACCGGCTGTGATATGCATCGCAGGCATAATCGCGCCAGGCATTTTCGGACCGGCAATAACTACGTCGGCTCAGCCTGGTTCCGATGTGTCGGTATCAAACGACATACAGAGCCAGATTCTGCGTATGGGCACGGAACAAGGCGCATCGCAAGCCGACATAGAAATGTACCTCTACTATCTGTCGCTCGACAATCCGGCCAACATAAAAGCCATCACAGCCCTGCGTCACGGCATGCTGCGTGCCGACGCCCTGCGCTCACTGCTCTTCATAGCCCTTGGCGCCGCCGTCATCGGCCTGTGGCTCACACGGCGTATGAAAACGGCATGGGCGCTCGCCGCAACGGGCATACTGATTCTTACCGACCTCTACGGCGTGGACAAGCGCTACGTATCGCATTCGAGTTTCGCACCTGCACCCGTATCAACCGATGCCGCACCGTTCACCCCCGACGCCATAGACCGCGCCATCCTGGCCGACACAGCGTCGTCTTACCGCGTGATGGACATACCGGATCTGATGGGCGCCGGACGTTCATATTTCCACAAGACCATAGGCGGATACCACGCAGCAAAACTCAACCGATACGAAGACCTGCTGCAACGCAAAATTTTCCGGATCTTCGGCAGCGCCGACCCGGCCGACCGCACGCTCAACCCCGAGGCGTACGCCGTGCTCGACATGCTCAACGCTCGCTACATAATCACAGGCAACCCCGAACGGCCGCTGATGCTGAACACTCACGCGCAGGGCAACGCGTGGCTCGTAGATTCCATAAGCTGGGTCGACGGCGCCGACGCCGAGATGGCCGCACTGTCGACGGTCGACCTGCGCCGCCATGCCGTAGCCGACCGTCGCTTCGCCGACGCCATAGGCAGTCCCGCGGCCATAGCCGCCGGCGATACGATACGCCTGACCTACTATTCGCCCAACGAACTGCGCTACCACACCGACACCCGTGCCGACGGCGCCGTAGCCGTACTTTCCGAAGTATATTTCCCCTGGGGCTGGCATGCCGACATCGACGGCCGGGAAGTACCGGTAGCCCGTGTGAACTACGTGCTGCGCGCCGTATCCCTGCCTGCCGGAAGCCACACGCTGACCATGCGCTTCGAACCGCAGTCGCTCGGGGTGACCGGCGCCGCGGCCTACGGATGCGTGACCCTGATCTATCTGCTCGGCCTCGCCGCCATATTCATTGAATACCGTCGCCGATGCTCTCTTTCCTGAATCCGGAATGGTGGCAACGCCTGCGCCACCGGCGCGGCTTCGGCGTTCATTCCCCCTCGGCATACCGCTTCATAACCGAGGTGCTCAACGAGCGTCTGCCTTATTACGGTTACGAAAGGCTCGACAGCCTCGACGCCGACCCGCATCTGGCGCGATTGCTTTTCCGCGTACTCGTAGCTACAGGACCGCGACGAGTGGGAATACTTTGCGCCGATCCGGCTCGACGAATTATTTTTGAAGACATAACAAAAGCTGCACTGCCGCACGCCGGACTTTTTGCATCATCAGGTTCAACCGATTTTGTGATTGTCGACTCCGACAGCGGCGAGGAATTTCCCGGACGGCTCGGAAGCAAAGGCGCTTTCATCATCGACTCCGACCGGCGGCGGCGACGGCGCTCGCTCGACGGACTGACATCCGGCAGCAGCTTCGACAACGGCCGCGGCATCGCTGTCGTGACAATTAATTCCGGCATACCGCGCCAACACTTCAATGTTAAATTCTGACACCGCGTGTCACTTTTTTTCGTACCTTTGCGCCATAATATAAAATACAAGCGATTATGGCTCTTTACAATCAGATAGACGCAGATATCAAGGCCGCAATGCTGGCCAAGGACCGCGTGCGCCTGCAGGCTCTGCGCGGCATCAAAAAAGAATTCATCGAGGGCAAGACCGCTCCCGGAAGCAACGGCGAACTGACCGACGAAGCCGCCACCAAAATTTTGGTCAAAATGGCCAAACAGCGCCGCGAAAGCGCCCGCATCTATCAGGAACAGAACCGACCCGAACTGGCCGATACCGAACTGGCGGAAGTGGCTGTCATCGAACAATACCTCCCGAAAGCACTCTCCGAAGACGAGCTTATGGACGAATTGCGTAAAATCATAGCCGCCACAGGAGCATCATCGCCCGCCGATATGGGTAAAGTGATGGGCGCAGCCACAAAAGCTCTTGCCGGACGTGCCGACGGACGCGCGATATCCGCAGCCGTTAAGACCCTGTTGGCAAATTAATGCTGAAAGAAACAAAAAACACATAAGAAAATGCTTACACTACAGCAAATCAAGGCCGATCCGGACTACATCGTCCGCCGTCTGGCCGTGAAGGGTTTCGAAGCCCGCGAGGTGATAGACCGCGTTATCGAACTTGATAACCGCCGCCGTCAGCTCCAGCTCGAAAGCGACACACGTGCCGCAGAGCTGAACCGCCTCGCAGCAACAGTCGGCAAGGCCATGAAAGCCGGCGACAAAGAAGCCGCCGAAGCCGCCAAGGCACAGGTAGTCACATTGAAAGACACCCAGAAACAGCTCGCCGACGCTGTCGCTCAAGCCGAGTCCGACATCCGGCAGGAACTTCTCAATGTGCCCAACATCCCCTGCGAAATGGTGCCCGAAGGACGTACAGCAGAGGACAATGTCGTGGAAAAAACAGGCGGCAAAATACCCGAATTGCATGACGACGCTCTGTGCCACTGGGATCTGGCAAAAAAATACAATCTCGTAGATTTCGACCTCGGTGTGAAAATCACAGGAGCCGGCTTCCCCGTATATCTCGGCAAAGGAGCCAAACTCCAGCGCGCTCTCATCCAGTTCTTCCTCGACGAAGCCTCAGCCGCAGGCTATCTTGAAGTCCAGCCTCCATACGTTGTCAACGAGGCTTCAGGCTACGGCACAGGACAACTTCCCGACAAAGAAGGCCAGATGTACCACGTGACAGTCGACAATCTCTACCTTATCCCGACTGCCGAAGTGCCTGTCACCAACCTCTACCGCGACGTAATCCTCCCCGCCGACGCACTGCCGGTGAAGAACTGCGCCTACTCGGCATGTTTCCGCCGCGAAGCCGGCAGCTACGGCAAGGACGTACGCGGCCTCAACCGCCTGCACCAGTTCGACAAAGTCGAAATCGTACGCATCGAAAAGCCCGAGAATTCCTACGCAGCCCTCGAAGAGATGAAAGACCATGTGCAGGGACTGCTCGAGAAGCTCGGCCTGCCCTGGCACATCCTGCGCCTCTGCGGCGGCGATATGAGTTTTACTTCGGCCATCACTTTCGACTTCGAGGTCTACTCAGCCGCACAAGGACGCTGGCTCGAGGTTTCCTCGGTATCGAATTTTGAAACCTATCAGGCAAACCGCCTGAAATGCCGCTATCGCGCAGAGGACAAAAAAACACGCCTGTGTCACACTCTCAACGGTTCCGCACTGGCTCTGCCACGCATCATGGCCGCACTGCTCGAAAACAACCAGACCCCCGAAGGCATACGCGTTCCGGAATGCCTCCACAAATACACCGGCTTCACAATCATAGACTAAAAAGCCGGACACAACGTATAAAGAACCGGATAAGCATCATCTTCTTATGCTTATCCGGTTCTTTTATTCTTATTCTGAATACATACAGCCGACATGGATGAACTTTGTTTTTCAGGCCGGCGTTTTTAATATCTGAACCTGATACGACATATTATGGACGGAACAATCGCAGTATTAATGATTCCTTTTCTCGGAACCACGGCCGGAGTGGCATGTGTCTTTCTTATGCGCCACAGAATGCAGCCCGGTGTGCAGAAAAGCCTTATGGGATTCGCCGCCGGAATCATGGTTGCGGCCTCGGTGTGGTCGCTTCTGATTCCATCTATGGAAATGACAGGCAAAGATGGATTTGCAAAAGTTCTGCCGGCAATCGCAGGTTTCGCGCTTGGAATTCTATTTCTGCTTTTTCTTGATGTCGCCGTCCCGCACCAGCATATCGACGGCGCAGAAAGCGAAGGACCGAAAAGCAGACTGTCGAAAACGGCCAAACTCGTTTTCGCAGTCACTCTCCACAATATTCCCGAAGGCATGGCCGTAGGAGTCACCCTCGCCGCCGCACTCGAACACAGTTCTTACATATCCATGGCCGGAGCCATAGCCCTGTCCCTCGGCATAGCCATACAGAACTTTCCCGAGGGAGCGATAGTTTCGATGCCTCTCAGGTCGGCAGGCAACAGCCGACGCAAGTCCTTCATAATAGGCACTCTGAGCGGGGCTGTGGAACCCGTTGCCGCCGGCATCACACTGCTTCTGGCATCCTTTGTCCTGCCGGTGCTGCCATATCTTTTATCTTTTGCTGCCGGCGCCATGATGTATGTCGTGGTCGAAGAACTTATTCCGGAAACGCAGGAAGGCCGTCACTCGAATTATGGCACGATAGGTTTCGCCGCAGGTTTCTGCCTGATGATGGCCCTAGACGTACTGTTAGGATAGAAAAGTTCTAAACGGCTACAGGGAAAGCCCGCCTTTTGCCAGACAGGAATCGAATGCGGCTGTGATGGCGGCACGGTCGAGATTCTGGCCTATGACAACAAGTTTCACCATGCGGTCGCCGTACTTCTCGTCCCAGTCGCGGCGCAGCTGAGGATCCGCTGCCAGAAACTGCTCAAGTTCTTCAGCCGGTGCGGTGGCATACCACAGGCCGCTCTGTTTCAAATCCTTCTGCACACCCGCCTGCTCGAAGAGCCACGACATGTCGGTGTTGTGGCTGAAGTACAGCACACCCTTGGTTCGTATGATTCCCGCAGGCCAGTTTTTCGTCACCAGATAATCAAAACGGTTCAGATCGAAAGCCTGCCGGCGGTAATATACGAAAGTTTCAATACCATATTCCGTAGCCTCTCCCTCGCCGTCGTGATGGTGATGATGGTGGTGGTGTCCGTGGTCATGGTGATCATGGTGGTCGTGATGATGCTCGTGTTCGTCGTGGTGTTCGTGGTGATGATCATCTTCCTCGTCGACAGGCTTCTCTATCCCCTGCACCCATGCAGCCGAGGTTGCGACAGACTCAAAATCGAAATCGCCTGTACCGACAATCATATTGAGATCCACATCGGCATAATCACATTCGATTATGCGCGCCTTAGGCTGGATTGCACGCACGATAGCACGTATGCGTCCGGCCTCTTCCGCCGTAACTTCCGAAATCTTGTTAAGCAGGATAACATTGCAGAACTCTATCTGTTCGATGATAAGTCGTTCTATATCGTCCTCGCCAAGGTCTTGTCGCTGCAGACTTCCGCCACATGCAAATTCGCTCTGCAGACGCAGTGCGTCGACAACAGTGACAATGCAATCGAGCCGCGGAACACCGCCGCGGGTGTAGCGTGGCTCCATACGCGGAATCGAACAGATAGTCTGCGCTATAGGAGCAGGCTCGCAGACACCGCTTGCCTCCACCACTATATAGTCGAAATCGCCGGCGGCTACAAGATCGGATATCTGTTCTACCAGATCCATCTTAAGCGTGCAGCATATACATCCGTTCTGCAAGGCCACAAGATCGGGGCTGTCGGCGTCGTTGCCGACGATGCCACCCTTGCGGATAAGCGACGCATCGATATTCACTTCGCCTATATCATTGACAATTACAGCGAAACGTATGCCGCGACGGTTTGAAAGTATGCGGTTGAGCAGTGTTGTCTTGCCGCTGCCGAGATAACCGGTCAGCAGCAGTACAGGTATTTCTTTTCTGGTCATTACTTCAATTTTTTTGTAATCCTTGTTTTCAGAAGCGAAATTACAAAAAAATTACACCGGGACAAACAGCTTGCCGGTTTGGCCTCTTATTCATTATAGCAAGAGAGGATTCTTAATGAATAAATTATATAATACATCAAATTTTTTTCAGTTTGGAAAAGCTGCGAAAAATATTTTATATTATATTTGCGCCACAGAACAACCACTTAAAAAGAAACGAAGATGAACTACTTTATCATGTTCGACGGTCAGGTAATCGGCCCTATGAGCAAAGAACAGCTTATCGCCTATGGCGTAAATCCCCAGACACAGGTATGCGAAGGCAAGGACGGACAGTGGCGCCCGCTCTACACCTATCCCGAACTTATGGAACTTCTTCCCGCACAAGCCCCCGACAACCGCAAACTCGTTACCGCACTGCTCGCTATCTTCCTCGGCTCGTTCGGTATCCAGTATTTCTACCTTGGCAAGACAAAAGCCGGAATATTTTCAATCCTGCTCACCGTCGTGACCTGCGGAATATGGGGAATAATACCCTTCATCCAAGGTATCCTTATGCTGATTATGAACGATGCGGATTTCAACCGCAAGTACGTCAACACAGCATCGACATTCCCTGTGTTCTGATTCTCAACGCACGTAATGCGGCATCTCTTCGGGGATGACCATTGAAATCTCAACCATTCCCGCGATCTGACCGTCGCGGCGCCATGGCGTCTGGTAAATCATTTTCCGGACGCCATTTTTACTGATCGTGTAGGCATTGCTTTCGCCCGTGGCAAGCATATTGCGGATTTTCTCCTGTGAGGCCGCCGAATGGCACGGAAAAAGGTTTGTTCCGACAAGACCATCGCCGAAAGTGGCACGGGAACGCTCGTTCATATAGACTATCACACCTCCGGCGTCGCAGACGGTGACGGCACAGTTCATTTGCTCCGCCCAGTTGAAATCCGTATGTTCCATCATGTCAGCCAAGAATCTGTGAAGCATGGACTTTTGTTTTCACCTCTTTCGGGCCTATCACACGCTCGATGTGTCCGTCTGTACCGATTATGAAAGTGGTGCGGAATGTACCCATATATTTGCGGCCGTACATCGATTTCTCACCCCATACGCCGAACTCTTCGACCAAACGGTGATCTGTATCGGAAATAAGAGGAAAAGGCAGATTGTTCTTTGCGATAAACTTGCGGTGCGATTCCGCTGAGTCTACGCTCACACCCACCACCTGATAGCCGGCGGCAAGCAGTTCGCCATAGCCGTCGCGCAGACTGCACGCCTGGGCGGTACAGCCCGAAGTCATGTCCTTCGGGTAAAAATACAAGGCTACTTTTTTGCCAGGAAAATCACTAAGGCGTATTTCTTTGCTGTTTTCATCGGTACCGAGCAGATCAGGCACCTTGTCACCTACGTTAAGCATGGTAATTATGTTCTATGTTTCGCTTTACAAATATACGGATAAGTCGAGAGCTAAAACAAATTATTTGGATACCGAACGGGAGCATCTAAGTTTTAAGTAGGGACATGCCGTGGCATGTCTTCCGTACATCTTTACGTATAATGCAGATATATTGAAGCTTAGTCAGACGTGCCGTGGCACAGTCCTACGATTTTACTAACGGTGCACATCGTAGACATGTGAGCAATAGATGCAATAACTCTTGATTGCTTTTTTGATAAATCTAAACATAGTTGGAAACGTTTATATGTATTGTCAAACCTGAAATATACAATTAAAACAACTTTACAAAATCAAAAGTTTCATCAGACAGAGCGCCTCTGGCGCTGCGTCAATGCTAAAGCACAAAAGCACGCCACATACATATTACTTTTTTCTATAAAAACCAGCCATCATCAATAAAAACGCCAATATTTTGCAATATATATCTTCTTTTTATTTGTATTTTAATTTTAATTTTTATTATTATACATTTGCAAAACACAAGCTAAGAGAATCAATTTTCACACCAGACCAATACATCACATTTATGAATGTTCTTATCATTTTCCATAATTGCTTTTCTGGCATGTACAATGATATCTTGTGCTGACGATATGAAATTTCCTGAGAGGATTGAATTTCCGGCAGAAGGAGGTAAGATAAAGGTATATAGTGATTACAACCATTTCAAAATAACTTTCAGGGATAGTAATGCCCCCATCGGTATAAACGATGATTATACAATAGAACATAGCTGGCTTGAAATCAAGCATAACAGCAACGATAATGAATATGTATTTACCGCTGAACCAAATACTTCCAAAGAAAAACGGGAAATAATAATAGATATCTTTGGCGGAGATACAAATTA
Source organism: uncultured Muribaculaceae bacterium (assembly GCA_910587235.1). Lineage (GTDB taxonomy): Bacteria > Bacteroidota > Bacteroidia > Bacteroidales > Muribaculaceae > CAG-873. Next base: position 37,892 of record CAJUKD010000006.1, read on the forward strand.
TATATCAAAAGTATTGCAGTATGGACAATGACAGCATAATCAGTAATATTTTCAAAAATTAATAAGTCTAATGATTACAAAGAAATTAATACCATACATAATAGCAATGCTTGCCCTGCTGTGTTGCGGGTGTTACAGCGACTGCGATTTTCCGGAAACAATTATTTTCCCGAAAGAAGGCGGGACTATGATTGTCGACTGCAAGTATGACCCTGCTTTCTGTTCGCTACGCGACGATGAGGGTTATGGAGAAATAAGATACAGATGCGAAGGAGCGGAGAACAGGCCGCCGGACGATTCGGTCTATGTACCCGGACTCGGCGAAGTCGACGGCGACGATGTCATCCTTGACTGCCCCGACTGGTCATACGGCGGCAAATACAAATGGGTCACATTCACCACCGACGATGCAGGCCGATATGTGATTACAGCCGAAGCAAATACTTCAGGAAAAAGTAGAAGAATGACTATCGAATGGCAAGAAGGCAATCTGTTTTTCGAAGGTTATATAATTCAAAAAAACTAAATGAACCTTATGAAATCCAAGATATTACTGACACTGATTATCACTATGGCCGTATGCTTTGCGACGGCTGCACGACAACCGTCGCAGGGCTTCCGCGGATTCGTTGATTATGGACTTGACTTCGGCCATACGGAGCGCTCGGCAAGCGCTGTCCGCCACACTCTTTCCGTAGTACCGGGCTATCAGATAAACCCGCACATATTTACCGGTGGAGGCCTGTCGCTCGAATTCAACCGATTCCACGTGGCCTTGTTCGGCGACGTCAGAGGCGACTGGAAGTTCGGCCGCTTCACGCCATTCGGCGATTTGCGCATAGGATACACGTCGTTCGAAGGCGGAGGATTATATTTTTCGCCCGCCGTAGGCCACCGTTTCAACTGGGGTCGAAAAGCCGGACTGAACGTCGGAATCGGCTTGAAACTTATAAGTGCCCGGATAAACAACTTCCGGAGTGTCTACGATGAAGAAAACGGGTGGTATGTCTACGAAAGCACAACAGGCCGACAGCGCACGGAATGCACGTTCATGGTGCGTGCCGGAATTGATTTCTAATTCAAAAACAACTGAATACATGCAATGAAACGATATATAATACTGATATTACTGGCCGTTCTGACATTCGCTTCCGCAACACATACACAGGGACAGCAACCCGCAAACGGCTACCGCGGCTTTATCGACGCCCACTTCGACCTCGGTTCAGAGAGCGGTTTCTGGGGCAATCACGAAGCTTATTTCTACTACGGCGCATCGACCACCCACGGCCGGCAGTTCAACCCGCATCTGTTCGTGGGCGGCGGCATGGATCTGGAGTACAATCCGTCGTTCGGACGCACGATATTCGCCCTATATGCGGCCGGCCGCACCGATTGGCAGTTCGGACGCTACACACCCTACGGCGACGTGCGCCTGGGGCTGAGCACAAGCGGCGGTGGAGGAGTCTATTTTTCGCCGACTGTAGGCTACCGTTTCAATTGGGGTCACAAGGCGAGTATCAATGTAGGTCTGGGCCTGACTCTTAAAAGCAAGAATATGGAAAGTTATGATTTCACCATTCTGCCCGACGGCTCCGGATTGCTGACTCCGCTCGGCCGCAAGCATCTGGCAGAATGCCTGTTTGCCCTGCGCTTAGGAGTGGAATTCGGAAAATAGACATAGCACATGGCAGTTCAGCCGTAGAAAATACGACCTGTGGCGTCGGAATCGAGCGCCGCACGGATGGCGCCGCGGGCACCTCGGGCGGGAGAGTGTATTATAGGTCTGAAGAATATGTCGGCCAGGCGGTCGACAAACGGATTACCCATTGTGATTATGCCTGAATCGACTATGCCCGGATCGGAGCAATTCACGCGTATGCCGCGCGGCGCAAGCTCTCGCGCCAACGAACGCGCGAAGTCTGTAAGCATAAGCTTGCTGCGCCCGTAGGTCGTGAAACGCCCGTGATGCTCTATGGCGCGCTGCTGCCAGTCGGCACGGCGTCGCACAATATGGCGCGTCATCGAGGTGGTGAACACCACAGCCGAACCTTCGTCCATAAGCGGCAACAGCAAGCGCGTGAGTAGAGCGGTGGCCACGTAATTGGTCTGCGTTGCCGATTCAAAGCCGTCGGGAGTGATGCGTATTCCTCCGGGCATGGTGCCGGCGTTGTTGAATAGTACCGATATCTTTATGTCGTCGGCCTTGCAGGCATCGGCGAAAGCGCGCACCGAGGCGAGGCTCTCAAGGTCGAGCGTGCGGCAGGTCAGGCGCGTCTGACTGTCAATAATACGCCGAAGCTCACCGGCAAGCGCTTCGGCGCGCTCCGTGTTGCGGCAGGCGAGGCACACTTCGGGCACAGCGCGGCGCATCAGTTCCTCGACTATGGCGCGCCCTATTCCACCGGTGGCGCCGGTGACTATACATACCTTGTCAGGAGTATTCATTCAGGTACAGGTATCCTTATTGCTATCTGCCGCCGCACGGCTTCCGGAAGCAAGGCAACAAAAACTATCGAAATTCTGTTGAGCAGTCCGTTGACATACTGCGCTCGGCGGTGGAACATGCGGCGCAACGCACGGCGGACGAAAAGTCCGGGAGGCGCAAGCACGCCTATGCGGGTGGCGAAACGCAACCATCGTTCGGGAAGCCCGAAAAGCGAGGTGGCTATGCCTCCTGGACAAGCCACGGTCACCGATACGCCGCTGTCTTTCATCTCTACGCGGTACGCCCTCGAAAAAGCCCGTATATATGCTTTGGTCGCACTGTAGAGAGCTATGCCGGGCATAGGCATCCAGCATGACATCGACGACATGTTCAGTATATAGCCCCGCCCGGCATCAGCCATGCGGCGGCCTATCGCCACACAAAGCTCCGTGACGGCGCACATGTGCAAATCGATGTACATAGCACGTCGCCGTGGGGTTAAATCGTCAACACGCCTGAAATCGAATATGCCGGCATTGTTTACAAGTACCTCGGGAATTATACCCCGGCCGTCGAGAATCCGACATACATTATCTACGGCATCAGACAGGCTGAGATCGATGCAAGCCGTCAGTACCCTCACATCGCCGTATGCCGCCTCCAGATCGCGCGCCGTGTCCTCGAGTTCAGCCTCCTGATTGCTGACAGCCACAATTGAATAGCCGCGGCGGGCAAGTTCGCGGGTAAATTCAAGACCTATGCCTGACGATGCTCCGGTGATGACAGCCCATGGCTTTTCCGGCATATTTATGCCGGCATTCATCGGGCGCTGCGTTCCTTTATTTTCGCTATCTCGCATTTGAGCGAATCGGGAAGATTATTCTCGCAGTGGTGACATTTCATCTCAAGGGTGTACATGCGGCCTATGCAGTAGTTGACATGCTCGCAGCCGCTGTCCTCCAGTCCTTCCTCTTCCATACGGCGGACAAAATCGGGCATAGCCAGCAGCGAACGCGCCATCTGCACGGCATCGAAACCTTCGTCGAGCACACGTTCTATCGACAAGCGCTTCGAACATCCGCCCACATAAATCAGCGGCATCTTCAGCTCGCTGCGGAAACGGCGCGCCATATCCAGAAAATAACACTCCTCGTAGGGAACGGTCGGAATCATCATCTTGCCGAACATGCGCACACCCCAGCGCAACCACCATGTGTCCATATAATGCGTCAGCGTGCGTATAGGCATCTCGCCGCGCATGACATACATCGGAGCTTTGCTAACGAAACCTCCGGAAAGAACCAGCGCATGCGCGCCGAGCTGTTCAAGCTCGCGGGCCACGGTCAGGCAATCGTCGGTCTGCATGCCGCCGCGGAAACCGTCGTTCATATTTGTCTTCACCACCACTCCCATGTCGGAACCGGCGGCACGCATCACCTCTTCGATACACAGACGCATGAAGCGCATCCTGTTGTCGAGCGAACCGCCCCAACGGTCGCGGCGACGGTTGGTATACGGCGAAAGAAACTGGCTTATAAGGTAGCCATGGCCGGCATGGATTTCCACACAGTCGAAACCGGCGTCGCGGGCAGTCCGCACGGCGTCGCCGAACGAGCGGCTCATGGCCACAATCTCGTCGTCGGCCATGCGGCGCACGTTTGTAGGCGAATAGATATTGAATCGTCCCGAAGCTGAAATCGGCGTTTCACCTGCGGTCGATTTATGCGACATGTTTCCGCAATGTCCGAGCTGTATTGATGCCTTGGCTCCCTCGGCATGGATGGCGTCGGTAATGTCGCGCAAGGCAGGTACTATCTCCGGACGCATCCACAACTGACGTGGAAAAGAAAGGCCGTTCCGGGTTACAGAAGAATAGGCAAGCGTTGTCATGCCTATGCCGCCGCGAGCGACGCTGACATGGTAATCCTTCAGTTCCTGCGAAGGCTTGTTGCCCGGGCACATGCCTTCGAACGCCGCAGAGCGTATGGTGCGGTTACGCAGTGTCACAGGACCGATCTGTACGGGAGTGAAAAGTTTCGATTTTTCGTACATTACAGTATATCTTTCAGTTATGTGTTAATTCTAATATATGAAAGGTATGATGCGCTTGCGGCCGAGCGAGGTGAATTCCTCACCGAACTCTCGGGCATAACGGTCGCGCAACTTGCCAGCACGAGGTGCCAGATTGGCGAAAGTCCACAAAGCGAATACCGCTCCGGAAGCCGACCATGTAAGTATGGCAAAGCCCGTCCATTCGACAAATTCTCCGAAATAATTGGCCGACGAAACATAGCGGAACATGCCTCCGCGCGGAATGTAATGGCGCCTGTCGCCCGGACGGCGCAGATGACGGATTATATAGTCGCTGTGGACATTGACAATCCATCCGGCAAAAAATATCACAGTTCCTGCCATAAACTGCGGCGACCATAGCCAGGACATAGGATAGCGTCCTTCCGGACTTATATAGAATATCCATCCGCCTTGCATAAGGGCATTAAGTACATTAAATGTTACGCCCATGGCGATAATGGAAAGAGGCATACGCCCGCGGCTGCGTATAAGCAGCGGAAAAATGAAAGAACGCTGGAAATAATGGAATTCAAACAACAGGAACATCACCAGCGGCGCTGCTTCGAAACGCCGGCCGGAATGCCACCAAAGCAAAGCCATGGCTATAAATACAGGAGCTTCCATAAGTACCCAGCCAAGACGGTTGTCGACCGTCGGACCCCATCGTCGGGTGTACGAAACGCCGTAACCTGCCTCCACATAATGAAGGGTTATGAACACCACAACAGCCGTGACGGCCATCACGGCAAGAAAAATATCGAAGTTGACTGCGTCAGGAAACATGATAATGTGATTTACATGCAAAGATAATTAATTCCAACAAAAAGATATAAAGTATAAAACATACCGCTTTGGCCAAAAGCACCTAATGATAGCTTTTTTTTCGTAACTTTGCCACAAAAGAACGAAACATGTCCGACATACGACAACACATAACAGCATTAATGGCAGCTGCGGCAATCAGCATGCTGCCGGCCGCAGCCGCCGAAAACAGCAATTCAGGCACAGAAGAAAAAAAAGTTGACTATATGCCGGAAATACACGGTGTTCTCCGCGCCCGGTGGGAAATAGACACGCAACACGGCGACCAACGATTCCAGATACGAAACGCACGTGTAAACGTCAGCGGCAACGTAGCTCCGACCATAGGTTATTACATACAGACCGACTTCTGCGACGCCGGAACCATCAAAATTCTCGACGCATACGCACGTGTGGGAATATTAAAAGGACTGGATCTGCGCGCCGGACAATTCCGAATGCCTTTCGGTGTCGAAACATTCCGCTCGCCGACAAACTATTTTTTCAGCAATCGCTCGTTCATGGGTAAACAGGTGATGAACTACCGCGCTGTAGGTGCACGGATCGCATATACACTGCCCGTCAGCCTGCCACTGACAATCGAAGCCGGCGCTTTCAACCCCGGTGCAATAAGTTCGCACACACCGTGGAACCGCACTGTGGCATACGCCGCAAAAGCTACGATGACTTTACCGGCTACAGGCATTATCACCTCCGTGTCGTACGCATCGCTACGGCCTGAAAAACTGCGGGCCAATCTTATCGACGCTTTTATGGGATGGAAAAACGACAGCTGGTTTATGGCCGCCGAATACATGTTCGAAAACTACTGCGGAGGAAATATACGCAGCGCACACTCCTACATGGCCATGGCTGACTGGCACATGCCACTGAAACGCTCGGTGTTCAATCAGTTCTCTGTTCAGGGACGTTTCGACGGAATGGCCCGTCACACTGCTTTACGCAGTTCCGAGGAAGGACTGACCGACGCCAACCGCCTGACAGCAGGTGTCACACTCACTTACATCTACAAAATTTTTCGCGCCGATTTGCGCCTTAACTACGAACACTATCTGAACAATCGCGGAACAGAGCCTGCCCGCAATCTTATGTCGGCTGAAATAGTAGTGAAATTCTGATTGTCAGTCTTTTTTATACAGTGCCAGAGCTTCGCTGAGTTCAGTGCGCATCATCGCACGCAATTCCGGCGGTTCGAGTACTTCCACTCTTGCTCCGTGACTTAGAAGTTCCTCCACAAAATCGGGGCTTATACGCATACGGTAGTAAAAGATCGAATAACTGTCATGAACAACTTCTTCCTGAGAACGATGCAAAGGGAGAGCCCTGAAATATTTAGCCTGCCGGGGATCGGTGCGCAAAGCTATACGCTTGGCTTCGTTATTGGTGAATACAATACCGAATGAATCCCGGAAATAACTTTCAGGATCGAACGACGGATCATCGTCGAACACATCAGGCAGCAGAAGGACGTCCGACATACGGTCAAGCGCATATGTCTTTATCTTTTTCTGTTCCCTATGCAGACCGGTGACATACCAGCGCTGACGGAAAATCTTAAGAAAATACGGCTCAACCACCACCCCGCGCGACGGAATGCTTCGGTAATAAGGATGATAAGTGAAGCATAGCGGATGATGTTCCCTCAAAGCTTCGATGACAGTCGACAGATGTTCGCGGGCCGACGGCACATCCTCAACAAACACCCTGTCGGCCACAGCACATGCCGAGCCTACGACCTCACTCATTGCAGCCGAGTTTAGCAGCCAGTCAGTAAGACCTTCGGAATTTGCACTTCCGTCGGTACGGATAAAATAATCGTATGTGCGCGCATCGAAGTCGATCTCTATATTGAAAAGTTCAGCAATAGCCTGTCGATAATTATAGAATGTACGTCGCGCCAACGTCATGCCCCCTTCCGAAAAAGGAGAACGGCGCCAGCATTCGTCGAGTTCACGACGTGATATACGGCCATAACGGCGGATAGTATCGACAAGCCAGATATAGCGTTTGAACAGGTCTTTTGCCATCGGAAAATTATTTATACGCAAATATATGAAAGTATGGGACGATAAGCCGCTCCTTGATGCAAATAAACGTTAAAATACATTTGTCACATTTTGAAATTAATAAATTTACGCTACCTTTGCATCGCAAAAACGCCATAACGGGGTATTAGCTCATCTGGCTAGAGCGCGACACTGGCAGTGTCGAGGTGAGCGGTTCGAGTCCGCTATACTCCACAGTTGAAAAAAGCTTCCGACAATCGTCGGAGGCTTTTTTCATATTACCCGATTCTTAATTTTATACACAATTATAAACACATTTACATGTTAAATATCAGGTAGTTATAAAGCTTATAAACATAGTGTATATAATTAATAAGCAAGCCATCTATTACATTTTTCAAATGATAATCTCTAATAATACAATTATTTTCAGGCAATATCGACGGCAACAGCCATAAACTGACAAATATCTTGATCGTACTCTTTCATCTAAATACAAATATCAACAATTGTAATGTTGAGGACACCGAGATCCACGGTCACGGATTTGACAACAGTCGTCAGAATCGCTGTATCAACATAGATTTAAACACTATATATATTTGATTATAAGATATATTACACAGTTATCAACACTATGTAAATAACCGCAGAGTGTTGGTTTTCCATATTCCTGTTACTGATTCTCATTTTTTTCTTCGTTTTTTACTTATCCACATTCTTATCTTGCTTTAATTCTTTAATATAAATTTTTTATTTAAAAATAAAGAGTTTCTGTATGAAGTATAATGGATGTTGATAATAGCAGTAACTTTTTGAGCATTCACTTGCATTTCTGCGTTATTGTATTCTATTGTCAGGTAATCAACTTGCTTTGAACATTTAAATATCTAACAGCCAGTATGAAATTCATGTTATCTACATTATGTTTATAACTGCTGATGACGAAAACTTTTACAAAAAAGATTGTTCATAAACCTGCTTTTTAAGTGTTCAAAATACGGTGATAAATGGATATGCCTGTTTTTTTGAGAGAAGAAAATATTGTATATGCCGGGCATCATCTTTATTTTCCAAATTTATTTATTGAAAGTTGTAGGAATAATATCGACAGTTTATCAACCGGTTTTCTACAATAATTGTTGATAATACTTACAGGCATTGATTTAATATATTCCGTATGATTTAGTAGACCGTTTAATGATAATGATTGTAGGGACGTGCCGTGGCATGTTACTCTTAGATACTTTCACTCGACAATATCCAAATAAATTTGGCTTTGCCCTCGACTTATTCGTATATTTGCAAATCATCAACTATTATAATATTCAGTAATTCACTATGAAAAAATTCTTACAGGAGTTCAAAGAATTTGCCATGCGTGGCAACGTTATCGACATGGCTGTCGGTGTTATCATCGGCGCCGCTTTCGGCAAAATTGTGACGTCGCTGGTAAATGATGTGCTTATGCCGGCTATCGGCATGCTCACCGGCGGAATCAATTTCTCCGACTACAAGTGGATTATTCAAAAAGGTGTTCAGGAAGGAAGCGAGATCATAACTCCTGAAGTAGCTATTACGTGGGGTGCATTCGTGCAGACAATTATTGATTTTATAATCATAGCATTCTGCATATTCATTGCTATTAAAGCCATGAACAGGTTGAAACGCGAACCGGAACCCGTCAAGGAAGAACCGGCAGCTCCCGCAGCACCTTCTGAAGTAGAATTACTGACAGAAATCCGCGATCTTCTCAAGAAAGACTGAAAATACTCTCTCAGTACGTGCGACCTTGTTTTCTTATAGGCTTCATGGCCTCGGGCAAGACTACGCTCGGGCGTGCGCTTGGCGCACGTCCGGGTTATCGTTTTATAGATCTCGATGAAGAAGTTGAAAACGAGGTCGGGATGAAAGTGGCGGATATATTCGCTATGCGCGGCGAAAAATACTTCCGCAGCATCGAGAGCCGTGTATTGCGGCGTGTGGCCGGTGAAGCGGAAAAAGAGATGGATTCCACTTTTGTGATAGCATGCGGCGGTGGAACACCTTGCCACGACGGAAATATGGAGTTTATGAACAGTAAAGGAACATGTGTGCTTCTACAGGCAAGCGACGATGTCATATTGCGTAGGCTGCGTGAGGCGCCGGCCGGACAACGCCCTCTTGTCGACAATTCATGTAGCGATGATGAATTGCTTGCTTTCATCGCGGAGCGCCGGCAAAGCCGCCGATATTATTATGAAAAGGCTTCATGTCGATTCGATTCAAGCCGGCTTGAATCGGAATCGGAAATAAACTGCTCTGTAGAAAGGTTTATTAAAGAATTAAATATCTGACAAAATAATGAACGGTCCAGCACCACTTGAAGAACTTCTGAGCGCTACAGTTTTGAATCGTACCATAAGCATCGGTTTGCCTGCGGCTGCCGGAGTCATGGAACATCGCTTTCCGCTTACGCCGGAGGCTGCAGCCATGCTTGTAAACCGTGGTTTCACCGTCAGGATGGAACGTGATGCCGCACGACATATACATTACAGCGACGAGAAATATCTTCGTGCAGGCGTGGAAATAACGGACCGTGCGGCGGCATTCGGCTGTGATATAGTGGTATATCTTCCTGTATTGTCGGCTTCCGATGCGCGTAAGATGCGTCGTGGCTCGCTTTTGCTCAGTTTCCTGCATTATGGCGAGAATGCCGTTGACGGAATGAAAGTTCTTTTGGAAAGAAATATAATAGCGCTTGCACTTGATCTTATAGGAGATGATGGAGGCAATTTGCCTTTCGCCGACATACTGCACGAAATCGACGGTCGTGCGGCTATAGCCATTGCTTCCTCGCTGCTTGCCGACGCTATACATGGCAAAGGCATACTGTTAGGAGGTGTGGCAGGAGTAGTGCCGTGCGAGGTCATGATAATAGGTTCCGACATAGCTGCTTGTGCAGCTGCCGAAACAGCATGCGGGCTGGGTGCGACTGTACGCATGTTCGATGATAATATATATCGGCTGCGTGAAGCCATCCGCCTTCTCGGATCCGGTGTGATAACATCGGCAGTTCATCCTCGGGTGTTTGAAAATGCCTTACGCTCGGCCGATATTGTTGTAGCCACCGATACATCCGATCCGCGGCGCACACGTGTCGATTCCGATATGGCGGCTGTGATGAAACGCGGAGTGATAAGTTTCGACCTTACATCCGACCCTGGGTCGGCATTTCCGTCGATGACACTTGTGGATCTCGACATGGCTTCTCCTTCCGATAATTCCATGAATGCTCCCGGACGTGTATGCTATATAAACGCCGGCAATGCAGTGCCCCGGACGGTGGCAATGGCGATGAGCAATACTTTCGTAACCATGCTCGACGATATACTCGTCTGTGACGGAGTCAGTAACGCACTTAAACTGAAGTCAGGTCTGCGGAACGCCGCATACACTTTCCTGGGCAAGTGTGTCAACCCATCCGTAGCCCGAAGCCTTGGCGTGCGGCATGTCGACATAAATCTCTTTCTTCAGTTTTCATAACACATTCAATGAATAAAAGAGCAGCGTCACCTTATTTTCTAAGGTATAAAATATAAGTGCATCATGTCTTATCAGAAGAGAAAATTTTATGTTGTTTGGGAAGGCCGGGCGCCCGGAATTTATGATTCATGGGAAGAGTGTAAAATACAGGTAGAAAACTTTCCCGGCGCGAAGTATCGTTCATATCCCACACAGAATGAAGCTACGGAAGCTTTCAGAGGAGATGCCTTCGAACAGCTCGCACTGATGCGCAAGCTGGCTGTACGTATTGTACCGGCTACTCCTGCTGATTACACTTCCAATCCCGAGATACGGACAGATGCAATAGCCGTCGATGGCGCCTGTGCAAAAAATCCGGGACCTATGGAATATAGGGCCGTGCATGTCGGAAGCGGCAAGGAAATTTTTAGAATAGGTCCTATAGAGGGCGGTACGAACAATATAGCAGAATATCTGGCTATCATACATTGTGCAGCTCTTCTCCATAAAAACGGTGATTATACGACTCCCATATATAGTGATTCGCTTACGGCTCGTTCGTGGATTCGTCGCCGTCATTCAAAGACTACCATTACACCATCGGCTGCCAATTCCCGCACATGTGAGCTTCTTGCCCGTGCCGACGCATGGATTGCTGTAAACGACATAGTCAATCCCTTGCTGAAATGGGAAACGGAAAAATGGGGCGAAATCCCGGCTGATTTCGGTCGAAAATAGTGAAAAATATTAAATTTAATTATCTGAAAGTTAATTTTAATATAAACGCAATTGTTTTGTGATTTTTTTGTAACTTTGCACCAATCAAATACTATCCGTCATGCACAGGCAAATTGCAACAATCACAGGAGTAATATTATTGTCGGGTGCAATTCTTTCTTGTAATTCGAGCCATAGAAAATCGAGTGATGTACCGGCTGAGAATGCAGTTGCGCTACGCGAATTCAATTTTTTCAATGCCGACTCCGCCTACAATAATGTAAGCCGGCAGGTGGCTTTCGGTCCGCGTGTGCCCGGCACAGCAGCCCATGATGCCTGCCGTGACTGGTTAGTAGAAGAACTGCGACGTTTCGATGCCGATACCGTCATTGTCCAGAACGGAAGTGTAGTTGCCTATAACGGTGATGTACTTCCCATCTCTAATATAATTGCATCATACGCCGGCGAGGAAAATGACCGTATTCTGCTTGTCGCACACTACGATACCCGTCCTTGGGCCGACAATGAAACCGATTCTGAACTTCGCGCCAAGCCGATTCCCGGTGCAAATGATGGAGGAAGCGGCGTAGGAGTCCTGCTTGAGATAGCACGTAACCTGAATCTGCGCAAACCGCCGGTTGGGGTCGACATACTCCTTGTCGATGCCGAAGATTATGGCTCGAATTCGGGTTTTACCAACAGTCCTGAAACTTGGTGTCTGGGTACACAGTACTGGCTTAAAAACATGGTGCCATACAATCTCGGCAATCTGCCGCGTTTCGGAATACTTCTTGATATGGTAGGCGGACGCGATGCGCGCTTCCACATAGAAGCGTTTGCGAACCGTTATGCTTCAGTGCCGACTGCGAAAGTATGGAACGAGGCTAAGGCTCTTGGGCTTAACGGCATATTCATCAATCAGGTAGGCGGTGCGGTGACCGACGACCATGTATTTCTGACAGAGGCCGGAATACCTACCACAAATATAATCGAATGTCTTAATCCTGTCACTTCCGGTTTTCCTCCAAGTTGGCATACACATGCCGATAATATGGATCAGATCGACCGGGCTTCGCTTGAAGCGGTAGGACGCACTGTAATGAGTGTGTTATATCGCGAAAAGCCGTCAGTACACAATCTTTAATCTGAACGCAACTTTCTGCTGTCTGAAATAAATGTCGTATATTTGTCATTATAAAAAAACACTACAGATGACAATAGAAGAACGACAACAGGAAATCATCGACGAATTCAGCGAAATCGATGACTGGATGGACCGTTATGGTTATATAATAGACCTTGGCGGAGCGCTACCTCCTATATCTGAATCACTTAAGACTCCTGACAGGCTTATCGAAGGCTGCCAGAGCCGTGTGTGGCTTGATGCCGAAATGGCATCAGACGGAACGGTACACTATACGGCCGACTCCGATGCCATAATAGTAAAAGGTATAATATCATTGCTTCTTACAGTACTCAACGACCACACCCCGGACGAGATTCTCAATGCAGATCTCCGATTTATCGACGGGATAGGACTTAGTGAGCATCTTTCTCCTACCCGGAGCAACGGACTGCTGGCTATGCTGAAGCAGATACGGGCTTACGCCGCTGCATTCAAAGCAAAAGCACAGGCATAAAAAAATGTCACTACCCGTCCCGGGCAGTGACATACTTAACCTATGATTCACTTATTAATTTGCTTTAATTCTGACTCTGAGTGAAAAACACTATTCCAGTTGGAATTTCACACGGCAAAGTTAATCACATATTTTGTAAAAAATCACTCCAAAATCGTAAATTAATAATTAATAACGATTATTTGATTTTGTAAGTATATATGTAATGTGGATGTAAAGGAATTTGCAGGGCGGGTGCTGACGGCCTTGCCTTATCAGGCAAACGAGCAGCAAGTGGCGGTTGTGGCTGCTTTGGCGAGATTCTGTGCTCCGGCATCGCGCTCCGACGCCGTATTCATTCTTAATGGATATGCCGGCACAGGCAAGACGTCGCTCACAGGAGCATTGGTACGAACTTTGGCTTCTGTTGGAATCCGTTCGGTCCTGCTAGCCCCGACAGGACGGGCTGCTAAGGTTTTCTCGGCAAATTCATCAGGGCATCCAGCCTTTACAATACACCGCAAAATATACCGTCACAGCTCGGTTATCGGCGAACAGACGGATTTCTCTTTGGCTCCTGTCCGCGAGAACAAACATAAAAACACTATTTTCATTGTCGACGAGGCATCGATGATAGCCTCCGGCACCCGGGAGGATTCTCCCGACATACTTGCCGATCTGGTGCAGTATGTATATACGGGTGAGAACTGCCGCCTTATTCTTCTTGGCGATACGGCGCAGCTTCCGCCGGTAGGAACAGACAGCTCTCCGGCGATGGAAGCTGATGTGTTAAGGCGTTTCGGCTTGAAAGTCACTCATGCCACACTGACCGAAACGGCACGTCAGGCAGCCGGTTCGGGTATACTCTACAATGCCACACGACTGCGTCGTGCAATGCTGAGGCTTAAGGAACCGCAAAATGATAAAGATTCTGTTCCGGTGCCAAAGATTGTAACATCACCTTTTGCCGATGTCAGTATAGTCGACAGCGAAGAGCTTGCAGACCGTATAGAGCAGGCATACGCTGAAGATGGACCTGAAGAAACAATCATAATCTGCCGGAGTAACCGCCGTGCCGCCGACTACAACGCCGCCATACGTTCGCAAGTCCTTTACCGGGAGGAAATACTCTCGGCAGGCGATATGCTTATAGTAGCGAAAAATCATTATTTCACGTCTGAAAAGGTAAAAGGTCTGGACTTTGTGGCAAACGGCGATATTCTTGCCGTAGAGCGCGTCTACGGAACGGAAACACGCTACGGACTGCGTTTCGCCGATGTGCGTCTTTCGACGGTGTTGCCCGGCAACGACACTGCCGGAGCTGCTGATGCTGTGGAATTCGATGCGAAAGTGATCCTTGACGCCCTTGGCGGGGAGAGCGCCGCCCTGTCGCGCGAACAACTTTCACAACTGTATTACGGCATACTTTACGACCCAGATGCTTTTTCTTCCGACACTCCGGCCGACACGCGTCTGCGGGCATTGCGCACCGACCCATACTGGAATGCACTGCAAGTGAAATACGCATACGCCGTCACCTGCCACAAGGCGCAGGGCGGACAATGGCGTAATGTATTCGTCGATCTGAGCTATATTCCTCCGGAATCGCTCGGCATGGAACTGTACCGCTGGATGTACACGGCCGTTACGCGTGCCCGTTCGCGGCTATTCCTTATCTCCCCGCCCGAAAAACTTGTCGGAAAATAAAAGTTTTCGTAAGTTTGCATATCATGGAACAATACATCGTATCGGCCCGTAAATATCGGCCGTCGACTTTCAGCAGCGTCGTCGGGCAAGGTGCGCTTACACTCACTCTGAAGAACGCCATAGCCACTGACCGTCTGGCTCATGCCTATCTTTTTTGCGGATCAAGAGGCGTAGGCAAGACCTCGTGTGCGCGCATTTTCGCCAAGACCATCAACTGCTCGAACCGAAGCGCCGACGGGGAGGCTTGCAATGAATGCGACTCATGCCGCCAGTTCAACGAAAACCGTTCGCTCAATATCATAGAACTCGACGCCGCATCCCACAACGGTATCGACGACATGAAAGCGCTTATAGAGCAGGTCATGGTGCCGCCGACAATAGGAAAATACCGAGTGTTCATCATCGACGAGGTGCACATGCTGTCGGCTTCGGCATTCAATGCTTTCCTTAAAACGCTTGAGGAACCGCCGTCCTATGTGATATTCATTCTGGCCACGACAGAGAAGCACAAGATTATTCCCACAATTCTCTCCCGTTGCCAGATTTACGATTTCAACCGTATCACCGTAGCCGATATGGTGGCGCATCTGGCGCATGTGGCTTCATCAGAAGGGATAAAGGCCGAGCCGGAAGCGCTGACAGTGATAGCCCGCAAGGCCGACGGTGCCATGCGCGACGCTTTGTCTATTTTCGATCAGGTGGCGGCATCGTCGCGTGGCGACATTACATATTCCTCGACTATAGAGAACCTGAATATACTTGACAGCAGCTATTACGGGCGGCTTGTCGATGCTTTTGCCGCACACGACGTCCCGTCAGCATTGCTTATATACAAAGAAGTAAGGGAAAAAGGATTCGATTCGCAGTTCTTCATCAACGGACTTGCTCTATATCTGCGCGACCTGATGGTTGCCTGCGACCCTTCCACTATAGTGCTGCTTGAAACCGATGATGCCGAACGTGCGCGTCTGGCTGAGAAATCCGCGAAATTCCACCCTACTTTCCTCTACAAGGCCATGGATATCTGCAACGATGCGGACTTCAATTTCCGTATGGCCACAAACAAGCAATTCCTTATAGAGCTTACGCTCATTAAGCTGTGCCAAGCGTTTAGCCCCTCGTCCGATAAAAGCGGATGCGACGGGGGGCAACTAAAACCGCTGAAGGCAACGCATACCGGAACAGATACGCTTCAGCAGCAACCGGTTTCCGCAGAAGTGAAGCCGCAGCCGCAAATTCGGCGGACTGCTCCGACTCCGGTAAAATCGGTGCAGGCACCGCATCTTGCAGCGACCGCTGCTCCCAAGCTTTCTTTAAAAGCCGTAAGAAGTGGAACAGCGTCGTCGGGCATGGCGGCTGAGTCGGCGGCGGAATATACTGCCGCGGGAGATAACGTGCGTCGCAATCCATACGATGATGCGGCAATCGCGGCTGCATGGACTGCATATATCAAATCGCACCCTACAGAGCATGTTATAATAAACATGATGCGTTCGAGCCGACCGCAGCCATCAGGTGTTGCCGACCGATATGTGCTGACTGTGGAGAACGGCATAATCCTTGATATGTTCAATCAGGCATCGCAGGCTATACATTCGTTCATGCGCGACGCTTTGGGTAACGACGCTTTCACGATAGAAGCTGTTGAATCGAATGCCGAACCTACACCTGACATGTGGACGGAATCCCAGGTTATGGCATATATAGCGGAATCGCAGCCAGGAGCCAGAACATTTTTTGAGAAACACAAATTACACCTTATATAAGAATTTAGCGCCGTCCGCGAGGACTTTCTCCACGTGGTATGGATGGTGGATTCTGCGTGCCGTTTCCGTCGGGACGCGACCAGTTTCCCGGTCGTTCGCTGCCGTCGGGTGCTTGTGGACGTATAACCGGTCTGTTAAGTCCCGGATTGACAAATTCAGGACGTCCCGATGATGGCGGCGCCGGAGGTAAAGGTCTGTAAGAAGGCCACGGGGGATAAGGATACATTATGTCGGGGACGTATGCGGGCGGATAGATGACGCCGTTATAGCCCGGCGACCAGTAGGGATAGTAGTAACCATCGTCATAATCAAGATCGACTCCGAGTCCGGCACACGAACTCGTCAGCCAGCTTAACAGTATGCCGCCACCGGCGACTTTCAGAAGTGTGCGTATATTTTTCATATCGTGCGTCGTTTTATCTGATAAACAAGCGGCACGACAATTTTGATTATGCGTCGCTTATATATCGGCCGCTTTTTCTGCCGATGCGATTGACGGGCCGCGGTAGAGTGTTGCCCCCGCAGAGTCGCATACAACGGCGAACGGAAGTCGGTTTATACCTATGCCGTTTATTCCGGGAGCGGCCATGGCACCTGCCGCCCATCCTTGCCGCCAGGTGGCGGAATCGCGGCGTATATGGTTTTTCCAGACTACGGTATCGCGATCGAGCGATATATCGACTATTTCAAGTTCTTTTTTTTCGTATTTGCGTCGTAGGCGCCGCATTGCGGTCAGCAGGCTGTCGCGTGACGGGCTGTCCTCGGTGCTGAACACAATCATCGAACGTCCGGAATCTTCGGGACGGAATGTTGCCCCTTTTCCTGTGGCGGCGTCGAAATAAACGATGGGATTGATTGTATCGGCAGCTGTGATAAGTCTTTCAAGCAAAAAATTATAACCTGATGTAAGCGACGACGGTCGTGCCGAAACGTCTATGCTGAAAAGCAGTGAATCGGCGCCGGCAGGGTCGGCTGATGCGTCGAAAGCTGTCAGCATCAACAAAGTCGAAACCACATCGGCAGGATTTGCTTTTACATAGCGTCCGATTATTGCATTGGCTGTCCCGGAGCCTGAACGCAGGGAATCGGCGTTCTCTTTCAGGAAGCGTGTCCATTTTTCCACGGTTTCATTACCTGAAGCGCTTATGTTGAACGGGTTGGAGCGGTCGAGTGTGCACTCTACGTTTTGTCCGTTGGCGATGTAGATTCGCCCTATTACCCGGTATTCATGGTCCATGATATCTACCACGGCAGGAGTTTTCGAACTTCCGAAAAATTCGAATTCACCGTCGCGTGATGCAGTAAGTAGCTGGCGGTAAGCGCCGTCAGCCCAGTATGCGGCGCGGAGATTGATCGTAGGTTTACCCTCGATTGTGCCGTTGACACG
Organism: uncultured Muribaculaceae bacterium; assembly: GCA_910587235.1. Taxonomy (GTDB): domain Bacteria; phylum Bacteroidota; class Bacteroidia; order Bacteroidales; family Muribaculaceae; genus CAG-873. The sequence goes on from CAJUKD010000006.1 coordinate 55,921, forward strand.
GAACTGTTCGTTGTCGGTGCATGAGATGCCTGCGGCCAGCAGAATTGATATGACCGCTACCGTAGCAGTTCTTATTATTTTTTTCATAGAGGCAAAGATACGTATAAGTCGAGAGCAAAGCCAAATTTATTTGGACTTTGCCGAGCGGGAATATCTAAGTTTATAGTAGTTTACTCTTGTAGGGACATGCCGTGGCATGTCTTATATGCGTCTTTACGTAAAGCATAGGCAGACGTGCCGCGGCACGTCCCTACAATCATTATCATTAAATGATTTGTGATATATACGTATAAGTCGTAAACATTTAACATTATTTCCGGCCTTTCCAGTTTCCTCCGCGGCGGTTGAGATGTCGCGGATACATGAAGATTATGGAAAGCGCTATAGCGGCTGACAGCGCCCAGGGATAGTAGAGGTAGGGAAACGGAGCCGCAGGCGATATTCCTGCCAGAGAAGCCGCTAAAAGCGTCTGTGCTCCGTAGGGAATCAGGCATTGCACGACGCATGATGCCGAGTCGAGGAGCGACGCACTCTTGCGGCGGTCGACGCCGTAACGGTCGGCTATGTCGCGGGTTATTCCGCCGACTGTGATTATAGCGACGGTATTGTTGGCCGTGCACAGGTTGACTATACCGGCCAGAAGTGCCATAACAGCCTGGGCGCCGCGCCGTCCGTGGATTCGGGCGGTCATGACCCGAAGGAGATATTGTATTCCTCCGGCAGCTTTTATTATACCCAGCATGCCTGCGGCCATAAGTGTTATCACAATCAGTTCGCCCATAGAATTTATTCCTTTGCCCATGAATCCGGCCATCTCTATGGCTCCGTAGCCGTAGGCACTGCCGAATGCCAGAGCTGTGGCTATGCCCAGTGAAAGCACTATCGTGACATTTCTGCCTGCCAGAGCGGCAGCGATAACTACCAGATAGGGCACAATAAGCAGAGGGTTTGCATTCGTTTCCGTTGTATTGCCGCCTGAGGCATCTGTTCCGATTATTATGTATATTGCAAGTGTAACTAACGCCGCAGGGAGAGCGATCCACAGGTTGGCATTGAATTTGTCGGCCATGGAGCAGCCTTGTGAGCGAGTGGCGGCTATGGTTGTATCGGATATGAATGAGAGGTTATCGCCGAAAAAAGCACCGCCAAGCACCGCTGCAACCAGAAAAGGGACATTTCCGTCGGCACTTTGTGCCAGAGCCACGGCCAGAGGTGTCAGTGCCACGACGGTGCCGACCGATGTGCCGACGGCGAGCGACATGAAGCATGAGGTAAAGAAAAGCATAGGGGCCACAAGCTGTGATGGGAAGACCGACAAGGCGAGGCTTACTGTGGCGTCGACGGCTCCTATGGATTCGGCGAGGCTGGCGAAAGCTCCGGCAAGCACAAAAATCCATATCATGTACATGATATTGCTGTGGCCGGCGGCACGCGAGAAAGTTTCGATACGTTCTGTAAGGCTATGGCCGCGGTATATCATTACCGACCATACTGAAGCTGCGAGTATGGCCACCGACAGAGGCATACGGTAGAAATCGCCTATGTACAGCGACACGGCCAGATAGACCAGCAGGAAGACCGCAACGGGCGACAGAGCCGACAAGCCACGTCCGGCGGATATTTTGTCTGTAGTGTTCATCTGTGTCAGATTCTTGTGGAAAAGCAGGCGCAAAGTTACGCAATTTATACTAACTTTGCAGATGTATCCTCCGGAGGGAAAATGACAGAAAAGAAATATCTTAAGTTTATAGCTTATCTGCAGATTATCGGAATTTTTCTGGTAGTCGTCGGCCATTCGTTCCATGAATATCCTGACGGCGACTACGGACGTTCGATGCTTCTTTACCGCATGATGCACTCTTTCCGTATGCCTCTGTTCATGTTCGTGTCCGGCTTTCTGATGGTTTATACTACACGTTCGGCTGTGGCCGGACAGCGGCGCGGATATACAGGCACTTTCGTGAGTCTTAAGTTGCGCAGACTCCTGCTCCCTTTTGCAGTATTGACCTTGATCACATTCGTGCCGCGTGCATATTTTTCTCCTATTGCCGACGAAACTGTAGAGATGAACCTTGATTCGTTGATCAGGGCTTTTGTCTATCCGCACTATATGGTGATACCTTATCTGTGGTTTCTTCAGGCAAGTTTCACTCTTCTTGTCGTGTGCTTCTGCATTTTGGTACTCACCTCACGGCTCGGGATACCGGCCGCGGCAGTCGATATTGTCATGATTGCAGCAGGAGCCGCTTTGCTTCCGGCGGCTTCATATCTGCCGTCGGCTTTTTCTCTTGCGTATGCCGGAAAACTTGCCGTATTTTTTGTCCTTGGAATAGTCTATGCCCGCAATATGGACGGTGTCGATGTCATCATGAGATGGACTTCTCCTTTCGTTTTCATGCTTCTTTGGGCTATTTGGGCTGCTTTGTTCTTCGCCTTGGAAGGCAGCTCGTGGATGCCTTTGTGTTCCGTTGCGGGTATTGGTGCGTGTATATCGGGAGCAAAAATACTTGAAGAACGCCGTATCACGCTTCTTGATCCGTTCTTCGGGGCTAACTATATGATATTTCTGCTCTCGTGGTATTTCAACGTACTGAGCCAGCAGGTGCTCGGTCATTTCGTGCGGCTGTCGTGGCAGGTGCATACAGTCCTGTCGCTTCTGTCGGGCATATTTGTTCCTTACTTGTTTTACCGCTACATGCAGCGGCATCCCGATTCCGCTCCCGTGCGACTCTGCGCCTTTCTTCTGGGCCAGTCGCTGAAGAGAAGATAAACTTTCAGAACGGTGTGTTTTTGGCGCTTCCCCATGAAGCACGGTCGAGATTGCGGTATGAAATGGCTTCCCGCATGTGGGAGGCGCCTATACTCTCGCTGGCGTCGAGGTCGGCAATAGTGCGGGCAAGCTTCAGGATGCGGTCGTAGGCGCGTGCCGACATGTCGAACTTCACCATAGCCTGCTTGAGTATTCCGGCTACCTCAGGCTCAAGGACACAGCAGCGCGATATCAGGCGAGAGTTCATCTGTGCGTTGCAGTGTATGTCGCTTTCGCCGGCAAAGCGGCGTGCCTGAAGCTCGCGTGCGGCCACCACGCGGCGGCGTATGTCGGCCGAACTTTCGCCACGCTTCATCGACGACAGTTCGTCGAAAGGAACGGGCATGATTTCCACCTGTATGTCGATGCGGTCGAGCAATGGGCCGGAGATGCGGCCGAGATATTTCTGTACCTGGCCTGGGCGGCATGTGCATGCTTTTGTCGGATGGTTATAGTATCCGCAGGGACATGGATTCATCGATGCCACAAGCATGAAGCCTGCGGGATAATCCACCGAATAGCGTGCGCGCGACACGCTGATATGCCTGTCTTCGAGCGGCTGGCGCAGCACCTCGAGGACAGAGCGTGGATATTCGGGGAATTCATCAAGGAAAAGGATGCCGTTGTGGGCCAGAGATATTTCTCCGGGCAGCGGCGACGAGCCTCCTCCGACAAGTGCTACTGGCGACACCGTGTGGTGCGGGGCACGGAAAGGACGTACAGTCATCAGGCGTGAGCCTGCTCGCAGTTTTCCCGCAACGGAGTGTATTTTTGTTGTTTCAAGAGCTTCGCCTAAAGTCAGTGGCGGCATTATGGACGGGAGCCGTTTGGCCATCATCGATTTTCCTGCCCCTGGAGGACCGACGAGCAGGATATTGTGGCCGCCTGCACAGGCAACCTCGAATGCGCGTTTCACGTTCTCCTGACCTTTTACATCGGCGAAATCGTAGTCGAAAAGTCCTGTCGCACCGGCGAATTCGGCACGTGTGTCGACGACCGTAGGTCTAAGTTCCGAGGCTCCGCGCAGAAAGTCGATGACGTCGGCAAGACGATCGACTCCGTAGACAGCGAGATTGTCGACCACGGCGGCTTCGGTGGCATTGTCGCGCGGCACTATCATGCCTTTGAAGCCTTGCCGGCGCGCCTCTATGGCCATGGGCAGCACGCCGCGCACGGGGCGCACGCTGCCGTCGAGCGACAGTTCGCCCATAATGACGTAGTCCGACAAGGATGGAGCTGTTATTATTTCAGCTCCTACGAGGGTGGATATGGCGATAGGCAGATCGTAGGCGGCTCCCTCTTTACGAACGTCGGCCGGCGCCATGTTGATAGTCACAGACTGTCGGGGCAACCCGTAGCCCGACTGTTTGAGTGCCGAGCGCACCCGTTCATGGCTTTCCTTGACAGCAGTGTCCGGCAGACCTACTATGCAGTAGTTTATACCCCGGTCGACTACAGTTTCGACCGTCACTATTATGGCATCAATGCCGCGGACGGCGGCTCCGTAGGTTTTGACGAGCATGGGGCGTTTTTTTGTGTGTTATGGAATTAGAATTCGCTGAATAGTTTTGGCTTTATAAGAAGCCCGAGGCGCAGCTGCGAATGGAATTGTTTGTAGTCGAGCAGGCCTTCGCCGTAACCGTTGTAATATTGCAGATAGAGGAACTGGTTGTCGCTTTTCAGTATGCGGAACGACACATCGACGATGGTGTTGAAATTCAGGTTCCAGCCCTGTCGTTTTACAAGTGTCACTCCGAAGTTGAAACGACGGTTGTTGGTTATGGCCTGGAAACCGGTCTGAAATATGCCGGAGTATTTGAGTATGTCCTGATTGTTCATGCCGTCGACAATAGGAATCCATAATTTGCCGTGGACCATAAGGTTGCGGCTGAGCATTATGTTGGCCGACAGTGACACTTTGTTCCACGAACGCGACCAGATGCTGTCGCGGCCGTTGCTTTCATGCTCGATGATAAGCGATACCTTGCCTATGTAGCGGTTCTTGACGAACAGCGGTTTTGTAAGACCTATGCCGGGGTTGAAGTTCAGGTCGGTCATAGGCATGGAATTTTCCAGGACATTCCAGAAGCATTTCTGCGAGTAGAACAGATAGAGATATGTACCCCATGGCAGAGTGGCACGCGTCAGACGCTGCGCAATGGAGATCTGGAATTTTATGTTTGTGTTCTGTTTGGTGGCCGGAGGACCTACGGACGGACCGAAAATAAAGTAGTTGTCTTTGTATAGCCCGAAATAAGGCTGGTTCGAGAAGTCGCGTTTTATGCTGTCGGTGTCAAGCGCGCCGTCGCCGTAGGTAAGAATCTGTGCTCCTGCGGGGATAATTGACGCGACGATTGCTGTGATGAATATAAGCAGGAAACGTTTCATAAATATTTCTGTAGTAGCTCGCGTTCAAGTATACGCATTCCTTCGGTAGCTGTTGTCGGTATCACGTGTACGTCGGGCGGAACTGACGCCGGTCTTGGGTCTATGTAGTAGATCGGTGTGCCCGGCCTGACATAGCGTAGCAGGGCTGCTGCCGGATAGACTACAAGACTTGTGCCGATTATCACGAATATATCGGCCTGAGCGGCTATCTGCGTTGCCGGCTCGAACATGGGCACGGCTTCCTGAAAAAAGACGATGTGCGGCCGCACCCGGTGTCCGTCGATGACGGTGTCGGGCGTTGTCGCGGCCGCGGCTTCAGTAAGCCGCCATGTGAGGCTTTCGTCGTCGATGGCGCGGACTTTCATCAGCTCGCCGTGGAGATGTGTCACGTGGCTGCTGCCTGCGCGTTCGTGGAGATCGTCGACGTTCTGTGTTATCACGTCGACCTCGAAGTTCTTTTCAAGTCCGGCAAGGATGCGGTGCGCTTCGTTTGGCCTGACCTCGAAGAGTTGGCGCCGCCGGGCATTGTAGAATTCATGCACGAGGGCGGGATTCCGGGCAAAACCGTCGGCCGAGCACACATCCATGACAGGGTAGTTTTCCCACAGGCCGTCGGCGTCGCGGAAAGTGCTGATGCCGCTTTCGGCGCTGATACCGGCTCCGGTCGAAACCACCAGACGGGGCTTTTTGTCAGAGGTCATCGGGCGAGAAAGATATGGAATTGGTCTTTTTATTGTCGTTGCGGTTGTTGTCGGCACGGGTTGCGGCCTGGTATTGCACGCCTGTGCGCACCGACGATGCCACGCGTTTGTCGCGCTGGTATGCCGGAGTGCGCTCTATCATGTCTATCACGTCGTCGTTGTCGAGTTGGTCGGCGTCGAGTATGATGTAGTTCTGTGTTTCCTGCTTGCGTATGACTTCCTCGACTTTTTCGTTGCCGTACATCTCGGCCATCCGGCGCCTCATCTCCGGATCGTCCTCGACCACCGGAGCCTGTGCGCCTTCGATGGTCTGGCGTCCTTCGCGCGGAGTATCGCTGACGGTTATGTCGAAGCCCGATGCCAGAAGCGTGAATTTGACCTGGTTGCCGAGGCTGTCGTCGAGTCCGTAGCCCCAGATCACCTCGACCTCGAGGTTCATATCGCGGATGAACTGTGTGATTTCGTTCGATTCCTCGGCGGTGTACGGCGGGTCGATATCGGGCGAGAAATAGAATGCGAAGAGCAGTCGTTTTGCCGAATAGACGTCGGAGTCGCGCAGCAGGGGCGAATGGAGAGCGTTCTGTATGGCCTGTGTCATGCGGTTCTCGCCTTCGCCGTAGCCTACGGAGATAAGAGCTGTAGCTCCGTCGCGCAGGGTCGAGTCGACGTCGCGCATGTCGAGGTTGATCATGCTCGGGGTGGTCACGATTTCGGAGATGCTGCTTGCGGCGGTGGTGAGTATGTCGTCGGCTTTGGCAAAAGCCTGTGTGAAGCCGAGTTTCGGGTATATCTCGGTGAGGCGTTCATTGTTGATTACCAACAGGGCGTCGGTATATTTTCCCAGTTCGTCGGCACCGCGCAGGGCTTTTCGTATTTTCGGCATCCCTTCGAAGAAGAAAGGAATTGTGACTATGCCTACCGTCAGTATGCCTCGACTTTTGACGGCGCGCGCCACCACGGGGGAGGCTCCGGTGCCCGTGCCTCCGCCCATGCCTGCGGTGATGAATACCATGTTTGGCCTCGGCTCAAGCAGAGCCTCGATTTCCTCTATGCTTTCTTCGGCAGCTTCGCGTGCGATTTCAGGTTTGCCGCCGGCGCCAAAACCGCCTGTAGTGTTGGGTCCTATAAGGAGTTTTGTCGGTACGGGCGACATCCGCAGTGCCTGGGCGTCGGTGTTGAGCACCACGAATTCTATTCCTTCGGGATTCTGGCGGTACATGTGGTTGACGGCGTTGCTGCCGCCGCCGCCCATTCCGAGAACAAGTATGCGCAGATCGCGTGCCCGGTTTTCGGAGTCCGGACGATATTTATCGAGATATGTATTTTCTTCTTCCATGATTTTTTGCGTCTTGCTTGATTAACAGATGATATTGTCGGGCCGGGGAACCGTGCGGCTGTTTTCAGTGCTTCGACGGGCGTTCGTCCTCGTCGTCGTCTTCGTCGTCCTCGGGTATGGTGAAGATGCGTGCGAATCCGTTGAGAAGGCGTCGCATCTGGCCTATGGATTCTTCTTCCTGCTGATCGTCGTCGTCATAATCCTCGTCGTAGTCTTCATCTTCGATGTCGTCATCAGGTTCTTCATCTTTGGATTTGTTGCGGTCGGATTTGTGGAACCATCCGAAGCGTCGACTGTTGCGTTCGCGCTCATGGTCGCGGTTCTTGCCGTTGTTGTCGTCATCGACGTCGGGATCGTCTTTCAGAAGGTTTTCGTCAGAATCATCGTATTTTTCCTTGCGGACCGGGTGATGTATATCGTAGTCGCGGCGGCGGATATCGTTCTCATCGCCGAGTGCGTCGTGGTGGTTGCGTCCCGAGGCTGCGGCAGCTTCGGGTATATAAGTGCATTCGGGCATCGATGTAGCCGCAGCTGTCAGGATGGCGACTATGTCGATGTTTTCCTGGGAACGTTCGACAGCCGAGCGGAACTGCACGGTAGGCGGCATGGCGCCGGCACGTACCTGTATCTTTCCCTGTGCTGCCAGAAGTGCGGCGAAGTTGCGCAGTCTGGCACCGCCTCCTACGAGCACTATGCCTTCCGGCAGATCGGAGGTCTTGTAGCCTGACAGAACTATCTGGTTGATTATGTTGGCGGCGATTTCGCCGGCTCGAGCCTGTACGTAGGCATTTATTTCGCGCGAGGTGGCGTCGGCGGCTTCGCTTTCGGGAGCTACGGCGTTGCCCTGTCCGGTCTTGAATGCTTCGGCGCGTTCCTCGGTCAGGTTCAGTCCGGACATAAGGTCGCGTGTGATCAGCCGCGAACCCAGCGGCAGGGTCGAGAGGAAGCACAAGGCTCCGTCCTTATAGATTGAAACAGTGGTGGTTTCGGCACCGAAATCGACGAGAGCGCATCCGAGCTGACGTTCTGTCTGCGTAAGCACAAGTTCGCCTATGGCCAGCGGGCGGAGGAAGTAGTGTATGCCGGTGCTGTCGATGCCGTCGATTTTCAGGCGTTGCAGATTGCGCCGGTTTTCGTTGGAGCAGGCCATAAGGGTGAAATCGCCGCGGAGCTGACGTCCGAAAGTGCCGACGGCGTTCTGAACCTGCACGTTGTTCACCCAGAAATGACGTGGTATTATCGCTTCGATATTTTTTGCCGTCACGACGTCGCGGACAGCCTCTTTCTTCAGCCGTTCGACGGTTTCGTCGGTGATTTCTATCTCTTTGTTGATCTGTAGCGACGCCGATGCGCTTATGCTTGCCAGCGAACGGCCACCGATGGGCAGAGCGGCCGCAGAAATCTTGCGTGGCGCGACAGCAGGATTGTTCTCAAGTTTGCGTATAAGCTCGTTGAGTCCCGACGATACTTCTGTAACGTTTTGTACGCGTCCGTGACGCACGTTATTTGTCGCCGGAACTTCCTCTATGGCGAGCACCGTCAGTGCGCCTGTCGGGTCAACTGCCGCTACGGCGCCTTTTAGTTTCGACGATCCGATTTCTATTGCTACTATGCTTCTCTGTTCCATGTGGTGGACGAATATGTTGTTGTGCGGTTTGCGCTGTTTGTAATGTCTGTTGATTATGGTGTCAGCCGTTGTCGATTCCGGCTTCTACGGTCAGTGGATCGGTGATTGTTTCGTCGTCGTCGATGTCGAACATCGATGCGTCCTCGGCCACGGTCGGCAGGTTTATCTCGTCGAGTGCTTTGTGGCGTTTGGTTGCCACGAGTTGTCCCCGCCATTTCACGGCTACGGTGTCGTACATTTCCCAGCCTTTGTGCGGAGCTACCAGACGGTAGAAACTGCGCAGACGCGCAAATTTGTCGGCCACGCATGATGTGTCGCCGAAATTAACCACGTGTCCTACGATTACCGGCACGAGGATGATATCGCCGTCCGATTCCTGGACTACGGTCGATACCAGTGCCGACAGTCCCGGATCGGAGGCTATATGGTCGAGCAGGGGCAACAGTCGTGCCGGCGGTTTAAGGCTGTCGAATGCTCCGACTACGACAGGCACGTCGAGATGGTGGCGCGGTTCGGCGGAGATTTTTTTTCCGCTTGCGTTGATGTAGTAGGAATTTGTGCCGCGCTCGAACACACGTGCTACCGGAGTCATAGGGACTACGTCTATATGCAGAAGTCCGGATGAGAGTATGCAGGTGTTCACCGACTGTATCTTGTCCGACGCGCGTAAACGCTTTTCAAGACCGTAAAGGTCGAATGTAGAGCGCTTTGTACGATTCAGTGTATCAGGATCTATGCCGCATTCCTCTATTATGTCGGCCTGTGTGAGGAAGTGGGTCGCAAGAGAATCGTGTATTGTCACGTCTATGCGCGTCAGGCAATCGGCGGCGGCCATTTTCGAGGTAGCCGGCAGAAAGAAAGAGAGATAACCCAGCGTAAGCAGGGTCAGCACGCACATTATAACTGATTCCTTGTTTATCAATTTTTTGAGGGTTGAGGGTTTATAGTTTAAAGTTTAGGCTTGTATTTTCGAGCATGCTGTTATTTTAAACTTTAAACCATAAACTGTAAACTTTAAATATACAGGCTGCAAAGCCGTGGCACATAGAGATTGAGGTCGCCGGCACCGACGGTCAACAGGACTTCAAAGTTACGATTTTTTATTGTATCGACAAATTGCTCTTTGGAAATCATCACTTTGTCGGATGCGGTCACCCGGTCGAAGATAATTTTCGAACTTACTCCGGGAATAGGCTCCTCGCGTGCCGGATATATGTCGACGAGTACTACCGCGTCGGCGGTTGACAACGCACTGGCGAATTGTGGCGCGAAGTCGCGGGTGCGGCTGTACAGGTGCGGCTGGAAAGCTACTGTCAGGTGTCGGTCCGGATAAAGCGCGCGGACCGATTCTATGCTGCGGCTGAGTTCGTCGGGATGGTGGGCGTAATCGTCGATCACTACTTTTCCGTCGGGGCTGTCCTGCTTCAGATGGATCTGGAAGCGTCGTTCGACTCCCGGGTAGGATGCCATGGCATTGCGCGCTATTTCCGGCGTGAGTCGTCCGGTGAGCCAGCATGCCGATAAAGCGGAGATGGCGTTGTCGATGTTGATGTCGACAGGCACGCCAAGCTCGATGTCGCTTATCGTTCCGCCGGGATGTATGAAATCGAAAACTATGCGTCCGGGCGTGCGGCGTATGCGTGAGGCGTGGAAGTCGCCGCTGTCGCGTCCGAAAGTGTAGACCGCCACGCCTTCGGCGGGACGGGGAATCAGTTTCATGCCTTGCCGGAGTACGAGTGAGCCGCCGGGACGTATCAGCTCGGTGAAATGCGCGAAACTTTCAAGATATGCTTCTTCAGTGCCGTAGATGTCGAGGTGGTCCGGATCGGTGGCGTTGATGACTGCTATGTGCGGTGTCAGAGTGTGGAATGAACGGTCGTATTCGTCGGCTTCGATGACCGAGTAAGGCGAGTCGGCGCTGAGGATCAGGTTGCTGTTGTAAGTCCCGCCGAGTATGCCGCCCAGGAAAGCGTTGCAGCCTATGCCGCCGTGGTGAAGGATATGCGCGGCCATGGACGAGGTGGTGGTTTTGCCGTGTGTGCCCGCGAAGCAGAGCGCGAGGCTGTCGCGGGTGACGGCGCCGAGCACTTCGGAGCGTTTCATGATCGTGAATCCTCCGTTGCGGAAGAAATTCAGAGGAATGTTTTCGTCAGGCACTGCCGGTGTGCGTACGACCAGTGTCGAAAGCGGGTCGCGGAATTTCTGAGGAATTGCATCCTGGCTATCGTCGAAACTTATTTCAACGCCTTCCGAGGCCAGTTCTCCGGTAAGGGGCGACGGAGTGCGGTCGTAGCCGGCTACTTTTTTCCCTCGTGAAAGGAAATAGCGCTCCAGTGCGGCCATTCCTATGCCGCCGGCGCCGACGAAGTATATATTGTCGAAGTCTTTCATTTCATTAATCTTGGATAGAGTTCATGATTTTCGGTACACGATGTTGTCGACGGCGTCGGCTATGCGTTCGTCGCTGTCGGTCATGGCCATTGATGCGATATTCCGCTCCAGTTTCAGGCGTCGGTTCCCGTCTTTCATAAGAGAGCCGACGGCTACCATAAGGTCTGTAGCAGCGTCGGCATCGGGAATCATCACTGCGGCATCGCGCACGGCGAGGGCTTCGGCATTTTTGCGCTGGTGGTCTTCGGCCACGTTCGGCGACGGTATGAGCACGACGGCTTTGCCCAGAAGCTGAAGCTCGCTTATGGTTCCGGCTCCGGCGCGGGCCACCACAAGGTCGGCGGCACGGTAGGCTGTGGCCATGTCGTCGATGAATGTGCATGAGCGTATGTCGGACGGCTTGTACTTGTCGACAGCCTGACGACATCGTTCGGCATCGTTTTTACCGGTTTGCCACAATATCTGGTAGGGGAGTTCTTTCCCTGATTCCATTGAAGCTATTATTGCCGAATTTATCGTGCGTGCCCCGAGGCTGCCTCCTACGACGAGCACAAGCGGACGTTCGGGTTCAAGACCGAGGGCGCGGCGCGCTTCTTCGCGCGAGAGTGTGCACGATGTGAGGGCTTTGCGGACAGGGTTGCCGGTCATGACTATGCGGCCGGCAGGGAAAAAGCGCTCCATATCCTTGTATGCCACACATATTGCTGATGCTTTTGCCGCAAGAAGTTTGTTTGTCACTCCGGCGTATGAATTCTGTTCCTGCAGAAGTGTCGGGATGCCGGCCCGTTGCGCAGCCTTAAGCGTGGGTCCCGAGGCGTAGCCTCCTACTCCTATTGCGATGTCGGGACGGAAGCGCCGCACGATAGCGCGGGCTTTTGTCATGCTGCGCCACAGGCGCCACAGCACTTTTATATTGCGCAGGGGATTGTGCCTGTCGAAACCGCTCACCGGCAGGCCTATTATTTCATAGCCGGCGGCCGGTACGCGTTCCATTTCCATGCGTCCTTCGGCACCTACAAACAGAATCTCGCAGTCGGGGTGACGGCGTCGTAAGGCTCCGGCAATCGAGAGAGCCGGAAATATGTGGCCGCCCGTGCCTCCTCCGCTGACAAGGAAGCGCAGAGGACAGGATGCCGTGGTATTATTGTTTTCTTTCATTGTCGATATCTTCGGTTCATAAATCGTTCCGGCTCTCGGGCGCTCAGTCTTTTTTCTCTTCTCTGACGAGCATTGCGGGATTTTCGCTGCGTATGTTTTCAGGAAGAATCTCCAGTTCGTCGGAAGCGGTATCGCCGCTGTCGCGTACGCGTGCGGCATGGCGGCTGACACTCAGCATTATGCCTATGGCCATTGATGTGGCTATGATCGATGTCCCGCCTTTTGATATAAGAGGCAGCGGCTGTCCGGATACGGGGAAGAAACCGGTGACTATGGCTATGTGTATCAGCGCCTGAAAGACGATGACACATGCGCAGCCCAGCACCATTACCGCAGGCAGTGTCTGTTTGAAACTCATTGTCAGTGCTGCCGCACGGCCTAATATCCACATATAGCACAGGATGAGGAACAGGCCTACCAATAGCCCGAGTTCTTCGACCACGATGGCGAATATGTAGTCGGAAAAGGCAAGCGGCAGACGTGCGTTCTCGCGGGAATGGGCTATTCCTTTGCCTATGATACCGCCTCGAGCCTGGGCTATATAGCTCAGTTGTTCCTGTTTGTTGAGGTCGTTGAGTGGTTCTTTGTATTTTTCGCCTCCAAGGAATCGCTCTACGCGCCCGCGCCATGTGGAGCCTCGGCCAATGCCTGTCGATTCTCCTATTTCCTCGTGGTTAAGACGTGCTTCGGTTTTTTGCTCCTCTGTTGGACCTTCGCTTGATTTGAACATGGTTTTCACTCCTATGCCTGCCCCGGCTATAAGCATGGTTACAAAAACCGCAAGCAGCCATTTCCTGAAGCCAACACCGCCTATGAGCATCATGGAGAAGCCTATGGCGGCGACAAGTATGGTATTTGTCAGTCCGTGAAAAAACAGTAGCAGGCAGCAGACCCAGATAAAGACCACACATGCGATGAACCATCCGCGGCTCACATCGCGGCGGTCTTTCAGCTGTCCGTGGCTCAGAATCCAGGCTACGCCCAAAGCTACGGCGAGTTTCAGGAATTCGGCGGGCAGGACGTTGACAGGTCCTATTGTTATGGCGCGCATGGTGCCGTTGATGCGTGTGCCGGCGAAATTCACATAAAGCATGGCCGCCATGCTGGCGACTACGAACAAAGGAATGAAGAAATAGATATACCGGTAGTGCACTTTCTGCAGCCCGAGCATGATGAGCAGTCCGATTACAATGAAACCGCTGTGCCGAATTATGGGCGCGTAGATGTTCCCGGCATTGATTTCCTGGATCGATGCCGAGAAAAGTTCTATTACCGACACGATCACAAGGAATATATAGGTTCCCCAGATGTGATGGTCGGTCCGCGGTTTGAGAGCCGGAGCGACTGTGGCGGCCGGTGCCGCCGGTGAGATGGTATCGTTCATCGTCGTGGAGAGTGGTATTGGGTCGGCAATAGTTATTGTTTTTCAGAAGAGAGTTTCTTTACGGCTTTCTTGAACTGCCGTCCTCGATCCTCGTAGCTTTTGAAGAGGTCGAAGCTGGCGCAGCATGGCGAGAGAAGCACGGTATCGCCGGCAGAGGCAAGACTGCGGCATGCCTTTAAGGCTTCGTAGAGGCTGTGCGTGTCGCGTATCGTTTCTACTTCGGGACCGAAGAACTCAAGGATCTTGCTGTTGTCTATTCCCATTGCCACGATGGCTTTCACTTTTTCCCGGACTAGAGGCAGGATTTCGGAATAGTCATTTCCTTTATCCTTGCCGCCGAGTATAAGCACGGTAGGACGTGTCATTGCTTCGAGCGCGTACCAGCATGAATTGACATTGGTGGCTTTGGAGTCGTTGATCCACAGCACGCCGTCGATTTCACCGGCTGTTTCGAGGCGGTGTTCCACGCCACGGAAGTCGCTGAGGGCTTCGCGTATGTCGTCCTTGCGTATGTTCAGCAGGCATGCCGAGAGGCCGGCTGCCATGGAATTGTAGAGGTTGTGCAGTCCGCTTAGGGCAAGGTCGGCGCGCGGCATTGTCAGGCTGCTGCCGGGAGTGTTGAAAATCAAATTGTTTTCGGCATCGATGTAGGCGGCGGTATTTTCTTCCTGCTGTTCGGCGAAGGCATAGGTCGATGCCTCGGTTTCGATGCGTCGCAGTTGGGCGGACACCACGGGATCGTCTTTCCAGTATATGAACGCATCGGCCGGAGTGAGGTTGCGGAGTATACGGAATTTGGCGTTTACGTAGTTCTGCATCTCGTGGTCGTAGCGGTCGAGGTGGTCGGGGGTGATGTTGAGCAGCACGGCTATGTTGGCTTTGAAGTCATACATGTTGTCGAGCTGGAAACTGCTGAGTTCCACTACGTAGACATCGTGCGGCTCGCGTGCTACCTGGTATGCCAGCGAATTTCCTACGTTGCCGGCCAGGCCGGCATCGATTCCGGCGTGGGTCAGTATGTGGTGTGTCAGCATGGTGGTGGTGGTTTTGCCGTTGCTGCCTGTGATACACACCATCTTGGCGTCGGTGTATCGGCCTGCCAGTTCTATCTCGCTGATTATCGGTATGTTCTTTGCCTTTGCAGCAGTCACGGCAGGAGCGTCGAGCGGTATGCCCGGGCTTTTTACGATTTCGTCGGCGGCGAGTATGCGTTCCATCGAGTGCCGGCCTTCCTCGAATTCGATATGCTCGGCTTCGAGCACGTCGCGATAGCGGGGTGATATGTTTCCGCAGTCGCTCAGAAAAACGTCGAATCCTCTGTCTTTTGCCAGTATGGCGGCACCTGTGCCGCTTTCGCCGGCTCCGAGTATGACAATCTTCTTTTTGCTCATATTTTGTCTGATGATATACTGTTTATCTGATTTTTAATGTTACGAAGGTCACTACGGCCAGAATTATGCCTATGATCCAGAATCGCATCACAATTTTTGATTCGGGAATTGGAGCCAGAGGACGCTGTATGAGGGCGTTGATGCCTGAATTGCCGGCTTTCTGGAAGTGGTGGTGCAGTGGCGACATTTTGAAGATGCGTCGTCCGCCTGTTTTTTTGAAATACGCTACTTGCAAGACCACAGACAGGTCTTCGATGTAGAAAAGCATACATAGTATCGGCAACAGCAGTTCTTTGTGGATCAGGATTGCGAATACGGCTATTATGCCTCCGAGAGTAAGGCTGCCGGTGTCGCCCATGAATACCTGTGCCGGATATGAGTTATACCACAGGAAGCCTACCAGAGCGCCTACGAAAGCTGCCATGTAGACTACCAGTTCCTCGCTCGCAGGCACATACATGATGTTGAGGTAGGCAGAGTATATGATGTTGCCGCCCAGATATGCCATTACCGCCAGTGCGATGCCGGCTACAGCCGACAGTCCGGCCGTCATGCCGTCGAGTCCGTCGTTGAGGTTCGCTCCGTTGCTTGTCGCGGCGACAAGGAATATCGTGATCAGGAAAAACACAATCCAGCCGCCTGTTTCGGCGTGTTCGCCCATCCATGAGGTCAGTGATGAGTAGTCGAAGTTGTTGTTCTTGACGAAAGGGATGGTGGTCTGCGGTGATTTTACGACTTCGGTGTTGTATATGACTTCCTCGACGCGGTTTGTGCCGGCGTCGATTATTTCGTTGTTTTCCACTATGACCATGTCGGGATTGAGGAACATCGTCACGGCCACGATCAGTGCGATGCCGACCTGTCCTATGATTTTGTATTTGCCTTTCATGCCGTCCTTGTTGTGGAACTTCAGTTTTTTGTAGTCGTCGAGGAAGCCTATGGTTCCGAGCCATAGCGTAGCCAGCAGCATCAGAAGCATGTAGATGTTGTTAAGCTTTGCGGCAAGCAGACATGGAATCACTGTGGCGGCTATTATTATCACGCCACCCATGGTCGGTGTGCCTGTTTTCTTTGTTTGTCCTTCGAGGTCGAGGTTGCGTATGATTTCACCCACCTGCATCAGCTGCAGGCGGCCAATGATATAACGGCCAACGAATATGGCTATCAGCATAGCCAGTACGAATGCCAGTCCGGAGCGGAATGTGACGTATGTCATAAGCCGCCAGCCGGGGAAGTCGGGAGGGAGGAGTTCGGTGAAAAGGTAATACAGCATCTTGATGGGGACGTGCCGCAGCACGTCGTTTGGAGTTTATGGGTTGAAGTTCAGGAGTTGAAGAAGGGTATGCCGAGAGCGGCGCAGACTTCCTCGCGGTCGTCGTGGTGGCGTATTTCGGTTCCGATTATCTGATATGTTTCGTGGCCTTTGCCCGCTACGAGTATTATGTCGCCCGGATGTGCCAGTGCCGCAGCCGTGCGTATGGCCTGGCGTCGGTCGGCGATGGTCAGGGTGCGGGCGGCCTGTGTGGCGTCGAGTCCTGCCGCCATGTCGTCGAGTATGGCCTGTGGATTCTCGGTGCGCGGATTGTCGGATGTGAGCACAAGGCGGGTGGAGCGGCGTGCGGCCTCGGCGGCCATGATGGGGCGCTTGCCGCGGTCGCGGTCGCCGCCGCAGCCTACGACGGTTATTATCTGTGCTCCGCGTCGGGCGACTTCGTTAATGGTGTCGAGCACATTGACGAGGGCGTCGGGGGTGTGGGCATAGTCGACAATGGCTGTCACTCCTTCGGCAGAGCGGAATGGCTGGAAACGTCCTGCCACAGGATGGAGGCTGCTGATGGCCGGCAGTACGTCGTCGGGGTGGTAGCCGAGAAGGATGCAGGCGCCGTAGACTGCGGCGAGGTTAGAGGCGTTGAAACGGCCGACGAACATGGTTTCGACTTCGCGTCCGTTGAATTCGAGAAGCATGCCGTCGATGCGGTCCTCGACTACACGTGCGCGGAAATCGGCGTCGCCACGCACGCTGTATGTGCAGCGGTGATGTGCCGGTGTATTCTGGAGCATTACGGAGCCGTTGCGGTCATCGGCGTTGGTGAGGGCGAATGCGTCGGGCGGCAGCATGTCAAAGAACGATTTTTTTGCCGCCAGATAGGCTTCGACTGTCTTATGGTAGTCGAGGTGGTCGCGAGTCAGGTTGGTGAATATGCCTCCTGCGTAGTGAAGACCGGCTATGCGGTGCTGGTGGGCTGCATGGCTGCTCACCTCCATTGCCACGAATGTGCATCCGCTGTCGACCATTTCGGCCAGCAGGGCGTTCAGCTCAAGCGGGCCGGGAGTGGTGTTGTGGGCTTCGACTTCGCGTTCGTCGATTTTGTTGACTACGGTGGATAGCAGTCCCGCTTTGTGGCCGAGCTTGCGTGCCATGTCGTAGAGCAGGGTGGCGATGGTGGTTTTACCGTTTGTGCCGGTGACACCTACAAGGGTCAGATGGCGCGACGGGTCGCCATAATGGCATGAGGCCAGGTGGCCGAGTGCTGCGGCCGACGAAGGGACGCGCACCCAAAGGACACCGTCAGGCATATTATCGCCGGGGATGTCCTCGCACACGATTACTCTCGCGCCGGAGGATATGGCGGCCGGTATGAAGCGGTGTGCGTCGGTCAGCGGACCGCGGACGGCCACGAACATGGCTCCGGGTTCTACTGCACGCGAGTCGGCGCAGAGTGATGTCACTTCCTCGTCGTCGCTTGTCCGGCGGCCGTATGTGGCTGTTACCTGCGGCAGGGATGCGAGCAGTTTATTTATATTCTTGATTGTATTCTGCATATTCTGATTGATTCTATTCGAGATGTCGTAGTCTGAGGCGTACACGGGTTCCCGGCGAGGCTTTTGTGCCTGCGGCGGGTTCCTGGCTCTCTACATAGCCGATACCATCGAAAGCTACGGAGTATCCGGCCGATTCGAGTCTGGCAAGGGCTTCGCGGAGTCCTATGCCGTGTACGTCGGGCACGCCTTCTGTCGATGCTGCCGGCGATGCTATGCGCCTTGAGCGGTTCAGCCTGTAGGCTTTGTGCAGATTTTCACTGCGGCGGTCGTTGAATGATGCGTAGACGGTCGGGCCACCGGAAGCTTCTTTCTGTTGCGAGGCCAGCGATGGATTCTCGTCGAGCATTCCGCGAGCATACATTTTCAGGGCGGTGTTTTTAAGCACCGTTCCTGCGCTGGAAGCCGGTCCTCGGAACTGTCCTTGCGGCGAGCATACGAGCACTACGCATGTATAGCGGGGGTTTTCGTAGGGAAAGAAGCCGCAGAAGGCTACACGGTATTTTCCCTCGATGTATCCGGCTTTGAACGGTATGTCTTTCAGGCGTCGTCCGAGGCTGTCGCGCGGCGCTTCGCGGGCCACTTTGCAGGTTCCTGTCTTTCCGGCGATTTCGACTATGTTGTTGCGCAGAAGTTTGGCTGTGCCTCCTTGTTCCCAAACGACGTCGTGCATCATGCGGCGGAGTATGGCGGCGTTTTCACTGGAAAGTATGCGGTCGCGGACATACGAAACGTCTATCGTCGAGTCGCGCCCGTCGGGCAGGCGCAGGCCTTTGACAAGACGTGGACGCACAAAGCGTCCGTCGTTGGCTATGGCGTTGTAGAAAGCGCAGGTGTAGAGCGGCGGTATCATGGTGGTGTAGCCGAATACCATGCGCGAGAGATTGAGGCGTCCGCCGTTGTCTGTCCTGAGTTTCGGAAAGTAAGGTGGACGTTCGAGTGCTATGCCGGTGTTGAAACTGTCGAAAAAGCCCATGTCGGCCAGTGCGGCACGAAAGCGGTTGGGATCGTCGCTGAAGTGGGGCATCATTAGTTTCACCATGCCTATGTTCGACGAATACTCCAGAAAGCGGCTTACGGGCAGTGAGCCGGGCGAGTGGGTGTCGGATATGCGTTTGTGGCCAAGATAGGGATATCCCCCGCCTTCGATGCTGTAGTAACGGCTTATGGGGTGTGCGAAACCTTCGTTGAGAGCCACGGCCATGCTCATCACTTTCATTACCGAACCCGGTTCGAAAGCCATGACGGCGCGGTTCATGGCTTCGATGTAGCGCGACGGACGCTTTGGGTCGCGTTCGAGGTTGGAGATGGCCTTGATGTCGCCGGTGGACACTTCCATCAGTATCGCCGTGCCCCATTCGGCTTTGGCTTTGAGCAGCATCTCGCCGAGTTCGTATTCAAGAATATCTTGCATCCGTATGTCGATGGTTGTGCGTACTCCCATTCCTGTCTGTGGCGCTGTTTCCTGCCAGTAGCCTTCGCCGCTTGTGAACAGCCGTTTGCGTTTGACTCCCGGCACACCGTAGAGCATGGTGTCGAGAGCGCGTTCCAGACCTGACACACCGCGTATCTCGCCGCTTTCCACTTCGCCCACACGGCCTATGCTCAGCTGGGCCATGTCGCCGTAGGGGTAGGCGCGTTTGAGCACGGGAGTGATCGACAGGCCGGTATAGTTTGCGTTGCGCGATATGCGGAAGAACGGGAAGTGCCGTATTTTGTCGGCTATGGATTTAGGGACGGCTTTTGCTACCAGAAAGGCGCGTGAGCGCTTATTGCGGGGCGTTTTCAGAGGCCGGGCGAGGTATTTGCGCCATTCCGATGTGTCGCGTTTGGGGAAGTAGCGGTGAAGTGAACAGGCTAAGGCGGCGAGTGTGTCGGGATGTGCGTATTTGGCGGTGCGGAAGCGCGACGCACGAAAGTCGACGCGCACGTCGTAGTAGTTCAGATTTGTGGCGAGGATGGAACCGTCGGATGCGAGAATTTCGCCGCGAAGCGGGGGAACCGGGGCGGTGACGTTTAGCGTGGAGTCACCTTTGGCCACCCATTCGGCGCCGTGGATGATGGTGGTGTCGATAAGTTTATAGGCGCTGCCTACGGCTATTATGCCGGCAATCATGAGCACCAGTGCGAAACGCGACAGCACGAACAGGCTTCCGCTTCCGCGTTTTCTTGTCTTGCTTGATGGTCTGTTACTGCTGCTCATGGGAAGTGTCGGAATAAGTGATGGCGAGCGGGCGATGCTCCGGCACGGAAAGGCCAAGACGAAGGGAGTCGACCATGTGCTGCATCGACGATTCGCGGGTGAGTGTCATGTAACGCGAACGTTCGCTTTGTTTGTAGGTGCGCATTACCTCGATTTCGTGTCGCAGGGCATTGATGGTCTGCATGGAGGTGGTGCAGTCGAATCTTACCGATATGGCGAAGAAGCACAACAGTACGACCACTCCGGTTGTGAAGAGGTGGCGCTTGAAAAAGCGGCTCGACAGCAACTGGCCTATGGCTACGCGCTGAAAGATGGCGTAAGTGTGCTTGCGGGCGTTTCCCGGGATTATCTGCATTGCGGTTGAGGAGAGTTGAGGATTGGTTTATCGTTTCATAATTTTTCGGCAACACGCAGTTTGGCGCTGCGGCTGCGGGGGTTTGCTTCGATTTCGGAAGCGTCGGGTACGATAGGTTTGTTGCTGACGAGTCGGAATGGCACTTCGGCGCGCCCGAAGAAGTCTTTGCTGACTTCTCCGGCAAAATTTCCGGCACGCATGAAGTTTTTGACCAGACGGTCTTCGAGCGAGTGGTAGGTTATGACGGCCAGACGACCTCCGGGGCGAAGCGCCGACAGGGCTTGTTCGAGGAATGTCCTCAATGCGTCGATTTCACCGTTCACTTCTATACGTAGCGCCTGGAATACCTGTGCAAGCTCTTTCTTTTCGCGGCGCGGGTCGATCATCGGGTGCAACACTTCGAGCAGTCTGCCGGTGGTGTCGACAGGCGATTGTGTGCGTGCGGTGACTATCGTACGTGCCATGCGTCCTGCCTGTCGCACTTCTCCGTAAAGGCGCAGGATTTCGGCAAGCCGTTCTTCGGTTGACTCGGCCAGCAGGGTGGCTGCGCTGCGTCGCGCGCGGCGGTTCATGCGCATGTCAAGCGGTGCGTCGGCACGGAATGAGAATCCGCGCTCGGCGTCGTCGAAATGGTGCGACGATACTCCGAGGTCGGCAAGTATTCCGTCGCAAGCGTCGCAGCCGTAGTAGCGAAGGAAGTTGCGCAGATATCGGAAGTTGCCGTGGACGATTGTGAACCGCGCATCGTCGCGGATTGCTCGTGCCACAGCGTCGCTGTCCTGATCGAAGCCGTAGAGATGGCCGTCTGGCCCGAGTTGCGACAGGATTGCACGGGAGTGCCCTCCGCCACCGTATGTGACGTCGACATAAGTGCCGCCGGGGCTTATGGCAAGGCCTTCGAGTGCGGCGTTAAGGAGGACGGGGGTGTGGTAGAATTCTTCGCTCATGTTCCTTGTGCGCGTGCGCGCAGTTTTTAGAGCGTAAAATTACTAATTTGACGGCAGAAATTTACAACTGTAAACTCTGTTTTTTGCCACTTTTTCCAAAAAAGTTATCAACAGTCTTTGGCCTTGTTATGCTAAAAGATATTTCTGAGTATCCACCAGGCGATTATGGCGGCTGTTATTGCTGTTATTGTCGCGGGATGTGTGGCGATGCGTCGCAAGCGGGGCCACCGCAGACCGGCGCGGCTTTCCACAAGTAGATAGAACAGTGCGACGGGTATTGCGAAGAAGATAAAGGCATTGTGTTTCCATGCTTGGGCGATATTGCCGTTGAGCATGGCATGGAATGCGCGCTGCGAGCCGCAGCCCGGGCAGTCGTAGCCGCTGACGGCGCGCAGGATGCAGCGCGGAGCGTGGCTGGAGGCGTCGGCCGGATTGAAGTGACGGTAGAAAAAAATAAGTGCTGCCACAGCACATGCTATTGCAAATGCGGCGGCAGCGGCTTTAAGATGTTTTTTCAGTTGCCGGTTCACTGAAGGGTGGCTTTATCCCGGCATGAATACGCCCATAAGCATCATCGGGAGGAATCCCAGTGCGATGGCGGTCATGATAAGCCATGCCGCCCATTGCGAGGCTTTACGGGCATTGGAATGGCGTCCGGAGTTCCAGGCCGTGACAACGCATATCGACGCAATCAGTGCACCGATGCTCAGCGGCGAGCAGCAGCAGATGGTCAGAAATATGGACCAGCCTATGTAGGTGGGCGGGCATTCGGCGGGTGCTGCGGCTGATGCCACAGGGGGAGCCGGACGGCCGATGGCGGAAGCGGGTGCCGGGGCTGGCTGTGGCGCTTGCGCTTTGTCGCTTTGTCCGGAAGTTTCCGCTGACGGGCTGTCCTCTGTCTTTTCGCCGTTTGCGGATGAACTCAGAAATTCTTTCAGTTCCGGGCAGAGTCCGGCGGGCTTCCAGCGGTCGAGTCCTTCGTACCATACGGGGGTAGTGGAATCGATTGAGATGTCGCCGGGCTTGTCAAGGTCGAAAGGACCTTGCTGCCGGCCGTCGCGATATATCCATATTTTCATCTTGCGTGTGCTTTGATTGGTCCTTGATCCGTGTTCAGAAGTGCTTTACTTCGTGGCCGAGAATGTCGCCGAGCAGACGGTTGGCAAGGCGGCTGGCTCCGATGCGGAAATATTCGTTGGTGAGCCATTCCTCGCCGAGGATTTCTTTGGCCAGTGTGTAGTACTGTACGGCGGTCTTGGTGTCCGATACTCCGCCGGCGGCCTTGAATCCGATTTTAATACCTGTCTGTTCGTGGTATTCTTTTATGCACTGCATCATCACGTAGGCGGCGTCGAGGCTTGCCCCGGGGTATCCTTTGCCTGTGGATGTCTTCAGGAAATCGGCACCGGAGTACATAGACAGTATTGATGCTTTCTTGATGTTGGCTGCGGTTTTCAGGGCGCCGGTTTCGAGTATGACTTTCAGGCGTCCGTCGCGTGTGGCTTCTTTCAGTTCGCTGATTTCGTCGCATACGCCTTCGTAGTCGCCGTCGAGGAAGTATCCCAGGTTAAGTACTATGTCGATTTCATCGGCTCCGCCTTCGACAGCGAGGGCTGTTTCGGCAATCTTGACTTCTTCGAATGTCTGCGACGATGGGAAGCCGCCGGCTACGCATGCGATGTCGACGGAGCTTACGCCGAGCACGGCGCGCACCACCTGGGCGAAGTTGGGGTAGACGCAGATTGCGGCCACGTTTGGAAGTTCGGGATATTGTTCCTCGAATTCGTTTACGGCTTCGGTGAATCGTGCCACCGATTCAGGGGAGTCGGTGCTTTCGAGTGTCGTGAGGTCGATTGTGTTGAACAGGAATTTGTAGATGTCCTGTGTATGGTTTTCGGCTTCGTGTTCGTCAAGGATTTTCTGTACGGCGGCAGTGACTGCAGCGTCGTCTTCCGTTACTTTGCTCGCGTTGATTGCGTCAAGATATTTGTTGTCGCTCATGATTCGGTTTGTTTTATTTTTTTCAGTTATGTTTCTCTGATTTCTGTTCTACGGGATTCTCATTCTTCAGGCGGGGATTATTCTTGTGCCTCTCCGAGTCCCTAACGTTTTTTTTATCAAGATTGTTTATGAATGCTTCGGTCAGGTCGACGCCTGTCTGGTTTGCCAGAGCGCATACTACCCACAGAACGTCGGCCAGTTCGTCGGCCAGATTCAGCCGTTCGCCGCTTTTTGTCGACTGGTCGCCGTGCAGGCGGGCCATGCACCGCGCTACTTCGCCGACTTCTTCGGTCAGGACTGCCATGTTTGTCAGCGGAGAGAAGTAGCGTACGCCGACAGTGCGTATCCAGTCGTCGACAATGCGCTGCATCTGCGCAAGACTGATGTTCTTGTCTTCTGCTTCGTTCATGGAGTCAAAAATACGAAAAAAACTTAGCCCTGCAAAATTATCGACGGCATCATTCGCGCATACGTGAATCGATTACGATTGTCACGGGTCCGTCGTTTGTCAGGCTGATCTGCATGTCGGCACCGAAGCGGCCTCGGGCGACGGTGCGGCTCAGACGTTCTTCGAGCATAAGGCAGAAGCGTTCGTAGAGTGGTGCCGATTCGGCCGGAGCTGCAGCCCTTATATAGGAGGGACGGCGTCCTTTGCGGGTCGATGCCAGAAGTGTGAACTGGCTTACGGCCATGATATCGCTTCCGGTTTCCTGAACAGAAAGGTTCATGACGCCTTGTGCGTCGTCGAACACGCGAAGTCCGGCCAGTTTATCGGCCATCCATTGCAGCTCTTCTTCGGTATCGCCGCATTCTATTCCTACGAGAGCCATAAGGCCGCGGCCTATGCTGCTGAAAAGTTCTCCGTCGATGCGAAGTTCGGCGCCGGTGACGCGTTGCACTACAATTCTCATGTTTTATTCGGGGTTGATGTTTCTTTATTCGGGGTGTAACTCGTTGTAAATCAATGATGCCTTTGCCGGCCCTACCACTGCGGCTATTTCGTCGATGTCGGCTTCGGTCAGGCGTTTCACGCTTTTGAAATGGGTGAGTAAGGCTTCGGCGCTTTTGGTTCCAATGCCTTTTATGTCGTCCAATGCGCTGGTTATCTGTGATTTGCTCCTGCGGTTGCGATGGTGGGTTATGCCGAAACGGTGGGCTTCGTCGCGCAGGTGTTGCACCACACGCAGTGTTTCGGAGTTCTTGTCGATGTATAGAGGTATACTGTCGCCCGGAAAGTATATTTCCTCCAGGCGTTTGGCTATGCCTACAAGTGCCACCTTACCTCTTATTCCCATTGCGTCGAATGCCTCTACCGCAGCGCTGAGCTGTCCTTTTCCGCCGTCGACCACCACAAGCTGCGGAAGTTCTTCACCCTCCTGCATCAGTCGGGTGTAGCGTCGGGTGAGTACTTCTTTCATTGAGGCGAAGTCGTCGGGTCCGGTGACGGTGCGTATGTTGAAATGTCGGTAATCGCGTTTCGACGGTTTTCCGTCGCGGAACACCACGCAGGAAGCGACAGGATTTGTGCCCTGTATGTTCGAGTTGTCGAAACACTCTATATGGCGCGGAAGTTCGCTCAGACGGAAGTCGGACTTTATTCGTTGCAGCAGGCGTTCGGTTCGTTCTTCGGGGTTGTGTTTCTCCATGTGCTTGAGGTCGTCTATGCGGTTCTGGCGGGCGTTCCGTTGCGAAACGTCGAGAAGCTTGGCTTTGTCGCCCCGTTGCGGGATTGTGAAAGTGACTCCGTTAAGTTCGATTTCCGGAGCTTCGGCTACCACGACTTCGGAATATTCTGCTCCCAGGCTCTGGCGAACTTCCTCCATGGCGTAGGCCAGAATCTCGGTGGCGCTTTCGTCGAGGCGCCGTTTGTAGCGCAGGGTTATGGAGCGGACAACGGCTCCCCGGCGGACGTGCATGTAGTTCACATATACCTCGGGGCTGCTGTCGTCGTCGATTCCGAACACGTCGATGTCGGCTATGGTCTGGCTGACGATTACGCTTTTCGAGCGGTAGTTTTCCACCAGCCGGTAATTTTCTTTGAGTTCCTGCGCTTCCTCAAAACGGAGTTCTGACGCCAGCCGTGTCATTTCTTCGCGCAGATAGTCGAGCAGTTCCTGAGTTTCACCGCGGAGAATCTGACGTATGCGGTCGATATAAGCGCGGTATGTCGCGGCGTCTATTTCTCCGGTGCAGCAGCCCCGGCATTTTTTTATGTGATACTGGAGGCAAAGGCGTCCTTTTCCTTTTGATATGTATTCGGGCGTGATTGCATGGCGGCAGGTGCGTAAGGGATACAGTTTTCCTATCAGCTCGAGTACGGCGCGGGCCACAGAGGTGTTGGTGTACGGGCCGTAATATTTCGAACCGTCGCGTATGTGCTGACGTGTCATGAAAACCCGCGGATAGTGTTCGTTTGTGACCACAATCCACGGATAGGATTTGTCATCCTTCAGCAGAACATTGTAGCGCGGCTGATGTTCTTTTATCATTGAGTTCTCAAGATTCAGCGCATCCTGTTCGGTGGGCACCACGATGTAGCTCATGTCGGCTATTGCGCGTACGAGCAGATTCGTCCGCAGGCTGTCGTGCGTGCGGTTGAAGTAAGATGATACCCGACGTTTGAGATTCTTGGCCTTGCCGACATATATTACCGTTCCTCCGGCGTCGTAGTATGTATAGACTCCGGGAGTGGACGGCAGAATGGCGATTTTTTCCGCCAGTTCGGCTGATTTTTTTGAAAGTGCCATGCTCTTGGAACTGTATTTTGCGAATTGGACCTATTAATTAGAACAAACGCCGCTCGGAAACGGGCGGCGTTTGTTCTGCTTTTTTTGGCATCGGGATGCCCGTGGCTCAATATTTGATCAGCGATGTTACTTCGGCTTCGGCCGGAAGGGCGTCGCGACCGTTGAGCGATGTAAGCTCGATGATGAAGTTTACGTAGATTTTTTTAGGATTGAGGCTTTTGACCAGTTTATATGCGGCAGCCATCGTTCCGCCTGTCGCGAGCACGTCGTCGTGGAGCACTACTATGTCGTCGGGTCCGATTGCGTCGCGGTGTATTTCGATTACATCGGTACCGTATTCCTTGGCATATTCCTGGCGGATGGTGTCGGCGGGCAGTTTTCCGGGTTTGCGGCATGGCACGAAGCCGGCTCCGAGTTCGAATGCAAGAATGGAGCCTCCGATGAAGCCTCGCGATTCTATACCTACGACTTTGGTCACACCTTTGTCGCGGTAAAGCTGTGAAAGATCCCAGCCTATGATATGCAGCGCGCGCGGGTCTTTGAATGCCGTGGTGAGGTCTTTGAACAGGACGCCTTTCGTGGGAAAGTCCTGCACGTCGCGGATTTTGGATTTGATGTATTCCATGATTCTTATGGTTAAATTATTGATATTATTATTCTTGAGTCTATGGGTGTTTCACGTGGAACATTTATCTGTTCATGAGTAACAGAAGTATGTTGATGTCGGATGGCGATATTCCAGGTATGCGTGACGCCTGTCCTATTGTGGCAGGACGTATGCGTGAAAGTTTCTGTCTGGCTTCTGTGGAGAGTGAGTTTATGGTATCGAACTCGAAGCCGGCAGGAATGCGGACTTCGTCGAGTCGGCGCAATTTGTCGGCAACCGCACGTTCGCGCTCGATGTAGCCGCTGTATTTTATCAGCACTTCGGCTGCTTCCACTATTTCCTCGCGTCGTTCGGCGGGAATGGCGTCGATTGCGTTCTGCAGGGCATCGATATGCGGTGCGAGCAGTGTTATGTTGAGCTGGGGGCGTTGTATAAGATCTATAAGTCTTACACCTTGCCGGAGCGGTGTCGTACCCAGTGCTTCGAGAACCGGATTGATTCGTTCGGCACGCACGCTGAAAGTGCGTGCGAGTTCTATCAGGCCGTCGCGCAAGCGGCGTTTTTCTTCTACGAGTTGCATACGGCGCTCGTCGGCGAGTCCTATGGCATGAGCGCGCGGGGTAAGGCGCATGTCGGCGTCATCCTGTCTGAGCAGGATACGGTACTCCGCACGGGAGGTGAACATGCGGTACGGTTCGTCGACGCCTTTTGTGACAAGATCGTCGATGAGTACCCCTATGTAGGCTTCGTCGCGTGCCAGAGTGAACGGCTCGCGTCCTTGAGCCGCCAAAGCGGCATTGGCTCCGGCGATCAAGCCCTGGCCTGCCGCTTCTTCGTAGCCGGTGGTGCCGTTGACCTGGCCGGCAAAATACAAACCGGGAACAAGGCGCGTTTCCAGTGTGTGGAGCAATTGCGTCGGGTCGAAAAAGTCATATTCTATGGCATAGCCCGGGCGGTATAGCCTTGCATCGGCGAGCGCCGGAACGGTAGACAGTGCGGCTATCTGAATGTCCATAGGCATTGACGAAGAAAAGCCGTTCAGGTAGTATTCCTGCGTGCTTTCTCCTTCAGGCTCGAGGAAGAGCTGATGCTCGGTCTTATCGGCGAAAGTCACGATTTTTGTTTCGATCGAAGGGCAGTAGCGGGGGCCTATGGACTGTATCTGTCCGTTGAACAGCGGCGAGTCGGGCAGGCCTTCACGCAGTATACGGCATGTTTCTTCGTTGGTGTAGACGATGTGACAGTCGCGTCGGCGCAATGTGCTGTGGATTTCGGGGAGGAATGAGAAGTGGTGGAAGTCGTTGTCGCCGCTTTGCGCGACCGTCAGGCTGAAGTCTATGCTGCGACCGTCGATACGTACGGGAGTTCCGGTTTTCATTCGGTCTGTGCGGAAGCCGCGTGCGGCGAGCTGTTCTGTCAGTCCGTGGGATGCGGGTTCGGATATGCGTCCGCCTTCGAATTTATGTCGGCCTATGTGCATAAGACCGTTGAGGAATGTGCCGGCTGTCAGCACCACTTTCCGCGCCTTGAATTCGGCACCTTCAGCGGTGGCTACGCCTGCAAGCTTGTCTTCCTCGTCGAAAAGCAGCCTGTCGACAGAGCCTTGCCACATATATAGATTGTCTGTATTTTCAAGTATCTCGCGCCACAGGGCTGAGAATTTGTTGCGGTCGGCCTGCGCGCGCGGACTCCACATGGCGGGGCCCTTGGAGCGGTTGAGCATACGGAACTGTATTGATGTGCGGTCTGTGACAATTCCTGTCATGCCGCCTAAAGCGTCGATTTCACGCACAATCTGTCCTTTGGCTATTCCACCTATGGCCGGATTGCAGCTCATCTGGGCTATCTTGCCCATGTCCATAGTTATCAGAAGTGTCTGTGCGCCAAGACGCGCGGCGGCATGTGCGGCCTCGCATCCGGCGTGTCCGGCTCCGACAACTATTACATCGTAATCGAAATGCATTCTTGTATTCCTTTCTTGACTTGTAACGGTGGACGAGGATGACTGTTTATAAAAGCCCGAGGCTTTCGTTTTCCTCGCGTTCCATTATTTCGCGTTCGCCCGGCCCTTTGTCGTTTATTCCGCATAGGTGCAGTACGCCATGAATGATCACACGCAGAAGTTCCCTGTCATAATCTCCGCCGCCGAAAGCTTCGGCGTTTGTGCGCACGGTGTCGAGCGATATGTACATGTCGCCCCGCAGCATTTGCCCCATGCAGTTGTCGAATGTGATTATGTCAGTGAAGTAATCGTGGTTCAGATAGCGGCGGTTCACATCAATAATTGTAGTGTCGTCGCAAAAGATATAGGTCAAAGCGCCTACAAAGCGGTTGTGGCGTTGCGCGACTTGAGTAATCCAATTCTCAAGTCGTTGATAATCAAGCTCGGGACGTTCAACACCCGAACATGTCCATTGAAAAACGGGCGTCATTGCTTGCTTATTAAAACACAAAGATAGAAAATTTAGGCTAAAAATGCGAATTCTCGGGCCTCGAAATTTTTCTGACACGAATTCTCAAAGGTGTAAAAAGCATTGAATCTCCTGATATTTAGGCTGTAATGGGTAAAATTGTCTTCTGAGAATTGAAAATTTGAAACGCGCCCCTCCATCTGCCCGGTATTTTATAATCTCAAAGCATTGAAACAAGACCTTCAAGACTAAACTTATGCCGCCCTGTCCTTCATTGAACAAAATTCATTAAATTTGCAGATGTGTGCGGTTTTCCTCTCCCCTACCCCACCATTGAAAAATCATTACACAATTTCCGCAAAAAAAGATGGAGCCTCTTTCAGCCACAATCATCACCTTTAATGAGGAAGCCAATATCGAACGCTGCCTGAATTCGCTTGTCGGTGTCGTGTCGGAAATAATAGTCGTTGACTCCCATTCGACCGACGCCACACTCGACATTTGCCGTCGTTACGGCTGCCGTATCACCGTTCGTGATTTCGAAGGCTTCGGTTCGCAGCGCCAATATGCAACCGGACTTACCACATCCAGGCATGTCCTTTCGATTGATGCCGATGAGGTGCTTTCCGAAGAACTTCGTCAGGCAATCATTGATTTGCGGCGCGAGGGTTTCAGACATCGCATGTATTCCGCTACGGTAAATAATTTTATCTGTGGCCGAGCCATGCGCCACAGCGGTTGGGGGCCTGAACGTCAGGTACGCCTCTTTGACAAACGTTATGCAACCTGGGACCTTCGCGATGTGGGCGAACGCATCACGCATTCCGACAGTGTGTGTCCGGAACTTCTTCCCGGATGTGTAAACCATTACCGCTGCGGATCCATATCCGAACTTGAATTTAAAGAAACGCGTCATGCGCGCATGCGCGGGCGCGTGCTTGCGGCTTCAGGATGCGACGTCGGCGTTTTCGGCGCATGGCTTCGCGCCACGGGCGCTTTTGTCCGTTGCCATGTACGTCACGGGGCTATCCTGGACGGGCGGGAGGGGCGGCACATCGCTGTCAGCCGTTATGTTTCCACTCTTGCCGCATATCGCACAGCCCGACGTATGGCAAAAGAACAGACCAAGGCATGAACATAATACATATAATATCAAACAAAGTGTGGGGCGGTGGCGAACGCTATGCGCTCGACCTATGCCGGCGTTCCGCCGCCGACGGCCATAGTGTGGCCGTACTGTCGCGACGTATTCCCGAAGTGGCACGCCGTTTTACCGACGCTGGTATTCCTGTCGGCTATCTGCCCTTGCGCGGTGCTCTCGACCCCTTTACCCCTACTCTGCTCGCTCGTGTCCTGAACCGCCTGGCTGCGCCTGTCGTTGTCCATGTCCATAATTTCAAGGATGCCGCTATGGCCGTGCGCGCCCGTCGGCTTATGGCCGATCAGGATAAGGTGCGCATCGTCTGTACGCGTCATCTTGTAAAAGCAGCCAAGACCGGTCGTTCAGCCACTGCACTTTTTTCGAGGCTCGATGCCATAGTATTTGTCAGTGAACTCGCACGTGATGAATTTTTATCCACATCTCCTGCCGTGGCATCGGAAAAGCTGCATGTAGTGCATAATTCGGTGATTATACCCGACGCTGTCGCGGTTCCCGAAGAAAAAAACTATGGTCCGGTACGCCTTGTTTTTGCCGGTCGTCTTGTGGCTGAAAAAGGGCTTGAAGTTCTTGTGCGAGCCATGGGCGAGCTGTCTGATCTCGACTTGAGGCTGACGGTCTGCGGCAGCGGCGACAGCCGCGATGTTATGCCTGTCGTCCGCCTTGCGCGTGGACTGGATATCGCGTCGCGTATTGAATGGGCAGGCCATGTCGACGACGTGTATGCCTATATCCGCCGTGCCGACATAGGTGTGGTTCCTTCCGTGTGCCGTGAATCATTCGGCCTGACAGTCGTTGAATTTATGTCGCAGGGGCTTCCCGTCGTGAGTACATCGAATGGAGCGCAGAAAGAGATTATCACCGACGGCCGCGACGGACTGCTTGTTCCGCCGTCCGATGTCGCAGCTCTGGCTGCCGCTATCCGGCGTCTGGCCGGCGATGAGGCTTTGCGGCGCGACTTGGGAGAGGCGGCACGCCAAACTTTCGAGAGCCGTTTTTCCTACGAGCGGTTTTACGGTCGCATGCTTGGAATCTATAGAGGTGACAGTCTATGAAGATACGCCAGAACATACATCCTGCACATGTTTCCGCTCTTTCCGCTCTTGTCGGCGATATAGCTTCGGGCGGCGTTCCGGCTCAGGCTGTGGAAATCTATCAGGGCCGCAATGTCGTGGCGGCGTTCGACGGTCCGGAAGGATGTCGCCTGAATATAAAGGCATTCCGGCGTCCTAATGCCATAAACCGTTTTGCCTATGGTGTTCTCCGCCATGGAAAGGCACGACGGGCTTACGACAATGCCTTGCGCCTGCTTGAAGCCGGGCTCTCCACTCCGCAGCCTCTGGCATGGATAGAGTGCCGCACGTGTGCCGGCGCATTGCTGTCGGAGAGTTATTTCCTGAGTGAGCAACTCGACGGTCGAGAGGATATACGCCGTTGTGCCGGTATGGCCGATTTCGATGCCATCGCACGCGGTATAGCTGCTGTGATGCTGCGGCTTCACCGGGCGGGAATATGGATGAAAGATTTCACACCGGGCAATATCCTGTGGCAGCGTCTGCCCGACGGCACGTATGATTTCGCTCTTGTCGATATCAACCGCATGGCATTCGGGGTTCGGTCGCATCGGCGCCTGATGTCGAATTTCGGGCGTCTGTTTCCCGACGACGATGCCGCTACGGAGCGGGTTGCCCGCCACTATGCGTCGCTTGCCGGTCTGGATGCCGGGCATGTGGCCGAAGATGCCCGCAGGGCAATCGCTGACGCCCACCGGCGCCTGCAACGTAAGAATATCCTGAAAAAACTTTTCAAGCATAAAAGGAAATGAAAAAGAAAATAGCCATATATTGCCGCAATGTCGACCGATATATCGATGTCGAAGGTGGCGAAACATTGCTCGAAACGGCCGGCCGGCTATCCCCGGAGCTTGGTTTCCGTCCTGTATGTGCAAGAGTGAACAACAAGACAGAGTCGCTGTCGTATGCCGTCTATCAGCCTAAGCAGGTGGAATTTCTTTCTAAAACCATGGCGTCAGGCGAACGTGTCTACGTGCGTTCGCTCTGCATGATGCTTTATCGCGCCGTAACGCGGCTTTATCCCGGGGTAAGCCTGCGATTCGAACATTCCATCTCCCACGGATATTACGGCAGGCTTGAGGGCATGGATGTCGGAGAGGCTGAGATTGATGCCTTGCGTTCTGAAATGCGCAGGATGGTCGATCAGGATATTCCTTTCGAGCGTTGTGAGATGCTTACCTCCGATGTGGTAGACATATTTTCTGCTCAGGGACTTGTCGACAAGGTGATGCTTATGCGTTCCACCGGAAGGCTCTATACGACGTTCTACAGGCTCGACGGTATATGCGACAGCTATTATGGAGCGCTTGCTCCGTCGACCGGGCTGCTTGATGTGTTCGAACTGCATCCTTACAAGGAAGGATTCCTGCTGATGTCCTATGATTCCGCGAACCCTTCGGTGCCTGCCGTGCCAGTCAGTCAGGAGAAGATGTACCGCGCCTTTACCGATTATCTGGCGTTCAACCGTATTATCGGCTGCCGCAACGTCGGCGAGCTGAACCGCTGTGTGGCCGGTCACGGCGAGTCCGATATAATCAATGTGGCCGAGGCTCTCCACGAGAAGTCGATAGCGCATATCAGCGACGAGATAACACGCCGTTACCGCGAGGGAGGCGCCCGTGTGGTGCTGATTGCCGGGCCTTCGTCGTCAGGCAAGACCACGACTACCAAGCGACTGGCGATACAGCTTATGACAAATCTGCTTAAGCCGCAGATGATTTCGCTTGACGATTATTTTATCAACCGGGAGCTTACTCCTCGCGACGAAAGCGGCGACTATGACTACGAGAGTCTGTATGCTCTTGATCTTAAGCAGTTCAATGCCGATCTCAACGCTATTCTTCGCGGAGAGGAAGTGGCTTTGCCGACATATAATTTTGAAACAGGTCGTCGTACTTACCGCGGTAATACCATACGAATGGAAGAGGGTTCCATTCTGCTTATCGAAGGCATACACGGGCTTAATCCCGAACTGACGTCGCAGATCGAAGAGCGGCAGAAGTTCCGTGTCTATGTTTCGTCGCTCACCACCCTTTCGATCGATGACCATAACTGGGTGCCGACGACCGACAACCGTTTGCTGCGCCGCATAATTCGCGATTACAAGTATCGCGGGACGTCGGCCGAGGAAACAATACGCCGCTGGCCGAGTGTGCGACGCGGCGAGGAAAAATGGATTTTTCCTTATCAGGAGAATGCTGACGCAATGTTCAATTCGTCGCTGATTTTCGAACTCGGCGTGATGAAAGACGAGGCAGAAAGCGTGCTGCGCGGAGTGGCTTCCGATGTGCCGGAATATGCCGAAGCCTACCGCCTGCGCAAGTTCCTGAGCTATTTCCTCCCGATTCCGTCGCATCCGGTACCGTCGACATCGCTGCTGCGCGAATTTCTCGGCGGAAGTTCGTTCCGCTATTGAGATTGGGGCGTTCGGAGATCAGAGATTAGTGTTCGGCGATTATGCTTTCGAGGATTTCGGCGGCATCGGCCACGCAGTCGTGGCATTCGCGGATAACATTTCCAGTTCCGATTCCTTTCAGGTCGCGGCAACGTGTGGCTCCGGAATTGCGCGTGGCGAATTCATTCATAAGACGTCGCATGGCTGTCATCGCCTCTATGCGATTGCTTCCTTTCAAAGCTCCGATAACCGCTCCGGCCCCTATTATCGCGCCGCATGTGCCTTCAGTGTTGCCAAGCCCTGTGCCATAGGCGGCAGTCATGAGTGCCATCTGTTCCGGGGCTATGCCTGCCAGATCGCAGTAGGTGCAGGCTACGGCCTGCGCGCAGTTGCAGCGGCCGCTGCGTTTCAGTTCGGATGCGTATTTACTTCTTGATTCCATATTTTCGGCAAATTTATTCGTATTTTTGCAAAGATAAGAATTTTACAGATGAGGATAATAACAGCGATAATATTATTTATGGCGTCGCTTGGTGTAATGTCGGGGCATGATGCGGCTAATGTGGCCGTGCAGACTGCCGCCCGTGCATACCGTGCCTATCAGGCTCGTGAATGGGCCGGTGCCAATGCGCTTTATATGCTTCTGCTTGAACGTGAGCCGGATAATCCGCGTACGTACTCCCGTGTTATAATAACTGCCGACCTTGGCGGTCAGCCTGATGTGGCTCCTTCGATTCTTGAGCGTGCTTTGGCCCGGAGCATAGCCCTCGACGATGTGCTGAAACCGCTTTGCGACGATGCCATGGCTCTTGGCGAGGCTGGGCGCTACGAACAGTTCCTTCTGCGTTGCCGCTCTGCTCTGCCGTGGCTTTCACGCGCTCTTGACGCACGACTTCTCGACTACTATACCGACCGACGCGATGCGGAGGCTATGGTCACCTATTCCCGTAAATTGCTTGTCGGCCTGCCTGATAATACGGATTATCTTAATGTCCTTGCCTCGGGATTGCTTATGCAGGGGCGCACGGTTGATGCGGTAGCGGTCTGGGAGCATATTCTTGAGATTGACGGTGACAATCTCGACGCGCTGTTGAATCTCGGAAGCTATGAAAAGGACTTCGGGGACGCTTCCCGCGGCCGCGAGTTGCTGAAAAAAGCCTGTCAGCTCAAGCCTACCCCTTATCTGGAACGTATGGTCGACTGATGGCGTTCAGGATTTTTGCATGTTGCGGGGATGGAAGCTGAGTATCTCTTCGCGCAGGCGTGTGTTGTCGAGATGCAGATATATTTCGGTGGTACTGATTGACTCGTGCCCGAGCATCTGCTGTATGGCGCGCAGGTTCGCGCCGCCTTCAAGGAGATGCGTTGCGAACGAATGGCGAAGCGTGTGCGGAGATATGGTTTTTATGACTCCTGCGGCTTCGGCCAGTCCACGCACGATATAGAACACCATTACGCGGGTCAGACGCCTCCCCCGTCGGTTAAGGAAAAGAAAGGCATCTTCACCGCTTTTTGGCTTGAAATCGGCGCGCACGTCAAGATATGCGCGCACAGCATCGACAGCTGTGGCCGACATTGGCACCATGCGTTCCTTGCTTCCTTTTCCCGTTACGGTCAGCACTTCATCGTCGAGAAACATTCTCGCCGCTTCGAGCGAGCATAATTCGCTGACACGCAGTCCAGAACCGTAAAGGATTTCCATTATCGCCCTGTTCCGTAGACCGAGCATGTCGGAACAGTCGGCAGCGCGTATCATGGCATCCACTTCCTCGACGCCGAGAACATCGGGCAGCTGACGCCCGATGCGCGGGGAATCGATGTTGGTCGTGGGATCGTCGTTTCGTATGCCTTCAAGCCGGCAAAAGCGATAGAAAGCGCGTGTTCCCGACAATACTCTGGCCTGAGTGCGTGCGGCAACTCCCAGGTCGTGTATTCCGCTTACGAAGTCGAGCAGGTTTTCTTCCGATGCTTCGGACGGGTGTATGCCCAGCGGTTCGAGCCAACGTGCCAGACGGTCGAAATCGGCGAGATACGCGATGCGTGTATTTTCCGACAGATTTCGTTCCAGAAGCATGAATGCGTCGAAACGTCGTCGCGTAAGGTCTGATGCGGGGTCGTAGGCCATTGTGTTAAAGAGTTCCCTGCTCCACGCAGCGGGCTATACGGTCGAGCATTGCGTCGTTTTTGTCTTTTTTGGGCTTGAATTCGCTTTTGAGGCTTACGCCAAAGAGCTTTCCGAATCCTTGCCAGAAGTTGGCTCGGAAAGAGCCTAAAAAAGCGCGTACGATGTCGTAGCTTGTCTGGTGTGTTTCGCGTTGCACGAGTTTTATCAGCACTTTTGCCTGGCGTTTTGAGAAACGTTTGAGAATGGGTTTGTACTGCTCGAAAATCGCCTTTTCCATATCTTTCAGATAATCCTCCCGTTCTTTCTGAGTCGGAAATGTTTCGATGTATTCGTAGGTTTCGACCAGTGTTTCCGCAATAAGTTTTGCGTAAGGGAGTGTCAGTTTGACGTCGCGGACAGTGCGCCAGTAGAAATCTTCCTGTTTTTTGTTTTTGAAGCGAAGAGCCGGGTAGACGTTCAGTTCGCGCAGATGTATCAACAGAAGTGTGTCGCCTTCGGTGTCGACTGTCCACGAGTAGCCTCGATAAGGATTGCGCACGACACTTGTCGGCTCGGGTATTTCCTGAGCCGACACGATGACGGCAAGCGTCACCGCGATTGTGGTTGGGAGCAGGCGGCGCTTCATGTTCGTTCTTTGCTTATGTAACCGTCCGGGGCTTTCTAATGTTTGAATTCCTCAAGCTTTTTTTCGGCCGGCGGATAGTCGAGCGTGTAGTGCAGGCCCCGCGATTCATGACGTTCCTTTGCCTGGCGCATTATAAGGTAGCCAACGTTTATGATGTTACGCAGTTCGCATATCTCGCGTGAGGCTTTTGAACATTTGAACAGGCGTTCCGTTTCCTCGTAGAGAATGTCGAGCCTGTTCCATGCGCGGTCGAGGCGCAGGTTTGAGCGCACGATTCCTACGTAGGCGCCCATGATCTGCCCTACTTCACGTATGCTTTGGGTTATAAGCACCATTTCTTCGGGGTGACGGGTGCCGTCGTCGTTCCATTGCGGCACGTCGTGCCGCAGCGATATGTGGCGTGTGGCGTCGAGCGCATGTCGCGCGGCTGCGTCGGCATAGACAACGGCTTCTATGAGCGAGTTCGAGGCCAGACGGTTTCCGCCGTGCAGTCCGGTGCATGAGCATTCACCCAACGCATACAGGTGTCTGATCGACGATTCGCCGTTTGTATCTACCTTTATGCCTCCGCAGAGATAATGTGCGGCAGGTGCTACCGGGATATAATCCTTGGTTATGTCGATGCCGAGCGAAAGGCACTTGCGGTATATGTTGGGGAAGTGGCGTTTTGTTTCTTCCGGATCCTTGTGGGTCACGTCGAGGTAGACATGGTCGTCGCCGTATAGTTTCATCTCGCTGTCGATGGCCCGGGCCACCACGTCGCGCGGAGCCAGCGACAGGCGCGGGTCGTATTTTTGCATGAATTCCTCGCCGCGCAGGTTGCGGAGCACGGCGCCGTAGCCTCGCATGGCTTCGGTGATAAGGAACGACGGGCGGTCGCCGGGGTGGAAAAGCGCCGTTGGGTGGAACTGTATGAATTCCATGTCTTTCACTGTGCCTTTGGCGCGGTATACCATTGCTATTCCGTCGCCCGTGGCCACAAGGGGATTTGTCGTGGTCTGGTAGACGGCGCCGCATCCGCCTGTTGCCATGACCGTGACCTTTGAAAGGAATGTGTCGACGGATCCTGTGGCTATGTCAAGTACGTATGCGCCGTAGCATGTGATGTCGGGCGTACGTCGTGTCACTATTCTGCCAAGATGGTGCTGGGTGATTATCTCTATGGCGAAGTGGTTCTCGAATATGTCGATCTGCGGGTTGGAGCGCACGGCGGCGATCAGGGAATCCTGAATTTCGAATCCGGTGTTGTCGGCATGGTGGAGGATGCGGAATTCGGAGTGTCCTCCTTCGCGGTGAAGATCGAAACTTCCGTCCTCGTTCTTGTCGAAGTCGACGCCCCACCCTATAAGCTGGCGTATCTGCTCGGGTGCTCCTTTCACGACCATTTCTACGGCTTCCGGATCGCTGAGCCAGTCGCCGGCGACCATGGTATCGTGTATATGTTTGTCGAAATCGTCGACCTCAAGATTGGTTACAGAGGCTATTCCGCCTTGAGCGAGGGCTGTGTTGGCTTCGTCGAGGGTGGTTTTGCAGACAAGTGCCACCTTGCCGCCGCGGGCTGCTACTTTCAGAGCAAAGCTCATTCCGGCTATTCCGGAACCTATTACAAGATAGTCATATTCGTGTGTCATGACAATGCTGTTTTGAACACGGCAAATTTAACAAAAAAACAGAACAATAGGAACATTTAGTCCATTAACTAAAAATTTTGTATTTTTGTTCCCGATATGACAGTCAAAGACAAGAAAAAGAATATTATCGGATTGCTGCTGAAATATGTGGTTCCACTGGTCATCAGTGTTGGATTATGCTATCTGCTTTTTACAGGTGTGGATTTCAAAGAGATGACAGATATAATCCGCAATCAGTGCGATTTCCGCTGGATAGGGCTTGCCATGGGACTGAGCATCTTTTCGCATGTGTTCCGGGCCATGCGCTGGCGCATGCAGCTGGCAGCACTCGGTATCCGTCCGCCGGTCTTTGCGCTTGTGCTGAGTATTTTCGGCACATACGCCGTCAATCTTGTCTTTCCACGTCTTGGCGAGTTGTGGCGCACAAGCTATATAGCCCAGCGTCAGCGTGCTCCTTTCACGAGTGTTTTCGGCTCGATGGTAGCCGACCGTGTGGCCGACACTGTCACAGTGCTTTTGCTGACTTTGTTCACTTTTGTCATGGCACAGAAAGCAATTCTCGGTTTTCTTGCCGAGAATGGAGAAAGTTATGCGGCCATAGGGCGCATTCTGGCTTCTCCGTGGCTTTGGGCCGTGGCTGTAGCGTTTGCCGCTTCCGTGTGGCTGCTTATGACGCGCCGTAATGCAAGCGGATGGCTTGCGCGCGTGCAGTCGGCTGTCCGCGAATTGTGGCAGGGTTTTGCTGTCGTATTCCGTATGCCTGGCCGTGGCAGATGGCTGCTTTGGACCGTGGCATTATGGGGAAGTTATTTTCTTACCACTTACATAGCATTTTTCGCATTTCCTTTCACGCGCGATATTCTTGCCGAGCATGGAGTTCTGGCCGCTCTTGTCACGTTCGTGCTGTCGTCCATCTCGATGGGGGTGCCGTCCAACGGCGGAATAGGTCCGTGGCAGTGGGCTGTGATTTTCGCCCTCAGCATCTATGGTCTTGACCGTGCCAGCGCAGGTGCTTACGCCAATCTGGTGATGGGCTGTCAGACTCTTCTGCTGATTGCTTTGGGCATATTCACATTCGTATGTATAGCGGTTGAAAAGCGCCGTCATGCCGGTGCTGCAAAGGAAGCCGGAACTGAAAATTCAATAATCTAACAAGCATAAAACGTCAATGTCAAAAGTCATGATTATCGGCTGCGGTGGTGTCGGCACCGTCGTGGCCCACAAGTGCGCCCAGAATCCGCATGTTTTCACTGAAATCGTGCTGGCCTCGCGTACAAAATCGAAATGCGATGCCGTTGCCCGTGCTATCGGCGCCGGCAACATCACAACCGATTCCGTCGACGCCGACTCTGTAGAGCAACTTGTCGACCTTTTAGGCCGTCATAAACCGGAACTTGTCATAAATGTTGCCCTTCCTTATCAGGATCTTACCATAATGGAAGCCTGCCTGCAGTGCGGTGTCAATTATCTTGATACGGCCAATTATGAGCCTAAAGACGAGGCTCACTTCGAATATTCATGGCAGTGGGCATACCGCAAGCGTTTCGAGGATGCCGGTCTGACGGCTATCCTCGGTTGCGGTTTCGACCCGGGTGTAAGCGGAGTGTTCACCGCCTATGCCGCCAAGCACTATTTCAGCGAGATGCAGACGCTTGATATCGTGGACTGCAACGCCGGCGACCACGGCAAGGCTTTCGCAACCAATTTCAACCCTGAAATCAACATACGCGAAATCACCCAGAACGGCCGTTATTATGAAGCCGGCGAATGGGTGACCACAGGCCCTCTGGAATTCCACCGTCCCCTCACCTACCCCAATATCGGCCCGCGCGAGTCATATCTGCTCTATCACGAGGAGCTGGAGTCGCTTGTACTGAATTTCCCGACAATACGGCGCGCGCGTTTCTGGATGACATTCGGCCAGGAATATCTGACGCATCTGCGCGTTATCCAGAACATAGGCATGGCACGTATCGACGAGGTCGACTACAACGGCACCAAAATCGTGCCTCTTCAGTTCCTCAAGGCCGTGCTTCCCGATCCTCAGGATCTTGGAGAGAATTATCACGGCGAAACCTCTATAGGCTGCCGCATCTCGGGTCTTGACAAGGAAGGAAAGCCTCTGACATATTACATCTACAACAACTGCTCGCACGAGGAAGCATACAAGGAAACCGGAATGCAGGCTGTCAGCTACACCACAGGCGTGCCTGCCATGACAGGAGCCATGATGTTCCTTACGGGACGCTGGCGCAAGCCCGGTGTACACAATGTCGAGGAATTCGATCCCGATCCTTTCCTTGAGGAAGTTGTCCGGCAGGGTCTGCCCTGGCACGAAGTGCTTGGCGGCGACCTTGAGATGGATTAAACAAAAAGAGCGTCCGCTCCGTTCTATAACATAGCTGACAATATTAATAATATAAACATAATACAAAAACTGACGTGAATCAGGAATTTGACCGTCTGAGCTATGCGCTCGGACTCAGCATGGGCAATAATTTCCGCTCATCCGGAATAGAGAAAATCAACGTACAGGATTTTGCCGACGGCGTAGCAGCCGTGTTCTACGGTTCAGAACCTCGTATGTCCTACGATGAGGCAAAAGCCGAAATCCAGAAATTTTTCACCGAACTTCAGGCCAAGCAGGACGAGGCCGCCAAAGTGATGGGCGAGCAGAACGCTCGCGCAGGCGAGGCTTTTCTGACTGAAAACGGCAAGCGCAGCGAGGTAAAGACCACAGACTCAGGTCTTCAGTACGAGGTTCTTGAAGAAGGCGACGGCCCTCGTCCGGAAGCCGGCGATCAG
Source organism: uncultured Muribaculaceae bacterium (assembly GCA_910587235.1). Classification (GTDB taxonomy): domain Bacteria; phylum Bacteroidota; class Bacteroidia; order Bacteroidales; family Muribaculaceae; genus CAG-873. Next base: position 97,010 of record CAJUKD010000006.1, read on the forward strand.
GTTGTCGTACACTATACAGGCAAACTTATCGACGGTACTGTGTTTGATTCATCCGAAGAACGAGGCGAACCTGCCACATTCGGTGTCACTCAGGTGATTCCCGGATGGGTCGAGGCTCTTCAGCTGATGAAAGCCGGTTCGAAATGGCGTCTTTTCATTCCATCACAGCTCGCCTACGGTCCGCAGGGAGCCGGCGGTGTGATTGGCCCTAACCAGACGCTTATTTTCGATGTCAACCTTATCAAGGTAGTAGGTAAATAATGAAGCAACGAGGCCTCATCGCACTTTGTTTGTCCGCTTTAGCGGCATTTTCGCCGGCGGTGTATGCCGTTGAGCCTGCCGCCGCCGATTCGCTTTCCACGGCGCTGGCTGTCTTTGTCGGCAATGTCGTGGACGGCACCGTACGGAATTTTGAAAACAGAGGGCTTGCAGTCGACCGGACCGCACTTGGCGCATGTCTGGCTGAAGTTCTTGCCGGGCGGTCTGTGGGTATGACTCCCGAGCAGGCCGATGAATATCTTACCCGTCGCTTCGATGCCGCCGCCCGCGTTTCCATGCCGATGGCGGATGCTTCGGCTGAAGCGGCTTTTTTAGCTTCCGCTGCCGCCGAAAAAGGAGCGGTCACCCTACCCGACGGTTTGGTGGTCACGGCTCTGAAAGAAGGTCATGGCCCCGTTCCGGGAGTCGGCGACGTGGTGCGCTTGCGCTATAGCGGAACATTCTCAGACGGTACGGTTTTCGATGCCATAGAAGCAGATGAGGCTCCGGCCGATTTTCCTGTGGCAGACCTTACTCCCGGTTTTACCAAGGGCCTGCAGCATATGCGTGCCGGAGGTATTTACCGCCTTACGATGCCTGCTTCGCTCGGCTATGGCGACGAAGGTGTCCCCGGAGCTATTCCTCCGGGTGCCGCACTGCGTTTTGACGTAGAGTTGCTTGAGGTCAATCCCAAATGATTGTTCAACTTTTAAATAAATACAGATGAAAAAGATTCTCATGGGCGCTCTTGCTGCCGCTGCCGTTCTCGGCTTCGCTTCCTGCAAGGATGCAGCCCCCAAGACAGCCGCCACACTTGCCGCCGATTCCCTTTCTAATGCTTACGGCGAATATGTTGGCTCGCTGATGCTTTCCGATTTCAACCGTGCCCAGGAACATGGTGACGGTGCCAAAACCGACTTCCTGAACGGCGTTCAGATGGCGTTCAATGCCGGCGAGGGCAATCGCGATGTTCAGATGGGTCTTCAGGTAGGTATGTCCATGCTTCGCGAGGTGGAGATGCTTGAAGAACGCGAGAACATAAAGATTGACCGCACCAAGCTTATCGCGGCATTCAAATCCTCTTTCATGCAGGACAGCATGGCGCCTGAGATTATGGCCAACTATGGCGCTGAGTTCAACCGTCTTCTTGATGCTGCAATGGCCGCACGCGATGCAGAGGCCGCCGCAGCCGTTAAGACTGACGATGAGGCCGCCGCAGTGGAGAAGGCTCAGGAAAGCGATAATGCGACAGCCGGACGCGCATTTGTCGATGCAGCCCGTGCCGCTGATCCTGAAATCAAGGTAACAGAGAGCGGTCTGGCATACAAGATTGAAAAAGCAGGCGAAGCTACGCATCCTGCTGCCGATGCAGACGTGACTGTGCATTATGTAGGTCAGAAAATCGACGGAACTGTGTTCGATTCGTCCGTTGAGCGCGGCGAACCCGCCACGTTCAATCTGCAACAGGTTATTCCCGGTTTCTCGGAGGGTATCCGTCTTGTCGGCAAAGGCGGTAAAGTTCGTCTTTATATTCCAGGTAATCTCGGCTATGGCGAACGTGGTGCCGGCCCGCAGATCGGTCCCGACGAAACTCTGATTTTCGATGTCGAGGTAATCGATTTCTAAACGATTTAAACAGACTACCTGTCATATCCTTAAGGCATCTGAATGCTTTAAGGATATTTTTTATGCGCGCATGAAAAAATGCTGCGTCTGCGCATGCGTGAACTCGCTCGAAGTCGGCGGTCTGTTTGCGTGTTTTATTCTTCTTCGGCAGAGGCTTCGGTGTCGCGGACTATTCGTATCAGTTCGAGGCGGTTGGCTGATTTTCTTATGATTTCGAAGCGGTATGGTTCCAGAACAACGCTGTCGCCTTGTGCGGGAATTGTACCGGTTGAACAAAGTATGTAGCCGGCAAGGGTCTGATAATCGTCGGATTCAGGGATGTCGAGATTGAAGCGTTCGTTTATGTCGGCGATTTCGCATCGTCCTGAGAATTCATAAATACCTTCGGCCAGTTCGCGGGCGGTAAGGCGCGAGTTGTCGTGTTCGTCCTCGATGTTTCCGAATATCTCTTCTACGAGGTCTTCGAGAGTTAGCATTCCTGCTGTGCCTCCGAATTCATCGATTACGACGGCTATGGAGCGTTTCTGCTGTAGCAGACGGCGCATCATGACATTTGCCATAAGATTCTCGGGAGCATAGAGTACGGGCTTTATCCGGTTGTGCCAGTCGACTGATGGATCGAACAGTTCGCTGACATGGATATATCCTACAACCGAGTCGATATCGCCTCGGAAAACGATGATTTTGGAGCGTCCGGATGATGTGAACAGAGCCGACAGTTCCTCGCGTGTGACAGTGTCGATGTTGACGGCCACAATCTCATTGCGGGGTATAAGGCAGTCGCGCACATGAGTCTGGGAGAAATCGAGGGCATTCCGGAAGATTTTGACTTCGTTTTCAACTTCTTCTTTCTGATCCTGAAGGTCGTCGATTGTTTCCTCAAGATAGTCGTTGAGATCGCCTATTGAAATCAGCCGCAGCTTTTTATCGCTGTTGCGGATTCCGACCATACGCATCAGCAGGCGCGACAGCCCGACGGTGAACAGCGATATCGGATAAAGAACGATGTAGAAGAGGTATATAGGCAATGCTATGATTTTCAGAGAACTGTTCGGATTGATTCCGAATACGGTCTTGGGAAGAAATTCTCCGATGAGGAGTATGACGGCTGTTGATGCGAGCGTCTGGCATGTCAATACGATCGCTTCGTTGTTGAAAATCGATCGCAGCGGAGGTTCGAGCAATGCGGCTGCTCCCATGCCGTAGATAACGAGGACTATGTTGTTCCCGACCAGAATGGTGGAGATAAACAGTTCCGAATTGGAATAGAAACGGTTGATGATTCGCGATAACGGACCGCCTCGTTTCACATCGAGTTCGGTGCGGACGCGGTCGGCTGTCACATAGGCCATTTCCGTGCCTGAGAACAGACCGGAGAGGAGTAATGAGACCAGAGATATGGCTATCCAGGTGCCAAGTTCCATATTTTTATCTGTTTTTTTTCGTGAGTTTCATTGGTTGTGCGACGGTTTTGTTGTCGCCTGATGGTGCGATGGTCGAACGGCTGTCGATTCGCTCGTCGATGGCCGATACGGGGCGGGCGGCTGGTTTGCGCGGTGTTTCGGCAGGACGCATGCTGTCGGTTTTAGCGGCGGTGGAATCGCGACGGCCTGAGCCGGGACGGTGTCCTTCTACAGGCAGTATGGCTGTCGGCCGACGGACTATGTAAGAGTTCATGTTCTGCTCCGATTCGAATCCGTAGCCTTCTATTATTCGGTCGGTTCTGACAATGTGTATGAAAGAGTCGCTGTAGATTTTCCGTGAATTCTGGTCCCAGAAAAGCTGCTGTGTAAGAAAACTGTCGCGTTGTGTGTTGACCATCACTACGTTGCCGTCGAGTTGCCACAGGCGTTTTCGTGAAAAGTATATGGCCGAATCGCATACGACATCTGACTCGGGTTGCAGTTGCATGTCGTATTGCTCCAGTTCCAGACCTTCGGGAAAGCGCCAGAACGGCTCTTCCGCGTCCTCGAACATCAGCCACAGGGGAGCTGTAACGTGATAGCGGGTGTATCCTGAATCGCTGATGAAGGTTTCGACGTCGCGAGTGGCCATGGTAGGGGTGACATCGCCGGCGCCGGCGTTGGCGACGTAGCTCTGGCGTTCCTGCCGGCAGGCTGTGGCACTCCAAAGCATCAATGCGGTAGCGGCAATTGCCGCCGGCAACTGTTTCATCAGTCGGAAAGTGTGTGGCCGATTTAGTAAATTTTACTTTTCCGGAACCACATTTCGTTGAAATTGACTCCTATTGTTATGTTCAGATAATCTTCTTTAAGCAGCGGATCGGGCGTCGCCTGGCGGTGTTTCCATTCCAGCCCGAGGTTGACGATTGTCTTGAATCCTGCTACCGGAAAACCGAAACCTGCCGTCAGGCCATATTCTCGCACATTGTTGCCGAGTACCACCAGATAGTCGCGGTTGTAGTATCCGCCGAGGCGGTACTGTATGCGTTTGAAGTAGGAGCCGCGTGCGTCGGGCCGGTATTGCAGGCCGAGTGCATATTTTATTCGGTCGGCAAATACCTCCGTACGGGCTTCATCGGTGTCGAAACCGAGGTATTTTGCTTTGCTCCAAGGCTGGTATGTGACGTCGAATTCTACGTCGAGGGAGTTGTTCCAGCGGTATGCCAGACCGGCACCCCATGTTTCAGGAATGCTGTAGTTGTCGCGTAGTTTGACTTCCTCGTTGATTTCAGGCCCGCTTTCGGTCGATGTGTCGTAGGTCAGGGTGTTGGCATGGCCGAGTAAGGTTTTGCCGGGCGACCATATCAGGCCGGCCGTTATGCGGTTGCGCGGGGTGATGTCGACTCCATATTGCAGACCGGCGGTAAGATGCCAGTCGCGTACGGTTATCTCTCTCTGGAACAGCGCGCTCTGGCCTGAGTTGTTTACTATGGCGTATGAATCGTTGAGTAGTGTGCCGAACATGTAGGCTATGTTGGCACCTATTGAAAAGCCCTTGAACAGGCGTCCGCTAAGTCCTACGTAGAGTTCGTTGATACTTCCGGATCCTTGACGGGAGTCTATGCCGTTCTCGATTTTGGAACCGAAAGCATATCCGACTGAAGAGTAGGGCAACAGGCCAACCGACATGCCCATGTACTTTCCGAGCGGAAACTGCATTGTGGCGTAGTCGAGTCCTCCTCCGAAGTCCTTGTGGCTGTTGCGTTTGCCGTCGACTGTTTCCGACGACCACAGGGCGGTAAGGTCTATGCCCATGTCGAAAAGGAATGTGAGCGAGTCGATGGCTGCGTATGCCGCGGGATTCATTACGTTTACCTGTCGTCCGGAACTCATGGCGTAGCCTACGCCTCCCATGGCGCGCTGGGCCGATGTGGCCTGATCGCGCAGTATGCCGTAGCCGAAACGGGAATATGGTGTCATGGTGCCGTTCTGTGCGACTGATGCCGTTGCTATGGCGGCCATGCAGGCCATCAGGACGAAAATTCTTTTAAGCTTCATTGTGATGATGTAGGATGCGGTTAAGTCCCAGCAGGACAAGATTTTTTTCAATTATATAGTTGAATCCGACAAGTTTGCCGACGGCTTCGGCGTCGCCACCGGTAAGTACGACGGCGCTTCCGGCCGGTGCCTGTAGCCGGTAATATTCAAGTTCGGCGGCCACGCCTCGCAAAGCTCCGGAACGTAGCGCTGTGTCGGTGTCGTAGCCCCATGTCGGGACTGGACCTTCGACAGACACCTCGGGCAGGCGGGCGGAACGGGCATGGAGCGCGCTCAGACGCATTCCGACGCCTGCCGATATGTTGCCCCCCGTATAGCGGTCGTCGGCTGTCAGCAGGTCGAATGTGGCCGCTGTCCCGAGATCGGCAACCAGTACGGGGACGCCGTGGCCGGCTACGGCACGTGCTCCTACGGCGGCGGCTATGCGGTCGGAACCGAGGGTTTCGGGCGATGCGTATTCGATGGCGACGGGCAATTCGGTGGCAGCACTTAAAATTACGACTGTTTCTGCCGCACTTCTGAGTGCGTCTTCGAGCAATGGTGATGAATGAGGGTTGACACTGCTGATTATGGCGGCGGCAGAGCGGCCTGCTTCTCCGGCTATATGCCGCACGCAGTCGGCTTCGTCGGCACAGGTTGCGGTGAGCAGGCGGCATAGCTTGTCGTCCTGCCATAGCGCAATCTTAGTCATCGAATTGCCGCGGTCAACGGTCAGTGTCTGTTTCATCAAACGACAAAATTACTAAATAGCACCCGAGAAAACGCTAAAACAGCAGGCTTTTAACCTTTTTTCTAATTAGTTCGCGCGCGGGGGATGCTATGCTTGTAAATAAAGAGTCCTTAAAGGCGCTGTTGCCTTTAAGGACTCTGAATCTGGCGCTTCAAGATGGACTCGAACCAACGACCCTCTGATTAACAGTCAGATGCTCTA
>CAJUKD010000007.1 GCA_910587235.1 uncultured Muribaculaceae bacterium
TTAATATTTGGGATGTTTCACTTGGAAGTTATTTCAGCGAGATGGAATTAGCGGCGTCGCGTTTCTTTTGGTTTACGACCTCGGCGTAGATCTGCGTCGTGGCCACGTTTTTATGCGTAAGCATCTTGCTGACTGTGTAGATGTCAGTGCCGTTGGTAATAAGGAGTGTAGCGTAAGTGTGGCGGAGTCCGTGAAAGGTGATTTTCTTCTTGATACCGGCATCTTTCAGCCATTTCTTGAACGGCTCCCGGGTGTGTGCTCGGCTCAGTCCTTTGAATACCATACCCCGACCTTGTTCACCACAGTACGACAAGGCCTCATCGCTCAATGGCAGTGTTGCCTGCGTCTTAGTTTTCTGGGTGCGGATGCGCATACAGTAGCCGCCATCGGGCGATAACTCAATATTCTCCCAACGGAGTTGCAGAATATCACTTATACGGAGTCCGGTCATACAGGCAAAGAGTGACGCACGTTTCAGCACTTCGACTTTGCATGGGGTGGCAGCAAGTTTTTTAACCTCCTCAATTTCGAGATAGTTGATTTTCGGTTCTTCCCAGTCGATGCGGTCGAGATAGTTATTGACATTTTCCCGGAGCCAGCCTTCCTTGTATGCTAATTTCAGCAACGCTCGGAAGGTGGACCAGTATCCGGCTGCTGAGTTGCGCGAGATAATATTGCCGGTCTGCTTTACCCGAATTTTAAGAATGTATGTGCGGAAGTCGTTGCACAGGCCGATGGTCACGTCTTTCATCAAACATCTGCCATTGCAGAAGTCCTTGAAGTGTTTATAGACGATTTCCCATTTCTGATATTTCTCTTTGGTCTTGCTCTCGAAGTATTCAAGAAAGTCCGCTTGTTTCTTGATGCGGTCAAGGAAGCCAAACTCCTCATTGATGATTGCCAGTTCGCGGGTGGCACGGATACCTCGGGCTTTGAGCATGATTTCTTCATTGTAATCACGCTCGAAGCGGTCTTTAGGTTCGCCGTAGAGATACAGGCCGAGGAATTCTCGTCGGCTCATCTTCTTGATGTGCGGATTCCAAATGGGAGGGTAGTAGTCGAGGTAGAGCGACACTTTACCGCTACGCAGTTTCTCCTGACGGAGGGTTACTTTTACGATAGTTGCTGATTCCATATTTATATGTTTTTGTTTTATAATGGTTAATGGTAATTGGTGGTTGCCCGGTGAGTAAAATCACCGTATTATAACTCAATCTTGGGGTTGAATAACGCCTCTAACTCTTTGGCATTCAGTTTGACATACTTTCCGCTTTTCAGCTTGGTTATTTTGTATGTCTTGACGTAGTGATAGAGTTGGTCGCGTGTGAGCGAGTATTTCTCCATAACTTCCGCCACTGAAATAAACTCTATATCTTCGGCTGACTTAGCTCCTTTAGCCACGTTAAAGTGATATTTGGAGTAATAAACTTTTGACCCCTCTTTCCGTTTCGGAATACCGACTTTCGACACAAGGCAGTAGATGGCTGATAGCGTCATCCCATATTTGGTCTGAATATCCTCCACCGAATACCACTCTGTGATTTCCGGATTTTCCTTTCTCGCCGAAAACAGACGGTCGATGTGCGATTTGCTGAAATATGCCTTACCCCTAATGATAGTCTTCGGCACATTATTCTCAGCAACCACCTTATAAATCCATGAATCCTTAACGCCATACTTCTCCCGGATGTCCGCACGGGTATAAAGTTCGGTGATTACAGTATGCTCCTTCGGTTGTCTCTTTGTATATGGGGAACCGTCAAGCATCGCCTCTATGCTTGTCCGTTTTATCAAAGTAAGACGGGAGCTGAGTTTTGACGCAATTAAAGAACCTCGATGGATCAGCTTGTACACAACTTGTCTTGTCATACCAAGAATCTGTCCAGCTTCGGCTACGGTGAGATAATCTTTCTCTTTAAGTTCAGAATTCTTAGGAGAAGGCACAGCCTTTGCCAATTGGATTTTTTGTTGCCTCAGTCTTTCCTTATAGGCGTGTTCTGAGCACCGCTTTGAACAGAAGCGGGTAACGGTGGTCTGGGCGGTAAATTGTTTTCCACACCACTCACAAATTTTCTCAATTCTAATATTGCTACTCATTTCTTTTGTGGAGATTTCTCCGTTGTTTGTAAATGTTCGTAAACTATTGACAACTATTGTCAACTTTCTCCACCACCTTGCTGACGCGAGGGGTGAAATGAGTCGCTGTCGTACAAAATCCGTACAAAATAGTGCATAAAAACGCCTAACACTGACAGTTATCAGCATTAGGCGTTCTTGTAAGATTTAAGTTTTATCGTTCAGTAACAGTCAATTGTTATCAATATAACGCGTTGATAATCAACTAATTACTTGCCGATGCAGAAGCGGGTGAAGATGGATGCGAGGATGTCGGGGGTGGAGATTTCACCGGTGACTTCGGCGAGGTGAGAGAGGGCTTCACGTAGGTCTTGAGCTATGAAGTCGCCTGAGAGTCCGTTGCTTAATCCGTCGACAACTGCTTTTAAGTTCACTGATGCGTGATGAAGAGCTTCGGCATGTCGTGCGTTGGTGATAAGCATCTCGTTTTCGCCGGTAGAATTATTTACGACTTCTCTGTTTTCTAATGTTTTCCGGAATATATCCATTCCTTCACCGGTAATGACTGATAAAGGAAGTATCTGTATGCCGGTGAATTTAGCGTTGTGTTCATCTGATTTTTTTCTTATGGATGACATGATGCCGTCGGTTGTGGCGGAATCTGTTTTGTCATTTTTGTTAAGGACAACGATTAACTGCGGAAGGGTGGTGGTGTTGATGTTAGAACATAGTTCATTGAAATCATTCACGGGTGTTGCAGAGGATGTGTCAATGACCATGATGATGATTTGGGCGTTTTCGGCGGCATGTAGCGAACGTTCTATTCCGATTTTTTCGATGGAGTCTGTGGTGTGACGTATGCCGGCAGTGTCCATGAAGCGGAATCGATAGTCGCCAAGTTCTATAGTGTCTTCGATTATGTCGCGTGTTGTGCCGTGTATGTCACTGACGATTGCTTTGTCGTCGCCGACAATAGAGTTTAGCAGCGACGATTTTCCGGCATTGGTTTTGCCGATTATCGCGACCGGTATACCTTCTTTGATCGCATGGCCTTGTCGGAACGATTGGTATAGTCTGTTGACTTCCGAAAGGGTGTCGGAGCTTATTTTAAGCAGATGATTTCTGGATGCGAATTCCACGTCCTCTTCCGAGAAATCAAGTTCAAGTTCGAGTAGCGATGCAAGTTCAAGCAATTGTTCGCGCAATGTTACCAGACGTGTAGAAAAATGTCCGCGCATCTGGCTGACAGCTATGCGGTGTGCCGCCCGTGATGTGGATGATATTATGTCGGCCACCGCCTCTGCTTGCGCGAGGTCCATTTTGCCTGATGCGAATGCCCTGCGTGTGAATTCGCCAGGCAATGCTATGCGTGCACCTCGGCGTACGAGCATATCTACGACTGCCCGTTGGAGCCATATTGATCCATGGATGCTGAATTCCACGACGTCGTCTCCGGTGAAAGAATGTGGCGCTCGATAAATCGTAGCCACACAGTTGTCGAGAATGCTTCCGTCGGTATCGGTCAGATTGCCAAGATGAGCAGTATGGGATTTACAGTCAGCCAGACGCTTTCCTTGCCAGGCTTTGTCGGCAATATCAATTGCGAGGGTACCGCTCAGGCGTACTACAGCTATGCCTCCTGTACCTGCAGGCGTGGATATGGCGCAGATTGTATCGTTGAGGTTTGAAATGATCATTTTTGTTGTCGTTTTTTATTCGGTCGTTTTTCCCATATCCTGAAGTTTGCCGATGCCTCGACTTGTTCTTCGATGTCGTCCGGCAGGGAAGAGAAGAAATCGAAACCGGTGGCGGATTCAACTTCGTCTACTGTGACGGCAAGAGCTTCCAACCCGTCGGGCACCACAGCATTCGCCATTATGAAACCTATCGCTCTCGGTGGATTCGCATAAGGTGCGAGTACTACTTTGAAAAAGCGTGAAGGCACTGTTACTCCGGTTCCTATCGAACCTTGTGGCATGTCGGAAAGTATAGGCCCACATATTATTACGAGGGTACTGTCGCGGTTTACCCACTCTCGGCATTTTTTTTCAAGTGAAGACCATCTGCCGCCATTAAGAGAGTGTGACTGCGGACATATATTTGTGAAAAAGTGGCAGTCGGCCATAGCCTCCGCACTCCATTTCATGTCAGCGGCGGGTGCCATGTGTCCGCGGTCGTAGCCTGAACGCCGGTAGTCGCCGTCGCTTGCACAGCCAAACACATCCGGATCTGTGCGGAATTTGCTGTCGCGGGGAACATCTCCGCAGGCTTCTTCGGCTGTCAGTTCCCAAGATACGTAATTCGGTTGATGGTGTGATGGGTTGAACGACACATTGAAACCGGTGTAATTGACTTTTATTTCGGGAATATCGTCCGGAATTATAACCTCTTCAAGGTTGCCTAATCCATTTGACCGTGCTTCTGCCAGACGATTGTCGTACTCTTCGATGTTGTCACTTCCGATTTTGGCTATGGCGCTTACTGTCATGACCACCAGGACTATGGCGATAATAACCGCTTTTGCCTGAGGCGTTATTTTGTACGGGCGCTTACGGCGTCGGTTTGCGTATATATCACCTTTATTTGCGTACATTGTTTTTCTTAATCTCTTTAAATGCGCATGCGAGCGAATCCATATCATTCTTGGTCAATGCGGCACTTAGACTGAACCGCAGCCGATCGGTGCCGGGGGGGACTGTAGGCCTGCGTATAGGCAGCACGTTGAATCCATATTGGCGAAGTTGGGCTGACATTTCAAGTGCAGATTTCGGGTCACCGGTGATATAAGGACGTATATGGCTTGGTGCGTAGTCGCCTCCTGTAATTTCTGCAAGTTCTATGCTGCGTTGTTTCAGCTGTGAACGTTCACTATCCATACCCAATGACAGTTCGAATATAAAGTGAGTCCACTCGGCTGTCAGCGGAGCCAGTGCTGTCGAAAAAATCAGGCTGCGGCATCGGTTTACAAAAAATTCCCGCAATGTATGTGACGAAAGAGAGAAAGCTCCGGCCGAGGCGTATGCCTTTCCGAATGTGCCTACTATTACATCTATATCAACGGCTCCATGGCAGTTTCTGCAAAGTCCGAGTCCGCCTTCGCCAACAGCTCCGAACGCATGGGCTTCGTCGATATAAAGCATAGCGCCGGTATGTCGGCGTTTTATGTCGACAAGAGTGTCAATGTCGGCACAGTCCCCGTCCATGCTGTATATGCTTTCCGTTATAATCAGCGGTCGCATTCCGTCGGCTACAGCTTTTGCCGCAAGATTGTCGAGCTGGGCATAATCATTATGGCGGAAACGGGTGAAAGGAACGCCAGAAAGGCGTATGCCGTCGATTATGCTTGCATGCACCAGTCTGTCGGCAATTATGAATATTTTTCCGATAGAGGCCAACGCCGGAATTAGGCCAGTATTGGCATGGTATCCGCTGTTGTGCAGCAATGTCCTTTTTTTGTGGCCGTATGCGGTGTTTATTGATTGTTCAAGTCTTGAATACGGGTTCTGTCTGGAGGCAAGCAGGCGTGATGCTGACGATGTCATAATTAAATCTTCCGCTTTTCCGGAGCTGAAGAACTGTTTGCGCAGATCGCTGCGGGAACCAATGCCCAGGTAGTCGTTTGAGCTGAGGTCGCACAAATCCGTGCGCATGTCCTGTTCGGGAAGGCGCCTCAGATTGCCGGATTCGGATAGTTCTTCGAGAACAAGTTCAATATCTGTCTTCATCGGAGATGATGTCAATAAGTTCATTGCAGAGTTTCTCCAGTTGGATATCGGAGATTATGTATGGAGGCATAACATATACGTTGCGTCCGAATGGGCGTATCCAGACGCCTCTTGTCACACATTCTTTCTGGAAGCGGCCCACGTTGACGGGGCGTTTCATTTCAACCACACCAATAGAACCGAGAACTCTTACATCGGCCACACCTTGTATCTGTCCGGCGGGAGCAAGCAGATTTTTCAACCGGCATTCGATCTCTGACACGCGGGAGGCCATGTCGGTTTCTCGTAGCATCTTGAGTGATTCCATTGCAATGGCACAGCTGAGCGGATTCGCCATGAATGTCGGGCCGTGCATCATCACTCCTGCCTCGCCGCGTGATATTGTGTCGGCTACTTCACGGGTTGTCAGCACAGCGCTCATTGTCAGATATCCGGCAGTCAATCCTTTGCCTATGCACATTATGTCGGGTTCTACGTCAGCATGTTCACATGCGAAGAATTTTCCTGTTCGCCAGAATCCGGTGGCGATTTCATCGAAAATAAGGTATACATTGTTTGCGGAGCACAATTTGCGAAGCTCACGTAGATATTGCGGATGGTAGAACCACATTCCTCCTGCGCCTTGTACTATCGGTTCCAGAATTACGGCAGCCAGTTCATGGGCGTGTTCCTCTATGATTTTTTTCATAGGCTCAATGTCTGCCGGATTCCATTCGCCTCCGAAGCGGGAACGTGGTTGTGGTGCGAAGAAACGCACAGGCAGAGCCGGTCCGAATGCACCGTGCATGCCTGTAACGGGATCACAGACACTCATGGCGTTCCATGTGTCGCCGTGATATCCTGAACGAATTGTGGCGAAATTTGATTTGTCGTGATTTCCCGACCGGGCTATTGCAGCCTGTACGGCCATTTTCATGGCGACTTCAACTGCTACCGAACCGGAGTCGGCATAGAAAACGTTGTGCATGGATGGCGGAGCTGCCTCGAGTAGCAGTTTGCCAAGTTCAATGGCCGGTTCGTGAGTAAGCCCACCGAACATTACGTGGCTCATTTTGCGTAGCTGGTTTTCTGCGGCCGCGTTAAGCCTTTCGTTGCGATAGCCATGGATTACGCACCACCACGACGACATTCCGTCGATAAGGCGGCGTCCGTCCGAAAGGATTATCTCGGCACCTTCGGCCTCGTCAACTTTATATGTCGGCAGCGGATCTATTGTCGACGTGTATGGATGCCACAGGTGTTCTCTGTCCCAGGGGTCATGCAGTATTTTATTATCGTTTCCTTTCATTTCATATATACAATAGATTTTACAAAGTTACGCAAAAAGAGCGGAACTATATCTCATAAAATAGTTCCGGATCATTATTGCATATGAGAAACTTTCGCAGTCGGATTATACCTTGTGCTTAAAAATGCGTGATTATACCGATTTTTTTTGAGAATTAAATTTTTTTATGTACGTTTGCTCAGAAATAAGCACAACAATAGGTAAATGTCACGTTCTGCCAGCGAAATTAAAGAATGCACGCTTCTCGGAAACACAGGAGTAAAATATCCTGTGGAATATGATCCGTCGTTGCTTGAAGCTTTTGTCAACAAACATCCCGACAATGAATATGTGGTCACATTCAATTGTCCGGAATTCACATCCTTGTGCCCCAAGACCGGGCAGCCTGATTTTGCGACGATTGTGATCAGCTATATCCCTCGCGAACGCATGGTTGAAAGCAAGAGTCTTAAGCTTTATCTTTTCAGCTTCCGTAATCATGGCGACTTCCATGAGGATTGCGTGAATATAATAATGAAGGATCTTATCCGCCTGATGGATCCGCGTTATATAGAGGTGACCGGAATCTTTACTCCGCGTGGCGGAATAGCGATATATCCATTTGCCAATTACGGCGACGACGAGCATCAGGAATTGGCGGCTATGCGTCGGCGGGAAGCTTTTGCGTCGGCTGTCGGTCGCGGTCAGCGTTAATGCGATTTATAAAAAAATAAAGACATGAGCACAACAAAAAAGAACGCCGTAATGGTTCTGTCCGGAGGCATGGACTCTGTTACCATGCTCCATGAATATGCTTCACAGATTGAAGTGGCCGTGAATTTTACATACGGATCGAACCATAATCTACGTGAACTCGAATGCGCGCGCCGTCATTGTGCGGAACTTGGTATAGAACTTGTTGAAATCGACTTGTCTTTCATAGGCAGCAACTTCCATAGTTCGCTTCTTGAAGGCCCTGATGCTATTCCTGAAGGCGATTACGATTTCGATAACATGAAATCTACAGTAGTGCCTTTCCGCAATGGCATAATGCTTGCCGCGGCGGCCGGTCTTGCCGAAAGCAGGGGGCTGACAGTTGTCATGATTGCCAATCATGCCGGGGACCATGCTCTTTATCCCGACTGTAGGGATTCATTTGTCCGTGCAATGTCAAAGGCCATAAGCGAAGGAACCTATGACGGAGTGGCTATCAGCGCTCCTTATACGCTTCTGAGCAAAGGACAGATAGCTTTGCGGGGAAAACGACTCGGACTTGATTATTCCACCACTTATTCATGCTATAAAGGTCGTGAGAACCACTGTGGGGTATGTGGCACGTGTCGTGAACGCCGTCAGGCTCTTGCCGAAGCCGGTATTGAGGATACTACGGTCTACGAAGAATCGCCGGCGCTCAACAACAGAACAACCCAATATTATTAACCATAAAAACAAACCCCATGGAAGAATTAGTAAACAAAGTAAATGCCGCTTTCGAAGCATTCAAGGCTGATGCAGCCCTTCAGGTTGAAAAAGGTAACAAGGCTGCCGGCACACGTGCCCGCAAAGCGTCCCTCGAACTTGAAAAACTCATGAAAGAGTTCCGTAAAGCTTCCCTCGAAGCTTCAAAGAATTAATATCCGGTATAGCCGTATATCTTTCCGCCGGTGCGATGCTTCTGCCGAAAAGGAGCAGCACCGGCGCTTTTGCATCCGTATTGTAGCATCCGATTGCTTGCAGAATTGGATAACTTTCGTTAAGTTTGCATTAAAATCTATCAATCCACATATATGGACGACATCAAGCAATCCATGCGTGAAATATTGCAGGCTGAAAGCCGCGCAATACTCGGTATACCCGTCACTGACGCTTACGAAAAAGCGGTAGAGGCAATAGTCGAGCACGTACACCATCGTCGTGGCAAACTTGTGACATCAGGAATGGGCAAGGCCGGGCAGATAGCAATGAACATAGCCACCACATTTTCATCGACAGGCACTGCTGCGGTAAATCTGCATCCCAGTGAGGCTCAGCATGGAGATCTTGGAGTGATTCAGCCTGATGATATAATACTGCTGATCTCTAATTCAGGCAAGACGCGTGAAATCCTTGAGCTTGTCGACCTTCTGCAGCGCCTTTATGACAATCATGTTCCGGTGATTGTAATTACGGGAAACCCGGATAGTCCTCTGGCTCGTCTGGCCGACATAGCTTTGTTTACAGCTCCGGTGCCGGAAGTGTGTCCGCTCGGGCTTACTCCGACCACATCGACTACTATGATGACTGTAATCGGTGATGTGTTGGTTGTAAGCGTGATGAAGCGTATCGGGTTCTCGCGCGAAGAGTATGCCAAGCGTCATCATGGCGGGTATCTCGGATCGGAAGCGCGTAAAAGTGATAAGACTGTCGTTGCATGAAGAAAATAATATGTATAGGCGAATGTTCCCTTAATGTGGTTCTTGGCGCTGACGGCAAACCATTGGGTTCAATGGTCGGTGGTCGTGTCATTAATGCAGCGGTACTGCTTGCAGCCAAAGGTTTTGAGGTATTGGTGGCTTCGGAGTCCGGAACTGATCCGGTAGGAGATATAGTTACAGATTTTATCAAGTCTTCCGGGACTGATGTGCGCTCTCTTGACCGTTTTACGGAAGGAACGACAACTTTGAACGTATTTACACCGGATAAAGATGGAGCATATGTGGTAACGCGCTATGAAAATTATCCGGAAGAATGTTTCGATATAATATGGCCGCGTATAGACGAAGGCGATATTGTGCTTTTCGGAGGATTTTATTCGATTGACGGACGAGTTCATCCGCGTCTTATGCGATTGCTTGAATATGCTGCGGAACGCAAGGCTGTGCTGGTTTATCTTCCGGGTTTTGCCGCCTTGCGTGAGCCTCGGATCACACGGGTGATGCCGGCTATACTCGAAAACCTTGAATTGGCTGACATGGTCGTGACACGCAATGAAGATCTGCGGCTGATATTCGGGGTGGAAGATAGCCGCGGGTGTTATGATGATCATATAAATTTCTATTGCCGTTCACTTGTCAATATCAACGAAGCCGAGCATAGAATCGATTATTACTCCGGAACTGAAATAAGTTCGTGTGACATTGTTTCTGCTTCGTGCTCGTCGATGATGTGGAATGCCGGTGTGCTTGCCGGTATCGTGGCATCATTGGCAGAACAGAATCTGACTGCTGACAGCCTTGATGCCGTATCTGATACCGTACGTGCCAAGATTCTTGCTGCGGCAGCCGGCAGCGCTGCTTTTGTCGCCGGGTCGTTCAGCCAACACTGGCAGACAATGGCATGACCGAAAAAATAATGCAATAACTCTCAAAAATTATAATATGTCAACAAGCGATAATGCCCCTATTGCAGCAGATCAGGCACAGCGCGACATGCGTGTGGCTGTGGTGCGAACACTTTGGAACAGTCATATTACCGGAGCGCTTCTACAAGGAGCACTCGACACTTTGGCCGGCGCCGGGATAGAGGACGAGATGGTCGATGTTTTTGAAGTTCCCGGTGCTGTCGAACTTACCTTTGCAGCATCTCAGCTCATTGAAACAGGGTTGTATGACTCCGTGATAGTGCTCGGTTGCGTTGTTCGTGGCGGAACGCCGCATTTCGATTATGTATGCCAGAGTGTGACCCAGGGCATAACCCACCTTAACAGCGAATGTGATATCCCCGTGATTTTCGGAGTCCTTACCGTCGACTGCGAACAGGATGCACTTGACCGTGCAGGAGGCCGTTGCGGCAACAAGGGCGCGGAAGCTGCCGAAGCCGCACTTCACATGTTCGATTTCATGGATAGGGTCAAGAATATCTGAGTGTCGGCAGGACGACAACTTTGCAACACATCCACTCGTCCGGTTGTTATTATTTCATAAGCATTGATGATATAAATTCTGAAATTATGACAACGGAAAAACAGAAATCCAACCTTTGGGCGTGGATAATAGTAGCAGTGATTGTTGCCGTGCTCGCAGTGGCTTCTCTTTATTATATAGGGTGGCTTGACTTTAATTCACATGTCGATACTCCTGCCGGCGACAATGTCGAACATCAATATCAGCTTACCACTCCCGACGCTGATTCTCCCGGTGAATCCGATTGGCAGAATGCCGACCATAAAACACTTGGAGAGCTGGTCACAGGCTCTGAAAACGAAGCGGAAACATCGTCTTCATCTGATTGACGGACTTGTCGGGGCGGGTTAAAAGGCGATATAAAATTTGCGCATGAACTACCG
The DNA here is from genome assembly GCA_910587235.1 of uncultured Muribaculaceae bacterium. Classification (GTDB taxonomy): domain Bacteria; phylum Bacteroidota; class Bacteroidia; order Bacteroidales; family Muribaculaceae; genus CAG-873. The sequence continues at coordinate 11,333 of CAJUKD010000007.1, forward strand.
TACCCCCAATATATTGAAATCTTTTTCCGGCCTGCTGCCTTTGATGATGGTGGCAGCGCCGCTTTTTTCCTCCTGTAGGGAATCTTCGTCGGATAAAGCCGCAGACAATGTCGCCTTGGCCGAGGATGCTCTCGTTAACCGTGACTATCGCTATGCTGTGACGGTCTGCGACAGCCTTGTGTCAGCACCCGGTTTCGAAGCTCTTGGGGTTGACAGGCTATGTCGTCTGTCGATGCTGTGTGTGCGACTTGCCGATGCCGGAGCGATTGAAGGAGAGTTCGCTACGGCTCTTGCTGTACGTTCGCTCAGTGCGGCTTTATTGGCCGACAGCGATTCCGTGGCCTCGTTCATTGCTTGTCTGCCGGTAGAGGAGCGCGGACGTATGATGCTTGTCAATTCGATTTCGCGTTCGCGCATGTTACCTTTTGAAATTAAAGAATATATAGATCCGCAATGATTGACCAGAACTGGCAGGATAAGCTTAAAGCTTTGAAAATGACTATGCCGGACTCTGTTGATACCGATGATTCGGACATGGCTCCTGAGCTTGATGAAAACACGGTGGCGACGAATCTCTGTCCGAGGCTTGACATAGTTTATGAACGTAAGGGACGTGCCGGAAAATCCGTTACGATAATATGTGGCTTCTCTTCCGGTATTGACGACGAAACGATATCTGCGCTGGCCTCCCGATTGCGCAAACGACTTGGCACCGGAGGATCGGCGCGTGGCGGTGAAATCCTTATACAGGGTGATCGACGTACCGATGTTCTGCGCTTATTGCAGGAAGAAGGATATAAAGCCCGTATAATATGAATTATACGGATTTGTCTGTATGCTGACAATCTATAAGGCTTCGGCCGGCTCTGGAAAAACTTATACGCTGGCTTTCGAATTCATCAAGAACGTCCTTGGTCTGAAAATCGGGGACAATGGACAGTATGTGCTTAATATAGACAATTATGCACCTGATGGCCGTCGTCGTCCCTGCCGTCATCGTTCCATACTTGCCGTGACCTTTACCAATAAGGCCACAGAGGAAATGAAAGCACGTATAATAAAAGAACTGGATATGCTCTCTCGCATTCCGAAATCGGGAATGAAAGATGCCGCTTATGCGGCGGAACTTGTCCGTTTGTTCGGTTGTACGCGTGCCGAACTTTCCGAGGCTTCCGCTGTTGCCTTGCGCGAATTGCTTCACGACTATCGTATGTTCAATGTAAGTACGATAGACTCCTTTTTCCAGACAGTGCTGCGTACTTTTGCCAGAGAGGTAGACCATCAGGGCGACTACGGGATAGAGATGAACGATGATTTCGCGGTCCGTCAGGGAATAGGTCTTATGCTCGACGATCTTAATTACGGAAATCCGCCTGCGGCGTCCCGTATGAGCCGATGGATACGCGATTACATGATGCTCCAGATTGAAGAAGGGAAATCATTCAATATATTCAATCGTTCGGCACGTCTTTTATCCGGTCTGGCGGCGTATGTATCGAAAGCGTGTGGAGAGGATTTTAAACTTCATGCCGAGGCTATGGCCGAATATCTTGCCGATCCGGCACGTCTTGCCGCATTCGGGCGGGAAGTGACAGCCGTACGCCGGACTTTGATGGAATCATTGCATGACTTGGCAGCGGAAGTAGACAAGGCTTTTGAAGCGGAAGGGCAGAAAGAGATGGTTATACCCTCGTCGGTTCGAAATCTTATTGCCGCCGCACGTGAGAAACGCCTGCCGACCGATGCACAACTTGCAGGGAAAACAAATCTTAAATTTCGGGATGCCGTCAGTTACGACGCTTCGGAACTTTATGTAAAATCACATGCGATAAAAGCCGGAGCAAAAGAATATATTTTCCCCTCAGGAAAATTTACGGAAACGCTTCAGGATTTTGTCAGAAAAGTGTACGCAGCTTCTGTAGAAGCGACAATCCTGGCCGATGTGGCGTCGTCATGCACGGATTTGGAATTCCTCTCGTTTGCACTGGGCTATATCGAACGTTTCCGCCGCGAGAATAATATCATATTGTTGTCGGATACGAACGAGTTGCTCAAACGCATTATCAATGGAGCCGATGCGCCGTTTATCTACGAGCGGATGGGAGTGTATCTGTCGACATACATGTTCGACGAATTTCAGGACACTTCAGCCATGCAGTGGGATAATTTCAGGCCTCTTGTTGCCGAGAGCCTTGCCCGTGGAAGCGATTCCTTGATTATCGGTGATGTGAAGCAGTCAATATACCGTTTCCGCAATTCTGACAGTTCGTTGCTTGATCATGTTGTCGGACACCACGATTTTCCGGCCTATAGCATATCGAGAGGCGAAAATCCGGGCGAAAATTCAAACTATCGCAGTTCGCCCGGGGTGGTGCGTTTCAACAATACTTTTTTCAGGCATCTTGCCGGAGAATTTGGAGTGCCTGGTTATGATAACATAGTACAGTCTGTTCCGGAAAAGAATCTGGAGTTTCCATATTATGTCTGCATCCGGTCTGCCGGATCACTCCTGCCGGATGAGGCATCAGGATGCAGCACTCCAGAGTTTGAGTTTACCGCACGTGAGATCATCCGCCAGCATGACGCCGGCTACTTTTGGTCGGAAATTGCCGTGCTTGTCCGCAACCGCACTCAGGCCGCGGCTTTTGTTGATTTTCTTAAGAAAAATCATCCGGAAATCAATGTCATTTCCGATGAAGCCCTGTTGCTTGAAAATTCATCAGCGGTGCGTCTTATAGTCAGCATGCTGAAACTTGTCGACCGTTCGTTTGCCGACACTCCTTCGGCGCGCGATGTTGATGATGCTCTTCCTGCTTTCGCATCCCGCAGTGAAGTGATGATGATGATAAGCCGTTATGATTTTTTTGTCGGGGAAGGATACTCCCCATCCGAGGCTCTGGGTCTTGCGATCGATGCAGGTGATTCCGCATCCTTGCTGACGGGTGAAGTGCGCCGGATCAAAGAGCGTAATCCTTCGGATCTCGTCGCTTTGGTCGAAACAATCATAGCCCGTAAAATTACGGAAGAGCAACGTCGTCAGGAACATGCCTACATCTCTGCGTTTCAGGATGAGTTGATTGCGTATTGTGAGGTTTATCCTCCGTCGCTTCATGCCTTTCTCGGATGGTGGAACGCGAATTCGGATCGCCTCTCTATCGCATCGGCTCCGTCGACAGATGCAGTGGCGGTCATGACTATACACAAATCAAAGGGTCTGGAATGGCCGTGTGTCCATGTTCCATTGGCTTCCTGGGAGTTCAAGAGGGATAGCGAAACCGTATGGATGCCAACCGACAGGCTGCGTGATATGTTCACATCCGAACCTCCGCCTATTCTGCAGATTAGAACCGGGAAAAAATATGCGGAGGAATCGTCGCCGTTTTCGGTATATTATAAGCGTAATATAGCTGCCCAGCTGGCGGATAATATGAATATTTCCTATGTAACTTTTACGCGGGCGGCTCGTGAGCTGAATATACTTTTTTCTGAAAAGAGCGATATCGGTGCTGCATTGATGTCGGAATTTAACCGTCAGCCGTCTGACGACGAACGTACGTCGGCAATGCTGATGCCTTTGGCTGATTTTTATGACCCTGAGTCGCGTACTTTTGTATTTGGAGAACCGACTGTGCCGGCAGGCCTTGACCGTAAAAAAAACGATAGCGGAGATGATGAGAAACCTTACCGCGTAGTCTTCCGTGACGATGCGCGCGAACTGACTTCAATCGATAACGGAGCGTTGGTAATGGATCTGGATATAGGCGATGAAGAATCGCCTGATATAACTGATGATGCGGATGCCTGTAATGGAGTTAATGCGGCCTTGCGCCGTGAAATGGCTGAGCGAGGAAATGAATTGCATAATATATTGGCTTCGATGGCCACACCTGAAGATCTTGAACGAGTAGTAGCTGCATCAGTGGCCTCGGGGAGGATTGATGCCATGCGTGCCGGGGAATTTGCAGGAATCCTCCGAAAAGCTTTTGATGAGGCCGGTGACGAGGTAATAAGATGCTTTTCAACTGAAGCGAAGGTCTTGGCCGAGCGTTCGATTTATGATGCGGCACAAGGCGCTGTTTTCCGTCCCGACCGCATAGTTTCTTTTCCGGACGGAAGCACGTCTGTAATTGACTATAAATTCACTTCAGAACCTCGTCCGTCGCACAGGGCACAGGTATTGAACTATATATCGTTGCTCCGGCAGATGGGTTATGAAGATATTAGCGGATATCTCTGGTATCCCGAACTGAGATTGACAATAAAAGTCTGATATTCACGTTTAATAAATATAATAATACCAATCCGACACGCATGAAGAAAATTGAAACCCTCGGTACAGCGGCTGTAGTAGCCGCCGCCGTCGCATTTCCCGCGGCGTCATATTGCTGTACAAGTCTGATAGCCACTCCGGGTGCCTCGGCCGATGGCAGTGCTATGGTTACTTATGCAGCCGACAGCCATACTCTTTATGGCGAGCTTTATCATACTCCCGCCGCCCGTCATGAAGCCGGAGCGATGCGTACAGTCACCGACTGGGATTCAGGCCGTATGCTTGGTCAGATACCGCAGCCGGAAGTGACCTATTCCACAATAGGAAATATGAACGAGCATGGTCTTGTAATTGCCGAAAGCACATGGGGCGGCAGGCATGAGCTTGCAGGCTCCGGCATGATCGATTATGGTTCGCTTATCTACATCACACTCGAACGCGCCCGCACCGCGCGCGAGGCTATCGATGTGATGACAGGCCTTGTCCGTGACTATGGATACGCATCCGAGGGTGAATCCTTTTCTATCGCCGACCCGTCGGAAGCATGGGTAATGGAGATGATAGGAAAAGGCAAGGATGATCCCGGAGCCGTATGGGTGGCACGTCGTGTGCCGGACGGATATATAAGCGGACATGCCAACCACTCGCGTATACATACTTTCCCGCTTGACGAGCCTACGACTCTTTATTCTCCCGATGTAATCGATTTTGCCCGAAAGCAGGGATATTTCAGCGGGAAAGATAGCGATTTTGATTTTTCCCGTGCTTACGCCATAACCGATGCAGGGGCGCTTCGCGGATGCGATGCCCGTGTATGGAGCTATTTCCGTCGCTTTACACCCAAGGGCGAAATGGATAAATATGTGTCATGGATTATGGATGGAAAGGGGGAAGTGATGCCGTTGTGGGTAAAACCGGACCGTAAATTAAGTGCCGATGATCTCAAATGGATGATGCGTGATCATTTTGAAGGAACGCATCTTGATATGACGGCCGATATAGGAGCAGGTCCTTTTACAGTTCCTTACCGCTGGCGTCCGATGGAATTTGAGGTCGACGGTACGACCTATACCCACGAACGCGCCATTGCCACACAGCAGACCGGCTTCTCTTTTGTGGCATCGACTGCCGCAAACCGTCACGACGCTATGAAAGGTATTCTCTGGTTCGGTGTCGACGATGCCAATACATGTGTGTATGTGCCTGTGTTCTGCAGTGCCGTAGCTGTTCCGCTCCCGTTGGCCCACGATACCGCTGACTTGCTGACCCTTTCATGGGATTCTATGTTCTGGGTAAACAACTATGTCGCTAATCAGGCATATAACCGTTATTCCCAGATGATTCCCGACATCCGTCGTGTTCAGTCGGAGCTGGAGTCCGCTATGCTCGAGGCGGTGGACAAGGCCGCCGGCGATGTGGCCGGAATGTCAACGGATGCCGCTGCGTCCAATCTTACCGCTCTTACCGATACGCTGACCACGCGTGCCACACGCGAATACAAAGCTCTGGGCGATTTTCTGTTTGTCAAATTCCTTGACGGAAATATCAAGCGGCAGAATCCCGACGGCTCTTTCGCCCGTACACCCGAAGGAACACCTGTCCAGCCTGAATTCGGAGGCTACAACGAAGCATACTTCCGAACCATAGCGGAAAGTCCGGACGGCGAGCGGCTGAAAGTACGCAAAATTGAACAATGAACAATAAGCCTTTCATGAGAGTTTATCTCATGAATTTATAATTAATATAAAATTTTAATCATGGAAAAAATTGAACCGGGTAAATATTTTGATTTTATCTACGACCTATATGAAATAGAGGCTGATGGAAGCGAAACACTCCGTCATCAGGTAGAGCGCGATGAGCCTGAACATGCCATTTTCGGTGTTACTCAGGGCTTTGTTCCTGCTCTTGAAAAAGCTCTCGAGGGACTTGCTCCCGGTGAAAAATTCGATTTCACAGCTGATCCGGATCAGGCTTTCGGTCCTTATGAGAAGGATGATATAGTACGTCTGCCCCACGATGTATTTTTCGTCGACGGTAAGTTTGATGCCGAAAACTTCACTCCCGGCACCTATGTGCCGATGATGACAGCCGACGGTTTCCATATCAGCGGTCTGATTCTCGAAGTAACAGACAAGGAAGTTGTCATGGACTTCAATCATCCTCTTTCGCGCAGCCGTGTGCGTTTTACCGGCGAAGTTCTCGCTGTGCGTGACGCTACGCCTGAAGAGCTGAAACCGGCCGGACATTGCGGTTGCGGATGCTCCGGATCATGTTCCGACGGCTCTTGCGGCGACAGTACCTGCGGCGATGGCGGCGGATGCTGTGGCTGCAATTGATAAAATTATTACTTTATCTGGATCCCGACGGCCTGTTTAAGAACCGTCGGGATCTTTTTATTTGTGATATTTGCTCCGGATAGGCTATATTTGCAGAGTGATGAAAAAGACACTGCGTACAACTCTTCTTACAGCAATAATTTCTCTTGTCGTGATAGCCGCTTCCTGCCACGGTCCGAAACATGCGGTGTCGACTTCCGGGGAAAAGACGACTGATACACGGCCGACCGGAACTGCAACATCCAAAGCGAGCCGCGACGAACCTGACCGGGTTGTTGCGGACAGGATTGTAAGTGAGGCGTACAACTGGATAGGAACACCCTATAAATACGGAGGGCAGAGTAAGCGTGGAACCGATTGTTCCGGACTTGTTGTCGAAGTTTACTCCAAGGTGGCTGGTTTGAAATTGCCTCGTAGTTCACGAGAGCAGCAGGCCTGGTGCCGTCCTATATCCCGTGGCAATCTTTGTGCCGGAGATCTTGTGTTTTTTGCATCAAAAGCTGGCGGAAGCCGTGTCGGTCATGTAGGGATTTGCATAGGTGACAACCGTATTATTCATGCTTCAGCTTCTCGCGGTGTGATTGTAAGCAATCTGAGTGAAGATTATTATCGTCGTCACTATCATTCGTCGGGACGTGTCGAGGGCATAACTTACGCTCGGACAGGACGCAAACTTCCTGAAAGCAAGAGTAAGAGTCCGGATCAAAAAAAATTCCGTGAAGATAATCGGAAAAAAGAGGATACGCTATCTGAGATTTCTCTTGATTCTCTGATACGCCTTAATCAGCAGCTTCGAGAACGTCTTGATCAGCTTGAACGGCGTACAGCTCCGGCGCCGGAACCAAGTCCCGAGCCGATGCCCGCGCCTCCTCAGCCTGAACCGTGCCCGGAACCACAGCCCGATATTGAGCCGCATCCTGAACCGAAACCACAACCTGCACCTGTATTTGTGCCAATACCATCTCCGGAATTAAAAATGGATACGCTTGATAAGCGCAGTGATTCCATTCATTCCGCAGTACGACGTGCCATGCAGTCGGCATTTTGAAGCGATTATATAAACACTATGCCCGTATCATTCAAACAAAATGTGATACGGGCATAGTGTTTATATATGGAATTATTGCTTAGCGAGCGGCGAAAGCTGCAGACTCGGCCATCTGGCGGTAGGCATAGCAGCCGGCCTGCGAGATTTCGACAGTGCGGTAGTCGCGGCCGCCGTCAACGGGGAGTTTCACGTGAGTGTCGTCGACAAATGTAAAGAGAACGTGCTTCTGTCCGGAGGGCAGTTCCATGCTCCATTCCTGCTTGTCTGTATCGAAGTCAAGGCGTATGCTGTTGCCTTCGGTTTCGGATGTGACGGTGTATCCGCGGCCGTCGCACTTGACGAGATAGCGGCCCTGTTCGCCTTCAATGACTTTTGTTCCGGCAGCAAGAGGATCGCGGCCGCTCCAGAATTCGATGCTGTTTATTACAAGGATGTCGGCCAGCCAGCTTACTTCATAAACGGGGAGTACCCAGAATGCGAAAAACACGAGTTCGTTGAGGAACTTGTTGCCTATCCGCTGGTTCCAGTTGAGCAGGCGGTTTGAAAGAGAGAAACTGCCTATACATGAGGTGCTGAGCATGGAGCCACAGAGGATGCAGACGATGGCTGCGGTTAGATACCTTTTTCTCATAGTGAAAGTAGTTGAAAAATGTTTGTTAGTTATACATTTGATATAAATAGGGTTCGGTAATAGCATCAGGCGCTGATCTCACGCCGGGCTTGTTCGTAGAAGTTCATTATGCGGTCGACATAAGCCGTGGTTTCAGTTCCTCGGCAGTAGCCGAAACGTACAACAGGGTCATTGTAGTATTTCGGATTAGTCTTCATCAGGATAGCACGTTCGACATTATCATCCCATCGCTGAGGATCGAGTTTGTATTTTTTCGCGAGGGCGATCGCATCGTAGACGTGTGCTATACCGACGTTATAGGCGGCGATAACGAATTTAAGACGCTCTTTGTCGTTTGGTACGTATTTTACCAGATAGCTGTCGAGGTCGTTGATAAGGGATGTGGCCACCCGCAGGCTCGTTTCCGGGTTGTTCAGGCGGGAAACGGGAGTACGGTAGCCGCGTGCTGTGCGTGGCATAATCTGCATAAGACCTCTGGCTCCTACCCATGATTTGGCTTTCGGGTTGAAGCGGCTTTCGGCAAAAGCTTGTGCGGCGAGAAGGCGCCAGTCCCAGCCTACTTTGGGAGCATAGGATCGGAACAGATCATCATATTTTGATATGTATCCTTTCGAGAAGTCGAAATTGACAGCTCCGGGCATGACTTTGCTCTGTTCAAAATATCGTTTGAGCAGTTCCGCGTTTGTGCGTTGGGGTGATGCGCTGGAAAACCATACATTGATTGAATCGGCAAGCCATGCTTTGTCGGGAGCTACGGCCCACGACGCACGTTGTGGGAAGCTGACGTCGAGGTTGATGTCGAGATCCGGATAATATGTGCGGTTCAGTCGTGCTATGTCGCTGTCGACAACAGTCAGTGGAATCTTGCCGTCGGATACCATCTCTATCAGGTCCTCGGTTATAAGCGAATCGGTGTCCACTTCGTGGATGTTGATTCCGCCTCCGACTTCTGCGTTAAGATTGTTGAGGCGTCTGAGATATTTTGAGTCTTGTTCCACATAGACGTCGCGACCGACGAGTTCGGTAACATCCGTAATGGGGGCACGACCATGCGTTTTGGGCTGTACAAGAACCTGTGTCGTGTAGTTTTCCGGGCCGCAGGGAATCACGTATTGCAGATAATGTCCTGTAATAGGGACATCGTATGCTATAAGGTCGATTTTTCCGGAGTCGAGCATGTCGATGGCCGACGAAAGGCTGCGGACTACCGTAAGGTCGAGTACCATTCCTTTTTGTTTTGCCAGACTGTCTGCAAGGGTATAGTCATAGCCCATTGGATCGCCTCGATATATGAAATATGAGGTAGGGCTATACAGTGTGGCCACACGCAGTGTGTCGGGAAGCGAATGCTTTCCGGAATCGCCGTGTTTACCGTTTGTGGAGCAAGCTCCGGCGATGATGGCTGTTATAAGTGCGACAGCCGGCAGAATGGTTGAATTACGTTTCAATTGGCTCGGTTCTAATATTCAAAGCGGCCGTAGGGTGAATCGATGGTGAGCCTGTTTGACTCGGCCTCCTCGACTCGGCCTACGACTTTGGCCTCGATGCCGAATCCGTTTGCAATGTCGATTACCTCTTTGGCTCTGTCAGGGGAGAGATATATCTCCATCCGATGTCCCATGTTGAATACCTTGTACATCTCCTGGGGGTCGGTGCCTGACTGGCGGCGGATAAGTTCGAATAGCGGCGGAACGGCAAAAAGGTCATCCTTAATAACGTGTTTGCCGTGCACGAAGTTCATGACTTTTGTCTGTGCCCCTCCGGAGCAATGTATCATTCCATGTATTTCGTGGCGCATACGGTCGAGTATAGTCTTGATTACCGGAGCATAGGTGCGTGTCGGAGAAAGAACGAGCTTGCCTGCGCACACCGGACTGCCTTCGACCGGATCGAGCAAAGATGCTCCGCCGCAGTATACAAGTTCTACAGGCAGACCGGTATCGTAGCTTTCCGGATATTTCTCGGCGAGGTATTTATTGAATACGTCGTGCCTGGCTGACGTAAGGCCATTGCTGCCCATTCCGCCGTTGTATTCGTTTTCGTAGGCGGCACGTCCGTAAGAGGCAAGGCCTACTATGACATCACCTGCTGCGATGCGGCTGTTGTCTATCACGTCGGCGCGACGCATGCGGCAGGTAACCGTGCTGTCGACAATGATAGTACGCACAAGGTCGCCGACGTCGGCGGTTTCACCACCGGTGGAGTATATGTTTACTCCGACATTCCGCAGTTCTTCCAGCAGTTCTTCCGTTGAATTGATTATGGCGGCTATGACTTCTCCCGGGATAAGACGTTTGTTGCGTCCGATGGTTGATGAGAGCAGTATGTTGTCGGTTGCGCCTACGCAGAGCAGATCGTCAAGATTCATCACCATAGCATCCTGGGCAATGCCTTTCCATACGCTCAGATCGCCTGTTTCCCGCCAGTAGGTGTAAGCGAGTGATGATTTTGTTCCGGCACCGTCGGCGTGCATGATGTTACACCATTCGGGATCGCCTGCAAGATAGTCGGGTACAATCTTGCAGAACGCACCCGGAAAGATTCCTTTATCGATGTTGCGGATGGCGTTGTGTACGTCTTCTTTCGAGGCTGATACGCCGCGGAGCTTGTAGCGTTGGTCGCTCATGATGGTGATTGTTATTAGATGGTTTATTTAAGAGTGGCTGTGGTTTTGGGATTTCCTACGACCCAGATGATGTCGCCCGGCCGGAACACAAGGTCGGGACGGGAGTCTATATGTTCGTCGCCACGGTCTACGGCGACCACAAGAGTTTCGTATGTGTCGCGCAAGGAGGCGCTGACAGGTGTCTGCCCGATAAGAGGTGAATTCTCGGAAAGCATGATGCCGGATAGTTTCACATCAATGTCGGGAATGTCAGATGACGGCAATGGCTTTTCTATGTCGGGCAAAAGCCTCGCGATCTGTTCGTCGGTACCGATGACTCCGATTACGTCGCTCGGAAAAAGCCTGTTCTGTCCGCCCGGAATCACTATGCTGCGGCCTTCGCGCTGTATGCTCACTATGTTCACGCCGTACAGTCGGCGCAGATTTGAGTTCATCAGACGTTCTCCTACAAACGGACATCCGGCGCCTACGGTCATGTACGCCTGGTGCAGGTCGTGGACTACCGCATTGTTTTTTCCGCTGCGGCGCAGTTCACGCTCGTTAAGATTGTTGAGGAATTTATTTTCTATACGACCTAAGCTGTTGCGTATGCGGCCGGAAAAGAACATTGCAAGTATAAGGGCGAATGTCAGCACGGCTCCGATGCCTGCACGGGTTGAATATACTCCTGTGACTACCCATAGCATGAATGCGAGAGCTATGACTATACGGAAGATGGTGAGTACCACGGTCGGGATTACACCAAGGGAGTTTTTTGAGGTTGTCCCCGGACTTACCAGTGCCAGAAGGAAGGGCGACATGGCGGCAAGAGCAGCGGATATGTAGAGCACACGTCCCCATTCGTCAGAGAAGTCGACAAGCAAAGGATAGAGATATGTTTTTGCGACAACGGCAATAGCTGTCAAAACAACGGAGTACAGTACAGTGCGCCAGAGGTAGCGTTTGAATGCGTCGGCCCATGGGTGCCCTGCGGCCGCTTCTTTATCGGCTGTGCTGTGGTAGCGGTCGATGAGAAAGTGGAGTCTTCCGGGCAGATGCTGTTCAATGAAATCAGCTGCAGGCGACGACATGCGGATGAAATATGGTGTGGTGAATGTGGTTATTACGGAAACAGCCACGACTATCGGATATATTGTGTGGTCGAGTACGCCGAGGCTCATGCCGAGGGTTGCGATGATGAATGCGAATTCTCCTATCTGTGTCAGCGAAAATCCCGATCGTACGGCTACTTTAAGCGACTGGCCGGTGACGAGCATGCCGAATGTGCCGAAAATGATCATTCCGGCGATTACCACACCCGAGAGAAGCAGTATTGGAAGCCAATATTTTGTCAGTATTTCGGGTTGAACCATCATTCCGACAGATATAAAGAATACCGAACCGAAGAGGTCTTTGACAGGGGATACTACGTGCTCGATGCGTTCGGCATAGCTTGTGCCGGCAAGGATTGAACCCATTACGAATGCGCCGAGTGCCAGAGAAAATCCGCAGAATACGGAAAACACAGCCATGCCCAGGCAAAGTCCCATCGCCACAACAAGCAGGGTTTCGTTGTTCAGGAAGCGCCGGCAGGCATTGAGTGCCGATGGCAGTACGTAGACACCGACAAGAAACCAGATGACAAGGAAAAACAGAAGTTTTGCCACGCTGAACAGCATCTCACCGCCTTCCACGCTGTTGTTGAGCGCTATTGATGAAAGCAACACCATCATTACGACGGCGAAGAGATCCTCAACGATAAGCACTGCCAAAACCAAAGAGGCGAATTTTTGCTGGCGCAGCCCCATATCGGTAAAAGCCTTGATTATGATTGTTGTCGACGACATGGACAGCATTCCGCCGAGAAAAAGGCTGTTGATGCTGTTAAAATTAAGAATCCGGCCTATTGAGAATCCGGCACACATCATTCCGCTTACGATAATCAAGGCTGTGACTACGGCCGAGCCGCCGGAATTGAGCAACTTGCGGAAGCTGAATTCAAGACCCAGGGAGAACAGCAGAACCACAATGCCTATCTCAGCCCAGAAATCGATATTTGCCTCTGTCGTAACAGACGGAAGGTAGGCAAAATGCGGACTTGCCAGAAAACCGGCTACAATGTAGCCCAATACTACAGGTTGCTTTATCCATTTGAACAATAGCGTCACACTTGCTCCGAGGAGCAGTATGAAAGCCAGGTCCGAAATAAGTCCTTCTGTTTCCACGTTTATTCTGTCGTTAGAAAAGTCTTATATGCTAAGCTGGTTTGCAAGGGTTATTGCTTTTGTGGGGTGGATTTTCTCGAAATCGCTGAAGAGCCGTATGAAATCGGTCCGCTCGTTGACGAGTACCACAAGGTTCAGGCGTGTTTCTTGCAATTCATAATCATATTCGACATAGAAACTGTTGAATTCCACGTTGTTCAGCCTCATCACTTCACGGTAGCCGTCGATGTCGGTCACTATGTCGGCTGTGCGGATACGTATTATCCGCGATTGCGCTCCGCGGCTGATACGTTGCTCCAGAGTGTCGAGCTGCACGAAGATGAACAGAATCAGAGCCGTTGCCGTGATGGCGATTATGTAAAGTCCCAGTCCGACGGTCATCCCTATTGTGGCGACCATCCAGATTCCGGCAGCGGTGGTGAGTCCACGGACAGAACCTTTCATCTGTATGATTGCGCCTGCGCCGATAAAGCCTACGCCGGTGATGACCTGGGCTGCGATACGTCCGGGATCCCCGTTTTTCAGACCGAGGTATTCCTGTGGTATATATATAGATAGGATCATGGCCAGAGTCGCCCCCATCGAAATGAGAGAGAATGTGCGGACACCGGCCGATTGGCCTTTGCGTTTGCGCTCGAACCCTACAGTACAACCTAAAAGCATGCTTAGCACTAACCGGAATATTGAATTGACGGTTGTGATTTCAATGCTGTTGAGATCATACAGCAATAATTGCAGCATGTCGTAAAGTTGGGACATGGAAGGCAAGGTCTGATTTTTTTTGTTTTATTTAAGATTGAAGCTTCTGGAAATCAGCCGGTAGTTGTCGGCGAAGAGTTCGACCGTATAGTCGCCGGCCATGAGCGAGGCATCCACGTCCCAATATATTTTTACTCCGCCAATCTCTTCTCCGGCATATTCGATGACTTTTTTTGCGGTATATGGAACGTTGCCGTCCTCGAAGCTGAATGTACCTGCTTCGCCGAGCAACTGTCCGGCCGGAGAGATGATGCGCATGTAGATGGTTTTTTCGCCTACCGGTGTTGAATTATTCTGCGGAATTGTGAATGTGGCTACAAGCTGGCGGGCTTTTGATATTTTCTTTTCTGTTTTGCCTTTTTTATTGAGCGAGCCAAGGCTAAGTCCTGTGATGTTGAGCTTTTCAGCCAGTGTCATGCGCTCGCTGAGCTGTTCGTTCCGGCGTGTGGTTTCGGCCACGCGGCTGCTTAGCTGGCTGTTTTCCTGTTTGATTGTTGCGTTTTCATCGCGCAGAGCCTGATTCTCGCGGTTAAGCCGGTCGATTTCTTCGACATAGTGGCGAAGCAGACCGCGCAGTGTTTCGATTTCGTCGCGCAATTTGCGAATTTCTGCGGCACTTTTGGCTTTCTGGCTTGTAAGTTCCTGCTGCAGGCGTTCCACTTGCAGACGGGCGCTTTCATACTTTTCGCTGAGTTCGCGCTTGAGAGAATCGTTTTTGATGAATTTGCGGGAGTCTTCGAACTGGGCGAATTCGTCGTTCAGCTCCTGATATTCGCGTTCGAGGTCGCGCTGTTCCATGTCGAGCATCATCTGTTCGCGTTCGGCTCGTTCGGCATTGAGGCTCCGGTTGGCACTGATGGCGCTGATTGCAAGCCATATCACGAGGCCTAAAAGTAGTGCTCCGAGGAAGATAAACAACACCGTCAGGCGCTGGCGTTTAACATTATCGCCGGATGGAGTTCCGGAATTCGGGGTGGTGTGATTGTCGGGAGTCATGGTTTCAATTGTTTATGAAAATGATTCACATGCAGTTTATACCGTTGTATTTTAACGCAAAATTAGCGAAAATGCTCGTATTTACGAAATACCCGCAGATAAAAAAGAAAGCTGCGCCGTGTGCGGGCGCAGCTTTGTGAAAAAGCGGACGGCGAAGGAAGCTGATGTCAAATGTGATGAATGACAAAAGGATGTGATGAATAATCTGCAACCTTCATTCCGTCCGCTTGTGAAAAATCTTAAGCGAAAAGACTTTCGGGATATTCGCCATTGGCATGCAGTTCGGCAAATTTGTCGACAACAGCCTGACGGTCGGCGGCATAGGTCACACCGAACCAGCGGGAGTCCGTATCAAGTACGCGAACGGTAGCTTCGCCGTCGTTGATAAGAGTGTCGATGCACAAGGGAATGAAGAATTCAGCTTTGGGCGTGTTGATGTCGCGTTTGAGGAATTTGACAAATTCGCGCTGGCTGAAGTCGAAATAGTCGGGAGTGAATCCCCAGAAGTTCATCGATACCGGAGTGTTGGGTTCGAGGGTCTGCACTTTGTCGTTTTCGTCGGTAAAGACGATGTTGTGTTTGTCGTCGTAGCTGATAGCAGTGCGTTCCACTACTGATGTGAGCAATCCGTCCTTGGTCTGGCATACGCCGCGGGCTACGGAACCGTTGTCGGTCATGGTGTTGCCTACGCGGAAACCGACCATTGAGTAATCGCCTTTTTTGCCGTTGCGGTCGCGCATGAGGTCGGCAGCCATAACTTCGAAAGCGTTACGACCATAGAAGTCGTCGGCGTTTATTACTGCGAAAGGTTCGCGGATTACATCGGCACCCATGAGTACTGCGTGGTTTGTACCCCAGGGTTTGCTGCGGTCGGCGGGGCATGTGAAGCCTTCAGGCAGTTTGTCTATGCTCTGGAATACGAGTTCCACTGGAATGCGTCCTTCGTATTTGGAGAGAATTTTTTCACGGAATTCCTGTTCGAAATCTTTGCGGATTACGAATACGATTTTGCCGAATCCGGCGCGTATGGCGTCGAATACGGAATAGTCCATGATTGTTTCGCCGTGGGGGCCGAGTCCATCGAGTTGTTTAAGGCCGCCGTAACGGCTGCCCATGCCGGCAGCAAGAATGAATAATGTGGGTTTTTGCATTGGATTGTTAAGCTTTGAAGTTGAATGATATAGTCTGTTCATATTTTTCACCCGGGCGCAGGACTGCCGAAGGGAAGCCTGCTTTGTTGGGCGCGTCCGGGAAGCCTTGGCACTCGATGGCAACGCCGTCGTAGTCGTCGTAGGAACGTCCGGCTTTGTTTGCCGGGCATCCTGCGAGCCAGTTGCCGGTATATACCTGTACGCCGGGCTGGGTTGTGGATACTGTGAGCGTACGTCCTGATTTCTCTTCGGTCAGTACGGCGATCGTGCGCAACGATCCGTCGGCTTCGTCGATCACCCAGCAGTTGTCGTAGCCTTTGCCGTAGATCAGTGCCGGGAAATCGGCACTGATGTCTTGTCCGAGTTCTTTCGGTTCGGTGAAGTCCATCGGGGTACCGGTCACCGGGGCAAGTTCGCCGGTGGGAATCAGGGTATCGTCGGTCGGCAGATAGCGTGACGCATTGAGCCGCAGTTTGTGTGAAAGCACTGAACCGCTGTTATGTCCGGCCAGATTGAAATAGGCGTGGTTGGTGAGATTGACAACTGTAGGAGCATCCGTTTCGGCTGTCAGTGTAAGGCTTAGGGTGCAGTCGTCGGTCCAGCGGTAGGTGGCTGTAGCCAGCAGGTTGCCCGGATATCCTTCTTCGCCGTCGGCCGCGCGATAGCTGAAACGTACAGTATCGTCTTCAGCTTTATCAAGAGTCCAGATGCGGTTTTGGAAGCCGGTAGGGCCTCCGTGGAGGGCATTGGGACCGTTATTGATAGCCAGAGAGTATGCTTTGCCGTCGATTTTGAAATGACCGCGTGCGATGCGGTTGGCGAATCGCCCCGGCACTTTTCCGGCACAAGGCCCGTCGGCCATAAAATCGGCGGGATCGGCATAACCGAGGACGACATCGTCAAGCCGGCCGGTTTTGTCAGGAACGTTTATAGCTACTATTCCTGCACCGAGTGCCGACAGTGTGACAGATGCGCCTTTGGCATTGACGATAGTCACAAGGGTAATATCGCCGAATTTCGAATTTTTTATTTCTTTCTGTATCATTTGATATTGCGGATGTGTTTTTCCCATGCCCATGCCGAGCGCAGGGTGTCGTCGAGTTCGCGTTCGGCTTTCCATCCGAGCACTTCATTCGCTACCGCAGTGTCGGCCCATACGGCAGGTACGTCGCCCGGACGGCGGCCGACTATCTTGTAGGGCAGTTTGAGGTTGTTGACAGCTTCGAAACGTGTGAGCAGTTCGAGGACAGAAACCGGGGAGCCTGTTCCGACATTGAAGATTTCGTATTTTTCTCCCATCTTGTCGGATGTCATGCGGCGTACTGCTGCCACGTGTGCCTTGGCAAGATCCACTACGTCGATGTAGTCGCGTAGGCATGTGCCGTCGGGGGTATCGTAATCGTTGCCGAATACGCTCAGACATTCACGTATTCCTACGGCTGTCTGGGTGACGAAAGGCAGCAGATTGTTGGGTACACCGCGGGGAAGTTCGCCTATAAGGGCGGATGGATGTGCACCGATAGGGTTGAAATAGCGCAGTGCGATGCCGAAAAGGCCCTCGTAGGCGCGGCAGCAGTCGCGCAGGATGTCTTCGGCAATCTGTTTGGTGTTGCCGTATGGCGATGTTGCGGGCTGGCGGGGAGTCTGTTCGGTCACGGGCAGCACTTCGGCGTCGCCGTAGACTGTGGCCGATGATGAGAAAAGAATATTCGGACGATTGAATTCCTTCATCATCTCCACTATGTTCATGAAGGACACCAGATTGTTCTGGTAGTACTTCAGAGGCTCTGTCATTGATTCGCCAACAGCCTTGTAGGCTGCGAAGTGAATTACGGTATTGAAATCGTATTTCTCGAATACCTTGCGCAGCGCTGCCTTGTCGCATGTGTCTACCTTTTCAAAAGGAACTTTACGGCCGAGAATCTTTTCTACGCCTTCAAGGGCAGAAATTTCTGAATTAGAGAAGTTGTCGATGATCACTACCTCGAAACCGGCCTCGATAAGGGCTACGGTTGTGTGGGAGCCTATGTATCCGGCGCCACCGGATACCAATACTGTTTCTTTACTCATTGTTTATGTTAGCGGTTTGTTTAAGGGCGCGATATGTTTATATCGCGCCCCTGTTTTTTATTTTTCCACTCGGCGTGCGCCGTCGCTTATGATTACATCATAGATTTTGGGTTCGTGGCCATAGCGTTCGTTGAAACGTGCTTTCGCTTCAGCTATGAAGTGGTCGTAAAGCTCGTCTTTTACAAGGTTTATCGTGCAGCCGCCGAAACCGCCGCCCATGATACGAGAGCCGGTTACACCGCATTCACGGGCAATGTCGTTGAGGAAGTCGAGTTCTTCGCAGCTAACCTCGTAGTCTTTCGACAGGCCGTGATGTGTTTCGTACATTCGTGCGCCTACGGTTTCGTAGTCGCCGGCGACGAGTGCGTCGCAAACGTCGAGCACGCGCTGTTTTTCTTCGATTACGAATTTGGCACGGAGGTAATCTTCGGCTGTGATATCACTTTTTGCGGCATTGAGCATTTCCATGGTTGCGTCGCGCAGGGTTTCGACACCAAGGCGCTTGGCTACGCGTTCGCAGGATGCACGGCGCTTGTTGTAGGGAGAGTCGGCAAGTTCGTGTTTTACTACAGAGTCGACCAGCACAAGCTTATGTCCTTCGGGGTGGAAGGGGAAGTATTCATACTCCATAGAGCGGCAGTCGAGGCGCATCAGATGGTCTTTCTTGCCGAACACAGAGGCGAACTGGTCCATAATGCCGCAGTTTACGCCGCAGTAGTTGTGTTCTGTCGACTGGCCGATTCTTGCAAGTTCGAATTTGTCGATGGCGTTGCCGTTGAACAGGTCGTTCAGGGCAAAAGCGAAGCAGGATTCGAGTGCGGCGGAGGAGCTGAGTCCGGCGCCGAGGGGAACGTTGCCGGCGAATACGGCGTCGAAACCTTTGACAGAGCCGCCGCGCTTGATGATTTCGCGACAAACGCCGAAGATGTAGCGTGCCCATGACTGTTCGGGCGCGTTTTCCTCGTTAAGGCCGAATTCGGCATAATCGTTTATGTCGATTGAGAATACACGGACTTTGTCGATGCCGTTAGGGCGTATTTCAGCCATGATGACTTTATCGATGGCGCCGGGGAATACGAAGCCGCCGTTGTAGTCAGTGTGTTCGCCTATAAGATTGATTCGTCCGGCAGAAGCAAAAAGAGTTCCTTCTTCGCCGAAGCGTTCTTTGAATTTTTTGTTGATTGTTTCTTTGATGTCCATTGGTTTGAAAGTTGATAAGGATTAGATATGTTTAAGGTACAACATTTTATTTTACAGGTATTTCGACTGTAGTTCCTTTCACGCCTTTAGCCGATACTTTGAAACGCAGGGAGCCGGGAGCCAGTCCGCTTCGAGCTATGGCTGTGGCAGCTCCGCTGAAAAGTTTCATTTCCGGATTCTGGAATGGCATAAGGCATGTGGGGTCGCCGTTGGCAGTGGCTTCGAAAGTGCCGGCGCCGTCGACACTGAAACGTACAAGCCGTTCATCGTCGGGTACCGGATTTCCGTCTTTGTCAGCTACGCTGACGGTGAAGTACACGAGGTCGTCGCCGTTGGCAGTCAGACTGTCGCGGTTGGCTGTTACTACAAGATGGTGGGGACGACCTGCCGTACGTATTGTTTTTTCATCCGCTTTTGTACCGTCGGTATTGTATGCGACTACTTTGATTTCTCCCGGCCGGTAGACTACGTTGTTCCACATCAGGCGGTAGCGGTTTATGAGTGTGGAATCGTTTTTTGCACGTCGTCCCTGGCTGCGGCCGTTTACAAATAGCTCGGCTTCGGGATAGGATGTATAGACAAACACAGGCAAGACTTTTCCTTCGTGTCCGGGCCATGTCCAATGAGGCAGTACATGCAGTGTGGCGTCGGTTTTATTCCACTGCGAGCGGTAGAGGTAGTAGCGGTCCTTGGGCAGGGATGCCAGATCGATGATTCCGAACACGGAACTGTGGCTTGGCCATGCGTCCGTATCGTAGGGTGACGGTTCTCCGAGGTAGTCGAACCCTGTCCATACGAATTGTCCGATTACCCATGGATGATCGTCGTCGCGGGCGAAGTCGAGGTCGGGAGTGTTTGACCAAGAACAGCTTTCATTGTCATAACTGTTGCTTTGGTTGTCGGGATGAATCACTACGTTATGTTCGGCGAATTCGACGGGGGTATAATATTTACCGCGTGACGAAACTGTTGAGGCTGTTTCGGAGCCGAGAATCAGTTTCTGAGGAAGCCTGTCGTAAGCTTTTTCGTAATATTGCGGCTTGTAATTGAATCCCGGAATTTCGAGAGCGGCGGCAAAACCGTTGTCGAGTACGGCGCCGATCTGATCCATGCCGCATGTTACGGGACGGGTAGGGTCGAGTGCGTGCACCAGATCGCGGAGCATTATCAGTTCATCCATTCCCGGTTCGCCCCACTGGCTGGGGACTTCGTTGCCTATCGACCACATTACAACAGAAGGATTGTTTCGGAAATGTTCGACCATGTTCGTTATGTCGCGTTCGGCCCATTGTTCGAATATGGCGCCGTAGCCGTTGGGCGATTTTGGCCGGAAACCCCAGTCATCGAAAGGTTCGATCATCATCATTATACCCATTTCGTCGCAAAGTTCGACGAGTTCGGGAGCGGGCATATTGTGCGATGTTCTGATAGCGTTAACTCCCATGTCTTTCAACAGTTCGATCTGATGACGCAGGGCGGAGCGGTTGACGGCGGCGCCGAGAGGCCCGAGGTCATGGTGGTTGCATACACCGCGGAATTTGGTGTATTCTCCGTTGAGGAAGAAGCCTTTTTCGGGAATATATTCGAGTGAACGTATGCCGAAACGGGTGTCGTAGCTGTCGGTTTCATTGCCATCGACATAAAGGCGTGTGCGCGCCGTGTATAGTACCGGATTTTCGGTACTCCATAGTTCGGGGGCGTTTACAAGAAAGTTCTGTGCGAATTTCTGACCGCGTGCATGGTAGACCGAGCGGTCGTCGGCAACGACTTTTCCTTTCGGATCGATGATTTCCGTGAATACTTCAATTTTCTGGTGCTTGACTGCACCGTCGATTTTCATTTCAAGATTTATAGAAGCGTAGTCTTTGCCGACGCGCGGAGTCGTCACGTATGTGCCCCATACGGGGATATGGATTTTTGAGGTATTGACTATGTGTACGTTTCTGTATAGTCCGGCTCCGGGATACCAACGGGATGCTTTCTCAAAGTTTTCGAGGCGTACCTCAAGGTCGTTTCTGCCGGGACGTATGGCGCCGTCAGCGTCGACGTGGAATGAGTTGTAGCCGTAAGGCCAGAAGCCGATTTCTTTACCGTTGAGGATTACACGGGCGTTGCTCATGGCTCCGTCGAAGACTATGTCGACAGAGCGTCCGGCGGTGTCCGGAATTTCGAAAGATGTGCGGTATACGCCTTTCCCGATGAACGGAAGGCCGCCGGTACGACCGGTTTTCTGAGTTGCTTTTTTCTCGCCGTTCTGCTCTACGGCTACGGTCTGGAGGTCATTGCTGATGTCAAAAGGTCCGTAGATGGCCCAGTCGTGCGGGACTCGTACTTCCTGCCAGTCTTTCGCATTCTCGGGGGATCCTTTTGCAAATAGCCAACCGTCATTAAGGGTTGTGACGCTACGCCCGGCGGCGGGCAGGCCGGAAATAAGCGCTGCAAATATTGTGATTGCGGTTAATGCGCGATATGTCATTTTTTGATAGGTCTTGTGAAAGAAAGCAGGTGTCGAAAAAACTGCGGTTTCTTCGACACCTACAAAGTTAATATAAATTCCTTGATTGAACAAAAACGAATGTTTTTTGCGTATTTTTAAGAGAGTAAGAAGCCGGATTTATCACTTTTTGAAAGCGTCGAGAGCCTCCGTCGGTGCTCCGTTGTCGAAGCAGCCCATGTTGTATCCTCCGTTGAATCCGGCAGGAGCCTGAGGCTCCCAGTAGAAAATACCTTCGACGCCTGCTCCCATCATTTTTGAGATAAGCTGACGGCATTCTTCAGCATGGTCGTAGGGCATTCCGATTTCGCATATCATGACAGGTTTGCCGAATTTCTGCTTCAAGCGGGAAATATTTGCCATGCAGTCATCCGCCACTTTCTGCCAGCCTCCGTCGCGGCCTTCGTCTTCGGCCCACCAGGGATAGAGCGACATACCTATCATGTCGTATCGGCCGTTGTTTTCGCGAAGAATGTCGAACATTCGGTCATAGCGCCATCCGTTGTCGCCGGCATCAAGGTGAACGATAGTCAGAGCTTCCGGGAATATAGCTTTTACGGCATCATGCCCGGCATTGTTGAGGGCTGTCAGCTGAGCCGGATTGTCGACCGATCCTACAGGCAGCAGCATGCCAGGAGTTGTTTCATTGCCGATTTGTACCCATTCAGGAGTCACTCCGGCATTTTTCAATGCGTTAAGTGTTTCTGTCACATGGTTATTGACGGCTTTGAGGAGTTCGTCGAAGCTGAGATCTATCCATGCCTGCGGTATGATCTGGTTGCCCGGATCGGCCCATGTGTCGGAGAAGTGGAAGTCGATCATGGTTCGCAGTCCGAGTTTCTCGGCCCGTCGTGCTTTGATGACAACATCGTCGATGTTGTTCCAGCCTTCGGCCGGATTCACCCATACGCGCAGACGTATTGCGTTGACACCGCAGTCTTCGCGCAGCAGCTTCATACATTCTTTTTCAGTCCGGTTTTCGCCAGCAGTGTAGAATTTGGCGCCTTCGCTTTCCATCCGGGTGAGCCAGCTGACATCGGCTCCCCTGGCGAAGCCTGTTTCTTTTTCATATACAAGCGGGGGCTGACGGTCAGGGTCGGGAACCGTTATGGGGCTGTCCTGGGTGCAGGAAGCCAATGCGAGGCTTCCTGCAAGTGTCAGAACACTTATTGTTGTGCTTTTAAAAATCATTTGTATTCGTGTTTATGCTTATTTACTTGTGAATGTATACGTCTGTTTGCCGAAGTCAACCGTGAGTACGGCGGTTTTGCCGATTTCGATGGCATTGTCGCCTTCGAAGCCCGAAGCTCCGCTGTCGGTGCGCAGATAAAGGATGCCATCCTGTTGTCCGCCTCCGAAGAAGAGATTCCAGTCCTCGTTTATTATAAGTTTGGTTCCCCATGGGGTGTTGGCGGTTTTGGCAAATTCAAGAGTCCATATCTCCGGATTTTCTGCCGATTGGGTCAGGGGCATCAGCGACCAGTCGTCGTTTGCTCCCGTGAAGCTTACGCTGTTGACTTTTGTCAGGGTGTAGCTGAGATCTTTCATGTTGAAATTCATCACGAAGAGTCCTGCTTCGCCGGGACCGGGAACGTTTCCGTCGTTGTCGCCTTCAGCCTTGACAAGAGTTCCGGCAAGCCCGGTAGCACCTTCGGCTGCTTTATAAGCTGCGCTCCAGTCTGCTTCCGGATATACGCGGTAGCCCCATTCGGAGTCGATATAGTGTGCTCCGCCGTAGGTGAGGGCGTCGGCATCTGTTAGCGTCAGGGTATCGTCGAACCCGTCCCAGTTGACAAGACCGGAGAAGTAAAGGAGAGGTGAAACAGATGGTACTTCGGCAGCCTCGCCCGTGCCTATTGTCCATGCCTTGGGGTCTGAAAGATCGAGGACGATATTGGTGTCGCCTGCGGGCAGATCGATCGTCACGGCTGATGCTGTCGAGCCGAATGTGAGTGCGTCGGCTGTTCCTGCGAATCCTGCCGTGCCGGCTTTTGCGGGGCCGTCGGCTGTGGTTTCGGAGTCGTAGAGCTGGCATGTTCCGGCTATAGTGATGCTTACGCTGCGTGCAGCCGGACTGTTTACGGCCAGCGACCACTGGTTTGCGGCGCGGTTGAATGTCATTTCGCCGGTTACGTCGCCTGTTATTTCGAGTTTTTCAATCCATTGTGCGCTCCACCATCCTTCTATGGTGTTGACCGTAGTATAGTAGCAGCCTGCGGGTGCAGGATACCAGAAGTTCCATTTGTCGGCTTCGCTGGAGGCAAAGAAGCTCTTGCCGTCCTGGCCGAGGTTGCCCCATTCGGTATAGTCGCTTTCGAGCAGGAACCAGTTTTCCCAGGCCGCTGCGCCTACAAAGCCGGAATATATACGGTTTTCAGCGGGTGACGCAAGAATACGTCCGGTTTCGTTGTGGTCTTTGTCGAGTATTTTCGCCACGGACCAGTCGATGAAGTAAGGCGTGATTGTATATTCCATCACGTTGCTGTACTTTGCCGGGATGTTAACACCCACCGCGCTTTTGAGCCTTACATAGACTTTGGCCGGGACAAGCGGTTCAAGTCCGAGTCGGCTGCAGGCGGTATTCAGCTGCTGATGGGTCATCTGAACGTAATATTTACCTTGCTCGACAACAAAATCATAGGGTGTGGCAAAAGTTTCCTCGGTGTCGAACTGTACGGTATTGGTAACAACGTCGGACGGAGCTTCCACGCGCGGGTCGCTCAGGGTAATTTGTCCGTTTTCGTCCCAGTAGAGAGTAAGAGCCAGGTCGTTGAGATGTTCGATGCTGAGGATTATATCTGAACCGGAACTTTCGATTTCGGTGGATGGTGCTCCGCCGGTTGTTATCATCTCACCGTCCTTGTCGCAGGCGCTGACAGCACCTGCGAGCATGGAGGCAAGGCATATATAATTAAAGGTTTTGTTGAGTTTCATGATTTAAAAGCTTTGCGGATGGAGGTTTAGTAAAGCTCGTTTTTGAGATTTGGGTTAGCCGACAGTTCAGCCATTGGGATAGGATAGATATCGTAGCGGGCGTCGGTAGCTTTGCCTTCGGCAGTTCCGCCTTTCCATTCCCAGATGTATTTGCTTCCGGAGAAGGCCTCGAAGCGGATGAGGTCGCTTCGTCGCACAGCCTCGTAGAAGAGTTCGCGTCCGCGTTCGGCCATGAAGAAGTCGGCAGTCATCTGTGCGTCGGAGATATTGCCGGACTCATCGCCGTAGGCGCGTTTGCGCACGTCGTTGACCAGATCAAGAGCTTCGCTGCGGGACATGCCGCCTCCGCCGCGTACGACAGCTTCTGCCGCACTGAGATAGATTTCTGCAAGCCTGAACATTGGATAGTCGGTATCGCAGCCACGCTCGGTCGATACGCTTGATGCGGCGCCGTCATCGGTAAGGTTTGTCCACTTTTCCGAGCGGAAGCCGGAGGTCTGGAGTGTCATGTCGCTTACGTTCTGGGTAAGTCCGTCGCGGAAAATGAGATTGCGGCTGTCGGCGTCGGCGTTGGTGAACAGATCGCAGAATTGGCTACGCAGACGAAGGTTGCCCCATCCGGTTGCCAGACCGTATTTTGCGGGATCCTGAAGTTCATCGCTTCCGACGGAAGCGGCGGTTATGTATGTTGCCGCTCCCCAGGTTGTGGCGTTGTCGGCATCGGCCACGAAGGCGAATATAATTTCGTTGGTCCGTTTGAAGTTGTCGGCATTGAAAAGTTTGGAGTAGTCGCTTTCAAGTGAGTATTTGCCGGAGGCTATTATTTTCTTGGCATAGCTGATACATTCGGTATAATGTTCTGTGCCGGTGTAGACTTTGGCGTTGAGGTTAAGTCGTACGCCAAGTGCCCACAGTGCGGCTTGTCCTGCACGCCCGTAACTGTTTACTTCGGGCAGCGCATTCTCGATTGCGAGAAGTTCGGAACTGATGAAGTCGTAGAGTTGTGTGCCGTCGTAGGCGGGAGGTATGATTCCCGATGTCGGTGTGTGTTCGTCTACATACGGACCTTTACGGAAAAGGTCGAGTACGAAATAATAGCTCAGCGCGCGCATGAAACGAGCTTCGGCTGCGTATGTACGTATTTCGGCCTGTTCGTCGGCATTGAATCCTCCGATGGAGGCATCGCCGCAGTAGCGAAGGAACTCGTTGCAGAGGGCTATTGAATAATAAAGGCGGTAGTAGGTGTCGCTGACCCAGATATCTGACGCATCCCAATTCATGTACACAATAGGTTCGAGCTGGTCGCCCGACAGCCATGTGTAAGCTACTTCGTCGGTAGGCGCTTCCTGCAGATTGAAGATATTTCGGAGAAGAGCCTCGCCCTTGTTGCTGGAAAGATCGACGTTGCTTGCGCGTTCTTGTCCTACAAGACTGTAGGAGCCGTAGATTTTTGCCAGTACCGAACGGTATCCGTCGATAGTGGAATATACGGTCGTTGAGTTGGCGCCGATAATGGGTTTCTGGTCGAGATCGTCGACACAGGAGCTGAGGCCCATAAGCATGGCGGCGGCGCCAAGCAGTATGCTGAATATTTTTTTCATTGTCTTGTTCGGTGTTGAAAAGGGAAATGTTTTTTAGAAGTTAAGACCTACTGTCAGCGAGTAGGTGCGCGGGCGGGGATAGGACGAATTGTCTATGCCCCATGAACTTTCCGGATCTACACCGCTGTATTTGGTGATGCAGAACACGTTCTGTACCATTGCCGACAGGTGCAGGTCGAGGCTTTTGTAGATGCGGCCGAAGTTGTAGCTCAGCTGCAGATTGTCCATTTTCAGGAATGATGCGTTTTCAAGATAATGGTCGGTCGGGTACTGGCGTTTACGGAACTGTGTGTCGAGGAAGCTTGCCGAGAGGTTGTTTACTCCGCCGGCACTCCATGATGTACATTCCCATGCCCCCATGTTCGCGGCCGAACCGTTGTAAAGATAGTTGCCTGCCTGGGCGCGCAGCGATGTGCTGAGAGTCCATTTTTTCCATCGCAGCGATGTGCTGAGTCCGAAAATCCAGTCGGGCGATGAGGAATGAGCGTAATATCTGTCGTCCTCGGTGATGGCTCCGTCGCCGTTGAGGTCGGCATACAGACCCTCGATCGGGCGTCCTGTTTCTTCGTCGTAGATCTGCTTGAAGAGTTTGAATGTATTAGGCTTGTAACCGGATTTATATACCATGACGGGTGTCGATTCCATGAAACCTACGTAGGTGTCGGATGCAGTGCTTCCGGGCACGAGGTCGAGATTCGTTATTTTATTGTCGAGCCAGGTCGCATTGAAGGTGGCAGTCCACTGCCAGTCCTTGGTGTCGATGATGTTGGCGTTAAGTGCGATTTCGACACCTTTGCTTGAAACATTGCCGACGTTCATGAGCAACTGTTTGTCGAAGTTGATGCCCGCAGGGATAGGCACGGTAGCCAGAAGGTCGTGTGTCTTGCGGGTGAAGTAGTCGACACTGCCGCTAATGCGGCTGTTGAGGAATCCGAAATCTATACCGAAGTTCCAGCTCTTGGTGGTTTCCCAACGCAGGTCGCTGTTGTAGGCTGTCGGACGGTAGGTGGGAATCCATTGGCCGTTGAACCAGTAGTACGCGCCCGGCTGGCTGATGGTATAGGACGGAATATAGCCATAGTCAGCTATACCGTCCTGCTGTCCGGTGACACCGTATGAAGCACGGATTTTGAAATCATTCATCACTGTGCGTATATTTTCCCAGAAACTTTCGCCGGCCACACGCCATGCAAGGGCTACGGATGGGAATGTGCCCCATCTGTTGTCTTTTGCAAAGCGGCTGGAACCGTCGCGACGGAAAGTGGCGGTGAGCAGATAGCGGCTGTCATAGGAATAGTTTAGACGGCCGTAGTATGAAAGCAGGGTATGGCGGGAGTCGTATGGCGATGTCATGTTAGTCTGCTCGCCGGCGTCGTTGAATGTAGGATAGGCCGGATAGTCGTTGCGCCAGTACTGGTAGTCGTAACCGACTGTTACATCGAGTTTTGAATTTATTGCGCTGAAATCCTTATTGTAGTTCGCGTAAACGGTCAGAAGCCTGTTGGTGTTCGTCTGAGGGCCTTGTGTGTAGTGGTAGCCACCTGAGTTGTAACCCTGGAAGCTGTTCATGGGCTGGTCGACCGTACGTTCTCCGCGGGAGTAGTCGTATCCGCCGGTCACATGCAGGCGAAGTTCAGGCAGCGGATGCAGGCGGTAATCCACGTCGAAGTTGCCGACAAAACGCCATACTTTGGAACGGTTGTGGTTCAGTTCGAGCATAGCCAGAGGGTTGGCCAATGCGCCTTGTGCGGGATGGCCGTTTGCGTCGACCACTTCATGGTAACCTCCGAATAGAGGCTCTCCGGCATCGTTAAGACGGTCGGTGTAGACCGGTTGGGTAGGATCGTAGGCTCCGGCATTCCAGATTGCTCCGGTGTTGGCGCTGCGGTTGTTGGCATAAGTACCCTTTGCACTCAGGTTGATGCGCAGATGGTCGTTGAAGAACGAGGGATTGAGATTCAGGTTGGCGGTATATCGCGTCGAGTTGTCGGTTCGCAGTATGCCGTCCTGATACATGGCGCCGAGAGCCACACGGAATGGAAGCCATTTTGCGGCACGGCCTGAAACAGCCAGAGAGTTGTCTGTGCCGAAGGCATCTTTGAATATTACATCGTTCCAGTCTGTGTCGCGGTCACCGAGAAGTTGGCGTTGTGCGTCTGTACCGAACATGTCCACGGCTTCGCGGAACTGAGCTGTTGTCAGTTTCGGAGAGAAGCGCGAGGCAGTCGCTACGGAGTTTGTGGTCGAGAAGCTGACCTTCACGCCGTCGCCTGCACCTTTTTTGGTCGTTATGATAATGACACCGTTGGATGCTCGCGAGCCATAGATGGCGGTTGATGAGGCATCTTTCAGAATAGTCATGCTTTCGATGTCGTTGGGGTTGATAAGGCTCAGGAAGTTGCCGGCTCCTTCAACGCCTCCTCCTACTTCGAGGGGTACACCGTCGAGTACGACCAGCGGGTCGTTGGAAGCGTTGAGCGATGTACCGCCGCGTACGCGTATGGTTGAACTGGAGTTCGGCGAACCGCCATTGTTGGTAATCTGTACACCGGCGATTTTACCGTTTATCAGCTCTTCTGGTGAAGAGATGACGCCTTGGTTGAAGTCTTTGTCGCTTATTGTGGCTATTGAGCCGGTGAGGTCTTCTTTCTTTTGAGAGCCATAACCTATGACTACCATTTCCTGAAGAGCCTCGGAACTGGGTTCGAGGGTGACGTCGATTTTGTCGCCGCTTACTTCTACTTCTTTACTTTTGTAGCCTACGTAGGAGA
Source organism: uncultured Muribaculaceae bacterium (assembly GCA_910587235.1). Classification (GTDB taxonomy): domain Bacteria; phylum Bacteroidota; class Bacteroidia; order Bacteroidales; family Muribaculaceae; genus CAG-873. Next base: position 40,427 of record CAJUKD010000007.1, read on the forward strand.
ACAGAAGTGATTTTGCTCCTGCAGGCATGGTGATACGGAATTTACCGTCAAGATCGGATGTTACTCCGTTCTGATGTCCGGGAACTGTTACCGATGCTCCGATCAGCGGTTCTCCGAATTCGTCGACTACGGTGCCGCTGACGTTGCGGCCACTTTGGGCCTGTGCCGTCATCGGAATCACCATTGCCAGAAGAAACGGCAGAAAACCGTGAAGGATGAATCCTAAGGTGTTTCTAAGCACTCTTTTCATGGTCTTGATTTAATTATTTGATTGATAATTGATTTGTATTGTTGCCTATTGCGTTTATTCTATCCATATTCCGGCTATGTCAAGTGTTGTGTCTTCATTTCCAGGGCTGACAGCCACTTCCACGGTCTGAAGATCGGAGAGCCTGAAAGCTTCTGCCGTAGATTCGTCGGGACTGAACCGCCGGCTCAGGAACGAAGGGTAGGGTGCCGGATTAAGTAGCGTGTCGGAAAGCTTAAGCGACGAGGGACTGATTTTTATTGTAGATCCTGATTTTGCGTCGACGTCGGTGCTGTAACAGAATCCACCTGCTGTGACGAGATTTACCGTTACATTCCCGCAGTTTTCGATAGTGCCGAAGCGGATGGCAATCTGCCTGTTGTCGGAGCACTCTGCATGGTCTTTCATGATGTCGGCTACATATTTGCCAGCCACGGCTATATCGGTTTGAGCCTGTTTTCCTATATTTATGCGCATAACGTCGGATTCAACAGGCGAACGATGTAGAATACCGAGATTTACGTCGCTCCATGTTTCCGGAATTGTCGACAGCGACATGCCGTCGTGCCCGGATGCAGGATTAAAAAGAATTATCGGGGCGTCGGGTGCGCTGACGGCGGTGGTGTAGAATCCTGATTCAGCGTTGTCGTAGTCCCAGTCGAGGGGTGTACCATTTGTGTTATCGGGATAGCATACGGTACTGCCTCCGTCGTGAACCGCTACGTTGTACCTAAAACAGTCATTTCCGACATCTTCAGGGTTCACGACGGCGCAATACTCGTATTTGCCTGTTCGTTTCATACGGTACAGGCGGTTATCGTCCTTCCAAAAACTTACATCTGACGGATATACTGTCAGCGAGTCGGGCTGTCGGGGAGATACGTACGTGGCTTTTATGACTAAGGAATCACCGGCCGCTATTCTTTTTACAGGCTGATGGACAAGTACAGGTCTGAAATCAGTGAATGTCGGCGCGACATATTCGCCGAGGAGTTTGTAGCCGCCTTCGCCGAATGCTTCGTCGCTTTTGTGGCGCTTTATGGACTTATTGTCGTTTCCGAGAATCCATACACCAGGCATGAAAGAGGCCTTGCTGTCTTGTGCCTGCCCTTCGGAACCCTCGAAGTTACGGAATACGAAATCGGCCGACAGGCCGGGGATATTGAAAATCATTTCAACCGGAGAGTTTATGACTTCGCCTACGCTGCGGTCAAGCGACGGCTTGACGAACGGATCTTTTGTCAGAATTACGTCAGGCATGATTTCAAGACGCCAGCATCCGTCGGCAAGACGGTCGAGAAAATAGGCTCCGAGTCCGTCGGTTCGTACCAGAGGCGACTGGCCCACGCCTGCAATCTGCTGTATCTTTTTGCCTTTTCCGGCAGGAGCAATGTCGCAGTCGTTTGTGTGGAAGTATTTTATTCCGTCGTTCATTGCGGCCAGATTGCGCCGTGAACTTACCGTGAATGCGTCGAATACGGTATCGACGGGATATTTGCCGAAATCCTTGCCTTTTGGAACCTTACGCATCACTTCCGCGGCAATCATCATTCCGATCGCCTTGCCCGGAGTGTATGCAAGGTTGAGGAAATGGGTCTGGTATTCGCTGTTATGGCGTGCCATGTCTATAGGATCGTAGGCAAACTGCGTTACCCAGTCGAAACCGGCTTTGCGGAAAGTGCGTGCTGCTGCCGGATAAAGGTATGTGTCGAGTGCGTCGGCCGGATCATATTCGTAGATTACTTTTGCCATTCTCTCGAACCCGTTCACAGTATCGAACGGTATGTCGTAGGCGTCAAGGACGGGCAGGAAATTGCCGTGGCGGGTTTTGCCGTTGACAAGACCGGTAGGATACCATTGGTATGTGGTGCCGTCGATTTTTGCGTCGAAGAACGCCTGTGTGCGCCAGAGATTGTGGGACACATTGTATAATATATCTTTTTCCCATCCTGTGTCGCGCAGGGCTGAAACCATTCGGTCGACGTAGGCCGTGATCTCTGAGTGAGTTCCGGAGTGGCATGGTTCGTTGTTTATCTCTATGGCTATGATAGCAGGATCGGAAGCATAGCTGATTCCGGTAAGCGGATTGATATGTGCGGCAAGTGCTCTGATATAATGTTCCTGTGCGTCGACAGCAGATGCTGTGTCGTGAATCCGGCATTTTTCGTATCGGTAGCTGAAAGCCCCGTTCGGATCGTTGTTGCGTTCGGGATAGCCGTTGCCGAAATTTGTCTGGGCGGTAAGGATAATGGCTATGCCTCGTTTTTCAAGAGAGGCTATAAGATAGTCGAGTAAAGCCAGGTGTTCGTTGTCGATAAGATTTCCGTCGGCATCGCTCAGTTCAACATCCCACAGGTGGAGCCGGAACGCGTTCAGACCGAGTCGTGACATGTGGTAGACGTCGCGGTCGATGGCTGTGCGGTGGTTCACTCCGAGCCGGTCAAGCGCGCGGTAGGCGTGGGCAAAAGGCACGGTGTAGTTCGTTCCATAGTATGCTTTGCCGCAGGGTAGCGCTCCTGACAGAAGCGTAACGAAAAGAAACAGCATTGTTGTCAGTAACAATGTTCGTTTGAGAGGCATGGTATTCAAAGGTGTTGTTTTGTGTCAGTAGAATTTTTTTCTGAACACAAAATTAACTTAATGCGTTTGATGATAAAAGTACAGAACGGACAGATTAGGCAACAAAATGGACAATGGTGAAATCATTGCCTGAAATGTCTACAGAGGGCTTTGATGTCCGGTTAATGTGCATTTTGGATTGTTCTTTTTTCCTATCAGTCTTTGATTTTAGCGTATGCTTTTTTCGTGGCTTATGGAAAAAAGCGTACATTTGCGATAACAGAATATCACCATGAAAAATAAGATTCTGACAATCCTTTTTCTTGTTTCCGGCATATTTTCAGCCGTAGCAGTCACCACTCCTCCATTGTCGTGGCACAACTGTCGGATAGCCGGCGCAACGCGTACGGTTTATAGTATGCACCGTTCGGCAGCGTCGGGGCGTATGTATCTTGGGACTAACAGCGGCCTTTTCAGTTTTGACGGTTTCGATGCGCGTGCCGTCCGTCTTGGCGAAGATTGGTTTCATGCTCAGGTATATGCCATAACCGAACTTCCTGACGGACGATGTTTCATAGGTACCAATAATGGCCTTTTCCGTCTGTCGCATCCTGCAGATGCCGGATGGCCCGAAACCCTTGTTCCTGCGTCAGGACCTTTTCCGGAAGAGATAAGGACGATGGTATGGTGGAATTCGGAACTGTGGATAGGTTCGTTGCGCGGTTTGTGGCGTTATGATCCGGATAAAGAAAAAACGGAACGTGTCAGTTCGACGAATCTGTCGCATGATGCGGTCTATGCGCTTATGCCGGCTCCTGACGGGCGTCGGCTTTTCATAGGTACCTATGACGGTTTGTGCTGCTACGATGCTTTCGACGAGGTGTTTACACATTTGCCGCTTGCGGTCGGAAGCGGCGGCAACACTTTTGTCAATGCGTTGGCAATACTGCAATCGTCCTCGTTATTGCTGGTAGGTACGGAAAAAGGTCTTATAGAATTCGATATGCTATCGGCTTCATCCCGTCGTCTGACGGAATTTGACGGTTACGGAGTTAAAGCTCTTGCGGTTGATGTTTCTGCCAGACGTCTGATTGCCGGGACTGAAAACGGCTTGCTTATAATCAATCCTGCCGAACCGAATGAAATGTCGGTACAATGTCGTCATGATTCGCGCAATCCTACCTCGCTTGCAAATAATGTGGTGTGGTCGCTTTTTGTAGATCCATACGGCAATGTATGGGCCGGAACCGAGATGGGGGTGTCTATAGCTAATCTTGACTCGCCGGTCACTGCAGTGTCGCTTGCCGATATAACCAACCGTTTTGACGGCCAGCAGGTATATTCCATGCTTCGCGACAGTCATGGCGATTTTTGGCTTGGCGGGACAAACGGTGTGATACGAATTCCCGACGGCGCTGCGCCGGCACAATGGTTCATGCCCGGGAACCGTATGCGTGATCTGTCGCACAGTAGGGTGAGGCGGATTTATGAAAGTTCGGCCGGCGACTTGCTGGTTGCCGGCGACGGTGGTCTGAACCGTTTTGACCGTGCCAAAGGGCGTTTCGACAATTATCGCATAACGGACAGGTCCCATCGCTATATGGCGAACTGGATTTATGGTGTTGTCGAGGATACCGCGAGGGCGGAACTATGGACCGGCAGTTATCTCGGAGGAGTAATGGCTACGGCGCTTGACAAGTTTCGTCCGGGCGGAGGGACAGTGGTCGCTGATTCACTTCTGAAGTGTTCGAACTCTTCCGCTGGAGATCTTATAAGCGACATTGTCAGTGACATCCGCGGAAATAAATGGGTTCTTCTTTTCCGCGACAGTACAGTGTACCGTATCGACGCACATTCCGGCATCAGTAAGAGTGTTGATATCAAGGATGCGACTGGGTATTATCCTACAGCTATCACCCGCGACCGGCAGGGACGCATATGGGTGGCACATTCTTATGGCGCCGTAATGCTTGGTGCCGACGGCTCTATAGAGTCCAAGGTGGATTTTTCAGATATTCCGTCAGCGATTGAGAACGAAGGTGTCAGCGCTTTTGCCCCCGTAGGTAAAGAAATATGGGTGGCGTTGTCGGACGGAGTACGTGCGATAGATACAGAAACTATGACATCAAGAATGCTTTCGCTTCCGGCGAAACAATATACGTCGATATACTACGATCCGAAAACACGTCGTGCCATACTTGGCGCTGTCGATGAACTGATAGTAGCAGATCCGGCCGGAATACGTTCGTTGAGCGAAGGATATGGGCATGTCTGCATATCACATATCGAAACGGCTGAAGGTGAAGTAGCTCCTGATGTCGATGTAGTGTCGCTTCCATACGGACGTAACTCTATCGATGTGTTTCTTACGGCAGAGAATATCTCGGGTATGAGTTTTCCGCGTTTCCGTTATCGCATTGCCGATCTCGACAGTACGTGGACCATACTTGCCGAAGGTGACAACCGGATACGCCTCAGTGCATTACCCTCGGGTAAACATCGCCTTGAGATGCAGATAAACGGTATTGCCGATAGTTTCCGGCATATCAATATCAATGTGGCGTCGCCATGGTTTATGACATGGCCTGCGATAGCTGCATATATTTTTATTCTGGCATTTATTGTAAGTGTGCTTGAGTTCAACCAGCGCCGAAGACATCGCCGCAGCCTTGAGGCGGTAGAGCGTCAGGCCGCGCTGGAGCAGGTCGAGGAGCGTTTGTCGTTTCTTACCAATATATCGCATGAGCTGAAAACTCCGCTTTCCATGATAATAGGGCCGCTTAGCCGCCTGCGCGATGCTGCGGCTCCGGTCGGGGAAGATACCGTACGTCACAACATAGATGTGGCTTATGATGCGGCTATACGTCTTAATGAATTGATACACCGGACTGTGGAAATAAACCGTCTGGATGTGCCCACTGAAAACATGCTGATCTATTCCCGTATAGATGCCGTGGAGTTCTGTCGTTCTATCTTCGAGAGCTATCGGGAGGCATATCCTGAACGTCATTTCGTATTCTCTTCGGATGATGCCTCATTGCCGGCGGAGGTCGATGCGGTAAAACTAGAATCGATTCTGAACAATCTGCTGTCGAATGCGGTGAAATATTCCCATAAGGACTCGACAATAAGCTGTTCTGTGCGTAATTTCGGTCCGGATATGGAGATAAGTGTTTCCGACGACGGTATAGGTATTCCTCTTTCCGAGCAGAAACTGATATTCCAGCGTTTGTATCGTTCTTCCGCTTCGTCGGATATGAGTGAAGGCACGGGAATCGGTCTGTATCTTGTGAAGCATTACGTTGAGATGCACCATGGCAGAGTTTCTCTGCACAGCCGTCCCGGGGAAGGAGCGACTTTTGTAATCGAATTACCCCGTGGCATAGAAGACTGTCAGACCGTGAATCCGCCACTAATCGACGGTAAACCGGAAGATACGGCATCCGACAAGCGTCCGCGTGTGCTTGTTGTCGACGATAATGCCGCCATTGCCGCTCTTGTGTGCGATATGCTTTCCGATGACTATAATTGTGCCGTGGCCTCCAACGGGCGTGCCGCATTGGCGGTGGTTTCAACTTTCCATCCCGACCTTATAATCGCCGACGAGATGATGCCGGTGATGACAGGGCTTGAGATGAGCCGCAGTATAAAGTCGAATCCTATGCTGGCGCATACTCCTATTATATTGCTTACTGCCAAAAACGGGCCGGACATAGAGAACGAGAGCATACGCTCCGGAGTGGAGATGTTCATGTCAAAACCATTCAAGGCTTCTAAACTGAGGGCGCGTGTCAGTCAGATGATACAGTCGAAAGAAAATGTCCGTAGATCAGCACGTATAGAAAGCATGACGGAAGCTAAACCTATCGAGGCCGAGTCGGACGATGAACGGCGTCTGGCATCGGTCACCGAAATCATAGAAGAGAATATATCGAATCCCGACATGAACGTGGCTTTCCTGTGTGAAAAAGCTTCTATACATCAGAAACAGCTTTATCGTCTGCTGAAAAAATATGTCGGGTTGAGTCCTGTCGATTACATCAGGCAGACGCGTCTGCGCAAGGCCGCGATGTTGCTCGAACAGGGGAAGTTCTCGGTCAGCGAGGTAATGTATATGGTCGGGTTCAGTTCGTCGAGTTATTTTTCGCGTTGTTTCGCCGCCCTTTATGGCTGTACTCCCGGACAGTACAAAGGCGAAAATCCGACAGCGAAGCCATGATTTATTTCAACGGTCAAGCCATTATACAAAAAAACGCCCTGTCTATTTAAAGACGGGCGTTTTTGTCGGATTTATAGGGAGTGATTTATTCGGTGGACGCTGAACTGTCAGCAGTGTCTTCAATCTGGGCGATTACTTCTTCGTCGGCAGGAAGGACATGGGTTGTGATTTTTTCAGCGCTTTTGTCGTAGTCGACGAGGATTTCGGCTTTTTCACCTACGCTGCCTGAGAGAAGCAACTCGGCAAGCTCGTCCTCGAGGTACTTCTGGATGGCTCGTTTGAGCGGACGTGCGCCGAATTGCACATCGCAGCCTTTGGAAGCTATGAAGTTCTTGGCTTCCTCACTGAGGCTTACTTTATAACCCATATCGTCGAGGCGGCGGAAGAATCCGCGAAGTTCTATGTCGATAATCTTGAAAATAGCGTCGCGGTCGAGAGAATCGAATATCACTATATCGTCGATTCGGTTCAGGAATTCCGGCGAGAAAGCCTTGTTTAGAGCTTTTGAAAGTACGCTGTGGCTGTACTCGCGGTCAACTTCCCGGGTGGTGAATCCTACGCCCGATCCGAATTCCTTCAGCTGACGTGTGCCGATATTCGACGTCATTATTATTATGGTGTTCTTGAAGTCGATGCGGCGGCCGAGGCTGTCGGTAAGGCGGCCTTCGTCCATTACCTGCAGCAGAAGATTGAACACGTCGGGATGTGCTTTTTCTATTTCGTCGAGCAACACTACGGAGTAGGGGTGGCGGCGTACGCGTTCGGTGAGCTGTCCGCCTTCCTCGTAGCCTACATAGCCGGGAGGTGCGCCAATAAGGCGCGACACGCTGAATTTTTCCATGTATTCGCTCATGTCGATGCGAATGAGGGTTTCTGCCGAGTCGAACAGATATTCAGCCAGTTTTTTTGCCAGATGTGTTTTGCCTACACCCGTCGGGCCGAGGAACATGAATGTGCCTATGGGTTTGTTTGGATCTTTGAGTCCGAGCCGGTTGCGCTGTATGGCCTTTACTATCTTCTCGATTGCGGCATCCTGTCCTATTATTGCGCTTCGGAGGCTTGGACCCATGGCGACCAGACGTTTGCCTTCGGCTTGTGCTATTCGCTGAACGGGTACTCCTGTCATCATGGCCACTACTTCGGCGACACGTTCGGCGTCGACGACCTGACGGTTCTCGGCCATATCGTGCTCCCATGCTGCGCGCTCCTCATCCAGTTTGCGCGCAACGTCATTTGCTTGATCGCGCAGACGCGTTGCACGGGCAAAATCGTGGGCGTGGGCTGCTTCCTGCTTTTCAGCGGACAGGCGGCGGTGCTCTTCTTCGAGGCGGTCGATGGCTTCCGGCACATTTATATTTGTTATGCGGGCACGTGAACCGGCTTCGTCGAGAGCATCTATGGCCTTATCGGGAAAATTGCGGTCGCTGATGTAGCGGTCGGTCAGTTTCACGCAGGCTTCAAGGGCATCGTCGGTGTATGTCACTCCGTGGTGCGCTTCGTATTTCGGCTTGATGTTGTTGAGAATGACCAAGGTTTCCTCGGCGGTGGTCGGTTCGACCATCACTTTCTGGAAGCGGCGTTCGAGAGCACCGTCCTTTTCTATATTTGTGCGGTATTCGTCGAGGGTTGTGGCGCCTATGCACTGGATCTCGCCGCGGGCGAGTGCCGGTTTGAGCATGTTGGCGGCGTCCATTGAGCCTTGTGCGTTTCCGGCTCCGACGATTGTGTGGATTTCGTCTATGAAAAGGATGATGTCAGGATTCTTTGTCAATTCATTCAGTATGGCTTTCAGGCGTTCTTCGAACTCTCCGCGATACTTCGTTCCTGCAACGATTGATGCCATGTCAAGAGCGATGACACGTTTGTCGAACAGGATACGCGAAACCTGTCTGCGTATTATTCTGAGAGCCAGACCCTCGACTATAGCCGATTTGCCTACGCCGGGTTCGCCTATAAGAACCGGATTGTTTTTCTTGCGCCGGCTCAGAATCTGAGCCAGACGTTCTATTTCCACTTCGCGGCCTACGACAGGATCGAGGCGTCCTTCTTCGGCGGCGCGTGTCATGTCGTTGCCGAATTTGTCGAGCATGGGAGTGTCGCCGCTGCGCTGACGCCTGAATTTGGAACCTTCGGAGGAATTGTTATCGCCGCTTTTTTCGGCGGCGCTCTCTCCGGCCGGTTCAGCGGTGGCTTCCATGGTTGGAGTTGTGCCTCCGTCTTTGTCTATGCTAAGGCCGGAATCGCTCATGGCGAGGTTGCGCAGCACTTCATAATTTATTCCCGCGTCCACGAAAGGACGTACCAGCGGCAGGTTGCCTGCTTCTTTGTTGTGGAATAATGCAAGAAGCAGATGGCGTACGTCTACGCGGTCATTTTTCAGATAGCGGGCTTCGAGGATGGCCAGTTTTATTATCAGTGTCACGATGCGGTTGTTTACACCCGGAGAGTCTTCGCGTTCGGGTGCGTCGAAAAGAGCGAGGTCAAGTTCTGAAATCATATCCTTGAGCTTGTTTTCGCCTACGACGCGTTGCATCAGCGTGAAAGACTCCGTGTTGTCCTGCCCGAGTTCCAACAGCAGGTGCTCGGGCATTATAGTGCTGTTGTTGTGTCGTGTGCACTGGCTTCTCAGGCGTGAGATAAGCTCGCGTGCGCTATCGGTATATTGCTTGTTGTCCATATTTTTAAAATCACTGAAACGGGAAAAAGTTTTCGGTTCAGGTCGCTTTAATTTCTTTATCAACAATAACTGTGCCAAAGTTGCGGTTTCGGTCGGTGTCAGTCGATATTTTCAGATGCTTATTATGAACGAAGTCTGTCGAGTTATGTTTTTTTAGTTAAACATCTGCCTATGGCATATTTTTTATCACTATTTTTGTGCGATTAAACGTATTTCTAATCCGGATTTATGGAAAATTCTTATTTCCACGATGATGAAAAAGAAACATTGCTCCGCCTGACGCGTACGCTTATGTCGGAGGCCTGTTCTGTTATTGCTCCCGGCGACTTCAAGGCTGTTAAAGCAGCGATTGCCGGAGGTGTGGAAGACGGGGCATACGGCCGTGACCGTTTCGGATTCAACCGTGTCAACATGCGTCTGAACACGGCTATAGCCTTGTGCCGCAGCCTAGGCGCCGACCGCAATATGATTCTGGCTATAATGCTGGCCGATACAGGTAACGTGGACGCCGGCTGTTGGGGCACAGATGTGGAACGGCTTGTTTCGGGCATAAGCAAGGTGGCTTCGCTGTATAGTCGCAGCGCGTCTGTCGAGAGTGATAACTTCCGTAAGCTTCTGCTGACATTCGCCGAGGACATACGCGTGATAATCATAATGATTGTCGACCGTCTGGCGCTTATGAGAGCGATAAACCACCATCCTTCGGAGCGGCTGGTGCGCGATGTCGCCTACGAGGCCAATTATCTTTATGCCCCGCTGGCGCACAGGCTCGGATTGTATGCCATCAAATCGGAACTTGAGGATATGTCGCTGAAGTACACAAACCGCGAAACATATACCCGCATAGCCCGAGAACTGAACGAAACAAAAGCTCGTCGTGACGCATACATAGATACATTCATCGAGCCTATACGCCGAAAACTCGAAGCCGAGGGTCTGAAATTTGAAATAAAAGGGAGGACAAAATCCATCTATTCCATCTGGAACAAGATGAAGAAACAGCACAACGGAGTAGAGGATATTTTCGATCTATTCGCTATCCGTATTGTGCTTGATGTAGAACCGGAACGTGAAAAAAGCGAATGCTGGATGGCTTATTCCATAGTCACCGACATGTATCGCCCTAACCCCGCGCGACTTAAAGACTGGCTTAGCATTCCGAAGAGCAACGGCTATGAATCGTTGCATATCACGGTATATGGTCCGCAGGAACGTTGGGTGGAGGTTCAGATACGCACACGTCGTATGGATGCCATTGCCGAGAAAGGTCTTGCCGCCCATTGGAAGTATAAGGGAATAAAAAGCGAGAGCGGGTTGGATGCCTGGATGAACAACGTGCGTGATATTCTTGAAGCCGCTGAAACAGGTCCTATGGAGCTTATCAAGAATTTCAAAATGGACGTGTACTCGCGGGAAGTGTTCGTTTTCACCCCCAAAGGCGATCTTTATAAACTTCCGCAGGGTGCTACTTTGCTCGATTTTGCATTCAATATTCATACTCGCCTTGGCACGCAGTGTGTCGGCGGCCGGGTCAACGGTAAAAACCATAAGCTCAACTACCGCTTGTGCAGCGGCGACACAGTTGAAATATTTACTTCGTCGACACAGGAGCCTAATCCCGACTGGCTGTCGATGGTCGTGACGTCGAAAGCACGTAATAAAATACGAGCTGTGCTGAAAGAGAACGAGAACCGTCAGGCTGAAACCGGACGGGAACTTCTGCAGCGCCGTTTCAAAAACCGTAAGATCGAATTTGACGAAGGGCGCCTGTCACGCGCCGTACCCAAGCTCGGCTTCAAGACCATTACTGAATTTTTCAGTGCACTCGGCCGTGGAGAGATTGATATAAATGATGTTTTGGAAGCATACGTTTCCGTGGGTGCGGATAATGCTGCCGCATCTTCAGCTGAACGTGTGTCGGCGAGCTTGTACACTCTTCAGGCCGATTCGGGTGCCGATGTCGACGAGCGTAAGACCGACGGAGGTGATGTCCTTGTAATAGGAGATGACATAAAGGGACTTAATTATCGTCTGTCGAAGTGCTGTAATCCGATTTATGGCGATGACGTATTCGGGTTCGTTTCTGCGGAAGGTGTTGTTAAAATCCATCGTTCCGATTGTCCGAACGCATTGCATATCCGTGAAAAATATCCGTATCGTCTTATCCGTACACGCTGGAGCGGCAAAGTCGGCGCTCAGTTCGGGGCAACACTGCGGGTTGTAGGCAAGGATGATATAGGTATAGTCACCAATATAACCTCGATTATCAACAAGCAGCGCGATGTCACGCTCCGCAGCATCTCCATTGATTCCGATGACGGACTCTTTCAGGGGCTTCTTGTTGTCGGAGTAAACGATACATCTTCGCTAAATCAATTAATCCGTAAAATATCAACTGTAAAAGGTGTGAAAAATGTTCAACGTAGTAAATAAGTACAGTTCGGCGGCACTTGGTGCCGTTATGCTGGCAATGTTGTCAGCCTCGTGCGGGAATGCAGAGCGTGATGCAGCCGAAGAGATGTCTGCTCGTTCGGCCGAGATGATCGAAGCGCGTGATTATGTCGGAGCGATATCGCTCCTTGATACGATCGATAACCGTTATCGCAGTCTTACCGATGTGCGCCGCACTGCTATGCGCCTGCGCGCGCAGGCTATCGAAGGCATGACTCTTGACAGTATTTCCGCCGCCGATATGCGTCTGGCCACTGCCCGTCTGGCTGTTGATTCTCTTGCTCCGGGTTTCCGTCATGTCGACAGTTCGGTTGGCCTTGAAGGTTATTGGCTGCCCGTCAAGGACACGGACAAGGTTCTTACATCGACATGTATACAGGGACGTGTATCGGACGACGGCCATTTTTATCTGGTAGCCAATCTTTCCGGACGTCGTATCGGTCTTAATGCTGTGGAATTTGTTTCCGGCAGTGAAAGTGCCGTTTCCCCGCTTGTGCCGTCTTCGCGTCTGATTTCTGTAGAAGGCTCGGAAACAATCAGCCTTAGTCCGGAAGAAGCTGATGAAATAGGGCATTGGTTGCTTGAACATCCGTCGGCATCGGCATACGTTCTTCGGGGAAGCAAGGCTTCGGTACGAGGTAAAATGACACCGGTGTTGTGTGGACGTATGATTGCTTGTGTCCGTTATGCCGACGCATTGCAGGAGTTGCGTGCCGCTTCGGTGCGCCGCGAAATGCTCGAACGCCGTCTGCAGATTGCCCGCGACCAACTCGCAAACATGCCCGTACCGCAGGAAAAGAAATAAGCGGAAAATATATGGAACCTATAAAAATCCGTCATCCGCGTCTGGACGCGTGGTACAATAGTTCGGTGATGAATATCGCCTCTATAGGGGCTGCGCTTACTCTGCTGTTTATAAAATTCTATGGCTATAGTGTACTTGCCGGGATTTCATGTGCTGTTTTTTTTGCTGTACTGCTCGGCTATTCGCTATGGTATTGGGTAGGAGTCAAAAAGAACATCCCTCTTAGTCCGTTCCTGTCGGATATATCCGGAATATATGTTATTTATTTTCTGATTGTGATGGCACAGCGGGAGCCGTCGGAATGGTGGCTTTATTTCGCTTTTTTTGCAGCTGTTGCCACTCTGTTTATATATCTTATCAGGAATAGGTAGTTATTCCGATGAAAAAACGTCAGCCTCGGGTATCGTCCGGGGCTGACGTTTTTTATGGGAGCTGACGAGAGCGATTATTCGGCTGCGTCGGCTTTTTCAGCAACCTGATCTTCGGCTATTTCTTCGTTTTTGAACTCAGTGATACCGGCTCCGATAAGCATGTTGTACCAAGTGAAGAGTTTGCGGATGTCGGTATTATAGACCCTGTCTTCGTCGAATTCGGGCAAGATTTTGCCGAAATACTCGCGCATGTCTGTGTCCGATGCGAATGCTTTGATGTCGACCGGTTTGCATTCTGTGTGTTCCTTGACTTTTTCAAGAACGTCGCCAAGCGGCATATCCTCACCGGTGGTATAGATGGCTATGTCCGCAAGAGAGATCACGCGGTCGTGGGCATAGGCCGGCATACGTTTGCCGGTCTGCAGCGATTCGACAATCAGCGAGCCGCGTCCACGGCTGACAAGTTTGTAAAGACCGGGCTTTCCGGCAATAGAAAGGATTCCTTGTATCATTTCAAAGTGTTATATTATTGTTTGAGCGTTATCTTCTTGCAAAATTAACACATTGGATTGAATAATTCCTCGAAATTTGTAACTTTGTGCGATAAACAGCTCATGATTTTATTGACCGATGCTTGAATATCTCAAATTGATGATGCAGTTGCTGCTCGTGCCGGTGCGCGGGTGGGAGGATGTGTCGTCGGCGTCGCCCGACCCTGATGAAATGCTTCGCAAAGGGCTTTATCCTCTTATGGGTGTAGCCGCGCTTTCTGAATTTGTAAGTTTTTTTTATGTTCGGGAGCTTTCGCTTGCCACGGTACTTGTGCGTGCGGTAGTGGATTTCGGAGCTTATTTCGTTTCATTGTTCATTACGCGACTGATATTCGATGTCTACCTCGCCCGCGAACTTGAGGGGGGAGAAGTGAATCGCAGAAAGTCAGAAACTCTGACTGTGTTTGCGATCGGGATAATGGTACTTTTCCGTATTATAGGGAATTGTCTTCCGGCCGATGTCAATATCTTTAAATTCCTGCCGCTTTATCTGGTGTTGATTCTATATAAGTCCATACCTTATATGGGGGTAAGGCATGACCGAGAATTCGCTTTCCTCGGTCTGACATCTATTGCGACGGTGCTTGTCCCCTTGGCAATATATTATCTGCTTTATTTTATCGTTGCCTGAAAAATAATCACAATTTTATGAAACAAAAAGATATCAATATAAAAAATCGCCGTGCGACGTTCGACTATGAAATCGTGGAGACATTCACGGCCGGAATGGTTCTTACCGGTACGGAAATCAAGTCGATACGCGGGGGCCATGCAAGTCTTGTCGATACATTCTGCTATGTGAACAACGGTGAGGTATGGGTGAAAAATATGAATATAGCCGAATATTTTTACGGCACATATAACAACCATGCAGCCAGACGCGACCGCAAACTGTTGTTGAATCGGAAGGAGATAGCACGTTTGCAAAAAAACGGCCGTGATGCAGGATTCACAATTGTGCCATTGCGGCTGTTCATCAACGAACGCGGGCTTGCAAAACTGGTCATAGGCATAGCCCGGGGTAAAAAAGAGTACGATAAGAGGCAGTCGATAAAGGAGCGTGACGACAAGCGCGCCATGGCTCGTCTTTTTCATAAATCATGACAGGCGCTTTTTACGTCCGCTCGTATTTTAAATCTTCCGGCAAACTATCAGTATTCGTTCGCCACAGGCGTCTGTCAGGCCGTAAACTCGGATGGTTCCGCTTCCTTCCTTAGTTCCCAGTCGTTTGCGTAATTCGTCTGCACTTATGCCGAAATTGCGTGCGGCGACGGATATCTGCGGATATTTGCGCGCGAAGCGTTTGATTATTCGTGATGCATAAGGTAGAACTTCCTGCACTTCAAATATATCTCCCGGAAAATCGTCCTTTAGATTCCCGGAGTGGTATAAACGAGTGTTGGCATGGAATGTCCGCAAACCGAAACGTGCTGCGAGAAGACGTCCGGCTCCTGACTTCATTACTGCCGGCCATGCTTCGTATATGTAATCGCCGGCTTTTGCTTCCCCGCTTTGGCATTCAGCATCTTTTTCTTCTGAAGCTGTGAAGCTGATTGTGCAAGCGCTTCCTGCTGCTGTCAGCGTGGTGGCTTCTATCAGAAGACTCGTGCCGGCCGGCCGGGGATTCCCTAAATCGATCAGAGCTATAAGTTCCTTGCATTCGGCAGGTGTGCCGAGAGCTATTATGGCAGATGCTTTTTCACCGAGTTCTTTGTCTGTATGGGTGATGTCCAGCATGGGTGACATTTTTATGACAAGCAATCCTGCTATTTTGGAAAGGACCGGGAGCAGTGATATAACGTCCGGTTCGCATTCGGCAAGAGCATATACCCGAGAACCGTCTGCTGCACGACGGGCCGGGTCGATGAACGCACAGTCGAACCTGTGTCCATTATCCGCCCATTCTGTCGCAAGTTCACGGCAATCACCGGATATACATTTCAGGATATCCGATAGATGGAGCTGTTCGGCGTTATAATTAAGTGCATCGACGAGCGTTTTGTTGCGTTCGCAGGCGGTCACTTCTGCCGCACGGGAGGCAAAATGCAAAGCATCTATTCCTAATCCGGACGTAAGATCGACAACGCTTCCGCCTTCGGTAATTAGCGATGAATGAAAGGATGCAAGGCGGTCGGATGTTGATTGTTCTGCCGACAATATGGACGGGAAATAGAAACGGGGCGAAGTACCGAGCGTGTCTGATAGTTTGCCTGCGCATTTTTTCCTGCATTCTATTTGTATCAGAGCCGCGTCGAGGTCGAAGGGTAGGGGACGTCCTGCCCATTTCAGCCTCAGTACGGCAGGATTTTCATTATGGTGTTCTTCTATCCATCTGAAAAAGTCGTCGTTGAATTGCAGGTTCATTATGTCGGGGTCTTTTATTGTTGGAACGGACGAAGCCGATGCTTCGTTTATAAAACGGGCATCGGCTTCGTAATGTTTATGCTTTGAAGTTCTGTAGGTCAGCCCTTGATGGCGGCAACGCCGGGGAGAACCTTGCCTTCGATAGCTTCAAGCAGGGCGCCGCCGCCTGTTGAAACGTAAGAAACTTCGTCGGCCAGACCGAACTTGTTGACGCAGGCAACAGAATCGCCGCCTCCGACGAGAGAGAATGCGCCGTCTTTAGTAGCTTCTACAACAGCGTCGGCGATTGCACGGCTGCCGGCAGTGAAGTTGTCAAATTCAAATACACCGGCGGGACCGTTCCAAAGGATTGTTTTGGAACCGCGGATAGCGTTTGTAAAGAGTTTGCGGGTGTCGGGACCTGCGTCAAGACCTTCCCAGCCTTCGGGGATGTCCATTACAGAGCATATACGGGTGTTGGCGTCGTTGCTGAATGCATCGGCAGCCACGCAGTCGACTCCGAGAACAAGGTTCACGCCTTTTTCTTTGGCTTTGCGCATAATATCGAGAGCAAGATCGAGTTTGTCGTTCTCGCAGATAGAGTTACCTACATTGCCGCCCTGTGCTTTGGCAAAAGTGTAGGTCATGCCGCCGCAGAGAATAAGATTGTCGACTTTGTCCATCAGATTCTCGATTATACCGATTTTGGTGGATACTTTCGAACCACCCATGATGGCGGTGAAAGGACGGCGGATGTCGCTGAGAATGTTGTCGACGGCCTTGACTTCCTTTTCCATCAGATAGCCGAGCATCTTGTGGTCGGCGTCGAAATAGTCGGCGATCACAGCTGTAGAAGCATGACGGCGGTGGGCGGTGCCGAATGCGTCGTTAACGTAAACGTCGGCGTATGATGCCAGTGTTTTTGCGAAAGTAGCCTGACGTTCTTTCATTTCTTTCTTGGCTGCGTCGTAAGCGGGATCGGCTTTGTCGATACCTACGGGCTTGCCTTCTTCCTCGGGATAGAAGCGGAGGTTCTCAAGAAGAAGTACCTGGCCGGGCTTCAGAGAGGCTGCCATGTCGCCGGCTGCGGCGCAGTCGTTGGCAAACTGTACGTCGGTGCCGAGTGCTTTGGCAACGGCATCTTTTATCTGCGACAGCGAGAGCTTTGCATTTACTTTGCCTTTGGGTTTGCCCATGTGCGACATGATGATAAGCGAACCGCCGTCGTTGAGGATTTTTTTAAGAGTGGGGAGCGCGCCGCGGATGCGGGTGTCGTCTGTGATATTGCCGTTTTCGTCCAGAGGAACGTTGAAGTCAACGCGTACGATGGCCTTGTGACCTGCGAAGTTGAAGTTGTCGATGTTCATTTTCGTTCAATATTAGGTTTTGTAATGATTCTTAAGTCATACGGGATGCACTTTCTTTTTTGAGCGTCTCGTTTGCGCCCGCAAATTTACTCTTTTTTTTTGACAATACATTAATAGTACGTTTCTAAGTTTTCAAAAGATGATTTATCATTGTTTGATTGTTCGTTTGCGCTTGTTCAACTTTTTTTTGTCGTTTGGCGGATTTGAGCTAACTTTGACCGATAAAACAGATTTTAAGCCTGACAAATCAAAATGTTGACTTATAATAACCATCTCAAGAAACTTGTTCTGCCGGAATATGGCCGTAACATACAGAATATGGTCGACCATTGCCTGACCATAGAAGACAGGGAAGAGCGTACGCGTTGTGCCCACACCATAGTGCGTGCCATGATGACACTCTTTCCCCAACAAGGCGGTGATCAACAGGAGTATCGTCGTAAACTCTGGGATCATCTTGCTATCATGAGCGATTTCCGTCTTGATGTCGATATTCCTTTCGAACTTGTTCGTCCCGAATCCTTCGAAGGGGCGCCTGATCCTGTCGACCTGTCGCATCCTGAAGTAATACGTCATCGTCATTACGGACTTCTGGTGCAGCAGCTTATTGAGATCGCATCGCAGATGGAACCCGGAGAGGAACGTGATGCTTTGGCCATGCTGATTGCTAACCACATGAAGAAACTTATGCTGGCTGTTAACCGCGACGGAGTCGAGGATGTCCGCATATTCAATGATTTGCGGACTATGTCGCACGGACAGTTCAATTTCGATCCGGATGTAGTTCATCTTCATGAATTCAAAGCCGCACCTGTTCCTGCCGGCAAGAAAAAGAAGAAAAAATGATTTCCGACAGCGAGATTCGGCTAATAGGGCGGTTTAATAAGCCACATGGCATCAATGGTGAAATATCGTTGAGTGTCGATGGCGATATGGATATACAATTCGATGCCTTGCGCTGCATAATAGTCAAGGTGGACGATATTAATGTGCCGTTTTTCATCGAAAGCGTACGGTCGAAAGGGCGGGATTCCGTGCTTGTCCGTCTTGAAGGAGTCTGTGATGAAGATTGTGCCGCCGAATTTTCCATGCAGCCGGTTTATGCGTTATGTTCTGATATTCCTGAGGCTGATGACGAAGACGGATTCTATGCGTCTGATCTGATAGGATTCGATATTCAGGTCGACAGTATGGACATAGGGTATATCGCAGATATAGACGAGAGTACTGAAAATGTACTGTTTGTTGTGAAGAAGGCAGACGGAGCTTCTCTATTGATTCCTGTTGCCGATGACTTTATAGAGGAAATAGATGTGGATGAGCATGTCATTGTAATGTGCTTGCCTTCAGGACTTCTTGAATTATGATATTTTACCGAAATGAAAGAATTTGATGAAAATATGGCCGCAGAACTTATGCTGGCGGCATTATCTCCGGAGCGTCGGTCGCTTTTCAGTACTGACAATGCTATAGAGGTCATAGATCTTATTTTCGACTATTACGAGGATGCCGGTCTGACCGACCTCGATTTCGACGACGAGGATGATTACGACTTACAGGCTGAGCGTCGTGATGCGGTCGCTTATGTTGAGAAGGTTCTCGCCAAGGACAGAGAAGCGCCGGCTTTTACCTCGGAAGAAATAGCGGCAATGGTTGCCGCGGAGATGGATTACGAAGAATCCTTGATTTGATTATGCCGTCGGCTGTTTTCAAAAACATAATTCATAGGCTTCCTGCGATTTTGTGGCTTTTGACAATTGTCGCTTGTCCATATTCACTTTTCGCACAGGATGCCGGCAATGCCGATGACGACGATGAGCTTTCACTCTCCTTTGACGCTAATGTAGCCACGCCGAGAGTTCCGCAAAAACAAAAATCGCGTGTGCGGGAACAGGTAGCTGATCTTGAGGCCTCGCTTAAAGAACATGGCTATGCCGTGGTGACTTTGCGCGACGGAGAGGTTCTTCGGGTCACCATACCTTGTGACCGGCTTTTTGCTCCGAATTCAAGTGAACTGAAAGCCGACGTCGCGCCCGTGCTGACTCCTTTGAAAAAATACAGCAGGCCTGACAGTCCTTATAAAATGGTGGTGGCGGTTCATGCCGATGATACCGGCGACACAGTTTATTGCGATCGTCTGACTGCAGACAGAGCCTCGGCAATCGACGGTTTCTTCTATGTCCTGGCGGGAGGCGAAGAAACGGGTATTATTCCATACGGGCTTGGACAGGACGATTTCATAGGCTCTAACCACTCTATAGAGGCTCGTGCGCGAAACCGTCGTGTGGAAATATATCTTGTGCCACGTACTTCACTGTTCCAGAAACAGAAAAAATAGTTAACTTTGCGCGGCCGTTGTGAAAACATGACCGCAACACATATTTCATACATTACGAACCATTCACACATCTTTACCACAATGGACGTTAAAGAAGTAAATGAACTGCCTGAGGGCAAGGGACTCAATTTTGTAGAAGAAGAAGTGTTCAACGATCTCCGCTCGGGAAAGAATGGAGGCCGCCTAAGCACGCGTTTCCCACCCGAACCCAACGGTTATCTGCATATAGGACATGCAAAAGCTATCTGCATGGACTTCGGTGTTGCCGAAAAATTCGGCGGTACTTGCAATCTTCGCTTCGACGATACGAATCCGGTGAAAGAAGATGTTGAGTATGTCGATTCAATTAGAGAAGATATACATTGGCTCGGTTTTGACTGGGGTGACAGAGAGTACTATGCTTCCGATTATTTCCCTCAGTTATTCGATCTGGCTGTCCGCATGATAAAAGAAGGCAAGGCCTATGTCGACGATCAGACTTCTGAGGAAATCGCCGCTCAGAAAGGAACTCCTACCACTCCCGGTATCGAAAGCCCCTATCGCTCGCGTACGGTGGAGGAGAACCTCGATCTGTTCATGCGCATGAATGCCGGGGAATTTGAAGAAGGCTCACATGTGTTGCGCGCCAAAATCGATATGGCGTCCTCCAACATGCACTTCCGCGACCCTATAATGTACCGCATTATCAAGCATCCTCATCATCGTACGGGAACGACATGGAAAGTTTATCCCATGTATGATTTTGCCCATGGCCAGAGTGACTATTTCGAAGGTGTGACACACTCGATATGCACTCTTGAATTTGTGCCTCATCGCCCGCTTTACGAGCACTTTGTGCGTGAACTTGCCGACGAAAGCTATTGCCCGCGTCAGATTGAATTCAACCGTCTGAATCTGACATATACCGTCATGAGCAAGCGTAAATTGCTGCAGCTTGTAAAAGAAGGGCTGGTTGCCGGATGGGATGATCCCCGTATGCCGACAATATCGGGAATGCGCCGTCGCGGTTACACACCGGCATCTATACGCAATTTTATAAATACCATCGGTTACACAAAATACGAAGCACTCAACAGTGTAAGCCTGCTTGAGCATGCCGTGCGTGACGATTTGAACAGTGTGGCCACGCGTGTGATGGCGGTGATCAATCCCGTCAAAGTTGTCATAACCAATTATCCGGAAGGACAGGTGGAAACCGTCACTATGGAAAATAATCCCGAAGAGGAAGGTAGCGGCGTGCACGAAATGCCTTTCACCCGCGAGATTTATATCGAACGCGACGATTTCATGGAAAATCCGCCTAAAAAATTCTTCCGCCTTGCGCCGGGTAGCGAGGTACGCCTAAAAGGTGCATACATCATCAAATGCGAGGATGTCGTTAAGGATGCCGACGGAAATATTATTGAACTTCGTTGTACTTATGATCCGGAATCACGTAGCGGACTACCCGGAGCTATGCGTAAGGTGAAAGGCACTCTTCATTGGGTTTCGGCAGCTCATGCTGTCGATGCGGAGGTCCGTCTTTACGATCGTCTTTTCGATGTCGAGAACCCCGCAGCCGAACCTGACCGCGACTTCCGTGAGATGCTTAATCCGGAATCTCTCAAGGTGGTTACAGGCGTCAAGCTCGAGCCTTACATAGTGGCAAATGCTTCGCGCGGAAGTAAATTCCAGTTCCAGCGTATAGGATATTTTACGCCAGACTATGACTATACGGCGGAAAAACCCGTGTTCAACCGCACCATAGCCCTTAAGGATACATGGGAGAAGGTGCAGAAAAAGAACTGATTTGGACGAAGCCGAAAACACGCGCCAGGCTCTTTACGAGCGATTCCTTGAATCGCTCCGCCGGCCTGTTGCCGAACGATTTTTTGACGAAGACGAACTTGTCGAGATATTCGACTATTCCGGCGACCTCAATGATGATTACGTTCGCCTTGAGGTGTTGATGTGCGGCTTCCGGCTTTATCCGGAGAGCGATGCTTTGGCTGCGCGTAGGGCCGTTTTCTATAAGGATTTTGACGGAGATGGGAGTGAAAGCTGCCTTGGCCGTTATCTCTCCGATAATTCCGGAGCAGCATCTACGCTTTGGAGCCTCGGACGTATGTCGGCATTCTCTCCGGCTACACCGGAAGAAGCACATGCGGCTCTTGACTATCTGCTGGCTCAGACCGAAGTGTTTGCCGATGAAGAAGCTATACAGCTTGTCAAGCTTGCCGATGAACTTGAATGTTACGACTGGCTGTTCCGGAATCTGGATTTGCTGCGGACGAAAGTATCATATCCTCCCGCATTGCTCTACGAGATTGTGCGTGTAGCCGATAAAAACGGAGATCATGAAACGGCGATATCAATCCTTGAGGGACTTATAGAAAAAGAGCCTTTTTCAGGAATTTATTGGGCGCTGATGTTTCGCGCTCAGGCGCGTCGGGAGAACGAAAAAGAAGCCCGTAGCGCCTTTGAATATGCCAAAGCGCTTGCGGAGGCCGATGAGCCGGCCTTATTGTTTCTTGTCGAGGTAATCTACGAGCACGCACCCTATCTTCATGAAGAGGCAATAGCAATAATAGACGGCCTTATAGACGCCAATCCCGATAAATTCGATTATGTCGATTGCAAGGCCGCGCAACTTATGCGTCGTGGTGAGCGGCATCAGGCCATTGCATGCTTGTTGGAATATTTCACTTCGCATCCGGATTGCGGATCTGCTGTTAAGCAATTGCTGGCATGTGGAGCGCCTATGGCTGCCGACTGTCTGCGTGTATTTTATGCAGCCACCGACGGCCGTGGATTTGATTTGGATACATTCAATGAAATCGCATCATCGCTCCATAGCATTCCTCTTATGTCTTCACTCGAAGCATTGCTTGGTGTGGCTCTGGAATACGGCTCGATTGACATTTCCATGACAGCGGCCTATCTTGAGGCGTTGTATTCTTTGGGTAAATATGAGGCTTGTTATGAATTGTTTAAAGATATAGATCTTAGCGATAACAGTTCCCCTCACCGTACAATAACACTTTATGCCGTAGGGCTGCTTTCGGCTCTTCGTACGGCCCACTATGAAAAAGCGCGAGAACTTGCCCGTGACATACTGCGTATTTCAGCCGATTTCATGGGAGTCACACAGATTTCCAATCGAGTCATGTTATTGGGGATATCCACAATTGCTCGTCGTGTATTGGCCATTACCGACTCCGAACTCGCTGACTTCTTCAAAGATTACTATGACCCACTCCGTTATGGCAAATTCTCATGACCACGCCATATCCTCATTATAAAATAAAGGGTTGTGTAGCACTACACAACCCTTTATTTTATAATAGAAGCTCTTGTTCAGTGTACTGCGATTTTGATCGTTTTAGATTCGCTGAGAGCGACGTATACCCCCGGAACATAGGCTGATATGTCGATTGACTGCTGTACAGATGTTTTTATAAGTGTTCCGCAGGCATTGTAGATGTCAACTTTTTTGCCTGAAGGATTGTACAGAATGTTCCCTTTCAGGGATATGCCGCTTTCGGCGTCGAGCGATGAAACAGAAGTGGGTGTGTTGCGCTTGTTTGCAATAAGCATAAGTGGTGCATGTTCAGGAACGTTTGTAGATTCGGATGCAGTGAAGCGGCTCAGACCACGCCATTTGTAAGGAGTACTTATTCGGAATGAACCCCGGGTGGCGCCTTCTGCTGCTTTGGCTTTTACAAAATCAGTGACGTCCCAGCCTACGTAGGAGTTGAGCATCTCCTGTGTAAGAGGGGTAGAGCAAACAGGTTCAAATATGTGGTTATGGTGGTTGTCCCAGGTCAGATTCGCAGTGTAGGTTGATGTATTTCCTTCAAGGCGTAGCTCTTCTAAGCCGTTGTGCGGACGGTTTTCTGCATTG
The DNA here is from genome assembly GCA_910587235.1 of uncultured Muribaculaceae bacterium. Lineage (GTDB taxonomy): Bacteria > Bacteroidota > Bacteroidia > Bacteroidales > Muribaculaceae > CAG-873. The sequence continues at coordinate 64,238 of CAJUKD010000007.1, forward strand.
AGTTTTCCAGGCACCACGCTTTCGTAATGAAGTCTGATGCCTATGCGTTCGGCGTCGGCCGGTATTTCATCAATAGGGAAGGTTAGGTATATGCGTCGCGACCATCCGTCACCGTTTTTGAGATCGAGAGTCTGTGCGTCGGCATGACCTTTGCTCTGTTCTGCCTGATGCACGAAACTGTCGAAGGAACAAGGAATGACTGCATCGGCAACGAGGATTGATGAAGATGAAGCCGGAGCTGTGTTGCCGTAGGCATCGTATATGCCGGTCACATTGAAGTTTACATCGTTCTGGACGTCGTCAATCTCAATGAAATACGGGCATGCTTTAATATTGTCGTTACTGCCGTCTGCGAACGAGAACGGATATTGTCCGGCACGGAAATTGACGAGCATACGTGCTGTTTCCCCTCTCTTCACAAGTGGTGAACAGGGAGAGAGGGTGTATTCAAAAGGGATCGACAGCCCCAGATATTAGGCTGCTTCAGCTACAAAAATCTGAGCCATGCGGCGTTGTATGTAACTGTTATCGCCTCGTAGAGGATGCCAGCCATATATTACATCATTTATTTTTTCGTTGTCGTGAGCGCAGGCAATGCTGGGTTGTTCATCTCCTGAAGCAACATCAAGGCGGGAGAAACCGATATTATCATCGAATTTAATAAGAGGAAATCCCCATTTCTGGGAGAGTTTTCGTATCGCGGGATTATAGGTCGTACGTGCGTCGTGCCAGTGTGTGCAGAACATTATTTTCACCGGTTTGCCTTCAACTGAACCGTAATATTTCGATTCCGGGTTGTCTTTCAGAGCCTTGCAATCGGCGATGTATCGTTTGATAACATAGTCGTAGCCAACTGAATAATCGGATGTAGTGGCGATGTTTGTATAATCTTCCCACGATTCTTTTAGCCATTGTTCGTTGGCTACATTCTGGTTGTGCAGGAAGAACCCGCCGATCCCGATCTTCTTTATAAGGTCGACGATCCTTGGGCTTCTCTCAACAAGACAGTCGAAGTGCCTGTGACCATTACTCCCGGAATGCGTCCCCTTTATGTAAAATTCGGAAGCTGGGGTGAGCTTACCGGTGTTACGGAAGTCGAAACTCCCTCAGTCAAGGTAGAGCGTCGCGGCGATATGCTTTATCTCTCCACATGTGGTGCTGAACTCTACAATATTGCAGGCAGCATGGTTGCTTCAACAAGTTTGAACACACTTGATCTTTCTGGACTTCCTGTAGGAGTCTATATCCTCCGTGTTGGTAAAACTGTCGGCAAGATCGTGAAATAATCTATTTATGTAATCGCCAACAAATAGTTACAAGAAATAAGGATAAGATAGATTGATAAGAACGTTTGTTCTCAAGCGGGCGCTGTGTCAGTGGTTGATACGGCGTCCGTTCCTTATATGCCATTGTTAAAACGTGTTAATACAACGGGGGGGGGTAATCTTAAACAAATGTTTAGTGTTGTTGTGCTTTTATGTTTCTATATTTGCGAAAAATAATTTATTTAAAAGACTGTTGCAATGAAAAAGTTGATTTTGTTTGTCGTGGCGGCACTGGCACTCTTTCTGTCAGTCGAGGCTTCCGCCAAGAAGAGTAAGGAGGAAAAAGAGAATGAAAATGTCATCGAGGTGACAATGCGCGATGGAAGTGTGGAAAAAGGCCGGGTGACAACTTATTGGACCTATCCGATGAAAAAAGGCTACAGCCGGACTTTTAAAATCAAGACTGACGATGGTCGTGACATAAAGTTTGATGTGACCGATATTGACTCTCTCTATTTCCCACTTCGTACGGAAGAACAGTTCAGGACATATCGTCCTATGCTTGTGCCTCGCCCCAAGATAGGCAACAAAAGCAATGTGGAAGAGTGGATATGTGCGGTAGGAAAGCGTTCGGAGCATGCTCAATTGTACTTTCCGAGTATATGGGTGAATTACCAAGCCACTCCCACCCAGAGCCGCAATGATCTGTTTACTTTGCCAAGCATAAAATTCGATTGCGACTCGATTGCATATCCTTTTTACTATTATCATAATGGAAATTTCAATATCAGTGTCATAAAGCATTGGCTTAATAAATCCAATCCCGAACTGTACGACCATCTGAACGACTATTTCAAAAAGAACAAGAAGGCAAAGAAAGAGATTGGCGACCGTCCCGAGATTATGCTTGAGGTCTACGAGGAATATCTACGTACTAAGTCTGAACAATAAAACCATTTAACCATGAATACATTACGTATAGCATTGGTGTTTATTCTCGCTTTGTTTTCGGCTTCATTTACAGCAAATGCCGGAAAAAACAAAGGCGATGACAAAGAAATCATTATAAAAGCCTGGTTCAAGGATGGAACTGTCTATGAAGGCCCGATGCCCAAACATTGGCACACCTATCGTCAGACCTTCCTCAATCCCGGACATAATTTCCACACAGTGCCCTCCGATGGCTCCAAAAAGACAGTAAAGCGCGAGGCCAAGGATACGGATTCCCTGCTTGTGGTAAGCAGCACGCACGATGCCTTTGCTCCGGGCGATTTTTACGTGTCGTTTAACGGCAAGAGTAATTTTATGGGAGGCAAGATGATGCACAAAATGCTTCGTCGGATCAAGAGCGGACGCAAGGTCGAGCTCTGCAAACTGAAATATATAGGCAATTGCATGCAGGGTCAGCTTAATCTGGATCAGCGCATGGAATATTGGCTGATACGCTTCCGCGATAGCGGGGAGGCCGTGGTGTTTTTCGACAATCCTCTCGAAAAAAGATGCCATAAGCCTAATCTTGAAGCCAAAGCCTTTGCCGGCTATTTTAAGGAAACGAATCCGGCTCTTGCCGAAGCTGTGATAAAAGAGTTCTGTTCCGACAAACGGAAAACACGGAAGGAAATTGCCGAAAAAGTTATGGAGAATCCGGAGATCTTTCTTGAATTTGTCGATAATTTTATGACAGAGGCAAAATGAAGGAACGGCATATTTCTCTCCTGTTATCATGTGTCGTGTTTTTATCGCTACTGCCGTTTTCATGTAGCAAGGATATTGATCAGCCCGATCCGCCTGCGCCGCTTCCCGACGGAATTGTTTTTTCCGAGGAATCGCTGACGGTGGAAAACACAGGCGGCGACGTCGTCATACGTTTTACAGCCGGACAGCCATGGCTTATCGGCATTCCCGATCAGTTCGAACGGATGTCGGGCGCTCTTGATCGGGAGAGAGGCGAGGCCGGTGATGCGGAGGTGGTGTTTACGGCCTATCCCAATGTGGGCGCGGAGGCGCGCGATGTGACATTTCTCGTCACCGCCGGCCGTGCGGAAGCACGTATTACCTTGCATCAGGAAGCTGTGCCCGTTCAGTTGCCTTCGGAGGATGAAGTGCGGAAGTATCTTATCAGACTTTTTGAGGATACCGACGGGCCGAATTGGCGTTCCGTTTCAAAAAAGTGGGGAAGCGACCTTCCTTTAAACGAATGGGGCCCTGAGGTGAAATATGAAAACGGGCGTCTGGAACTTATTCTTACTGAGAGAGATCTGCGCGGTAAAGTCGACCTGTCGGGCTGTAAGGCGCTCGTTTCGATCCGCGCTGCCAAAAATTATGTGACGGAAGTCGACCTGTCGGATTGTCCGCTGCTTGAAAAAGTGGATTTCACCAACTGCGGACTGGAAGATATAAAACTCAACGGTTGCCACTCGCTTAAGGAACTTTTTCTGAGCTACAACAATCTTAAAGCCTTAGATATAGGGTGGAGCACCACTCTCAGGTATCTTAATTTTTCAAGATGTGCGGTTGAAGCGATTGACCTCTCCCGCTGTGTGTCGCTTGAAGATATCGCATGCGACAACAACCGCTTGCGATCGCTGGAAATTCCTCATCGGCGACGCCTGCAATCGCTATGGTGTTATACCAACGAATTAAAGACTCTCGATGTAAGCGCTTCCCCTGATTTGTGGGTGTTCAACTGCAGCGAAAACGAGATAGAGACGCTGAATGTCGGTGAATGTCCGAAAATGAGGATTTTCTGGTGTTATCAAAATCGGATTTCCGAACTCGACATAGCCGGGATGAAAGAATGGCTGTCGCAGTTCGTTTGCTATTCCAACCGCTTGCCTTCGCTTGACCTGAGCGGATACCGCATGCTGTCGACACTCCATTGTTCCGACAATTCCATCACGGATCTGAATATCACCGGTTGTTGCAGACTGTCGGAACTATATTGCAGCCATAACCGTATCATGGAGTTGGATTTCACCGGAATTGACACCCATATTTTAGGGACACTCGATTGTTCCTACAATCGTCTGCAGAGTGCGGATATTACCTCGCTTACATATCTGAAACACCTGTGGTGTCAGGGCAACAGGATAGGAGGCGAGATTCCTTTGTGGTTCGACGAACTCCTTAGCGATTTTGAGTATGATGCCCGCTATGACTATCGCCCAGAAACAGGCAACTATGTCGACCGCGGTTACGGATGGTGGTATCCGGGCGAACCGGAAAAAGGTGAACACCGCCGTTGAGTCCCTCGGTGTTGCTTTATTTTGTGAGATTTTCTTTCCGCAGACGGCTCAGATGGATGGGCGTTATGCCTAAATATGAGGCAAGTTCGCGCAGCGGAACAGTCTGGAGGAGTTCCGGCCAGTGTTCGATCACTTTGGCATAATGTTCGGCGGCTGACAGCCGGTGCATGTCGAGGTAGCGGTTTAGGAATGTCTTGAATAAAGCCGCTTCAACGCCTATGCAGAAGCGCATGCCTTTAGATGTCGCGAAGTCAATTAAATTCTCCATACTTATCGATCTTACCACACTGCGCCGTCCTGCGATAATCGAAGCTTCTGATCCTGTACCGAGCAATGAAGAATTGATGTCGCCGACGTAATCGTCGGAAAATGAAAAGCCGATAACTCTTTCAGCTCCATCGGTCGTATGGACGGTATATTTGAAATATCCGCTCTCGACGAAGCCGAAGCGTCGCGGCACATCGCCTTCGGATAGGTAACATTCGCCTTTATCGAATTGTTGCAAGCTGCCGTTGGCAATGCAGAAATCCCTTAGCGGCGAAAGATCGAGTAAATCGAGGTAGGCGTTGAATTCGGCCATGCACGGAGAGTAGGGCAGTGTTTTTTACAGATAGGGATTGTTGCGTCGTTCGTCGCCTATGGTGGTTGGTTCCATGTGCCCGGGTAGCACGGTCGTGTCATCGGGCAATGTGAGCAGCCGATTGCGTATTGATTCGACAAGCTGACGGTGGTCGCCTCCGGGCAGGTCGGTGCGACCTATTGCTCCGCCGAAAAGGCTGTCGCCGCTGAATACAATTTTCAGATCGGGAATATATATTGCCATGCCGCCGCGAGTGTGGCCGGGAACGGCTATAAGTTCCACGCGGTGCCCGTCGAAGTCGAAGGATGAATCACCGTCCACGGTATTGTCGATGTCGATTCCGAAGTCCTCGGGCAGACGGATTCCGAAGCGTGCGGCCTGAGCCGAGAGTGATGCGGCAAGGTCGGCATCGGCTTTTTCTGCTGTCAGTTTTGCTCCATAACGCTCTTTGATGTGGTTTATTCCGAAACTGTGGTCGAGGTGCAGGTGAGTGTTGACGATTGCGCTGATGTGCAGGTGGTTTTCCGCTATGAAATCATTGAATGCATCGCGCTCGCGTTCGGTCGACATACCGGGGTCGACGACAATTGCCTCGCGGCTTTCTGTGTCGTAAAGTACGTATGTGTTTTCCTCGAACAGGTTGAATATGAAACGTTGGATTTTCATCATGGCTGTCGCTATGTATTTATTTTACGGGTACGTAAACGAGTTTTTTTGTGTCGAAGCGGTCTTCGTCGAAGAATTCCGACAGCGGATATTCAATTACTGGATAACGAACGTCGGCTGATTCTTCGGTCAGGTCGCCTCCTTTTAGACAGACAATGCCGGGCGCATAATTGTTTACGCGCGTCGGACGCCGGATGACATTTTTTGCCGAGAGTTTCACCAGACGGTCAAGCGCCATTACCGCGCGGCTTACCACGTAATCGTAACTGTCATGGCATTCCCCTATGTCGCCGTGCTGGAAAGTCACGTTGTCCAGACCTATTTCTTTTGCTATTTCCGAAGCTACGTTTATTTTTTTTCCTATGCGGTCAATGAGATGGAACCGGCACTCAGGATATGCTATAGACAATGGAATGCCTGGGAAGCCACCTCCTGTACCGAGGTCGAGCAGTGCGGTGCCCGCTTCGAGCGGCCCGAGGAAGCGCGCTATCGCCAGAGAATGAAGTATGTGGTTGACGTACAGGCTGTCGATGTCTTTGCGGGATATGACATTGATTTTGGCGTTCCATTCCGGATAGAGTGTGCCGAGGCATTCGAACTGCCTGCGGGCAGTGGCATCGATGTCGGGGAAATATTTAAGTATAAGTTCTATATTGTCCATATTACTGCAAAAATAATTCTTTTCTGCCGAAAGCCGAAAAAAGTGTGTAACTTTGTAAAATAACTTCATAAATCCGGAATGATTAAATTAGGAAAATTCAATACGATGCGCGTGGTCAGACTTGTCGATTTCGGCGCTTATCTCGGTGATCCCGATGATGAAAAATCTGCCGAGATACTTCTTCCCGCGCGATATATGCCTGAGGATCTGCGTCCGGGCGATACTATTGACGTGTTTGTCTATCGCGACAACGAAAACCGCCCCATAGCCACTACCGATGAACCTTATGCCACGGTGGGCGAATTCGCTTATATGCAGGTGAATCAGGTCAACGATATAGGTGCTTTCCTTGACTGGGGGCTGGTCAAGGAACTGCTTGTTCCATTCTCGGAACAGAAGGCGAAGATGCGCCCCGGAGGGATATACCTTGTCTATGTATATCTCGACGATGCCACACAGCGAATAGTGGCATCGGCCAAGATAGAGAAATTTTTGGGTAATGTATTTCCCGAATATAAAATCGGGCAACGTGTGCGTGCGCTGGTATATCAGCATACCGACATAGGATATAAGGCTATAGTCGATAATCTTCATCAAGGCTTGCTTTATGAGAACGAGCTGTTCCGTCCGGTCGAGCTTGAGGAAACGGTCGAGGCTTATGTCAAACGTGTGCGTCCTGACGGGAAAATAGACCTCACGCTGTCGTCGTCGACCCGCGACCGCGTTGATGAAATTTCAGACCGTATAATCGAATATCTTCGTAAGCCTGATGCCTCTGCGGTGTCCGATCATCTGAGTCCTGAGGAAATCCGCAAGCTATTCGGATGCAGTAAAAAGGATTTCAAAAAAGCAGTAGGTATGCTCTATCGTTCGCATGCGGTCAGCATCGGATCTGAGGACAAACTTATCAGACTCTCCGGCGACGCTTTATGACTGCCGGAATCTCTTTTTTCGCGCATAATAGGCCTAAAATGGTTTTTTTTTGCGACCTTTGCAATCTGAAACATGCGCGGCTGTCGCGCTCGTCACATTTTGACAATGGAATTTAAAGCTGAAACGATAGCACAGTATATCGGAGGGCGCGTCGAGGGAAATCCTGATGCCATTGTGCGCACCTTCGGCAAAATAGAGGAAGCAGGCGGTGGAGCCATCACATTCCTCGCAAACCCGAAATACACCCATTGTATCTACACCACCGGAGCTTCCGTGGTGCTGGTGCGTGAGGATTTTGTGGCCGAGCAGCCTGTCCGTGCCACACTTATCCGCGTTCCCGACCCTTACGGAGCGCTTGCCGGACTGCTTGCTATGGCTGCCGGTGCTTTGGAGCCGCATCCCGTAGGGATAGAGCAGCCTTGCCATATAGCGGAAGGAGTGGAAATTGATTCCGAAAGCTACGTCGGAGCTTTTGCCTACATAGGCAAAGGTGCACGCCTTGGCAAACGGGTGAAGATTTATCCTCAGGCATATATAGGCGACGGAGTGACGATAGGCGATGATACTACGGTCTATGCCGGCGCGAAGATATACTACGGCTGCCGTATCGGAGCACGGTGTGCCATCCATTCCGGAGCGGTCATAGGAGCCGACGGATTCGGCTTCGCACCTGACGCCGCCGGCGTATATCAGAAAATACATCAGATCGGAATAGTTGAGATCGATGACGATGTGGAAATAGGTGCAAATACAACTGTGGACCGTGCCACTATGGGACGTACGCATATAGCCCGCGGTGTGAAACTCGATAATCTGGTGCAGGTGGCACACAATGTCGAAATCGGCGCCGACACCGTCATAGCTGCCCAGACAGGGGTCGCAGGTTCGACACGTCTGGGTCATAATTGCATGATAGGCGGACAGGTAGGCTTTGCCGGGCACATCACTGTAGGCGACGGAGTGACCATAGGCGCCCAGAGCGGCATCCCGAACCATGTGGCTTCGGGCAGCCGGCTGATGGGTTATCCTGCCGTCCCGGCCGGCGATTTCGCCCGTCAGAATGTACACATAAAGCGACTCGGTAAGTTATATGACCGTGTATCATCCCTCGAAAAATCGCTCGGGGATTTTCTCGAAAAATCAGAAACAAATAACGCATAAAGATGAAACAGCTCACTCTCAAGGCTTCGTTTACTCTCTCAGGCAAAGGTCTTCATACAGGCGCTTTCCTTACAGCCACTTTTAATCCCGCACCCGACAATCATGGATATAAGATACGCCGTATCGATCTCGACGGCCAGCCCGTCATAGACGCTGTGGCAGAGAATGTGATTGCCACTACCCGCGGAACAGTAATAGGAAAAGGCGATGTGACTGTCAGCACCATAGAGCACGCTATGTCAGCCCTCTATGCGGCAGGTATTGACAACTGCCTGATCGATGTTGACGGTGCAGAGATTCCCATCCTCGACGGTAGCGCGAAACCATGGTTCGACGCCATTGCCGCCGTAGGAACTGAAGAGCAGAAGAGCGACAAGGAATTTTATTACGTCAAGCATAAAATGGAAGTCACCGATGCTGACAGCGGTTCGAAACTGATGTTGCTCCCCGACGACGAATTCAGTGTCGATGTCAAGGTGAATTTCGAATCTCCCGTACTTTCGAACCAGTATGCGACGATGGATCACATAAGCACTTACGGCGAGGAAATAGCTTCTGCGCGTACGTTTGTGTTCCTGCGCGAAATAGAACCGCTTCTTCAGGCAAATCTTATAAAAGGAGGTGACCTGGCCAATGCCGTTGTTATCTACGACAGCGCCATGCCGCAGGAAGCACTCGACCGAATAGCTGACCAAATGGGTGCCGAACGACGTAGGATAAATGACTTCGGTTATATCAATCCGGACGGACTCAAACATCAGAACGAGCCTGCGCGCCATAAACTGATGGATCTTATCGGCGACATTGCCCTTATAGGCCGTCCGCTGAAAGGACGTATTATCGCCACTCGTCCCGGACATACAATAAACACAACGCTCGCTAAAAAAATCCGCAACGACATCAAACGCAACGAGGTCCAGGCTCCGGTCTATGATCCTAATGTAGAGCCGCTGATGGATAACAACGCTATCCGCCATCATCTGCCTCACCGCTATCCGTTCCTGCTCGTTGACAAAATAATCGACAAAGGTGCGAACTATATTGTCGGTGTCAAGAATGTTACTGTCAACGAACCTTTCTTCCAGGGACATTTCCCTCAGGAACCCGTTATGCCGGGTGTTCTGCTTGTCGAGGCCATGGCCCAGACTGGCGGACTGCTTGTGCTGAGTGTGGTCGACGAGCCGGAGCGCTATTCGACATATTTCATGAAGATAGACAATGTGAAATTCCGTCAGAAAGTAGTTCCCGGCGATACATTGATTTTCCATGTTTCATTCATGACAGAGTTGCGCCGCGGCTGTGCCGTTATGAAAGGCCGTGCGTTCGTCGGTGAGAAAGTCGTCTGCGAGTGCGAGTTCATGGCTCAGATCGTTAAGAATAAGTAAATGACTATGATTCATCCTCTTTCATCCGTACATACCGACGCATGCATAGCCGACGGTGTGGAAATCGGTCCGTTCGTGACCGTCGCCGCCGACGTGGAGATAGGCGAAGGTACGCGGATACTAAGTAATGCTGTCGTAATGGACGGTGCACGCATAGGCAGGAACTGTACCATATTCCCCGGTGCAGTCGTTGGTGCTATTCCTCAGGATCTCAAATTCAAGGGAGAGTACACGCTTGCCGAAGTCGGTGACAACACGATTCTGCGTGAATGTGTCACCATAAACCGTGGAACAGTCGCCCGCGGACGTACAACAGTCGGTAACAATTGCTTGCTGATGGCTTATTGTCACGTTGCTCACGACTGCTGCGTCGGCAACAATGTCATAATGAGCAATGCCACACAGCTTGCCGGAGAAGTGGTAGTCGACGATTTCGCCATAATAGGCGGAGGAACTCTTGTCCATCAGTTCTGTCATATAGGATCACATGTGATGATTCAAGGCGGTGCTCTCATAAATAAGGACATACCTCCTTATTGTCTGGCCGCGCGCGAGCCTATATCTTTCACCGGAATCAATATCGTAGGTCTTCGTCGCCGCAATTTCACCAATGAGCAGATTGCCGAGATTCAGGAAACCTACAGGCTGCTTTATATGGAGGGCCGAAACATTACGGAGGCTCTCGAGTATATGGAGAAACAGAGCGAAGCTTCGCTTCTTCGTGATGAAATCATGACTTTCGTACGCGGATCCAAGCGTGGAGTAATCCGTTGCGGGAGCTGAAAAGCTAAATAGAATATACAGTTTTGACAGACTGACGGAAAGAGGGTCCGTCGCTCGCCTGCGAATGAGGGGCGAGAGGAAAGTCCGGGCAACGCAGAGCACCATATTTTCTAACGGAAAGCTATCGGTAACGGTAGAGTAATGTGACAGAAAACAACCGCCGTTCTTCAATGTGAGGATCGGTAAGGGTGAAAAGGTGGGGTAAGAGCCTACCGGGCGCGGCAGCAATGTCGCGTGCCGCACATCTTATGGGTTGCAAGGTCAAGTATACCGGCATTCAAGGGCTGCTCGTCCATTGCCGGGGGGTAGACTGCTCAACGGGCTTATGCTCCAGATAAATGACGGACGGCGCGGCCGAACTCCTGCTTCGGCGGGAAAGCGGGTCGCCCACATAACCCGGCTTACACTCTCTCCGTCTGTCTGTCTTTTTTTATACCTGAAAATACATGTCACAAAAAAATGACTGGTGGACGTCGCCCACCGAAAACGAAGCCGACGGGCGTACTATCATAGTCACCGGACGTCGCGATGTCGATAAGTTCCGGGATAAAGGCCGTTATACAATCCGTGTCGACCTCAGTTATGATTATTCGGACACGGAATGCGCCGACGGCTTTCCTGACGATGCTACCGCACGTACACTCGAGGAAGTGACAGATGCTTTTCATGCGGCTTTAAAGGGAAAGAACGCCGCAATAATGACCGGAATATACACAGGTGCGGGAATGCGTACATGGGTTTTCTATACTTTCAGTACAGAAGTATTCACATCGTTTCTCAACCGCGCGCTTGCCGACTTGCCATTGTTGCCCCTGCGTATCTATGCAGAGAATGATCCTACATGGGCCGAGTACTGCGAGATGAAAGAGATCTCCGAAATAGAGGCTCCTGATGCCGACGAGTAAATGGGAAGAGGATACAAAAAAGCGATGCGTCCATGACGGGCGCATCGCTTTTTTGTATGCTTGGTGCAAGGGGGGCGGTTACCAGATTACCACGCGCTCTTCGGCGGGACGGTACATCGCATCGCCTTCCTTGATATCGAAAGCCTCGAAGAATGGCTCGAGATTGCGCAGGGATGCGTTCACACGCCAGCGTCCCAGTGAATGCGGGTCGGTCTTTGTGCGCTGCAAGGCTTCTTCCTCGCGGATGTTTCCGGCCCATACGTTGGCGTAAGATATGAAGAAACGCTGGTCGGGAGTGTATCCGTCGACTGTTTCGCCTTCGCTGTCGCCGAGGGCATTGTGATAAGCGGTGTAAGCTACGCGAAGACCTCCCTGGTCGGCTATATTTTCGCCGAGAGTCAGACGGCCGTTGGCATGGGTGTCGCCTGCTACGACGATGGAGTCGAACTGTGCGACAAGGCCGTCGGCGAGTTTATTGAAGGCTTCGGCATCGGCGTCGGTCCACCAGTTGGCGAAATTGCCGTTTTTGTCGAACTGGCGACCCTGATCGTCGAATCCGTGGGTCATTTCATGGCCGATTACCACGCCTATGGCACCGTAATTCTCGGCATCGTCAGCCTCAGGGTTGAAGTATGGAGCCTGAAGAATACCTGCCGGGAAGCAGATTTCGTTTGTGGTCGGGTCGTAGTAGGCATTTACAGTCTGGGGCGACATGTGCCAGCGTGAGCGGTCTACGGGTTTGCCGTAGTCGTTCAGGTTATAGCGGTCGTTGAAAAGTATGGCATTCTGCACGTTTTCCCAATAGCTGAGTTCGGGGTCGATGTCAAGGTCGGAATAATCGCGCCATTTGTCGGGATAGCCTATCTTGACGGTGAATGCGTTGAGCTTTTCGTGTGCCCGGGCTTTGGTGCTGTCACTCATCCAAGTGAGATTGTCGATGTGCTGTCCGAGGGCTGTGCGCAGGTTCTCGACAAGAGTCAGCATCTTTTCCTTTGAAGTGGCGGGGAAATATTTTTCTACATAAAGTTCGCCGAGTGCTTCACCGAGAATGCCGTTGGGCACCGACACTGCACGTTTCCAGCGGGGCTGCTGTTCCTCGACTCCGGAAATCACTTTTTCGAGCTGGAATTCGGCTTCAGTGAAGTCGTCGCTGAGATAAGATGCAGCCGACGACAGGTATCCGGCGGTAAAGTAGTCGCGTAGAACGTCTTCCGGAGTTTCGGCAAGAGCTTTGGATACTGCCGCATAGTAGTCGGGCTGACCGATTATGATGGTATCTACGGCTGCTTCAAGACCTTTTTGTTTGAAATAACCGGAGAGGTCGACGTTCGGGTATTTTTTCTTTAGATCGGCTACGGCCATCGGGTTGTAATTGGCTTCGATGTCGCGCAGTTCGGTGCGTGTACGCTGGCTGCGTGCAAGCTCTGTTTCGAGTTTTATGGTGTTGTCGGCCATTCGGCGGGCTGATTCGTCGTCGCGGCCGGCAAGGCGTCCGAGAGTTTCAAGATATGTGCGGTAGGCGGCGCGCACGGCTTCGGGGCGTTCGCCTTCGTCCAGATAATAGTCGCGGTCACCGAGTCCGAGTCCGCCTTGCTGCCAGTACATTGCTTTTGCGTTGGAGTCCATAAGGTCGGTTTCCACTCCGGTTTCAAAGAATGCGCTGACGCCGGGCATTGTAGCCATAAGTCCTATCAGATCATCGCGTGAGGCGGATGCTATTTTTGTCAGATCTTTTTCCAGAGCTTTGGCTTGTTCGTTATTGAGGCGTACACTGTCCATGCCGAGAGCATAGAGGTCGGCGATTTTCTGGGTGTTGCTGCCTTTCTCGGCTGCGTTGCGGTCGAGTCCGGTCACAAGGTCGCGTACTTGGCTGCGGTTGAGTTCGGCAAGCTCGTCGAAGGTGCCGAAGCGCGAGTATTCGCTGCTCAGAGGGTGAGATTTCATCCATCCGCCGCAAGCGAAATCGTAGAAATCATCTTTGGGCGACACGCTTGTGTCAAGATTCGCGAGGTCGAATCCGCGAGGGGCTTCAGCCTTGCCGTCATCTTTTTTGCAGCTGCCGGATGCACCGAGCAGAGCAAGCATCATGATAGTACATGAAATTTTTGAGTTCATAAGCATAAGTATATTATGATTTGTAACGTTCGTTCATTTCATCGAATTCGATCTGGGCGAGTTCCCACACGCTCATTGCATTTTCGAGGGTCTTTGTCGCCTCGGCGTGTTCGGTGAATATCTCGGGAGCCGATTCTCCGGCTGATATCCGGGCTTCTACGGCCTTAACGGCTTCCTCAGCACATCCTACGGCTGCTTCGGCATCCTCGACGCGTTTGCGTGCGCGGCGCAAGGCTTTTTCGCGTTCGCGTTGTTCGGCGTAGCTTAATTTTGGCGTAGATCCTTCCGGCTTGGGGCTATCTTTGCGTGGCGTTTCTTTTGCTGTTCTGGTGGTGGCTTCTGTCACGCGGGTGCTGAGTTCGAGTTCTGCCAGCGAGCTTATGCGTTTTTTCTCAAGGAAATCGTAGATGCCACCGAGGCATTCGCGCACTTCTCCGCCTCCGAATTCGTAGACTTTGCTAACGAGTCCGTCGAGAAATTCGCGGTCGTGGCTGACAACTATCACCGTGCCGTCGAAGTCGCGGATTGCCTGCTTAAGGATATCCTTGGTTTTCATGTCGAGGTGATTTGTCGGTTCGTCGAGTATAAGGAGGTTGACAGGCTCGAGCAGCAGTTTTATCATTGCCAGACGTGTTTTTTCTCCCCCCGAGAGTACTTTGACTTTTTTGTCCGAAGCTTCGCCGCCGAACATGAACGCGCCGAGTATATCGCGTATTTTCAGCCTGATGTCGCCTACGGCCACGCGGTCGATGGTATCGAATACCGTAATTTCACCGTCGAGCAGTTGAGCCTGGTTTTGAGCGAAATAACCAATTTTTACATTATGGCCTATGCGTAGCGAGCCGGTGAACGGAATTTCGCCCATGATACACTTCACCAATGTGGATTTTCCTTGTCCGTTTTTGCCTACGAAAGCCACTTTTTCACCGCGACGTATGGTGAATGTTGCATGGTCGAATACCTGATGTTCGCCGTATGCTTTGCCTACTTCTTCGGCTATGACGGGAAAATCGCCCGAACGGGGAGCCGGCGGAAAGCGCAGACTCAGATGCGAGTTGTCGACTTCATCGACCTCTATGCGCTCGATTTTTGCCAGTTGCTTCATGCGGCTTTGCACCTGTACGGCTTTGGTGGCTTTGTAGCGGAAGCGCTCAATGAACTCCTCGGTGTCTGCAATCTGTTTCTGTTGGTTGCGATAGGCGCGCATCTGCTGTTCGATGCGCTCGCGTCGCAGTTCGACGAATTTGGAATAGTTCACCGAATAGTCGTAGATTTTTCCGAGCGAGATTTCAATTGTACGGTTTGTCACATTGTCGATGAACGCGCGGTCGTGGCTGACAAGCACTACGGCCTTGGCTTTTGTCGCAAGAAAGTTTTCGAGCCACTGTATCGATTCTATGTCGAGGTGGTTGGTCGGTTCGTCGAGCAGCAGCACGTCGGGACGACGCAGCAGCAGTTTCGCCAATTCTATTCGCATACGCCATCCGCCGGAAAATTCGGATGTCGGACGGTTGAAATCGCTGCGTTCGAAGCCCAGACCGATAAGGGTTTTCTCCATCTCGGCCTCGCAGTTCTCGGTAGCGGCTATGCTTATCTGCTCTGTAAGAGTAGTCACGCGGTCAATCAGGTGGTGATACTCTTCGCTTTCATAATCGGTGCGCTCGGCAAGTTCTGACGTCAGGCGGTCGAGTTCTGCGTGCATGCGGTCGATGTGACTGAAAGCCTTGCGTACCTCTTCGAGTACTGTCAGAGAGTCTTCTATCTCCATCTGCTGCGGCAGGTAGGCTATAGTGACATCGGCCGGCACCGACACACTGCCCGAACTGGGGCGCTGCAGACCGGCGATGATTTTGAGCATGGTCGATTTGCCTGCGCCGTTTTTGCCTACGAGGGCGATTTTGTCGCGCGGGTTTATTACATAATTTATATTGTCGAAGAGTGCTTTTGCACTGAATTCGACCGACAGACTGTTAATTGAAATCATTCTGTAAATCTTTTCAGCGCAAAATTACGCAAAAAATCGCGAATATCGTCCGTCCTATCAGTGCTACTGTAAGTGTGTGTCAAAAATAACTTATTCTATCGGAATGAGTGTCGATGTGCAATATTGCTTGTGGTTTTCTTGGAAAAATGTTTTGAAAAACAAAATAATGTATTATATTTGCATTGGGATCTAATTTGATTAATCACATTATAAAACAGTCGTATTATGAAGAAAACAATTACACAACTATTATCAGCTATATTTTTAGCGTTTTTATTTTCGTGTCATACTGAGGATATAATACCTGATAGGAGCACAGGATAATTTGTAAAAACGTATTCAATATGGCTATTAAATAAACTACTATGAATAAATATATTGTTCTTTGTTTGATTGCTTTGGTTTTATTGCTTTCCTCATGTGAAAAGACTCCATTGCCTATATCTGTCAAGGATATGTACACGTTGGAAGAAATACGTGAAAAAGGTTGGTCTTGTGATGTGTGGGATGATAACACTTTCTTTGACCCAATACTCGATACAGATACTTTACGCGTGACTTTCAGTAAAAGAGGAGAAAATTTAAGAATTGAATTTAATAAGCCGGCTTATGTTTTTGCATGTCATGCGGAGCGTTGGCCTGAAAAATGGCCGGATGAAAAAGATGTATATGTGTTTATGCCTGTGTGTTCTGATGCTGAAGCTTTGGTATTTACCGGACATACCGTAAAAATCACTGAAGATTTCTTGTCTATTCAACACCATATTGATTATGTGCTGTTACACTGCCATGCTGATGCCGATGTTTTGAATACACGTTATATCTACCTCGACCTGTGCCGCTATCCGGGTGGTGACAGGGCGAGGTTTATGGAACAGGATTGGTCTTTCGCGACAATAGAGGTCAGACTTGAAGCAAGGGATGAAATGTGATTGCGATGTGTAGCCTTGGAAGTCATACTGTTTCAATCTGTTTGTCGAGAATCGAAGGAAGCAGGACAATTATAAAACCTATGAATATTATTCCCAGACCGATAAGGCGCTGGCGACGGTAGCGTCCGCGGTAATAGGCTGTTTGCTCCGGACTGAGGACGCGGCGGCGTGCGAGTTTATACCACCGTACGGCGGCTACGGCACGCCAGAATGTGCCGAATACGAATACCGCTATACCTGCCCATATAAGTTTGTCCATAGTTTTTATTTTTTTTCTTATAACGTATTGCTTCGAAAATGGTTGTATTCCGCGTAGCGTTAAAATGGCAAATAAATAATTGCCCCGCCGGCGTTTCGGTGTCGGCGGGGCAATCGGTGCAGAATTATATAACATTCAACCATAAAAGGCTTCTCTGAGCCGTTTTCAATGGTAGAACGCAGGTGGTGGGGTCAAAGTTGAAAGCCCGGTGTTTTTTCTTGTTAAAAGCTGTATTGGAGCATGGCCTCCAAACGGTTGGCTCTGCCTGACATGCCTCCGACGTCCTTACGGGTGCCGTGGAGATATTCGACACCTATACGAAGTTCGTTCCAGACGTCGTAGAAAGCATTGACGGCCACATATTGGGCATATCGGTAACTGTCATTGCCGAGCGATGCTCCGTCGCAGACTTGTGCGCGGCTATAGGATGCCGTTGCCAGCAGCGAAGGTGTGAACTGATACTGTAGTCCGGCAGTGTAACCCGCAACAGCCTGTGCGCGCAGCCTTCCGGAGCGGTCGGGATCTGGCACAAGATCGAGCCGGCGGTCGGCGAGGTCGTTGACGTAGGAGGCTATGCCTTTACCGTAGGTGTAATGGCCGAATAAGCCGAGGCCACCTATGAGTTTCGGCATTACGGTGCTGAGCTGTACGCCCCAGCCGGTGGCGAAACGGTTGCTGCCGGCAACAAGGTCGCGATAGCTCAATTCGCGCAGTATGCCGGACAGGCGTACGTGTGATGCTCCGCCGTCCCATTGGTACTGTATATAGGCCGGAATGTCGGGAAAACGTTGTGCGATCGATCGCGAACTGCCTTCGACTGTCCGGTAGTCGGCTGTCGGCACTTCAAGCGATACCGCTCCCATCAGTCCACGCCATGATGGAGTGATGTAGCGCACGAGCATGTTTTTGGCGCTTACCTGTCCCGACGGTCCCTGGTCGTCGACCGTAGGTGCCATTGCCGGAGCATCGGCGAACGTTGTACGGGCTTTGCCGATGGTGAAATTGCCCACGCTGACGTATGCTTGTTTGAGAGTCAGACCATAGCCGTGGTTGCCACCGGTGAAGTTGGTCTGTATGTACACGATGACTCGGCCAAGTCGTGTTTCCCTCGCTACCATTTTAAGGAATATTGTGGAATGCGAGAAATCGGCGCCGAATCGTTGGCGTTGTGCCGGATCGAAGGGTACGGGTATTTCGTAAGTTGTGAATCCGTTGTCGTCAATGGCTCCGTTGACATCATACATGCCAACGCCCTTGACATATCCGCCGATTCCGAGAGCCACGCGTCCTTTTTTGTCGAGAAAGAGGAATCGGGGAGCCGCCGGATCCTCGAATGCGAGATTTTCGCGCGAGTACATCATGGCGATGTGTTCGCGTGCGGCTGCGTTGTCGGCCGAGCCGCTGAGGATGATTGCGCGCGATGGCACGCTGTCCGATTCGATGCCGGCGGGAGCAGCCGTCGTGCATACCGGCACCGCCCCCATCAAGGCTGCGGCGAGCAGAGAGAAACTTTTGTTTGCTTTCATAAGAATGAAATTAAGGTATCACGAAAGTGTATTTAAAAGTCAACATTCCGCATAACACAAAAGTTCTTGACCGCCGGCCTAAATTAAAGGTTCCAGACTTTAAACCGGATTGTCGATCAGGAGTGGGGGGGACGATTGTCAGCGTGGCAAACTAATGTTTCATAAGAATATCAGTGAAACAGGGGCGGCAAAAAGGCAATATCCTTTCGCCGCCCCTGAAGAGCTTTTTGTTATGTTATGCAGTGCTTATTTGATAAGGTACTGCGAGGAAATCGACTGGTTGGAGTGTACGCGGCGGATGGTGTCGGCGAAAAGACGTGCCACGGAAAGGATGGTGCACTTCTTGCATCCCTTGGTGTAGGGGATGGAATTGGTGAAAATCATTTCTGTAAGGGCTGAATTGGTGACAAGTTCTGTTGCAGGATCGCTCATGATGGCGTGGGAGCAGAGGGCACGTACAGAGCGGGCGCCGCTAGCCATCATCAGGTCGGCGGCTTTAGTGATTGTTCCGGCGGTGTCGACCATGTCGTCGACCAGAATAACGTTCTTGTCTTTTACATCGCCGATGACTGTCATGGTGGCTACGACATTGGCTTTGGCGCGTTGTTTGTGGCAGAGTACCAGAGGCACTTCGAGGTACTTGGCATAGCTGTTGGCGCGTTTCGCACCTCCTACGTCGGGTGTCGCTATGACCATGTTCTCAAGATTGAGCGACTGGATGTAGGGAATGAATACGGATGATGCGTAGAGATGGTCGACAGGTACGTTGAAGAAACCCTGTATCTGGTCGGCGTGAAGGTCCATCGTTATCACGCGGTCGACACCGGCGGCCATCAGCAGGTCGGATACAAGTTTTGCGGCGATAGACACACGAGGTTTGTCCTTGCGGTCCTGACGTGCCCAACCGAAGTAGGGGATGACGGCGATGGTGGATTTTGCCGATGCACGCTTGGCGGCGTCTATCATCAGCAGGAGTTCCATCAGGTTGTCGCTGTTGGGGAATGTGGACTGCACGAGATAGACTTCGCAGCCGCGTATCGATTCCTCAAAGGACACCTCGAATTCGCCGTCGGCAAAGTGCTGGATGTTCATGTTGCCGAGTTCGACGCCAAGGTCTTTGCAAATCTCTTCGGCCATGTAGCGCGATTTGGTTCCGGAGAAGATTTTGAAAGGGGGTAGGTTTGTATCCATTTTGTTTTTTAGAGAAATATGAAAGTTTGGTTTTTTGCGTGATTCAGGCTTGTGTTCAGTTTTTTCCGGGGAGCAGCGGTCTTACGCGGTCGTGCGATATTTTCCATATCGCGGCGCCGTGGGCCGCAACTGAGGCTGTAAATCCTGTGTCGGGACTGAGTTCTTTACGTTGTACTTCGCCGCTTATAAGTTCGCATGCGCGTGAGTCGACACCCACTGGCATACCGAGTGTTTCGAACGCATGGTAAGGCAGGCGGACATTGATTTCGGCCGGCGTATCGCCGAAGTTGAGCAGTATTACCAATGTTGAGCCGGCGCATGAGCGCAGGTAGGCATAATGGCGGTGCGGGTTGAGTCGCGGATTTTCGTAGTTGACGTACATCAGGTCGAAGAAAGCTCCGGAGCGTATGGCTTCCTCGGCGTTGCATAGTCGGAGTATGCGTGCGTACAGTCGGCGTAGCTCGTCCTGTGCGGGGGTAAGCTGCCCGTCGCAACGGCCTTTGTTGAGCCACTGTCGTACGGATGCCACGCTCCAGTAGTCGAAAATTGTGGTGCGGCCGTCGTGTCCGCTGTAGCCTTCGGCGTCGGTTCCCGGTTCGCCGAGTTCCTGACCGAAGTATATCATCATGGGACCTGTCGACATTGTGGCGCTTGCTACCAGTGAAGGTATGACGCGCCAAGGGTTGCCGGCGTAGAAAGGCGATGCGAAGCGCTGCTCGTCGTGGTTCTCAAGGAAATTGAGCATGTGCGGCCCTATGCCTTCGACGGTCTGCCAGCACGATGTCAGGTGCGCAGCCGAAAGCTGGTGGCATTCGATTCCGCGCAGGGTATCGTAGAGGTTTACTTTATCGTAGAGGTAATCGAATCCCGCGGAGATGAAAGGACGATAGAGAGCCACGTCGTAGATTTCGGCTATGAAACGGACATCGGGATAGTGGTCGCGTACGGCGGGAATAGCCCATTGCCAGAACTCGAGTGGCACCATGTGCACCATATCGCAGCGGAAGCCGTCGATTCCTTTGGCGGCCCAATAGCGCAGTATGTGTAGCATCTTCAGCCATGTTGGCGGGATCGGGTCGAAGTGGCGGCTGCCGTCGCCGTAGTCTATGCCGTAGTTGAGTTTGACGGTGTCGTACCAGTCGCAAGCTCCCGGAAAGGCCGTGAAGCAATCGTTGCCTGATGCTTTAGCCGGAAATTCGACATAAGCGTCGTCGCCGCTGCCAAGATCGACCGACGGTGCGAATTGCTGACGGGTGATATAGTAGAAATTGTTTGTCGGCGAGAAGAACATCTCGTGGTTGTCGCCTTCGCCGAGGTCGGCTATACCGGCCGGCCTGGCATCGGAGCGGTACTGTCTTGCCACATGGTTGGGGACGAAATCGATTATCACTTTCAGGCCGGCGCGGTGTGTGCGTTCTACCAGTGCTTCGAATTCGGCCATGCGGTCGGGTACGTTTTCAGCCAGATCAGGATCGATATCGTAGTAATCGGTGATTGCGTACGGACTTCCGGCATGGCCTTTGATTACATGCGGATTATCTTTTGGAATGCCGAAAGATGTGTAGTCGGTGTCGTGCGAATGTTCGATTACACCGGTGTACCAGACGTGTGTGGTCCCGAGGTGTTTGATTTCCTTGAGTATACGTGATGTTATCTGATTGAGTTTGCCGGAGCCGTTGCGTGTTATCGGGCCATTTACCAACGGCGTTTCACAATAGTTGGTGAACAGTCGTGGCAACAGCTGATAGATGATAGGCTTCTGTTGTGTCATTAGTCTTTATGTTCTTTCGTGGAGCTTTCGGTCGTTTGATTTATTTTCTGAGTTTTTCAAGAGCTTCAGACAGAGATGGGCCGTCGGGAGTCGGGTTCCAGAGTCCTGCGTCGCGCAACGCGCGTCGGGTGTGTATATACCCGCTCATGAATACTTTGCCGATATGCTTCATGTTGAATACTTTGTAACTTGCCAGTTCGGGTGTCGACACTGATATGTCGCACAGCGCCATATCGGTGTTCTGGTTGGCTTTGGCCATAAGGTTGTAGGTGCGCAGGGCAACGTCGATGATCGATGAGCATTCTCCGGTCTTTCCCAGCGGGCTTACGTTGATTCCTATAAGTTTCTCGCATTTGTCGCGGATTATCCATGCGGGATGGTTGCGGAGCACACCGCCGTCGACATAATTTATTCCATCGATTTTTACGGGGCGGAATACTATGGGAATGGAGCACGAGGCTATCATGCGGTCGCCTATTTCTCCGGTATGGAACGCGGTCGGACGACCGTTGTCGAGGTCTGTGGCGCCAAGGTATACCGGAATGTCGAGTTCTTCAAGCAGGCGGCGGCCGCCGAGTGCACGGAGTACAAAATGTTTGAACCTGTCGATGCGGAACAGGCCTGCATTGCCGAAATTCAGTTCGGCGAAATCCCGGAATCCGGATTTGCTGAACAGCTGGGCCATAGAAAGCGGGGAGATCCCCGCAGCATAGAGGACAGCTATGACAGCTCCTGCGCTGACACCTGCAATGATGTCGGGGCGCATGCCTGCTTCCTCGATTGCCATCAGGGCGCCGGCGTGGGCGAAGCCGCGTGCGCCGCCGCCGCTGAGGGCTACGCCAAGTTTGTATGGCGCGCGCTGAGTGCCGGTAGCCGCCGTGGAGGGCGACTGGGTTGCGGGCATGTCGGTTTTTTCTGAACCTTGCATGTTGGTTTCGCTTTTCATTTGCAAAATTAAGCAGAATAAATTGATTGTTCAATTTTATAACAAAAATTCCCCCTCAAAAAATCCGCGGCTTGGAAAAAAAACGAAGCCCGCAACTTTATTGCTGCGGGCTTCGTTGGAATGTATGGAATTCAAAAGCGAATTCTTATTGCAGGCGGAATGTGACGGGAAGAGTGTAGGTTACCTTTACGGGCTGACCGTTGTTACGGCCGGGCACCCACTTGGGCATTGCCTTGACCACGCGTACGGCTTCCTTGTCGAGAGCCGGATGGCGAGTGCGGACTACATGGACGTTTTGTATCGAACCATCCTTGGCTACGACGAATTCCACGACTACGCGACCCTGAACGCCTTCTTCGGCTGCGGCCGGGGGATAGACGATATTGTCGCTGAGGAATTTGTACATTGCAGCTTCGCCGCCGGGGAACATAGGTTTCTGTTCCACCATGGCTATGCTCATGGGCTGTTCTTCCTCGACTTTCACTTCGGCGATGACCTGTTCGGTGATTGTCACCTTATTAAGGTCGTTCGTGCCTTCGGTGATGTCGACGGCACCTGCCTGGGCTTCGTTCTGAATCATTTCCTCCTGATTTTTCACTTGCTTATCGTCTTCTAACTGATCATCTTCGACGATAAGAAGTTCGGTGATTCGCTGCTCGTTGGCAACTTCTTCAGGAGCTATGACTTCTTCGGGTTCGGGAGGTAATACGAATTCTTCCGGTTCATCTATATCGTCTTCGATGTCCTCGGTGTCGATAGTTGTAAGTACCTGGTCGGTATTTGTCACAATCATTTCGTCTTCGGGTTTGGCGAAAACGCCGGAGATGCTGAGGATAAGGAATACCAGAAGTATCGCGAGTCCGATGAGAACGAAGGTCACAGCTTTGGTGTGGCGCTGGACGGAGCCTGCACGGAGTGTGTAGGCGCCGTACTCTTTGTTTTTGCCTTCGAAGACTATATCACGCCACTCTTTTGATGAAAGATCTACGTCTTTTGCCATTTTCGTTTTAGAGATTAAAGGTTAGTAGATGTAGTTCTGACTGTGGGTCGGATGATAGTCTCGTTGTTGGCCTGCTCGAAGTGGCGCAGGAGCACGGTGTCGGTGTGCGAGGGAAGCTCTATGCTATAGCGCGAAATCTGGTTGATGTTCATTTCGTCGATAGCGTTGATGAGGCCTTCGTAGGTGGTGTTGGGACCCGGTTTGATCACCACTACAGGACGAGTCTTCAGTGAGTCGGCCGCATTCTTTTTGGCCAGCTGATCGAATTCTTCCTTGGTGATTTCCTTGTTTTTCCAACGATCCTTAAGCGACTCGTACTCTTTCATCACTTCTTCGTTCTTGCTGCGGAGGATCTTGCGGATACCCTGAGGCTGATGGTTCATGTTGCCGATGAACTGCTCCTTGCGGAGGTACTTCGGTGTTGAGAACGTTGTGTCGGCGATACCTTCATAATAATATATATTATGGATGGTCTTGCCGGTTTCTGCATCAACGGTGGGTTTGTCGTCGGTATATTCCGTGTCAAGAATCAGGGTTATGGCTTCTGACTGTTTCGCCTGGCTCTGCTGCTCTTTCTTGACGTCCTCGTTGGTGGGGAGCACAATCTGGAGTGTCTGCGATTTGATCATCGTTGTACAGAGCATGAAGAATGTGATCAGAAGCATGTTCATATCCACCATGGGGGTGAAGTCCACATGGATAGACATCTTTTTCTGGGCGCCTTTTTTCTTTTTGCCGCCGCTCGATTGTTCTATTTGTGCCATATGTCCTTTACATTAGTTGGTGGGTTCATCTTCAGATTTCAGCGCTGTCATAAGGCTGAATTTGTTGAGCTTCATCGTCTGCAGATTGTCGAAAACCTGCTGTACGGTGGTGAAGGGGGTGTCCTTGTCGGCTTTGACTGCTATACCCTGACCTCTGCGCATCAGAGCTGTGTAGAGGTTCGAGAGGTTCTGACGCTCTTCGGACGAAAGACCTTCGGCCTGTTCGTTGTTGATAAGCTGAGCCACGTTGTAGATAGCTTTGAGCCATATCTGGAAGTCGTTAAGACGACCGTCACGGTTTTTGTTGCCGTCGATGGGTATTCCGACTTCAGGATTTGTCATGTCGCCCTGGAACTTGTCGCGTTCGGTCAGGGGCATACTGAGCATCTTGGGCAGGACCTGGAAAGGAACTCCGAACATGTTTGTCGAGCGGAATTCGGCTTTCTGCTGTGCGGTGAGCTGGATGGGATTGTTCTTGTGCTGTTCGTTGTAGATGGAGAGCGCTTCGTCGAGCATCATGCCGCGGATTTTTTCGCTTGAGAATGTCGAGTCGGCGTCGCCGGTGAACGAGATGAAGATTTTACCTTCTGCAATTTCCGGATTGTCGAGTTTGCCGGACTTGTCGGCGCTCGATACCAGTACGGTCACCACATTGTTCATGGGCACCTTTTCTTCCGAAACGGATGACGGGGTGTAGACAATGGTGGGTTCCTTCTGCAGGAAGGTTGAAGTCAACATGAAGAAAGTAAGCAAAAGAACAGTCACGTCGCTCATCGCGGTCATGTCGATGAGAGTGCTTTTTCTTTTAATTTTTACTTTTCCCATATTTACCTATTTAATAGTGTTTTGATTTTTAAATGGATAAACCGGGATTAGTGGGTAGCGGCAAATGTCTGCACGATCGAGAAACCGATTTCGTCGATAGCGTAGGTGAGGTTGTCGATTTTGTTGGTGTAGTAGTTGTAGAAGATTACAGCGAATGCACCGGTTGCGATACCGAAGGCGGTGTTGATAAGAGCCTCAGAAATACCGGTCGAAAGTTCGGTGGAGTCGGGAGCACCGGACTGCGACAGAGCCTGGAACGATTTGATCATACCCATTACAGTACCGAGAAGACCGACGAGAGTACCGAGAGTGGTCATCGTGGCGATGATGGGGAGGTTCTGCTGGAGGGTAGGCATTTCCAGAGCGGTAGCTTCTTCAACCTGCTTCTGGAGGTTGGCGATCTTCTGTTCTTTTGTCAGGACAGTGTTCTTGTCCATTTCCTCGTAGCGAACCAGAGCTGCGTCGACAACTGCGGCAACAGAACCTTTCTGTGCTGCGCAGAGTTTGCGTGCGCCTTCGATGTCGCCTTTGGCGAGGCTGGCCTTGACACCGGCAACGAATTTGGTGATGTTTCCTTTGCCTTTGGCGGCGGAGAGGGCGATGCCGCGTTCTACGGCCAGAACGATAACGGTAAGGAAGAGAGTCTGCAGCACAGGCACGATGAAGCCGCCTTTATAGATTGTGCCCCAGATGTTGATGGGGTGACCGTCCTCGAAGTGCATTTCGTTGCCGAGGAAGAAAATGAAGAAGCATACGCAGATGATTGCGCAGATTACGATAACCCATGAGGCGTTTTTGATGCCGGGGGCGTTCTTTTTTGCACTGGTCTGTGCTTTGGGCTTTTGAGCTTCCATAATTTTGTTGAACTGAGTTAAATTAGTTAAAATTAAAGTTTTTGTATGTATGTTTGTTAGGCTGTATTGTAACGATGCCTTACCGCCGTGGCCGGTATAGGCCGGAGGTCAAGGCTACCGCAGTCGGATTATGTTAGGAATGAGTACTTTTTCAATGGCATTTCTGTCTTTTCAGGGCTATGAACCCGGAACATCAACGCAAAATTAAACAGATGTTTTTAACTATCAAAATATTTCCGTCTATTTTTTTCGGTGCGAGGTGGCCGGAAGTCATTCTCTTGCGCTTTTTTGCAAGCGGATTACCGCTTTTGTGTAAATATTGCTTAATTTTGCTTTCGCACTAAACAGAAACTGATTCATCAGCATGAAACATGGTTTTTTCAGAGTCGCCGCGGCTTCCGTTCCGGTGCGTGTTGCCGGTTGCGACTATAATACGGCTAACATCTGTGATGCCCTTGAAACTCTTGCGGCAGAAGGGGTGGAAGCTGTTGTTTTTCCGGAGATGTGTGTCACAGCTTATACCTGCGGCGATCTATTTCATAACCGTACTTTGCTTGACAGTGCGCGTCGTTCTCTTCGAGAAATAGCGGAATTCACCGCTGAGCTTCCCGCTTGTCCGTTGGTGGCTGTAGGATGTCCTGTGGAGGTCTGCGGATCGCTCTACAACTGCGCTGTAGTGATTGAATCCGGCCGTGTGCTTGCCGTAATCCCCAAGACATATCTTCCGAATTACAATGAATTTTATGAAAAGCGCTGGTGGAGCGCCGCTCCCGAACGTTCCGGAGAGATTGAACTTTGGGACGGCGGCGGACAGGTGTCTTTCGGAACAGATATTATTGTTGAACACCACGGTGTACGCATCGGCTTTGAAATATGCGAGGATCTGTGGACTCCCGTGCCTCCGAGTTCGTTTGCGGCAATGGAGGGCGCGCATGTCATAATGAATCTGTCGGCCAGCGACGATCTTATCGGAAAATATGATTATCTGTTTTCGCTTGTCAGGCAGCAGTCGGCACGGACGATATCGGCTTATGTCTATGCGTCGGCGGCGCATGGCGAGTCGTCGACCGATCTTGTCTTCGATTCCAAACTCATAGTGGCTGAGAACGGTACGCTTCTTGCGTCGAACAAGCGGTGGCAGACGGGTATACAGAGTGTTATTGCCGATGTCGATATAGAGGCTGTCATCCGTGACCGTATGCACACTGTTTCGTTTGAGGATTGTCGTCGCCGCAATGCCGCCGTTCCCTATCGCTGTGTGCGCTCATCCCATTCATCTGCGCTTGAGCCGTATGCTGTGGACGATTTTATGGATTTGCGCCGACGCGTTGATTCCCGGCCTTTCGTACCCGCCGACGACAGCCACCTTAGCGAACGTTGTGAGGAAATAATAAATATTCAGGTTGCGGGACTTTGCAAGCGCCTGGAAGCTACCCGATGCAAGAGCCTGACGATAGGAATATCGGGCGGACTTGATTCCACGCTGGCATTGCTTGTGGCAGTGCGGGCGTTTGATATTCTCGGATTGCCGCGGACAGGTATAATCGCGGTCACCATGCCCGGATATGGAACCACCGGACGCACGTATCGCAACGCTGTGGCTCTTGTGGGTTCGCTTGGTGCGACATTAAGGGAAATATCTATAGTTGATGCCGTGAATCAGCATTTTGCCGATATCGGACATGATTCCTCGGTGCATGATGTCACATACGAAAATTCGCAGGCGCGCGAGCGCACGCAGATTCTTATGGATATAGCGAACCAGACAAGTGGTATGGTTCTCGGCACCGGCGACTTGTCGGAGCTTGCTCTCGGATGGGCCACTTATAATGGCGACCACATGTCGATGTATGCCGTAAATTCCGGAGTTCCCAAGACTCTGGTGAGGCATCTGACCCGTTATTTCGCTTTTGAAATGGATGATAAGAGCTGTCGTGAAACATTGTTCGACATTATAGATACTCCGATCAGTCCCGAGTTGCTCCCTGCCGACAGCTCCGGTGACATTGCTCAGAAAACAGAGGATCTTGTGGGTCCTTACGATCTTCACGATTTTTTTCTTTATTATACATTGCGATACGGGTTCACGCCGTCGCGCATTTATCTGCTTGCGCGGACCGCTTTCGACGGGGAGTTCTCCGACGATGAGATACGCAAATGGCTGAAGGTATTTTTCCGGCGTTTCTTCTCACAGCAGTTTAAGCGTTCGTGCCTGCCCGACGGCCCTAAAGTAGGCAGTGTGTGTCTGTCGCCGCGCGGCGACTGGCGTATGCCTTCCGACGCATCCGCCGAGCTATGGTTGGCTGAATGCGACAGGCTCTGACGTCAGCAGTTTATTCGGATATTCTTACGCTGTCGGCGGCTTCGGCTTCCGGCAGCGTAGTTTTTTTCTTGCGACGCAGGAAGCTGAAAATATTGTCGAAATCGCGTTTGAACATGATGCCTATACCTTGTGTAGTCTGGGCGGAACGTACATAATAGTTACGGTCGTTATAGCGGTTGTAGGCTTTCAGCCTCCATGTTCCCCGTCGGTTAAGGAGGTATTCTATATCGAAATCACCGACGAACTGGTTTGTATTCATCGATTTGTCGCGATATCCGAAGTTGCCGTTGAAAAGGAGGCGGTTGTTGAGCAGCCGGCTGGAAAGAGCCACGTCGACCTCCACATCGGAGAAGTCGCCGCGGTCGCTGCGCAGGTTCGGCGCTATGCTCCAGTTTTCGCTGAGTTTGCCGAGCATGCTTCCGAGTTGGCTCGATATGGTGGACGAGGCTACGGAGAATAGTTCGTTGCCTTTTGTTGTAGAAGCCATGTAGTCGGGTGTGTAGAAGCGGTTGAGAGCCAGAAGATATATTATCTGGCGGTTCATCATGTCGCGTGTGCTGACGATACTGCGTACTTTTCTGTAGGTGTCGGAGGTAAGGGTAGGGAATTCAAGGTCGAAATCGATGTTAGGCTGACTTATTCCGCCTGTCACTTTCATCAGCGCATGCACAGGCACGTTGGTGCGGTTAAGCTCTTTGTCCTGAAGAAATGATTCGTCGAGGTCGCTCAGATTGGCGTTCAAGGCATAATATGCCGCCAGATCGAGCGAGGCATCGTACGGGTCGCCGTTGAAGCTGATCTTACTGTCGGCTTTTATTGTGAAATCCTTTATGATAATATCCTGTAGGGTGAAGTTGTAGCTTCCGTCTTCAAGGGTGTATGTGCCGTACATGCGCATATCGTTGTCGAGCGACTTGTAGGTCAGGCGCATGTCGCCGGAACCGTTTGCTTTTATTTCGTCGCCGGCCACCGGATCCATCACAAGGGTCATTCGGGCGTCGGGTGTTATGTCCACGTTCAGGTCGAGATTGAATGCCGATGCCGATTCGTCTGAAAGTTCTGTCTTTTTTTCGCGCAGACGGCGTACGGAAGCCGGAATGAAATCAAGCTTCGGTGCAGACGGTTTTAGCGAATCCGGAGTGATGTCGCGGAAAGTTATGAATTTATATTCGTCGGCATCGCGACGGTCGGATAGTACGAATGTAAAATGGGAACCCGGTGCTGTCGTCATGCGTACGCCTATGTCGACTACGCCCGGACGGCCTGTAATCAGTGCTCTTCCGTTGCCGTATATGGTTCCGTACCAATCCGGATTCTGTTTGCGTGTTCCGTTGTAGCTCAGGAAGTCGATAGCATCGGTGAGTTCGAAACGGAATGTCGGTTCCTTGAAAAAGTGATGGTCGACTCGTCCGCTTAGTCGTGCCGTGTGCCCGTTTATGTCGTAGACTGTGGCGTTGTCGACGATGATACGGCCAGGTCTTATGTGGACGCTGTCGCTTGTTGCGTATGTGGTGTTGGTGAAGTCTACTTTCATGTTCAGGTTGTCGGCGAAAATATCACCTTCAAGGTCTATTTCCTTGAACGTGCCGAATAGCCGTGCATATCCCGATGCGTGTCCTGATATGTCGGAGGAGAACGCAGACATAAACGGTTTGAGAAATCCTACGCGCACATGGCTTGCATGGAAGCGCAGGTCAAGAGCCTGTGCCAACGGGAATATGTCGCCTTTGATTCGGGAGTGAGCACCTTCGGGTTCGATAATGTCGGCATCAAGGCTGAAAGCTTTTTTCTCATTGTCCCAGAATGCTGCCACATCGGCATCTCCTAATGTGCAGCGGTTATATCCGATTGAGTCGACGTGCAGGCTTTCGCAGCGCAGGAAAGGAGCCGGCGACAGCAGACTGTGGCCGATGAAAGAGCCTGTCGCGAGGCCGCTTATAAGGACATTGTCGATTTCGAGGGTTTCGAATATCGGCAACAGGCTTATGCCGGAGAGCCGTACTTCTATGCTGTCGCTTTCGAGTGCACCGACATTCCCTTCGATTGCTATGGATTGCTTGCCTGTATCGAGTGCGAAGTTTTTTATTTTCAGCTCCGGAGGACTGTAGGAGAGATGTGCAGGTTTTATATGCCATACCTCGTCGCCGAAATTGATTGTTCCGGGATTGAATTCTATTTCGGCGGCAAGTTCTTTTTCATTGTCGCGGCTAAGGAGTGTGGTGAAATCTATTGTGCCGTTAAGGGGGATGCGTCGCTCTATTTTCCAGTCAAGACGGGTGTTTATTCTGTTGTCGGCGCTTCCGATCAGCCCGGCCACGGCCATAGTGCCTTTTTGGGTGGGTATCTCAGCGGTCAGGTAAATTCTTCCGTTGTGGGAAGTTGTGTCAAGGCGTATGTCAAACTGTGTGTTGTCGATTATTTTGTTGTTGCCTTGACGCAGGAAAGGTATGTCGACCGATGCGGCGGCTGTTCCCCTGCGGTGGCTGATATAGCCGTTGACTGTCATTTGTCCAAGAGGGGCAAAAGGGAGTGCGAAGAAGTTGCATATTGTGTCGACATCGTTCAGGCTTATGTCGAATGTGAAGTCGTTGCCTCCGTTGTCGGGTCGCTGCGCTTTTTTTTCGCGTTTGGTTTTCCTGCTTCCTTTAAATGCTTTGGTGCTTTTGATCGGTTCCGGAAAAAGAGCAGGCAGAGATGTAGCTGCCATTTCTTTCAGCGAGGGAAGCAATGTGCTTACCTTGTATTTTCCTGCTATTGATGCGTTGATTTTGTCCGACGTGATTTCTATGCCGGGATTTATTCCGTACGGGTCGGCCTCAATGCTCAGAGGTGGCAGCACAAGGCCTTTTCCTTCGCTGTCGGTCCAGTCGGCACGGCGGATTTCGACAGAACCTTCAATGTCGTCGATATCCGTGCAGCTCAGAGCTATATCGGCGTCGGTGTTTAATTTAAGCCCCGGTCTTCTGTCGTACAGACCGAGTGCGTCGAGGTCTATGTCGCGGCCTGAGATGGTGCCAATGAGATATTTGTCTTTGCCGAATCCGGCTGATGCGTCCAATGCCAGCTGTGCATCCTTGTCGCTTGTGTCGAGTTGTATTTCCGCTTCTGTGCTGTTGAGCAGACGTCCGTCGAGTGTTATACCGGAATAAGAGTGTCCCAGGATATCGAGCCGGTTGATTGCGGCATTTACAGTTCCGTCTGTTTGTTTTCCTCGTATTCTTATTTTACCTGAAAAAGAAGCATCGGCAAGACCGAGAATGTGGCTTGATACAAGCAGGCCAACGTTGATTTTACGTAATTCTCCTTTGCAGCTTATCTGTGGTGCGAGGCGTGAATTGATGTAGTTTGCATCAATGTCGGCATTTCCTGCGTCGCCGTCGGTTTTCAGTGAAATACGTCCGCCGTCGATGTTGCCGTATCCTTTCAGCGCCACGGCTTGTGTTGCAGTCTGCTGTAATAAAGAACTTATTTTGCCTGAAAGTTTGTTTCCGCCGATCGCCGCACATTCCGGGCCGCGGATAATTGCCGATAAACGTTTTATGTCGACCGTAATGCTGTCGGGTGTGTCGATACCTGTTATTTCGGCACCGAGATTAAGGCTGACGGCATGTGTGGCCGGTTCATGTATGGCAAGGCGTTCTATTGTTACTGCTTCGCTGCAGCCGTCGGCTTCAAGGCGGAGCGCAAGCAGGGTCGGAAAATCGTTTAGTGCCGGAATGAAAGGGGCGAGGTCAGGTAGAAAAATTGAGCAGTCGTCGCCTGAAATGATTCTGGTTTTATGATTGCGTAGCGCTTCGCCCAACCCGTTGATGCCTTTGGTCGGTATTGTTATTGGTTTGAAGCTTAATGTCGAATGCGGCAGTGACAGGCTTAGACCGGACACCTGTAGGGCTGTAGAATCAATGGATGCCGATACTTTCAGGTTGGAAAGTTCGAATCCGTTATGTTCCTTGAAAGAAAGATGGTCGATTTCTGCTGCATAGCAGTCGCGGCTGAGCTGTGGTATGTATGCGTTCAGCGACAGGTTCTCAATCTTTATATGCGAAGCGTCGAAGCGGCCGCTGTCGAGAGGCGCACGGTCGCGCACATCATAGGAAGCTGACATGTCGCGTACTACGACAGTACTGATTTTCAAATCGAAATTCGATGGTTCTTCGTCTTTGCGATCCGATTTTAGCCGGTCAATGATCGTCTGGATGTTGAGAGGCGCATTTGTGCTGTCGCGGCTGACTGACAGGGTCGCACAGTCGAGAAGGGCGTAGTCGATTATGATTTCGCCGGTCATCAGCAGATGCCGGAGTTCGAAGCCTGCGCTTACCCGATGTATCGATGCCACGGTGTCGCCATCAGGCAGTGTCAGGCTCATGTCCTCGACACTCAGACGGTTGAACGGGTGTATTTCAAGCCGACCGATGCCTACTTCGGCTCCGAGCAGTTTGCTTAGTTCCGAGGATGCTATGGAACGTATTTCGTCCTGTATTGCAGGAGTGGAGAACACGACATATATGCCCACGGGCATCACGACCGCGAGCAATAAAATCACGGACATGACCGTGCGGAATATCGACCATGCTTTCCTCATTGCAGTGCGGACGCGAAATTACGAAAAAATGCGACAATTCCGGCTCCCGGCCGACTAAAAAATACGGACGCAAATACATGCGCCCGTATAATATGGTATAAAAAGTGATTTTATTTTCGTTTTATCGGCCTGATTCTTTGATTTTATCGTGCAGGTAATTGTTGAACTCCTTGTTGCCGAGCAGTTCCTCTATGGAGAGATGCATACGGTAGCGCCAGTAGTGCGGTGTGATGGCCGGGTTGTTGATAAGCTCCTCGGCCGGATTCTCTCTTCGTATCTCTCCGTTGAGCGACAGCCAGTCCTGCAATGGAAGAATACACAGCATTGAAGGCGATTTCAGGTGCAGGTCGACGATTTTGTCGCACACCCAAGGTTCGGCGAAATAAGGAGCCTGACCGTTTTCGTGAAGCACTTCGTTGAAGAAATGCTGGGTTCTGTCGCGGTCTGATTCCCACCACCGTCTTATGCCGTCCATATCATGGGTCGATGTAGTGCATACCGAATAATATGGGTAGTTCCACGTATTTCCGAATTCTGTCGACGGATCCTTTGGCATTCGCTGTATTTCGAGCGAGAGGATCTCAAGCTGCGACATTACGGCAGGAACGCAGGCAGGAATCATGCCCAGATCTTCGGCACAGACGAGCATGTCGTTGGAGTCGATGAGAGGAGGCAGTTTCCACATTGCTTTGTCGTACCAGAAATCGTTGTGGCGGTGATAGTAGAAGTCGTTGTAGAGCCGGTCGAAGCACCAACGTTCGTAGTCGTTTAGCGAGCGGTAGATATATGTGTACTGTGCCGAGATGCGTGGATGGTATTTGCCTTTTTCGTACGGATCTTCGATGAACAGCACGTTGTCGACCAAGCCGATTAGCCCGTCGCACAGGCGCGAGTTCTTTTCGTTCGCTGCTTGTTTGGCAAAATAGTCGGCGATTTTCCGCTGGGTGTTGAAGTCTTCTTTAAGACGGTAGCGGCCATGTCCGACGGAGTCCATGAAATTCTTGCAGGCTTCGGCTGTGTACGGACCGAAATAGTCGCCTACAAAATAATCCATTATGTATGGGGTAGTGTGCAGGTCTGTGTCGATCCAGAAGTCGTAGTTGTAACGCAGTTCGTCGGGCGTGAACGGAAGAGCGGGGTTGAATACTCCGAGAAGACCGTGTATCGCATCCATGGGAATCTGCCAGATACGGAAAAAGCCCAGTACATGGTCGATGCGGTATGCGTCGAAGTATTCGGCCATCTTGCGGAAACGGTCTTTCCACCATTTGAACCCGTCGCGCGACATTTCTTCCCAGTTGTAGGTCGGAAGTCCCCAGTTCTGGCCGAGTACGGAGAAATCGTCCGGCGGGGCACCGGCCTGGGAGTTAAGGTTGAACAGGCGCGGATTGGTCCAGGCGTCGGCACTGGTTCGGGATATGCCTATGGGAATGTCGCCTTTAAGTGTCACACCGTGGGCATGGGCGTAGTCGCGGACATTGTGCAGCTGTCGGTCGAGGTGATACTGGACGTAGTAGACATAGTTCATGTCGTCGGCATGTTTGCTTGAGAACTCGCCGAGGTCGATTTTGCTGAAATCGGCATATTTCTCCCATTTATTGAAGTCGGGAGTATGGAAGCGGTCGCGCAGGGTGCAGAATGCGGCATAGGGTGTCAGCCATCCGGAATTTTTCTTAAAGAAAGCTTTGAATTCCTTGGAGGCAAGTGTTTTCTTTCCCTCTTGGGCGAACATTGCGCGTGTGTATTCGATTTTTGCGTTATTAGCCCGTTCGTAGTCGACTTCGGTCAAGGCATTCAGTTCTTTGCGCAGATTTTCGAAATAGGTTGTGCGTGCGGGATCGGCCGGCTTGCCGAGTTCGTCGACGCG
This sequence comes from uncultured Muribaculaceae bacterium, assembly GCA_910587235.1. Taxonomy (GTDB): domain Bacteria; phylum Bacteroidota; class Bacteroidia; order Bacteroidales; family Muribaculaceae; genus CAG-873. The sequence continues at coordinate 98,761 of CAJUKD010000007.1, forward strand.
CAGATACATAGGATGCAGGGCGAAAGTCGAATTGGCGTTGTAAGGATATGAGTCTGTCCATGTGCCGGTCATGGTTGTGTCGTTTACCGGCAGGACTTGTATGAATGTCTGTCCTGTGGCTACAGCCCAGTCGACCAGTTTCACTATGTCGTAGAAATCACCGACACCGAAATCGTCGGCTGATCGTAACGAGAATACCGGAATTGCCACGCCGGCTCCTCGCCATAGTTTTTGCTCGTTGATGAAGCGCATACCTGCGAGAATGGTGGCTGTCGAAACCGAGGATGCTTCTATGCGTCGGTTCTCGCCTCCTTCCCAGCTTACGGGTGCACCTGATTCTTTGTCGATGATAAGGAATTTATATTCCGTGCCGACAGGGTTGTCGCCGGCAGGAATATTGACCTTCCATATCGGGAAATCGGAATTGTTCATGCGTACGGCTTTTTCGGGATTCCATTGTCCGAGGGAATCCGAAGCACCGCTGACTGCAAGTGTGTGTGCCGGATTTATCATCGGGGCTGATATTGCCAGCATTATTTTTCCTGAGGCAGGTGCAAGGACATGGTCTGTTTCGTTACGTCGGCAGATACAATCTGTGAATGCCGATGCGTAATATGGTTTGTCGAACGGTTGGTCCTGCCAGCGGTCATGTACGTCGTTTATAGCGGCACCGGCGAGGAATTTATGGGGTTTGCCCCATTCGTTTTTCACCGTACCGTTTTCATGACGTACGAAATAACGGTAGTTGAAATCCTTGATGTCGTCAGGAATGTCAAGTTCGAGGCTCCAGCAGTCTTTGCCGTTGAGTTTCATTATCGGAGCTTTGTCAGGGGCTTCATTGCCGAGTGCCGCTATGTTGCCGCTGACGTAAAGCGATTCGCCCCAATTTGTGCGATAGATAATGTTGAGGTATATTTTCATGGGTTTTTTAAGTATGATATTTGATGCAAATATAAAACAATTGACGGTGTCTGAAGTCCTTTTAATAAAATTTAGTGATTCGGATGTTAAATTACGCAGCCAATCTTCCGCTTGT
>CAJUKD010000008.1 GCA_910587235.1 uncultured Muribaculaceae bacterium
ACGCGGAAGAAGCACAGACGGCCTACATAGGGGTCGGTGGCAATCTTGAACGCAAGAGCGCACATGGGAGCTTCGGACGACGGCTCACGAGTGATGATTTCGTCGGGATTGTCAAGCGAATGGCCTTCGACAGCTCCGGAATCCAGAGGAGAAGGAAGATATGCGCATACGGCATCAAGCAGACACTGCACACCTTTGTTTTTGAACGACGATCCGAGAATCATGGGCACGATATCCATCTTCAGGGTAGCGGCACGCAGAGCCTTCTTGATTTCCTCGATTGTGATCGTGGAGGGATCGTCGAAATACTTTGTCATGAGAGCATCGTCATACTCGGCGATCTTCTCAAGCATTTTGTCGCGCCATTCTTCTGCTTCCTGACGGAGGCTTTCGGGAATCTCTTCTATAGTGTAGTCAGCGCCCATGGTTTCATCATGCCAGAAGATGGCTTTCATCTGAATCAGGTCGACTACGCCTTTGAATGTTTCTTCAGCACCGATAGGAATCTGAATAGGGCAAGGGTTGGCACCAAGCACGTCCTGGAGCTGACGGACAACTTCAAAGAAGTTGGCGCCCGAACGGTCCATCTTGTTGACATAACCGATACGGGGGACGTTATATTTGTCAGCCTGACGCCATACGGTTTCCGACTGAGGCTCAACACCGCCTACAGCGCAGAATGTTGCCACCGCACCGTCAAGCACACGCAGGGAGCGTTCCACTTCGACAGTGAAGTCAACGTGTCCCGGAGTGTCAATAAGGTTGATTTTGAATTTTTCATCGTTGTACTTCCAGTAAGTGGTAGTAGCAGCCGATGTGATTGTGATACCGCGCTCCTGTTCCTGTTCCATCCAGTCCATGGTAGCGGCTCCGTCATGCACCTCGCCGATTTTATGCGTCAGGCCGGTGTAGAACAGAATGCGCTCCGAAGTGGTGGTCTTGCCGGCATCAATGTGAGCCATAATGCCGATATTGCGCGTATATTTAAGTTTTGCGTCTGAGTTAGCCATTGAGGTATTTCAGTATATATTCAATAAAAAAATCCGGTGATTAGAAACGGAAGTGAGCGAAAGCACGGTTAGCTTCGGCCATTTTGTGCATGTCTTCCTTGCGCTTGAATGCACCGCCCTGCTGGTTGTAGGCGTCGACAATTTCAGCAGCCAGTTTATCGGCCATTGTCTTGCCGCCACGCTTGCGGGCATAGATAATCAGATTTTTCATCGAAATTGACTCCTTGCGGTCGGCACGGATTTCGGTAGGAACCTGGAATGTGGCACCACCTACTCGGCGCGACTTCACTTCTACCTGAGGAGTAACGTTCTCAAGTGCTTTTTTCCAGATGTCAAGAGCGGTAAGTTCTTCGTTGGGGAGTTTAGCCTTGACTGTTTCCAGAGCGTTATAGAAAATTGCGAAAGCGGTATTCTTTTTACCGTCATACATAAGGTGGTTCACGAAACGTGTCACACGTACTTCGTCAAACACGGGATCGGGCAGAATTGTCCTTTTTTTAGGCTTAGCCTTTCTCATTTTTAAGGTCTGTGTTGTGTTTTTGAATTGCTTGGTTGCTTGCTTCTTAATTCTTCAGCACTGCGGCCTCCGCCACTTCGCTTACTCAACCAAAGGATAGCTGCAAGAAATGCAAAAACGAGTTTAAACTGTTTGTTTGGTTAAATCTCGCGGTGCGTTTAGATAACTTCACCCGCGCCGGCCATCCGGCGTCGGATTACTTCTTGGCTGCACCGGCCTTGGGACGCTTGGCTCCGTATTTCGAGCGACGCTGTGTGCGATCTTTCACACCTGCGGTGTCGAGAGTGCCGCGCACGATGTGATAGCGAACACCGGGAAGGTCTTTCACACGACCGCCACGAACCAGAACAATAGAGTGCTCCTGCAGATTGTGGCCTTCGCCGGGGATATAGGAGTTCACTTCCTTGCCGTTGGTGAGGCGCACACGGGCCACCTTACGCATAGCCGAGTTAGGCTTTTTAGGGGTCGTGGTGTACACACGCACGCACACGCCGCGACGCTGGGGGCAAGAATCAAGTGCGGGGGACTTGCTCTTGTCTTCCATTGCCACGCGTCCTTTTCTTACTAATTGCTGAATAGTAGGCATCTTAGTTTCTTTGGTTTTACTTGTGGTTTACTTTATAATTTTACTATGATATTTCGCATTTCATCACGCCCAAAACACCGCCCATCACCTTGTTACCCAGAACTTTGGCGACAGTCCGGCGCTATAGGGCGCTATTTTTCACGGCAAAGGTAGCGATTTATTTTCTAACAACCAAACATTTAGCGCTATTTTTAAAAAATTGCTAAATCGTTTTTTTACAACAGACACGACGCCCGCATTCCGCTTCCGCAAGGACGCGAGGTCAGGGAACAAACAAAAGCGCCGTACCTTGCGGCACGGCGCTTTTGTTAATATAAGAAGCAATAGCTTACTTCGAGAGTTTTTCTTTCAGTGCGGCAAGAGCTTCGAGGTCGCCAAGAGTTGTGCGCTCCAGAGGAGTGGCGGCAACTGCAGCTGCAGGAGCGTCCTCCTGCTTTTTGGGCTGACGTTTTGCCTTGCGTTCCGCTGCTTTTTCAGCGCGCACCTCATCTTCGAAGATACGGCTGTGGCTGAGGATAATACGTTTGTTATCCTTATTAAACTCGATAACCTTGAAGTCGAGCTTTTCGTCGACTTTTGCCTGGCTGCCATCTTCCTTAACGAGGTGTTTGGGAGTAGCGAAACCTTCAACACCGTAAGGCAGAGCAACTACAGCGCCCTTGTCGAGCATCTCAATGATAGTGCCTTCATGCACGGAACCCACTGTAAATACAGTTTCGAATACATCCCAGGGATTTTCTTCGAGCTGCTTGTGACCGAGGCTCAGGCGACGGTTGTCCTTGTCGATCTGGAGAACTTCCACTTCGATATCGGCACCAACCTGTGTGAATTCGCTGGGGTGTTTGATTTTCTTGGTCCAGGACAGGTCGCTGATATGGATAAGGCCATCGACACCTTCTTCGATTTCAACAAATACACCGAAGTTGGTGAAGTTGCGCACACGTGCAGTGTGGCGGCTGCCGATAGGATATTTGATTTCGATATCTTCCCAAGGATCTTTCTTGAGCTGTTTGATACCGAGGCTCATCTTGCGGTCGTTGCGGTCGAGGGTAAGGATTACAGCCTCTACTTCGTCGCCGACTTTCAGGAAATCCTGAGCGGAACGGAGGTGCTGCGACCACGACATCTCGCTGACATGTATAAGACCTTCTACGCCGGGAGCGATTTCAAGGAATGCGCCATAATCGGCCATGACAACAACTTTGCCATTGACCTTGTCGCCAACCTTAAGCTCTGTGTCGAGAGCATCCCAGGGATGGGGCTGGAGCTGCTTGAGGCCGAGGGCGATGCGCTTCTTCTCGTTATCGAAGTCGAGAATAACGACATTGAGTTTCTGGTCGAGTTCGACAACTTCGCTGGGATGGTTCACGCGACCCCAGGAAAGGTCGGTGATGTGTATAAGACCGTCGACACCGCCAAGGTCGATGAATACGCCATAGGAGGTGATGTTCTTGACAGTTCCTTCGAGCACCTGACCCTTTTCGAGCTTGGAAATGATCTCGCGCTTCTGCTGCTCGAGTTCGGCTTCGATAAGAGCCTTGTGTGAAACGACAACATTCTTGAATTCTTCGTTGATCTTCACCACACGGAATTCCATTGTCTTTCCTACGAATACGTCGTAGTCGCGGATGGGCTTGACGTCGATCTGGGAACCGGGCAGGAAGGCCTCAATACCGAAGATGTCGACGATCATGCCGCCTTTGGTGCGGCATTTGATGTAGCCCTTGATGATTTCGTTGTTTTCAAGAGCGGCATTGACGCGTTCCCAAGAACGTGACGCACGCGCTTTCTTGTGGGAGAGAATCAGCTGACCCTTGCGGTCTTCCTGATTTTCGATGAACACTTCCACTTTGTCACCGATCTTGATGTCGGGATTGTAGCGGAATTCGCTCATGGGGATGATACCATCCGATTTGTAGTCGATGTTAACCACGGCTTCGCGCTTGTTGAGTGCGATAATGGTACCTTCGATTACGTCTTTGTCTTTGATCGAGTTGAGTGATTCGTCGTAAACGCTTGTCAGCTGCTCACGCGACATCTCACCTGCGGTTTCGCCTTTTTCATAGGCTTCCCAGTCAAAATCTTCGACCGGTGAATTTTTCAATTCTGTCATTTAAGTTAATAAAAACGGTTAATAAAAAATCTCTCTCAGGGCAAGCCTTACGGCAGGCCCGCTTTTAGCTCGGCAAAGATAGTGTATTTCAGCGCAAAAAGCAAATATATTTTCACAGGGCGCCCGCAAAAGGCAAAAAAAACCGCATAGACAAAGAAAAAGCCGCAGGCCGGAAAACATTTGCTTTCCGGCCTGCGAGAGTATTGATCTTTATATCGGGGCTATCAGTCGACAAGCAGCTTTGCCGTGACATTGCCACAAGTCACAACATAAAAACCGGGAGCTACGGCAACAAACGCCTCAGGAGCATCAACGGTGCCCGCAGCAGCAATCCGTCCGTCAGCCGTATACACGGCAAATGCAGTGTCGGCGGCGAAACCACGGAAGATTATGCGTCCGTCAGTGGCGCTTATATCAGCTCCTCCAAGATCGGCAGCATCGGCAGCGCCCGACCCGTCGACAGTCACCGCATAGCTGTCGGATTCTTTACCGGCAACAAGTTTGGCTCCCAGACGAGCGTATGCTTTGACCGTATAGCTGTGGAATCCTACAGGAACTTTCAGGTCCTTATATGCAGTAAGAGTAACTCCGGCCGCGATTTCATTTCCGTCGCGGTTTACAGAATAACTTTCGACAACAGCACGCGGAGCCACGGGACTGTAGGCGATGTCGTCAAGCAACACTCCGAACTTATCTTCGAAGTAGCCGCTATATCGCAGGGCAAAATACCTGGCATCAGCCGGAAGTTTGGCCTCGAAACGTTCCCAACGTGTTTCCGTAAGCGAGAAGGATTCCACAAGCGTAAACGCTTCGGGATCGTCGGCCACTGTGGATGAGGCAAGCAGCTCGACAGATTCTTCTCCGAACTCGGTAGTTATAAGACGGCCCCAGAATGCCACGTCAGATCCTGCCGTGATTTCAGGCGAAATAAGATAGTCATCGGCTGATCCGCCTCCGGTCGACGACGGAGCAAGTGCTGCTATGATATGCTGTCCGCTATGCGACGTAAGAGCCGGAGATGACTTTATGTCAATCACCTGGAAAGCTTTCGGATCATACTTGCCGGGGTAGACTATGCCGCTTAATCCGTAAACCGGTCGGCCGTCGTTGTCGAGATTGGTAAAGTCGCGTAATGCAGCCTCGAAACTCCACGGTTCAATCGACTCGAAACTTTCAACCGTCACGGGAACAGTCCAGGATAGCTGAACGTCGCCTTCGTCGCCGAGTTCAGCCTTAAGATCGCTTACCACCGGTACGTTTTCATTAAGGACACGCAGATTGGCCGTACGCAGATTGTTGTCAGGATCAAGGTCGGCTTCAGTAAGACTTACCCGTACCACATAGTCGCCCAAGGCAATCCGGTCGGTCAGCTCCATTGAAAGCAGATAAACAGCTTTGTCTTCAGGCTTCATGGTCTGATCGCCCTCTACATCGGCCACAATCATATCAGCCACACGTTTTCCGCCTTTGTAAAGTCCGGCCGTAAGTCCTGGTTGCGGTACATCGACATTACCGAGGTTAGTCACCGTCGCACGCAACGAAAGGATTTCACCGATATTTCCGCGTGTCGGACCTTGTATGTCAGTAATGGCCATCTCACGACCGTCGAAGTTGCGAACCTCGAAGCGATCCATCAGGAAGTAATGACTGTAGTCGAGATTGGTAACGCGTATTGTCACAGCCACCCACTGTTTACCCTGCAAGGCAGCGGGAAGCGAAACCAGTTTGGTTACCCATCCGTCGGCGGAAGCGCCGAAGAATTCGTCAAGGAAGATCATCTCCGCGTCGTCGGTAGAGCCGAACAGCTCAATGTGGTCTACACCTTCCGGCCCGAGATAAAGGCTCATGGCAAGCTTGGCATTGTCAGCTCCGACAGTCGAGAACTTAGGCATTGTAAGCTGTCCCGAACCGATATAATAGGCGCATAAAGCGTTGCCCGATTCATTTGCGGCATTATCCGAAGCTATGGTGGGATCGGCGAATGTCCATGATGGATAAAGCTCGCCGAGATTTTCGATAAGATACGGTTCGTACTTGAGATTCACAGCCTCACCATCAGCCTCAAACGGCTCTTCCATAGGCAGAGTGTACGGACGTCCAAGCACCGCCGATGCCGTAGCATAGACATCGGTACTGCCGGCAGCACTGACAGCCAGGACACCGAACTGATGTATAGCCTGAGCTTCGTCGGAATCGACACTGAATGTATATGTCGGCTCATCCACCGTAGCATATCTGACCCAGTTTCCTCCGGCAGACAGATAGCGATAGATCACATAGCTGCATGCGTCAGGATTCACATAGCCACCGTTAATTCCTGTTTCAGGAACAGTCCACGTAAGAGTCATGCTACGGTTATCAGCCGAAACAATGCGGTTTATATTTACAGTAGCGGGAATATCGACACCGCCGTAGACCTCAACGTTCGCAGTACTTCCTATGGCACCTCCGACAAGAGTGGATACATATATTATATTGTCGCCCTGCTCCAGAGGAACAGTGGTTTCAACAGCTTTGCCCGGCAATGCACTGACATCCTGGTGTCCGGCAGCAGTATATACACGTACATCCACATTTTCCGATGCAGGAAGGGCGTTTCCTTTTATATCGACCGTCGGCATGGTGAAACGCACATCGGCCAAAAGTTCGCCACGATCGCGGGCAACAGCCGTCAGACCGGTGACAACCGCCGGAGTTGTTTCGCCGGCAGAGCTTGATTCGACATGGAAATTACGCACATACAGGCGGTAATGGTTTGCCGGAGTCACAGCATGCACAGCGATGTAATTCACACCCGGTTCTGTCACTTCGAAGACAAAGTCGAAGCTTGTGAAAGAAGGACTCTTGGCAATTGTCACACGATCAGTGAAGACGTTCATCGCCGCAGCCGTGCGGGTCTTGCCGACACCCACCTCGAATGTTTCATCGGACGCGAAATAATGGTCGAGCGCCGAAGCCTCCATCGTGAAGCGATAGAAACCGGCTGTCGGGAAATTCATAGCCGGAAGCACAAGCCAGTCATCGGCATCATTATCCACACTTGCGAGGTAATAGAATCCACCGGTAAATGGCTGTTGGTTGTCATAAAGCCAGGTACGGTCATCCCTGTTGGCATCAATCGCTGCAAACATAGCTATTACAGCGTCGCTTAGGTCGCGTTCGCCTTCTTCGGGTGCGATAGTACACGGTATCGACAAGGCGTCAGAAAGCACAAGACCGGCGCTGAGAGCTTTCTGCGATGTTTTTCCGGCAGCTGTGGCTGTTACGGCAGCATAGTGTGTGACTAATCCGTTGTTCGGTATTGTCACTTCACATGTAGTTCCGGTCAGCGGAGCAGAATTCATCTTCACATCGTCGACATAAACATCGTATGTGATTCCGGGAACATCGACATACCCGCCATGCTCTCCTTCTGTCACAGCCGACCATGTCACTCTGTTTTTATTGAATGTGACAGATGCGGGCGCTTTGGGGGTATCGTTGCCAACATATATGTCGAGCGACGATGTCTGTCCGTCGACACGCTTGCCCGAAACGACAATATATGTGCGCACGCTAATGTTGTGGGCTCCCTCAGTCAAGGTCAGGTTCACAGAATTTACAGCACTTGAAGCGCCGCTGCTGACGGTTTGTTTCTCCACACCGTCGACAAAAACGGTCGCATATACAGTACCTGTAAGAGCAGCGCCTTCCACCGTTTCCGACGGCATGACAAAGGTCAGGCTGCCATTGAGCGACGCTCCGACAAATTCAGCATTCAGCGAAGTGACCGCCATAGGTGCGTCGGCACCGACATTCTCATCCATGCAGACAAGGACAGACCATGTTTCCGAATTGGAACGCACGCCGAGAGAGGTTGCATTAGCACCCGTAACCGGCAGCAGGTAGATAGCGGGCATCTCATATTCGTTGTCAAGTATGACATAGAAAGCATTGTCGCGCGGGCTCCATGTCATTGCCCCGGAATATCCGGAAGTAGTTATTCCCACACTTCCGATGTCGGTGAAACGTCCCGTGTCGGCATTGAGGCTCCGCAGATGTCCGTCCTCGGTGATCGAATAGACCAGGCCATCGGCACCGCACCAGCCGAATGCAAGAGGAAACTCCGCATCACGCAATGTCCCGAGCGTTGTAAACTCGCCTGTGGCAGGATCGAAGGAACGCACGAGATCGGCACTCCCGGTGGTCTTGCCCATGGTCACCACGTATGCCACATCATTATCGGCGTCATACGCCGCAGTGTACACCACTTGGTCAAGTCCTTCAAAAAGGTCATAAGTATTCGAACTGATTTCAGAACCGTCGGCAGGATCGACAATAGTAGTCGAAGCTCCTTCGACTCCGCCATACTGTGTTGTCGTATGCGAAAACATCTGCAACTTACCGTCAGCACGCATGAATCCGGCCTGGTATTTGCCGCGCGCATGCCCCCATAACATCGTCTGCGAGGAAGATGTCATGTCGGTATACCATCCCGTGGTATATATAGGATATGAATAGCAATTCACATAACTGAGATAACCCTCAATCTTGCCTCGCGACGAAGCTGCACGTAGCGGAGCGGATTTTAAATTGCCGGCAGCCCGATCGGCCGGTTTTCTTGCGATGTGTCCAAGCACATGCAAAGGGAGGGTATTTTCAGCAGGCTGTTGCTTTATATGTCGGTAAGATGCCGGCAGTGGATAAGCCACAGGGCTTAACGGAGGAACCGACGTCGGATGCTCGGATGCAGCCTGACGCGTCAACTGCCCGACGGCAGCCGGAATAGCCAACGACAAAGCGAGGGCACTGATCAGGATTGTTTTTTTCATAATCTATATTCTGATTTAATGATTAAGGAGGCCATCAGGAACCGTAACAGTCCCCTGATGGCCTTTTTTACTTATAATTTATCTTATTACAGCTTTCACCGCAGGGTAAACGTCGGACAAAACCACATATACTCCTGCTCCAAGCGGAATGTCGATGCTGTCCGAAGCTACTTTGACGTCAGCCACAGTCGCTCCTGTTATTGCAACGACACGGACACGATGTCCGGCTACACCTGACACCCGCAACAACCCCTTGCCACATTCGACATTAAGCGCGTTTTCTGCAGAAACAGCTCCAATAGCTGTGGTCATCACCGTTATTTTCTCAGAGGCTTCTGACTCGCGCTCGCCTTCGCCATCGGCATATACCGCCGTGACATGATAAACGGGAGTACCTCCGGCGGCGGCGATATCATCGTCGGTATACGTTGTTTCCGCAAGAGGGATATCGTTAAGTTTCACATCATTACGGTACACATTATAGCCTTTAAGCTCCACAGCTTCATAAGCAGGTTCGCTCCATGTCAGAGTTATAGCGTCGCGGATAGCATTAAGTTGTCCGTCAAGACCTTCAGGAACAGCGTAGACAGGTACCACCAACCTTTCAAGTATCAGACCGGAGAAGTACAGATAAGATTTGTCCGGTGCGGAAATACCATGTATACCTATATTGTAACGCCCCGGCTCGTCGATTACAAATTCCGTTTCATAAGTCGTATAGGAATCCGGAATATCTACGGCAGTGTCAAGCACCCGTGTCTGATCGGAGGGCTGCATTCCGGTTCCCATAGTCAAGGCTATGGATTCCGGATAGTTACGCGTTGAGCGAACGGTGTATGTCAAACGGTAAGTTCCTGCCCGTTCAATCATAACAGGAGGCAGGATTGCCCAGTCATCCATGTCAAGCGAAGAGTTATACTGACAACGTAAAGTCGGTATATTGTTATCTTTATAGAATGTCCATGTACGTCCGTCGGCATTGCTGTCGTGGATCGAAAGGAAGGAGAATGTATCCTGATCCGGCGTATACTCGAACGGCACACTGTAAAGCGGCGAAACAATAAAGCTGCGTACGGCCACCTGTCCGTTATATGATTCCCCGTCAATCACGACCGTCGCCACCGCTTTGGCTACATGAGAACCAAATTCCAGTTCGACATTATCAAAGACCACATCCTCGCCGGGCGAGCATGGCATGCTGCCAAATTCCTCGCCGTCGAGAACCAGTGCAAGAGTCATAGCTCCGGCAACAGCCTCGCCCGATATGTTCACAGATGGGGCAGTAACGGTTATCGACCCTGTCTTGCCTTCAAAATCATAAGATTTGATCAGCGGTGCCGAAGGAGCAAGCCCGACGGTAGCATCAAGCTCTATATTTTTAATACTTACATAGTTGCGTCCACGATCCGATTTACACAGCACACCTATATATATATTTGTACCGGCCGGTACCCCGAAGTCGAGACTCTGGCCAGCAAACTCTCCGCCCGTATCGACAGCTTCAAGCTGTGCCACCAGGTTGGTCATAGCTGCTACAGTAGCCTCAGAACCCCAATATATTTCCAGATCATTGGGATTGTTAGTCACCGTACGCAAATCAAAACTCAGATTGAAAGCGCCTCCGGCTTCGGTAAGCATCTGCGGCAGTATAAGCCAGTCGTTCGCATCATTTCCGTTGCCATAGTCATATCTGAACGTGCCGGCATTGACATCTTCATAGTTCGGAGAGTAGTACTCCCATTCGGTCTGGTCATTGTCTACATTGATGAACAGCGCATGGTCGGCATCCTGTGCGTCAGGAGCTATGCTCGCCGGGAGCGGCATTGGCAGAGGATAGTAACGCTCGGCTTTCAGTTGCGCGGACTCCGTAAGCTCTCCATATTTGACAATTCCGTCAAGAGTGTAGCTCGGACGTACGGCAATAGTATGTATACCGGACTCAAGTTCGATGTCGAAATTGAGCGTCGCACCGGGTGCACCCGTCAGCGCTTCAGCCGGAGTCCAGGCTTCACCATCGACGGTCACCTCAAGCCCCAGTGTTTCTGTCAGATTTCCGCCTGCCACATTCTGTGCCGGAAGGGTAACGGAGCAATGTGCTACCAACCATTCCATATCAACACCAAGCACAGCCGGAGCCGGAAGTGTATTGTCGACAGCGACAACCTTTATGTTTTTCACATGAAGATTATATCTATACTTTGGCGAGAAACAATATATACCTATATATTTTTCGCCGGCAGATTCAATCTGAAAGCGAATCGAAACAGAAGTGAAATCAGAACTGCTCTTCACTTCCTCCTGACGCGAAATCTCCTGCGCCATGGCTTCTGCCGCAGGTGCATCACCGATATATATGGCAAAACTTTCCGCATCATTCATCTGAGTCCGATAGCTGTAAGACAGCTCATATATGCCTGCCTCAAAATCCACAGCCGGCATTATCACCCAGTCGTCAGCCTGGTTCGTCGAATGATACTGGTAATTGAACGAGCTGTAAACAGAAGAATATTTCCATGTCTTGTCGTCATTGTTGACATTAAGAACTGTACACTCGTCGAACTGTTCCTGACTATCAGGACCAAATTCAAAAGGCACGGAATAATTCGCCGCGCTAACGCTTCCTGCCGACAGCACAAGGGCAAACAAAGCGGTCAATGAGTAAAACTTTTTCATATTAAAAGACAATCTGTGATAATATTTCTGTGCAAATACGACTAACGAGGCAGCCATTCACGACAAAATTAAACAATTTGTCGCAAATACAATAATTTCAGGCGTTTTTTTTCAGATGCTCTATATTATATCATCCCCCACGAATGGCACTTCTACTTTCTGTTACGCTCGTGATAGCGGGCTATGGCACGCGCTATCGCTATTGTGCCGCTACTGTAGTCATTGCCAAGCTCTTCATAAGCCGTTTCAGGATGGTTCGCAAGAGTTTCGGTTATGATTCGGTATTCCTCACGACTTATGAAAGTACCGAAAGTCGTTATCATGTCATCGTCGATCAGACGGGCTATATGACCGCGCACGGTATCGGGACTTATCTTTTTCAAAGATGCAATCTCGCCCAATGGGACTCCCGCATTGAAAAGAATCAGCGTTTCTTTAAGGCTCGAACCTTGAGGCGTGGCGGCTGACAAACCTTCGAATTTACGCACAGCAGCAAGAAAACGGCGACCGAAGCGCACTCCTTTCTTCTCCCCTACACCCGATACCTGCATCATATCTTCCATAGTGACAGGCTTGCGCGAGGCCATATCGAGCAGAGTGGCATCGCTGAACACCATATACGGCGGCAGACTCTCCCGCCGGGCCACGTCGGCACGCACCGATTTCAGCTGTTCGAACAGTTGCGTCACCGGATCGGCTTCCGGAACTTGCTCCGCGGCCTTGCGCGTTCTGCGGGCAAGTTGCGGCGCCACGTATGTCGAAAGTTCGACCGACGCTTGTCCGCGCAGCACCCGCAAGCCCAAAGCCGTAGACCGCAAGCAGTTGCCGTCGTCGTATGCTATCTCGAACACTCCCAGCTGTATAAGTTGCGACACATAGTCGAGCCACTGCTCGCGGCTGAGATCAGAACCCACGCCGAAGGTCGGCAGGCGGTCATAGCCTTCGCGCCGGATGTCGGAACGCATGGAACCGCGAAGTATGTCGACAGTCGTGAATATGCCTATTCTCTGTCCGGTACGCATCACGGCGCTCAGGGCTTTCTGCGCCGTTATCGTACCGTCGAAACGGGACGGCGGGTTGCGGCACACATCACAGTTACCGCAATCACAGACAGATTCTTCACTGAAATAGCTGAGCAGGATACGGCGACGACAGACCTTCGCATTGGCATATTTTTCCATCAAGGCCAGTTTTTCGAGATTGACGGCCTGACGTCCCGACTCGTCGACGAATTTCCGCAATGTAATCACATCGGCATAGGAATGAAACAGCACAACTTCGGCAGGCAGGCCGTCGCGACCCGCACGCCCTATCTCCTGATAATAGCTCTCGATATTCGCAGGCAGATTGTTATGCACCACCCAGCGTATATTGCTCTTGTCTATTCCCATGCCGAATGCGACAGTGGCACACACCACCGGCACTTCGCCGCAAATGAACAGACGTTGCGCTTCGTCGCGCGCGGCAGCCGACATGCCCGCATGATAACATACCGAACGGACTCCCTTGGCACGCAAAGCCGCATCAAGTTCTTCGGCTCCTTTTCTGGACAAAGTGTAGGCTATGCCTGAATCACGCGGATATTTACGCACCATTCCGGCGATGAACTCAACACGTTGTTTCTTTCCGGGGTTAGGATATGCACGCAATGAAATATTCGGTCTGTCAAAAGAACCCGTCCAGCAAAACGGCTCAGACAAATGAAGCTGACGGACAATGTCGTCGCGCGTAAGGCGGTCGGCCGTAGCCGTCAATGCAACCACCGGCACATGTGGATAAAGCTCTTTGAGGCGCGATAAAGAAGTATAGTCCGGACGAAAATCATGTCCCCATTGCGAGATACAATGGGCTTCGTCTACAGCGAAAAGGCTGATTTTCATAGCCTGATGCCATCGTTCCACTTCCCCTAACAGTCTTTCGGGCGATATATAAAGCAACTTGAGCCTGCCGGCAAAAGCCGCCTCCATTATGGCGCGGTTCTCGCTTTCATCGCGATTCGAATGAACTGCCGCCGCAGGAATACCGTTGGCTACTAATGCCTGAGTCTGATCCTGCATAAGAGCTATAAGCGGCGAAACCACCACCGCACATCCTTCGGCAAGGAGAGCAGGAAGCTGGTAGCATACTGATTTACCGCCGCCTGTAGGCATAAGCACTATAGCGTCGCGACCCGATGCTACGGCTTCAATCACCTCAAGTTGCCCGGGGCGGAAGCTACGGTAACCATAAAAACGTGACAGTAGGGCCGTGGCCCGCTCGCGGATAGTGATTTGCATGGGCTTATTTTTTATTTATCCGCAAAGTTACGGATTTTTGATGTATTTTTGCAGCATCATGAAGCTACTGCAAAGAACCATTTCTTTTTTGAAATCCAAAGATTTCATATTCTATATCATAGCGCTTGTCGCCCTGACGAGCATGTTCACAGCCGCTCGCCTCGAACTCCTGCCGGGAATGACGGCAGGCAATCTCAGGGTCGGGATCGCGGCTATGTTAACCGATGCCGTAGTCTTGCTCTCTCCCTACTGGTTATGCCCGCGGCGTATGAAAGGAGCGACAACAGCCATGCTGTGGCTGACAGGCGCAACGCTTACAGCCATGATGATGTATGCCCGCTTTTCCGGCGACCTTGTCGACCTGCGGCTTGCTCTGTCGGCCGAGTCCTATAATTCACTTGTAATCCGCTGCATTCCATTGGTGACGCGTGCCTCCGACATTGCCGCCTACGCCCTGCCGCCTATCGCCGCGACAGCAGCTTGGATAGTAGCACGCAAACATAATAATAAGGTGACGTATCTGCCTCGCATGCTCCGCGGGGTAATTGTAGCCGCCTCACTGCTTCTCTGGCCTACAATGAGCCTTATGCTCACACGAGCTTATGCTAAAAATTATAAGTTCACGACAGGCCGGACCTGTTCGCTGGCTGAAGCCAGAGCTATGCGTGCGCCCGACAACGCGTCGTCGCGCATTGAGATATACGCCTACAACGGCCCGCTCAGCTACCTTGCAAATGAGGTCGCCAATATCATGCGCGATGCCTCAGCCGGTCTGTCAGAGTCGGAATGCGCGGAAATAGAAGATTATTTCAGACTCAGACAAAAAGTATCAGAATCATGCGCCACAAGCGCCGGGCGCGACTCCATCTTCAGAGAAAACAGAAAGAAAAATCTGATAGTCGTTGTCGTGGAATCGCTCAATGCCCGTTATATAGGCACGCGGCTTGGCGCCGACAGCACCGACGTCACCCCGGTTCTCAGCCGGCTGCTTGCCGACAGCGGCACCGTAGCCTCGCTCAACGTGATTCCACAGGCTGCCGAAGGACGGTCAAGCGACGGCCAGATGATCATCTACTCCGGCATGATGCCTCCGCGGCAAGGAGTCGCCGCAATGCTCCATGCCGGGAACACTTTCAACGCTCTGCCCGAAGCTCTCGGCTCGGCAGAGTCCATAGAGATAATAGGAGAAAGCAAACGCGTATGGAACCACCGTGCCACAAACATGGCTTTCGGATTCAATTCCATTGCCGACTACGACGATGTGGCCGCCATTATACCGGAAATCGAAGAAATCGGGGAAGATCGCGCGTTGTTCGGCTATGCCCTGCGGCACATGAAAAGTATGCAGCACCCTTTCCTCACCGTACTTACGACTGTCAAGATGCACGAGCCGTACATCCTCTCCGATGAATGGCGGCAAGAGTGGATAGACAAAGCATACAGCACCGGAGAGCCCGACAAGCTCGAACGCGACTATCTACAGACCCTGAACTATTTCGACACGGCACTCGGAGATTTTCTTGCCGCACTCGATCGCGAAGACCTTGCCCGTGAAAGTGTCGTTGTAATAGTATCCGACCACGATGCACCTGCAAAAAGTGATTTCCGCAACGGAACAGGCATATTCAGCCCCATAGCATTCATAGCTTTGAACACGGGTGTGACAGCGCGCCTCGACGCATATCCGCGCGGACAGGCCGACGTGTACCCGACAATACTTGAAATAATGGGACGAGAAGACCGCCACGCTATAGGGATGAGCATGTTCGACACATGCGTGCGGGGAGCTTTCGATCGCTACGGAAACTACTACGGCCAAGAGTGTGCGACAAGCGATGCCGACAGTCTTCTGTCACGCAGCCGCGATATATCCGCACTGATCTTGCGCGGCGATTACTTCAAAAGCCGTGAACATACGGTCAAGCCATAGACCGGAAATATGCCTCAGTGCGCCTCAAGCCAGTTGGCCCCTACTCCCGCCGACACCTCAAGGGGTACTGAAGCCGAATAAGCATTCTCCATTTCCCCGACAACCATACTCTGCACTTCGGCTAGTTCGTCAGGTTTGACATTGAACACAAGTTCGTCGTGCACCTGCAGAATCATGCGCGATCGCAAACCGCGCCGACGTATCTCACGGTCGACGGCAATCATAGCCATCTTTATTATATCGGCAGCCGAACCCTGCAACGGAGCATTTATGGCATTACGCTCGGCATAGCCGCGCACGACCGAATTTCGGGAATGTATATCCGGCAAATAACGTTTACGTCCCTTTATTGTGGTAACGAAACCGTCTGTACGAGCCTTCTCGATAGATTCTTCCATGTAACGCGCCACCCCAGGATACGTTGACATATAGCCTTCGATTAGGGATTTAGCCTCGGAACGCGGAATCCCGAGCCGCTCGGCAAGCCCGAAAGCGGAAATTCCGTATATAATTCCGAAATTAGCCGTCTTGGCCGCACGGCGCTGCTCTTCGGTGACCTCGGCATCATCTTCGTGGAAAATCTTGGCCGCCGTCGCACGATGTATGTCCGCTCCGGAACGAAAAGCCTCCACCATACCGCTGTCACCGCTGAGGTGAGCCATAAGGCGCAACTCAATCTGTGAATAGTCGGCCGACAGAAGCAAGTCGCCGGGATCGGGAATAAAGGCACGGCGTATTTCGCGGCCGTCGGATGTGCGGATAGGAATATTCTGCAAATTAGGCGCTGTTGACGAGATTCGCCCCGTAGCCGTGACTGTCTGATTGTAGGTCGTATGTATCTTGCCTGTCTGCGGGTTTATAAGTTTGGGAAGAGCCTCGATATATGTCGACAGCAACTTGCGCAAGCCGCGGATATCAAGTATCAGCCCCACCAACGGATGCACCGACGCATACTTTTCAAGTATCTCTTCTGTTGTCGACCACGCTCCGCCCTTTGTCTTGCGCGCCTTGGGATCGATGGCAAGCTCTTCGAAAAGCACCTTTCCAACCTGCGACGGAGAACTGATATTGAACGGATGACCGGCCATGCCGTAGGCCTCGGCTTCAAGAGCGGCCAGACGCGAAGTCAGCCCGACCGCCTGACGCCTCAGCTCCGTCACATCGATGCGTGCGCCTTCCATCTCCATAGCTGCAAGCACAGGAATGAACGGCAATTCTATCTCGTTGAACAGCTCCAACTGGGAGCGCTGAACCAACTCCGCCTCAAGACATGGACGAAGACGACGGCACAACAAAGCCTGCTCGCCGAAAAACGAAGCGGCCTCATCGCCTGCGGCAGGCTGAGCCTTGCGTCGTTCGGCGGCGCTCAGCTCATAGTCGGACGTCCGGTGACCGAGATATGCCATCGCAAGCGTCGGCAAATCATGTTTCATCTCGGGAGCCACAACATAGTGCGCCACACCGACATCGAAGTACCCTTCGCCGGCAAAAGAAAGACCCTCCCGGGAAAAGACTACCATGTCGCGCTTCACATCGGCACTGCAAAGCACCACTTTAGAATCGGAAAACAATGGTCTGAGCGCCTCCATTATTTCCGAACGTAAAACCGGCATCTCCGGGAAAGGAATATAAACGACTTCTTCTGCGGCAATTCCAAGCCCCAAAGCCCGGGCAGTCATAGCCTCGGCTCCAACAGCATTTAGAGAAAACCCGACATTCCCGCCCGAAGCACACACACTGCCGACAAAGGAGCGCACTGAAGCAGCATCGGAAAGTACGCGTACATCAGCAATTGAAGCGCCAATGTCTTCCTGCACCGGCAAATCAGTTTCTTCGGAAAAATCGAAAAGCGAAGGTTCCGACACCGGCTTCTGTATTTTTTCAACAGTCTGTCCGGATTTTTGCTTCAGCCCGAGTTTCGCCGCCATGGTACGGAACTCCAATTCGTCGAACACGGCAGCAAGAGCATCGGCATCAGGCTCACGACGGCAAAGCTCATCAAGCCTTATGTCGAGCGGAACTTCGGTACATATCGTGACCAGCTCTTTCGACATCCCGATCTGCGAGGCATTATCACGGATCTTGACGCCAAGCGCACCTTTTATCTCCGAAGCGTTGGCCAGCATATTCTCTACAGAACCCCATTCGGCTATCAGCTTAGCAGCCGTCTTTTCGCCTACCCCGGGACATCCGGGCACATTGTCGCTTGCATCGCCTTCGAGAGCAAGCAGATCGATCACCTGCCGGGGCGAAGCTATGCCGTAGCGTTCACAAACCTCTCGAGGCCCGCGGATTTCAAAACCTTGCCCGCGGAGCGACGGGCGGAACATCAGCACCCTGTCGGTGACAAGCTGTCCGTAATCTTTGTCGGGAGTCATCATGTAGGTAAGGAAACCTTCGGCCTCGGCACGGCGCGAAAGCGTGCCTATGACATCGTCCGCCTCATACTCTTCTTTCTCGACCACCGCTATACGATAGGCTTCAAGTATACGCTTTATATACGGTATGGATGCCGTTATATCCTCCGGCTGCTTGTCGCGGCCGGCCTTATACGCCTCATACATGGCATGGCGGAACGTACGCCCCCCGGGAGGATCGAAACAAACGGCTATGTAATCGGGATTTTCCTTGCGCAGCACCTCATCGAGCGTGTTGCAGAAACCGAAAATAGCCGATGTGTTGAATCCGTAGGATGTGACACGCGGAGAGCGCAGCAGAGCATAATAGGCGCGATATATCAACGCATACGCGTCAAGTAAAAAAAGTTTCTTTTCTTGCATGTTTAAATAATGGTCGGGAGAAGGCGGTGGCGGAATTGCCGACGATAAAGTTACATATTTTTCAATTCACCGCTTCGGCCTTGGCGTCTTTTTAATGGATTTTTTCGCAAATGAAACAAAAAATGGCCTCGTATTATGAAAGAATGATTAATTTTGCACCTTGTATGAGAGATAAGACCACACTCGAAGCTATCCGGGAGCGTTATGCCGCCGATACAAGCCGTATGAACGACTGCATGATGCGGCAGCTCGCCAGCTCCAACGCACTGATGACACAGGTCATCACAGCAAATCTGCGCACCAAAGGCAAGCAGATAAGACCCCTGATAGTTATGATGTGTGCACGCATGTTCGGTCCTGTAACGGATAAAGTGATTTCAGCGGCCACTGCCATAGAAATGCTCCACAATGCGTCGCTCATACACGACGATGTTGTCGACGAATCGATGATGCGGCGAAACAGCCCTACCATAAATTCGGTATGGGACAATCATATAGCCGTGCTCGTAGGCGACTATTACACATCCGGAGCCATGCAGCAGGCAATATCTACCGGCGACATACGCATCGTCGATTCACTTTGCCGGCTTGGAAAAAAACTCTCCTTAGGCGAAATCGACCAGATCTACAACGCTCGGGAGCACAGCCTGTCCGAAGAAGCTTATTACAAAATAATAGAGTACAAGACCGCCTCACTTTTCGTGGCAAGTGCAGAGATGGGATGCTACGCCGCAGGCGTCGAAGACAAGCACATCATAGAATCCTTGTCGGAATTCGCAAGGCTTTTCGGACTGTGTTTCCAGATCCGCGACGACATATTCGACTACTACCGATCCGAAACAGTCGGGAAACCGACAGGCAACGACCTGCGTGAAGGCAAAATAACCCTGCCCCTGTTGTACGCCCTTACCGTAGAAGACGCTCCCGGACATACAGACGCAGCCGAGCTGGCCGCACGGCAAGAACTTACAGCCGACGAAATCGAGCGTCTGTGCTCTTTCGCCCGCGACAACGGCGGTATAGACTACGCTTTCGCGGCAATGAAAAACCTTCGTGACCGCGGGGCAAGGCTTCTGGAGGCCGTGCCCGACTGCCCGCAACGTCACGAACTGCTTGATCTTTTCGATTTCATAATCGCACGCGACCATTGATCCCGACGATGATGCGTAGCCGCTTCTCTCCTCTTTTCGGTCTTCCGGCCTTTATCGTCGTCGCATTTCTTGCTGCGGCATGCGCCAACATGGGCCGGCCGGAAGGAGGCCCGCGCGACGAAGAACCGCCTCATTTCATACGCTCCACCCCGGCTCCCGGCGCGACAAACGTCAGCACAAAACATCTGACGGCCATATTCAATGAAAACATACAGCTTGAGGACGCATTCTCAAAAGTCGTAGTGTCGCCGGCACAGAAGCAACCGCCGGCGGTCAGCGCCAACGGCCGCCGTCTGATAGTGGAATTCCGCGACACTCTTCTGCCCAACACGACCTACACAATCGATTTCGCCGACGCCATCAAAGACCTGAACGAAGGCAATATTCTCGACGGCTTCGCGCTCGATTTTTCCACCGGCGACAGCATCGACTCATTACGCATTTCCGGCATGGTACTACAGGCCGAAAATCTCGAGCCGGCACAGGGAATGCTCGTAGGAGTATATTCCAATCTCGAGGACAGTGCCATCCGCACGCTGCCCTTCGAACGCATAGCGCGCACCAACCAACTGGGGCATTTTACAATCCGCAATCTGAAACCCGGTGATTACCGGATTTTTGCAGTCAACGACCTAAACCGCGACTACCACTGGGACAGGAGCGAAGACGTGGCATTCTATGACATCACTGTCAGTCCGCGTGCCGAACACTTCGAACTGAACGACACCCTGCGCGCATCCGACGGCAGCGACTCCATAGTAGCGCGCCAGGGTCTGCGCTTCCTCCCGAACGACATCCTCCTGTGTTGGTTCAACGAAACCTATAAACCTCAGTACCTGCTTGACTACAAACGCGAGGACCGCAACCGGATAACTGTCAAATTCGCCGCTCCCGCCGACTCTCTTCCGCGCATAAGCATAGTAGAAGGAGGACCGGAAGGCCTTGATATAAGCAAATGGGCCAGACTAAACGCGTCATCGCGCCTCGACTCCCTCGAGTACTGGATAGAACCGGAATACCTCGAGAAAGCCGACTCGCTCAAACTATCGGTAGGATATATGCGTACCGACAGCACCGACGCCCTGACATGGACTACCGACACTCTGCGCTTCTACTACCGGAATCCGAACCGCGGCAAAAAGAAGAAAGAAAAACAGGAATCGCCCTCCGTCAATGACAGCATAAGCACCGACAACGTCGCCACAATTAAACCGACTGATTTCCTCAGCCTCAACATAGGTTCCTCCAGTCAGGAACTGAACCGCCCCTTGCTCCTGACCGCAAACGAACCGCTCGACAGCATAGACCTTGCATCATTACATCTTGAGATACAAAAAGACACCCTTTGGCTACCTGTAGCCGAAACTATCCTACTACCCGACAGCACCGACTTGCTGCGAGTCAGACGGCTCGACATCAAATGGGAACCCGGAGGACGCTATCGACTGACTCTGGATTCACTTGCCGCCCATGGCATGTACGGACATTGGAACCGGCCATTTAAGCATGAATTCAGCGTCAAGAACCTTGAGGACTACTCTACCCTGACATTCAATATCTCGGGACTCGACTCCATACCGGCCATAATCCAACTGCTCAACACGTCCGACACACCAGCCTACACCGCATGGATCGCTCCGGGCGAGAACACCGCCGTATTCCGCTTTGTCAATCCCGGCACATATTACGCCCGCCTTTACCTTGACCGCAACAGCAACCGACGCTGGGACACCGGAAACATAGCCGCCGGTCTTCAGCCGGAAGAAGCTTTCTATTTTCCGAAAAAGCTCCAGCTAAAGAAAAATTGGGAAATAAGCCAGGACTGGAACATCTACGAAAGCGCGGTCGACCTCCAGAAACCCTATGCAATCAAGAAAAACAAACCTAAACTGAAACGCGGCGAAGAAGCCCCGCGCGATCCCGACGAAGAAGAAGAATACGACGAATTCGGCTCTGACCGAGGTTTCGGACGCGACGACTACCGCGGTTCCGGCAATCGCGGAGGCAGATTCGGCGGCGGGTTGCGCCCCAACCGAGGCGTCGGAAACACAATCGCACGCTAATTTTCCCGCAATATCGTTTTTTTTCCTTATATTTGTCGGGATTAACCGGCAGCACCGACATGCAGCCGGTAAAATATTATGGCTTTGTCACAATAAGGCCATCTTCGTTCACGTTAAAAATCAAAGACTTCATAATAAAAACCGAATTAAAATGAGATTCAAGTCGCTCGCCTTATGGCTCGCTGCAGCGTTTGCGGCCATCACGTCGCTGAGTTCATGCTCACCAAAACACAACTTGCCTTACTTCACCGACATCATCACAGAATCCGAAGGCGTTCTGCCGGAAAAAGACTTCATGCCGGTCATAAAACCAGACGACGAACTTGTCATTACCGTCACAGCCTCCAACCCGGAAGCAACAGCACTTTATTCAATCCCATTCACAAACCCGGCGTCGCGCGACGAACTGGTCAAGACAATCTCCCCGCGAACACTTACATACATCGTTGACACTAAAGGCGACATCGACTTTCCTATCTTAGGCAAGATACACGCAGCCGGCCTGACGACCGAACAGTTGCAGTTGGAACTCACAAAACTGATCAGTAAGGACGTTACCGACCCGATCGTGCGCGTGTCTTTGGCAAACTTCCGCATAACAGTCGCCGGCGAAGTAAAGAACCCGTCGACAATAAACGTGTCGCGCAACCGCATATCCCTTCTTGACGCTCTTGCCGAAGCCGGCGACCTCACAGAATACGGCGACCGCACCAACGTGACAGTAATCCGCGAAATCGACGGACAACGAAAATACGCGCATCTGAACCTTAACTCATCGGAAGTTCTTAACTCTCCCTATTACTATCTGCAGCAGAACGACTACGTGTACGTTGCACCAAACAAAATCCGCGAGGGAAATTCAAAATACAGCACCAACAACGCATATAAGCTCCAAGTGATCTCCACCGTCGTCAGCGCTTGTTCTGTAGTAGCATCATTAGTCATAGCCCTCACCCGTTAAACCTCACGAAAAGACAGAAATTATGGCACAGAAACAGACATCCAGCTTGATAGACTTCCGTGGACTTTTCCGTCAGTACCTCTCGAAATGGTACCTATTCCTTATTTCGGTTCTTGTGT
Source organism: uncultured Muribaculaceae bacterium (assembly GCA_910587235.1). Taxonomy (GTDB): domain Bacteria; phylum Bacteroidota; class Bacteroidia; order Bacteroidales; family Muribaculaceae; genus CAG-873. The sequence continues at coordinate 22,991 of CAJUKD010000008.1, forward strand.
GCGGCTCAATGGCATACGTCTACACAAAAGTCAAACCACCGAAATACTCCGTAAGAGCAAGCATACTGATATCCGACGATAAATCCAACTCTTTGAGCGAAGGGCTGGGCGGACTGAGCAGCCTTTTCGGAGCCAAAGGCTCCGTAGACGACGAAATCTACGTGGTTTCATCACACTCTGTATTCCGGCAGGTAGCCAAGGATCTGGGAATAAATGTCCAGCACCTTGTAAAAACCGAATTGCTCGGCTCCAACCTCGCATATCCAACATGGCCTGTCGACCTGGTCACGCCGGCCGAAATGGCCGACACCCTTCAGGGTACAGTACTGTTCAAAGCAATAGTCAATAAAAAAGGCACAGCCGATGTAGAAATAATCTATGAAAAGAAAAAAATAGGTTACGCAAAAAAGGCGGAATTTCCCATATCCATAAAAACAAAACTGGGAGAATTCACACTCACAAAAACGCCATACTTCCTTAACGACGAAAAATTCAAGACGGTAATATATTTTTCGGGCTATGACGTAACAGCAGAAAACATGAGCCATATCATCTCAACAGATATAGCATCCCGCCGCGCCAACGTTATCAACCTTGCCATAAACACACCCAACCCCGATTACGGCATTGACGTGCTGAATGAAATAATATCAACATACAACAAACGGGGAATCGAAGAGAAGAACCAGAAAAGCATCCAGTCGGCCAAATTCATCGATGAACGCCTTGTCCTGCTTGCCGAGGATCTTAACCGATCGGAACATGAGATTCAGGAATATAAACAAAAGCACAATATCATCGACATCGAAGCCGAAGTACGATACCAGTCAACAAAGAAAGGCCAGATTGAAACATCTCTTATTGAAGCTGAAACAAACTACGAGATAATCAACATGGTGGCCAAATTCTTCAAGGATCCGGCCAACGCCTACTCAATGGCTCCGGCAACACTTGACAGCCCCGGACTTCAGGCTGCCATCAAAGACTACAACGAACTGATCCTGCGCCGCATTGACCTCCTGAACAGCGCCCGGCCCGACAACGCCGCCCTACGCCTGTTAACAGATCAAATCAATGCCATGCGTGAGAATCTGGCCCAATCGATAGAAAAAGCACGAGAAACCGCAGGCATAACCGTCCGCGATCTGCGCAACGAACGCGGAAAAGCCGACGCCCGCCTCGGTGCCATACCGTCGCAAGAACGTGAATACATAGACATGAAACGCCAGCAGGAAGTAAAACAGGAACTCTATCTGTTTCTGCTTCAAAGCCGTGAAGAAAATGCCCTTGTAATGGCCAATGCAGTTCCAAAAGGCGTAATCATTGACGAAGCATTCAAGCTCAGCAAGCCTTTGGGTCTGCCGAAAAAAGCCATAATCCTTTTCGCCATACTATTTGGGTTATGTATACCTCCTACGATTTTATACCTGCGCAAGACCCTGCGAAACCGCTTCGAAACGCGACAGGAAGTGGAACGCATCACCGATGTACCTATCCTCGGCGAAATGTGCATAGACAACAGTGGCGAAACAATAGTGGCCAAACCGGACAACACATCCTCGGCCGCCGAACTGTTCCGTCTGATGCGCTCGACAATCACACAATTCATACTCGGCACTCCGGATGAAAAAGTAATCATGCTTACATCATCCACATCCGGCGAAGGAAAGACATTCATTTCCATCAATCTGGCGGCCTCATTCGCCATGATGGGCAAACGCACGATCCTTGTCGGCCTTGACATCCGCAATCCGCGACTGAGCCAGTATCTCGACATCAAACCGCGCCTCGGCATGACACAATATCTGGCATCAAACGAAATAAAGCCCGAACAGATAATAGTAAACGTTCCATCGGCGAAGGATCTCGACATGATTGTGGCAGGTCCCGTACCGCCTAATCCCTCCGAACTGCTGCTGTCGCCACGCATCGATGAACTCTTCAAACAACTGCGCAAGGACTATGATTACATAGTTGTCGACACAGCACCGATCGGACTCGTCAGCGATACATTCACGCTCGAGCGCGTCGCCGATGCCACCATCTACGTATGCCGCGCCAATTACACATCTCTCAACGATCTGAGCTATATCAACGAGCTATACGATCAGGATAGGCTCAAGCGTCTGTCTATTGTCATAAACGGCACGGCAGCTAAAAAAACCTACGGCTACCGTACACGCAAGGAATAAAATCTTGAGCTGCTAACGCAACCAATGTCAGGCATAAGATACACAGATAGCACAAAGCAATCCGCTGATACAGCCGAAATCCGGCAAACGGAACATCCGGCCGAATCAAAACGGATAAACACCACTCCGGAAAAAAAGCGTCCATACCCTGTCTTCACAAAAGAAGACTGGGGATGGTCGCTCGCTTTCCTGCTATCAATGGCTCTGGTCGGGCTCCAGATATTCCCCATGATATTCATGGCCCTGTTCATCATGATCAACCGCATGATGAACAACCGGCACGAATTTATCATACAACTCACTATTTTCTTTGGAGGATATGCCCTGACCGATGCGGACACCATGCATTTTAAAGCCGACGACATAGCCCTCGTTCTGTCATTTATTTTTTACTTCATATTCCGCAAACCTCCGGTTGTCATACGCACATTCCACCTATATCTGACTTTCCTGATAGGCCTGTTGGTTCTGGCTTCTTTTTCTGAAGAAAGTTTCAGTGTGCAACTCTACTCTTTCCGCTACTACATCTATTTCATTTACTTCATGATTCCGGTGACAATATTCATCGGACATGATTTCAACATCAACGAGTTTTTCAGAAAACTTCTCGTCTATGCGTTAGTTCTCTGTTCATTCTATGCCATTGACGCATTCATACTCAGCGGCAATTTTCTGATACCACGCTCTTTTACATTCATCGGCATCGACTCCAAACTTTGGGATCCGTTCATAAAACCATTCTCATTCATATTCTTCCGCAAAAATCCTCCCGGACTATACATATTGCTGCTGTGTGTATATCCAATTACACGCGTCTACCGTCTTAAGACAATCCATTGGCTAATTTTTGCAATCGGGATTATATCAACCAAAACATTTACACTTATAACAGGTTTAATCTTGTTATACATCCTACTTCAAGGCTCATTCCTGCGCGTGTTAAAACTGTCCGGGATCATGGTCAGTCTTTTTGTGTTGACATATGTTGTCGACGGATTTCTACCGATCAATACAATTAACCGCGAGTCGACATTTCGTATAAAATCGTCAATCGACCAAATTATCGAACTGACACGAAGCGTCGACATCGAAAGCATATCCAAATTCGGATCAGGACGTGCTGCACAGATAATTCCAAAATTTGAATTCCTTTATCAGCAGCATAAAGAATGGACCGGACTCGGGTTCCTGCATCCCGACCGCACGAAGAACACCAAGTACATGATCCACAACGACCTCTACGAGAATGTGGCTCTCAGCGACGAACTTGCCACTGGCGTGGAAAACGCACAGGCACAGACGATACTTACAATAGGCTATATCGGATTTATTTTCCAATTGCTTTTTTACCTTTCACTGTGGTACATCATACGGCGTCGGAAATACGCGACATACTACCTTTCGACTCTTTTAGGAGTATATTGGCTTGGAATGGCGGGACTATGCCATATACAAAGCCCGCAAGGACTTGGAATACTCGCATTAGCTTATGCCGCTGTAATAATGTCAGGCGACATGGATGAAGACAACAGACAAAAGCAAAAGCACAAAGCAAAGACAGAGCTTGACAAACATAATTTCTTACAGAACCCATCCGGACACAAATGCCTCAACTGAACAAAAAACATTTCGCACACCGCTCTCGACATGAATGCGATTCAGTTTTAGCTAAACGTCCGTTTCTGGAAATAAATAAACGCGCTTGGATTGAAATCACAGTCTTTCTCCTATCTATGAGCGCATTAGGGTTGGAATTTTATCCGGCCATCATATTGATATTGATATTTTTGTTTAAGTCATACATACGCAACCGCCATGAATTCATCGTACAACTCACTCTGTTCGTCGGCGCATACGGTTTATACGACAGCAATACTTTGGTCATAAAGCAACAGCACCTGATATTCATCATCGTGCTGATTCTCGCCACAATATACTACAAGCCTCCTATTGTCAAACGCACATTTTTTATACTCGGGCTATTTCTGTTTTCAATGATAGCCCTGGCGTGTTTCTCAGAACTCGCTTTATTAGGGCAGATCCCCAAAATGCGCCATTATCTTTATCTCGTCTACTTCTATATTCCATTAATCGCATTTGACGGCATAGAATTCAATTTCAACAAATTCATGACACATGTCATAGGATACACCATAGTAATTGGAGCATTCTACGGCATAGACTCATTCATTTTTTGCAACCATATACTTATTCCGAGAGTATTCGACTTCGATATGGTACATTCGACATGGCAAAACCTTCATGTCAATCTATTTCAAAAACCATTCCGACGCATATATCCCCCGGGCATGTATCTGGCCACGCTTTCCATATACGGACTTGTAAACATCTACAGGCTTCGAAAACACCAATGGGTCATACTCCTGTCCGGTTTGGCTATAACCAAAACAATAACATTCCTTATAGGTCTGTTTATCGCTTTCTGCTTTGTGCAAGGTTCAGTAAAACGTGTCATGAAATACTCCGGCTATGCCTTGCTAACAGCCATAGCCCTGTACGGAGCAGACATATGGATCGAAAAAAACACAAGTTTCGTTGCACACGACACCGAATCTCCTCTGAGAATAAGATCCACAATCACACAATTTATTGACGTAGCCGCGGCAAAAACGGAAGAAGAATTGGCTACATTTGGCTCCGGACGCATGGCCCAGGTAATCCCGAAATTCGAACTTATGTACAAGTACGGCAAAGAATGGACCGGACTCGGATTTCTCGACCGCAAAACCACAACGGATACCCGTTACTTCATCGACAATGAATTCTACGAAAACCGCGAGAGACAAGATGAAGTAGCCACCGGCGTGGAAATAGCATATGCGCAAACGATTCTTAACATAGGCTATATCGGACTTATCTTACAATTCGCCATGTATTTCGCGATTGCAATGACAATCAAAAAGCTTAGATATTATAAGTTCTTCCTATCAGTACTTATCGCCATTCTGACATTCGGTTTGAGCGGCATATGCTCTATCAATAACATGGACGGACTGCTCCTGCTGGGACTTGCATACGCCACTGTCCTGCTCGCAAACCGTGATGTACTTCCCGGATTCAATACCCCGTGGCTCTCTAACACCGAGAAATGGCGGTTTCAAAAAAGCTTCAACAATGCACAAAAACGTCATAGGGGGGGGTAACCAATTGACAATCATGAACATAACACACTTGCTTTTCAACCTCAAGATAGGCGGTACAGAAACAATGCTAATCGACATTCTGAACCGTCAGGCCGCTGCAGGCCATAAAGTAAGCCTTATACTTATCAACGACGAACACGACGAAGAACTGATCGCCACAATTTCAGGAGAGGTCAACATAATTAGGCTAAACCGCCCGCTCGGTTCAAAAAATCCGCTATGGCTGCTTACCATGCGCCGCGCCATAGCCGCGACACATCCCGACGCGGTTCATGCCCACAACGTCATGGCGCTCGGACTTGTACGCGGACCACGGCGCTATCCGCTCTTTTTCACGCTCCATACCACCGGCATAGGACGACCCGACCTCATACGCCGTGCCGACCGCCTCTTCTCCATATCGCAGGCCGTGGCCGATGACCTGCGCACCCGTTTCGGCTTCGACAGCATAGTGGTGCCAAACGGCATCGAAACCGCCACCATACGCAGACGTGGCCACGACTCACCCGCTCCGGACAACACTCTGCGCATCGTACAGGCCGGACGCCTTGACCACAAGGTCAAAGGCCAGGACATAACATTACGTGCCATGGCCGAACTCCGCCTGCTGCTCCCCGACACTCGCGTCACTGTCGATTTCATCGGCGACGGCCCTTCGCTCGACTATCTGCGCCGGCTTGCCGACAACCTCGGACTCGGCAACGACACACACTTCACCGGACCGATGGGACGCAAGGATCTTTACAACATCCTGGCGTCATATCACCTGTCGCTTCTTCCATCCCGTCAGGAGGGCTTCGGACTTACACTTGCCGAAACCCTCGCCGCCGGAGTTCCGAGCATATCGTCGGATCTTCCCGGTCCGACCGAAGTACTCGACGGAGGACGATTCGGACACTTATTCCCTTGCGGCGACCACAAAGCCCTCGCACACGCCATAGCCGACACTGTGGCGGACTACGACGCCGAAGCGGAGCGGGCGCTCAGAGGAGCCGAATTCGTGGAACAGCACTTCGACATGGCCGCCACCGCCGCACGTTACGTCGACGAATACTCCCGAGGCAAATAAATCCAAGCAAGGCTTCTGTTTGTTATAGAAACAAAAGTCGGAGAAGATCCATATTCTTCCGGCACGAACGTTTCACACATATAACACACACAAAGCCTATGTTCTCTTCTTCAAGAACCCGCATCCTTGCCGCCATTCTCTCCGCGGCGGCCTGCATGGGAGCAAAGGCGCAAAACGCCGTAAGCTTCCCCGAAACACCCGATTCAATCGGGCTGCCGGCTCCGGCAATAGAAATCCTTATGCGTCCTCACCGCGCCTCAGAAGCATCGCTCGACACAGCAGGCATCGCCGATGCTCTTGCGGGAAGCTACGCCCGTCCGAAACGCCTTTCTCTTTACACCCTGCCTTACTCCCTCAAGACAAATCAGCCTGACTGGCCGAAGCTATGGGTAAACACCTCCGTGCTTATAGGCGCATACGTCGGCACACTCGTCGTATTGGAATGCCTGCCGGAAGATGCAACATCGTGGAACAGAGCAGAAATACAGCGTGTCCCCCCATTCACACGCTGGTATCGCAACGTATTCAAGAAAGGACCGGAATGGGACCATGACAATCCCATATTCAATTACGTCCTCCATCCCTACGCCGGTGCCGCCTACTTCATGGCTGCACGCGACGCAGGCTTCAATTTCTACCGATCCATGCTTTATTCGGCCATAATCTCCACCGTCGGCTGGGAGTTCGGAATCGAAGCCTTTATGGAACGTCCTTCCATCCAGGACATATTCGTGACACCTATAGTCGGCAGCGTGATAGGCGAGTTGTTCTATAAACTGAAACGCGTGATCGTAGCACACGACTACACCCTCGGCGGCTCAAGAATATTAGGCAATGTAGTAGCCTTTCTCATCGATCCCGTCAACGAAGTCGTCGGGCTTTTCCGAGGCAACGAAGCCCGCAGACTTCACATGGGACGCAAGCCTGCAGACATCCGGTCATCGCTGTTGCCCGCAGCAGCAGGCTGCAAAGTCGGATTCACTTTCAGCTGCACATTCTGACCAAGCCCTACGCCTTTTGCCGCAGTGCCGCATATGCCGCATAAAATTTAAATCATCTTAATAAAAAACATGTCGCGGCATCCGTTGCGGCAGTCGGCAAAATATACTATCTTTGCCAATGCGGCTGAAGAAGCTGTCAAGAATCGGAATAAAACAATCAAACCATTATAAATATCACGCATAAAGCCATGGAAAAGCGTATCATCGAATGCGTTCCCAACTTCAGCGAGGGACGCGACATGACAGTCATCAGATCGATAACCGACGCAATCGAAAGCGTCGAGGGCATAAAACTGCTCGACGTCGACCCCGGAGAGGCTACAAACCGCACGGTAGTGACATTTGTCGGAGAACCTGAAGCCGTGACTGAAGCCGCATTCCGCGGCGTGCGGCGCGCAGCCGAACTTATCGATATGAGCCGTCATCACGGCGCACATCCGCGCATGGGTGCCACCGACGTCTGCCCGCTGATTCCGGTATCGGGAGTCAGCCTTGAAGAATGCGCCGCCATGGCCCGCGACCTCGCACAACGGATCGCCGGCGAACTGCACATCCCCACTTACTGCTACGAAGCCGCCGCATTCACTCCCGAACGCAAGAACCTTGCCGTATGCCGCGCAGGCGAGTACGAGGCTCTCCCCGAAAAAATGAACTGCCCGGGAAAAGCCCCCGATTTCGGCGACCGTCCTTACGACGATGGTGTGGCACGCACAGGAGCCACAACCGTCGGCGCACGCGACTTCCTTATCGCCGTTAATTTCAATCTCAACACAACATCCACGCGCCGGGCCAACGCCATAGCCTTCGACGTGCGCGAGAAAGGCCGGCCTATGCGCGAAGGCGGCAAAGTCACCGGCAAACCCGTGAAAGATGAAAACGGCAAGACAATAATGATTCCGGGCACACTCAAAGGCACCAAGGCCATAGGCTGGTACATCGACGAATACGGGATCGCACAAGTGTCGATGAACATAACCGACATGGCCGCCACTCCACTCCACCGCGCATTCGACGAAGTGGCACGTGCGGCCGATGCACGCGGCGTGCGTGTCACCGGCACAGAGATTGTCGGACTGGTACCAAAACGCGCCCTCATCGAAGCCGGTCGCCATTTCCTGCACAAACAGCAGCGCTCGACGGGCATTCCCGATGCTGAAATCATACGTATCGCCATACGCAGCATGGGACTCGACGAGCTGCGCCCATTCAAGCCCGAAGAAAAAGTCATCGAATATCTCCTCGAAGCCGGCAAAAAATCAGAATCGAAACTGACAGACATGACTTGTCGCGCATTTGCCGAAGAAACAGCATCTGAATCTCCCGCACCGGGCGGAGGATCGATTTCAGCATACATGGGAGCGCTGGCCGCAGCTTTAGGAACAATGGTAGCCAATCTTTCGGCACATAAAGCCGGATGGGACGACAGGTGGAAAGAATTCTCCGACATTGCCGACAAAGGACAGAACCTGATGGAACGCCTGTTGCATCTTGTCGACGAAGACACCGCCGCCTTCAACCGCATAATGGCCGCTATACAGATGCCTAAAGGCAGCGACGAAGAAAAAGCCGCGCGTGAAGCCGCTCTCGAAGCCGCCACGCTCTATGCCACACAGATCCCTCTCACTACTGTCGAAACCGCATGCGAGGCATTCCCGCTACTGAAAGAAATGGCCGAAAAAGGCAATCCCGCATCTGTCAGCGACGCAGGCGTAGGCGCACTCGCCGCACGTGCCGCTGTCCGCGGAGCCTTGCTTAACGTGAAAATCAACGCTGCCGGACTCAAGGACAGGGCTGCCGCCGAAGCTCTCGTTGCCCGAGGAGAGAACAAGGCAGCCGAGGCAGCCGAAGCCGAAAATGAAATTCTCAAAATCGTCGAAGCTATAATAAACAAACAATGACAAAGGAAGAATTCAAAAAGGCCGTGCGTGCAGGCATCCCTGCAGAACTGCCCGAAGCCAGACCATACGATAACAGCGTGAACCATGCTCCGCGCCGTAAAAAAATACTGACCCCCGACGAAGAACGCCTTGCTCTGCGCAACGCACTGCGCTATTTCCCTGAGAAATTCCATGCCGTCCTCGCTCCGGAATTCGCAAAAGAACTGCGCGACTACGGACGCATCTACATGTACCGTTTCCGTCCGGTCTACGACATGTATGCCCGCCCCATCGACGAGTATCCGGCTCGTTCGCGGCAAGCTGCGGCAATCATGATGATGATACAGAACAATCTGGACAAAGCCGTGGCCCAGCATCCCCACGAACTTATCACCTACGGAGGCAACGGCGCCGTGTTCCAGAACTGGGCGCAATATCTGCTGGCCATGCGCTATCTCAGCGAGATGACCGACGAGCAGACTCTTGTCATGTACTCCGGCCACCCGCTGGGGCTTTTCCCGTCGCACCGTGAAGCACCGCGCGTGGTAGTGACCAACGGTATGGTCATACCCAACTACTCCAAACCCGACGACTGGGAACGTTTCAATGCCATGGGAGTATCGCAGTACGGACAGATGACAGCAGGATCCTACATGTACATCGGCCCGCAGGGCATCGTACACGGCACGACAATAACCGTACTTAACGCCGGCCGACGAAAAATGCGTCCCGGAGCGAAAGACCTCGGCGGAATGCTGTTCGTCACCGCAGGACTCGGCGGAATGTCGGGTGCCCAGCCAAAAGCCGGCAACATATCCGGTGTGGTGACAATAGTCGCCGAAATCAACCCCAAGGCTGTCGAAACACGCCGTGCACAAGGTTGGGTCGACGAAGTGTACACCTCGCTCGACGAACTTGTCAGCCGCGCACGCAAAGCTCGCGAAGCCCGCGAGGCCGTGTCGCTGGCCTATCTCGGCAATGTGGTCGACCTCTGGGAGCGCCTCGCCGAAGAGCCTGATCTCGATGTGGAACTCGGCTCCGACCAGACATCGCTCCACAATCCCTGGGCAGGAGGATATTACCCCGTAGGCCTGAGCTTCGAGGAATCAAAAGCCATGATGGCTGACGATCCTGAAGAATTCCGGCGCCGCGTGCAGGAATCGCTTCGACGGCAGGTAACCGCCATCAACCGTCTTGCCGACCGCGGAATGTACTTCTTCGACTACGGCAACGCCTTCCTGCTCGAATCATCACGCGCAGGAGCCGACGTCATGGCTCCCGACGGAAGCGGCAACTTCCGCTACCCCTCCTACGTACAGGACATAATGGGACCGCTGTTCTTCGACTACGGCTTCGGCCCCTTCCGCTGGGTGTGCAGCTCCGGACTGCCGTCCGACCTCGAAGCGACAGACCGCATTGCCGCACGCGTGCTTGAAGAAATACGGGCTACCGCACCCGACGACATCCGCGGACAGCTCGACGACAATATCCACTGGATCAAGGAAGCAGGACGCAACCACCTTGTCGTCGGCTCTCAGGCACGCATCCTGTATGCCGACGCCGAAGGCCGTACTAAAATAGCACTGGCATTCAACGAAGCTATACGCCGCGGCGAAATCAGCGCTCCTGTCGTTCTCGGACGCGACCATCACGACGTGTCAGGCACCGACTCGCCATTCCGCGAAACATCGAACATCTACGACGGTTCACGCTTCACAGCCGATATGGCTGTCCACAATGTAATCGGCGATGCTTTCCGAGGCGCCACATGGGTATCGCTGCACAACGGCGGCGGCGTAGGATGGGGCGAAGTTGTCAACGGAGGCTTCGGCATGGTGATCGACGGCAGCCCGGAAGCCGATACACGCATAAGCCGAATGCTCCTCTGGGACGTCAACAACGGCATCGCACGCCGCAGCTGGGCACGCAACCGCGGAGCAATCGACGCCATACGCCGCGAAATGGAACGCACCCCCGGACTCGAAGTCACAATGCCGAATTTCGCCGACGACGCACTGATCGACTCCGCACTATCCATCTGAACCACAAACTGCAAATCATAAACACCAGCATCCAATGGAAACTCATCATATCTCAGCCGAACGCCTGACTCTGGCCCGCGTCGGCGAAATACTTAATAAAAAAATGCGTCTTGCCCTGAGCGACGACGCACGCAGGCGCATAACGGAATGCCGCGACTATCTCGACCGCAAGATGGCCGAATGTAAGGAACCCATCTACGGCATAACCACAGGATTCGGCTCGCTTTGCAACATCTCCATCGGACATGACGACCTCTCGCAGTTGCAGAAAAACCTCGTCATGTCGCATTCCTGCGGTGTCGGCGAACGCGTGCCGGCCGATATTGTCCGCCTGATGCTGCTGACAAAGATACAATCGCTGTCCTACGGCAACTCGGGCGTGCAGCTCGCCACAGTCGAGCGCCTTATCAATTTCTTCAATGCCGACGTGCTGCCCGTGGTCTACCAGCAAGGCTCGCTCGGCGCATCAGGCGACCTCGCTCCATTGGCCAACATGTCGCTGCCCCTCCTCGGACTCGGGCAGGTGGACTACAAAGGCTCTCTGCGCCCGGCCGCAGAAGTCCTTGAGGAATTCGGATGGGAACCCATACGCCTTATGTCGAAAGAAGGCCTTGCACTTCTCAACGGCACCCAGTTCATGTCGTCCTACGGCGTATGGTCGCTTCTTAAAGCGCAGCGTCTTAGCGACCTGGCCGACCGCATAGCAGCCATGTCGCTCGAAGCATTCGACGGACGCATCGAGCCTTTCGGCCCTCAGGTAAACGAAGTACGCAACCATCGCGGACAAATCGAAACAGCCCGCCGCATGCGCGAACTGCTTGCCGGAAGCGAGTACATAGTCCGCCACAAAGAACATGTACAGGATCCCTACTCTTTCCGCTGCATACCGCAGGTTCACGGTGCCGTTAAAGACACTATCGCCTACGCATCGGCAGTGCTCGAAGACGAAATCAACGCTCCAACCGACAACCCGACTGTATTCCCCGACGACGACATCATTGTTTCCGCCGGCAACTTCCACGGCGAACCCATAGCGATGCCCATGGACTTCCTCGCTGTCGCCCTGTCGGAACTCGCCAACATCTCCGAACGCCGCATCTACAAACTTATCTCCGGACAGCGCGGCCTGCCCTCTTTCCTTGTAGCCAAACCCGGTCTGAACAGCGGATTCATGATTCCGCAGTACACCGCGGCCTCAATCGTCAGCCAGTCCAAAGGCCTGTGCTGGCCGGCAAGCTGCGATTCCATCCCCTCTTCGCAGGGACAAGAAGACCACGTGTCAATGGGTTCAAACGCAGCCACTAAACTATTCCGTGTGGTCAACAACACCGAACGCGTGCTGGCTATCGAACTCTTCAATGCCGCCCAGGCGCTCGACTTCCGCCGTCCCGGCCGTTCGTCCGACGCAGTGGAAGCGATGCACGAAGCCTATCGCCACGCCGTTCCGTTCATCGACAACGACACCGTGATGTGCGACCACATAGCCGCATCCGTCAAATTCCTGCAAGAATGCTGATAGTCAACATATCCTCCATTCTCGGCATACTGCCACCCGAAACCGTCCGCCTGAGCGGCAAAGAGATGGACACAGCCATGCAACGCCTCGACGGCAGCGCCTGGCTGCTGGTCGACGGCGAGCATATTAGCGCTTTCGGCTCAATGTCCGGACTGAAGACCGAAGACCTCACGGGCCGGCATATCGTCGACGCACGCGGCGGGATGCTGCTTCCGTCGTTCTGCGACTCGCACACCCACATCGTCTATGCGGGAAGCCGCGACGGCGAATATCTCGACAAAATCCGCGGACTAAGCTACGAAGAAATCGCACGCCGGGGAGGAGGCATACTCAACTCCGCCGACCTGCTTCACCGCACATCCGAGGATGAACTCTACAGGCAAGCACGCATACGCCTCGACGAGGTGACTGCAAAAGGAACAGGAGCGATAGAAATAAAAAGCGGCTACGGGCTGACAGTGGCCGACGAACTGAAAATGCTTCGCGTGATAGCTCGCCTGAAGCAGGAATCTCCGGCTGTCGTACGCTCAACATTCCTTGGCGCACACGCCGTAGGGCGCGCGTACACCGGCCGGCAAAGCGAATATGTCGACCTTGTGATAAATGATATGCTGCCGGCCGTGGCAGCTGAAGGTCTGGCCGAATTTGTCGACGTGTTCTGCGACGAAGGCTTCTTCACCGTCGACGAAACCGCACGCATCCTCGACGCCGCGGCGCGCTATGGCATACGCCCGAAAATCCACGCCTGCGAACTTGCCAACTCCGGCGGCGTACAAATCGGAGTGAGTCGCGGAGCTTTGTCGGTCGACCATCTCGAGCGCATGGAACAGCCCGAGATCGACAGCCTGCACGGCTCCGGCACCATAGCTACAATGTTACCCGGCGCGTCCTTCTTCCTTGGCATCCCTTTCGCACCCGCAAGACGAGCCGTCGACAGCGGTCTGGCCGTAGCACTTGCCAGCGACTACAACCCCGGCTCTTCTCCATCCGGCGACATGCGCATGGTAATGGCTTTGGGATGTATACGCATGCGCCTGACTCCGGCCGAAGCACTTGCCGCCTGCACCGTCAACGGCGCGGCAGCCATGGATGTCGCCGGCACATGCGGGGCAATCACCCCCGGACGCCTCGCCAACTTCATAATCACCCGGCCGATACCCTCCGACGCATTTATAACCTATGCCTATACCACCCCCTTCATCAGCGAGGTATATCTGCGAGGAAAAAAATTAAGCTGACTTTTATATCAAAAATAGTAAATAACAATTAAGAGAGATCAGAGAGATATACAATAAAAAGCATCTCGCTGATCTCTCTTCTCTAATCTCTCCCCCTATAAAAATAAGCCTACGATGTAATTTATTTCATCTTCCTGCGTCTAATCAGAATAAAAAACAACTCAAAAATGAATATACTCACAGCCGAACACATCACAAAAAACTTTACCGGCCACCGGGCGCTCGACGACGTAAGCATCGCAGTGCCGCGAGGAAAAGTCTACGGACTTCTGGGTCCTAACGGCGCAGGAAAAACCACACTGATTCGCATAATCAACCACATAACAGCCCCCGATTCCGGCACAGTCACTTTCGACGGCCACACACTGACAGCCGCCGACGTGGCTCAGATAGGCTATCTGCCCGAAGAACGCGGGCTATACAAAAAGATGAAAGTAGGCGAACAGGCTCTGTTCTTCGCCCGCCTCAAAGGCATGCCAAAAGCCGAAGCCGAGCAAGGACTGCGGCTATGGTTCGAACGTCTGGAAATCACCGACTGGTGGGATAAAAAAATCGAAGAACTTTCGAAAGGCATGGCTCAGAAAGTACAGTTCATCGTCACAGTACTCCACCGTCCGAAGCTACTGATTTTCGACGAGCCTTTCTCCGGATTCGACCCCATCAACGCCAACATACTCAAACGCGAGATACTGAAACTGCGCGACGAAGGAGCCACAGTCATCTTCTCGACCCACAACATGGGAAGCGTCGAAGAGCTTTGCGACGAAATAACGCTCATCAACCGTTCGCGAAACATCCTCAGCGGCAATGTTCATGAACTGCGAAAAACCTACGGAGGCAACAACTTCGAACTGACATACGTCGGCTCTCCCGACGCTCTTACGGCAGCTGTCAGTCCTGTCGCCTCCTCCTTCAGCCTCGGTGGAATCGACCGCGACGGGCGGGCTTCGGCACAAGTAAGCCTCAACAGCCCCGACGATCTGCGCACTCTTATATCCGCCGCAAACGAAGCTGTTTCGCTCAAAGGCTTCCACCAGCTACTGCCATCGATGGACTCCATATTCATTTCGGCAGTCGAAGCATCAAACAACACATACGAACCACAGACCGAAAACACATCAGAACAATGAATTCGCCACTGTCAATAATAATATCCCGCGAGTACCTCGAACGCGTAAAACGCAAAAGCTTCATCATCACCACCCTGCTGGTGCCTCTGCTGATGATTATCTGTATGGTGGCTCCCGCGCTTTTCATGCTTCTCGGCGACGACGAACAACGCAACATAGCCGTAATCGACGACACCGCACAGATCGCCCAACTACTCCGCGACACCGACGACATCCGCTTCACCACTCTCGACAACGGAAATCTTGACGCCGCACGTGCCGACGACGATTACGACGCCATACTTGCCATCGGCGCACGCGCCATCGACAATC
Organism: uncultured Muribaculaceae bacterium; assembly: GCA_910587235.1. Taxonomy (GTDB): domain Bacteria; phylum Bacteroidota; class Bacteroidia; order Bacteroidales; family Muribaculaceae; genus CAG-873. The sequence continues at coordinate 38,532 of CAJUKD010000008.1, forward strand.
CGGAAGGAGCGATCACCCTTTATACCCGCGGAGCCGCGTCGATGAATACCGACACAGAAGTCACATCTCAGCTCAACCGCGCAATCGAGGACATACGCCTGCGCGCCTACAATATCGACAATATCCGCCAGATACTGAAAGAAGTGGAAGCCGATGTCACCCTTTCCACCGTGCGCATCGACACTTCCGAAGACACCGAAACATCGTCAATACTCTCATATTTCCTCGGCCTGATAATGGATATGCTGCTGTACATGTTCATTCTGATCTACGGGCAGATAGTCATGAATTCCATAATCGAGGAAAAAAACAACCGCGTGCTTGAAATCGTCGTTTCATCAGTCAAGCCAATGATACTGATGATGGGCAAGATCATAGGCGTAGGGCTTGTGGCCATAACACAGATTCTTATATGGGCCGTGATAGCCGGCGCCGCCTCCGGATGGCTGCTGCCCTTCCTTTCAAGCTCCACCGACGTCAGCTCCGAGCCGGCCGTCGCAGCAGCCATACAGCAGCTAAGCGATACCGGATACGTCGCATCGCTCTTCGTCTACATGATACTCTTCTTCGTAGGCGGTTATTTCTTCTATTCATCCATATATGCCGCCATAGGCTCGGCTGTCGACAACATCCAGGATGCAGGTCAACTTTCGTCCGTAGCCACAATCCCTGTGGTAATAGGTATCATTGCCTCAATGTCCATTATCCAGAATCCCAACACCGCACTGGCATTCTGGCTGTCGGTAATACCGTTCACCTCACCCATGGCGATGATGTCGCGCCTGCCTTTCGGAGTTCCCGTATGGGAAACAATACTTTCCCTGACACTGCTCTACGCTTCATTCATATTCATGATATGGCTATGCGGAAAAATATACCGTGTCGGAATATTCATGTACGGCAAAAAACCGACTTTCGTCGAACTCATGCGCTGGGCACGATATAAATAAACATCAGATCTATCTCAAACTCCATAAAAAAACATAAAACTAAAGCGCTCCGGAGGGAATTCACTCCCCCCCGGAGCGTTTATCGCTCAACCGCATTGTAAAATTTCTTAAATACACTTCACAACAGAGGCATATCAAGGATTTTTTACTAACTTTGCAAACTTTATTCCAATAACGGTATAGAAAGAGAACAGATGAGACAACTAAAAATCACCAAATCGATCACGAACCGCGAAAGCGCGTCGCTTGACAAGTACCTCCAGGAAATCGGACGTGAAGAACTCATTTCGGTAGAGGAGGAAGTTGAACTGGCTCAGCGCATCCGGCAAGGTGACGAAGCAGCTCTCGAAAAACTCACACGTGCAAACCTACGCTTCGTTGTTTCCGTAGCAAAACAGTACCAAAATCAGGGACTGTCGCTGCCCGACCTTATCAACGAAGGCAATCTCGGCCTGATTAAAGCCGCACGGAAGTTCGACGAAACGAGAGGCTTCAAATTCATCTCTTACGCCGTGTGGTGGATAAGACAGTCAATCCTTCAGGCTCTGGCGGAACAATCGCGAATCGTCCGTCTGCCCCTGAACCAGGTCGGCTCTCTCAACAAAATAGGCAAAGCCCTGTCAAAATTCGAGCAGGAGAACGAACGTCGCCCGTCGCCCGAAGAACTCGCCGAATCCCTCGACGTGCCCGTCGAAAAAATCGCCGACACCCTGAAAGTGTCCGGACGCCACATTTCGGTCGACGCTCCTTTTGTCGAAGGCGAAGACAACAGCTTGCTCGACGTACTGACAAACGACGACTCCCCTATGGCCGACGCATCCCTAAATCAGGAATCGCTGTCGAACGAAGTCGAGCGCGCCCTGCGGCAGCTCCACGAGAGAGAACGCGAGATACTGAAAATGTTCTTCGGCATAGGATGCCAGGAAATGACTCTTGAGGAAATAGGTGCGAAATTCGACCTTACACGCGAACGCGTACGCCAGATCAAAGAAAAAGCGATACGCCGCCTCAAAGGACAGAAAAGCCGCCTGCTGAAGAGCTATCTCGGCTCCTGACACACCACTACGGTCTGCTTCTAAAGCATTCTTTTTGACTAAAAACAATTGTTACGGCGCGCCCGGGAGTGTTTTCTCCACAGGCGCGTCGCCTTTTTTGTTTTACCGTTTTTTTCGTAATTTTGCCCGTGACTATGAACAGCGACGTCATAAAACTACTCCCCGACTCCGTGGCGAATCAGATTGCCGCCGGAGAAGTCATACAACGCCCGGCATCCGTCATCAAGGAACTGGTCGAAAACGCCATCGACGCAGGCGCCGACGAAATTACCATTATCCTCAAAGACGCCGGACGAACTCTGATACAGGTAATCGACAACGGATGCGGCATGTCGCCGGCCGACGCGCGAATGGCTTTCGAACGCCACGCCACAAGCAAGATATCACAGGCTTCGGATCTGTTCGGCCTGCATACCATGGGATTCCGCGGGGAAGCATTGCCGTCGATTGCCGCCGTAGCCCAGATCGACATGCGCACAATGCGCCACGGCGATCCCGTAGGCACCCGCATCTGTCTGGCCGAATCAAAATTTGAAAGCCAGGAACCGGCCACTTGCACACCGGGCACGAACCTGATGGTAAAGAACATATTCTTCCACATGCCCGCACGACGCAAGTTCCTGAAAAAAGACACCGTAGAACTGAGCCACATAATGCGCGAGTTCGAACGCCAGGCACTTGTAAACACAAACGTCGCCTTCACGCTGATAAACAACGACGTCACTCTACACAAATTCCTTAAAGGCAGCTTCAAACAACGTATCACCGATCTGTTCGGCAACGCCCTTGAAAGTCAGCTCGCATCGGTGGCTACGGAAACCTCGCTCGTCAAAATCAGCGGCTTCACAGGCATGCCGCGCTTCGCGCGCAAACGCGGCGCACACCAGTTCTTCTTTGTCAACGGCCGCAACATGCGCCATCCATTCTTCCACAAATCGCTGACAAGCTGCTACGAACAACTTATATCGGCCGACTCGCAACCCTGCTATTTCATAAACTTCGAAGTCGATCCATCGACAATCGACGTAAACATACACCCGCAGAAGAACGAAATCAAATTCGAACACGAGCTGGCCATACGCCAGATTCTCATGGCGGCCGTAAAAGAAACCCTCGGCCGCGTGCATGCCGCAGGCGCCATAGACTTCGACGTCGACGATGCCCCCGACATCCCCATCTTCGATCCGTCGGCAGCCGTTGCCGACACACCCGGAGTGGAATTCGATCCGGGCTATAACCCCTTCGACGAATCTCCGGCCGACACGCCCGTATCAATACCACCGGCAATGCCTGTCAGACGTCCGTCAGGCTCAAACTCCGGCACAGCCGGACTGCGACCGTCGGCCTCACAGTCACGCGCTCCGATGCAGGATTGGGAAAAACTATATGAAAATTTCAGCCGCGAACGCGACAACTCCATTGCCGGCGCACGAAGCTCGTCGATGAACGACAACAGCGACATCACCCCGCCCGAAGACCTTTTCGGCGACATCACCGAAAACACAGCGACCGCCGCACGCAACATCCCGACATGCCTGCAGTTGCGCTCGCGTTACATCGTCACCCCGTCCCACGGAGGACTGATGCTTATCGACCAGCACCGCGCACATATCCGCATACTGTTTGACCGTTATTCAGCATCATTGGCACTTGGCAACGGGCTACCGTCGCAAAAACTCATATTCCCGGAAAGCATCACCCTGTCGCCGTCCGAGAATGCCGTCCTTAGCGCCATCGCCGACAGCTTGCCGCAACTTGGTTTCGACATATCTTTCCTCGGCGACAACACATGGGCCATAAACGGCGCACCTTCACTTCCGGCCACAGGAAATCCTGCCGACACATTGCGCAGTATAATCGAGGAAGCGGCCGAGAGCGGAACAAGCTCTGCCGCAGACATCACAGCCCCTCTCGCAAAAGGCATGGCACATGCAACTGCCATCCGTGCAGGCGACGTTCTCAGCTCCGAAGAGATGGACAGCATCGTAGCCGACCTTTTCCGCTGCACATCACCGGCAATAGACCCCGACGGACTGAAAACGCTCAACATAATATCCACAGAGGAAATAGCCGCCCTTTTCACAGTCAAATGACAAACCGACACATATCTCTCAGCTTTCTAAGGTTTTCGGCACTTGGCTCAATACTACTAGTCGCCGCAGCATTGTCCTATGCCGGTGCTGAATCGCGGATAAAAAGCGACGACGTAGACCGCATACTGTCCGAACTCGACAAGACACTAAGCGGACGTGAAGATTTCATCAGCGGACGGCAGGACCGCATCGACAGCCTGAGCCTCAGCCTCTCACAATCCAAGGACTCCCTCAACGCCCTTATGCGGCTGGCTGATGAGAATACTGCATTCAACAACGACTCAGCCCTGCACTACCTCAAACGCGGAATAGACGCCGCCGGCCAATCGCCCGAAGCTCTGCCCTTCCGCTGGAAATACGCGTCGCTACTTCCTCTCGCAGGCATGGTCGACGAAGCTATCAAGACTTTCAACGCCATAGAACCCGATTCGGTTCCCGCATCAATGCTCGCATCATACTACGACGCCGGACGGCAGATGCACAGCTACATAGCTTCGTTCTACTCCCCATACCCCGGGCTGGCCGACAATCATCAGCAGAAAGCGCTCGAATACCAGCTGAAACTTCTCGACGTGCTCCCCGACGGAAGCGTTGATCGAAATTTCAATCTTGGAGAATATTATTTTCTGACAAACCGCGAGAAAATGGCCAAGGCCCTGCTCGACGATATAATAGAGAACGAGAATCCCGACAGCAACCTGCGGGCGCGAGCCGCACACCACCTGTCGTCGCTGGCTCGCGACGAAGGCGACGACAACGCATACATATACTACCTCGCCATATCCGCTATCGCCGACCTTAAAGCAGCCACCCGCGAGGTTGCCTCGCTACAGGAACTCGGCGAAAGGATATATGCCTCCGGCGATATACCGCGCTCGCACCATTACCTTTCAACAGCCCTTGCCAATGCCGTGGAATGCGGTGCCGCACTGAGAATGGTCCAGACAGCCCGCGCACTCCCTATAATAGAACGCGCCCACAGCAACTTCATCGACAGATGGCGGAAAACCGTATATTTCGTCATTGCAGTAATGGCTTTACTTATGGCGATACTGGTAGTTGTCCTGTTCATTCTTCGCCACGAAATGGCGAAAATGCGACTGCTGCAGAACAGCCTGCGAAGCGCCAACAAAGTCAAAGAGGTTTACATCAGCCAATTTCTGCAACTATGTTCCATCTATATGGACAAACTCAACCAGTTCTGCAAAATCGCGAACCGCAAGATTGCCGCCGGACAGGTCGACGAACTTTACCGCATGACGCGCTCCGGAAAATTCGTAGAAGAACAGAGCCGCGAATTTTACGAAGTGTTTGACAATGCCTTTCTGCATATATATCCTGATTTCGTGGCAGATGTCAACAGCCTCCTGCTTCCCGACCAGCAAATAGTGCTGCGCGATGGAGAATTGCTGAACACCGATCTGCGAATACTCGCTTTCATGCGCCTCGGAATAGAAGAAAGCGCACGAATAGCCCAGGTGCTCAACTACTCGCTCAACACCATATACGCATATCGTAACCGACTGAAAGCACGGGCGGTAAATCGCAATACATTTGAGGCCGAAATTATGAAAATAGGTTCGGCTTCATAATATCGTTTTTTATATCACACGCGATCACACCTACAGATATATCATTGAAATACAGAATACTACACACATAAACACTGTATAATATTTTATATAACACTGATACACGCGCGCAAAAGAGCAAAACTGTCTGTAATTTTGCACAGTGATTCATAAGACAACAGTCAGAATTCAGTTTTAGGGTTAGTATAGATTGTTTACAATCAAAAAAATTCATTTTTCATCGCCGATACTCTCTCCGGCCTCAGGTCCGGCGTAGCAGACGTCGGCATCAGCCGAAAAATGCGAAAAGAAAAATGTGTTTTATGTTAGTTATGTAATTGTTTTAAATCATTAAAACGCAACAGGACGTCCTCGTGAGAAGATGTCCTGCTTTGTTTTGTTAGCTTTTCGATTCAAATCGCTAACTTTGCATAAACTTTACCGTAAAACAAAACATGATTATCACCCTTGCCACCCTTCTTATAGCCGCCATCTTTTTTGTATGGGGAAAAATACGGGCCGACATAGTGGCCTTGTGCGCACTCCTTGTCCTCGCTGTCAGCGGTGTGATAACGACACAGGAAGCCTTGTCCGGCTTCGCCAATCCCATAGTCGTGATGATGGTAGGTCTGTTCATTGTCGGCGGAGCCATATTCAACACCGGCCTTGCAAAGATGATAGGTGCACGGCTTCTGAAACTCGGGGGAAACAGCGAAACTCGCCTCTTCCTGCTCGTCATGTCCGGCACAGCACTCATAGGCGCATTCGTAAGCAACACCGGCACCGTCGCTCTGATGTTGCCCATAGTGGTCAGCATGGCCTCAGCCAGCGGAAGCTCTGTCAGCCGCCTGCTGATGCCGTTGGCTTTCGCAAGCTCCATGGGCGGCATGATGACCCTGATAGGCACCCCGCCCAACCTCGTTATCGCAGAAGTATGGGAAGAAGCAGGACATGAGCCGCTATCATTCTTCACCTTTCTTCCTGGAGGTATTATATGCGTAGTGGCCGGCACACTTCTGCTGATCCCTCTGAGCAAGATATTCCTGTCGCGTCGCGATAAAAAATCACAGGACACGGCCAACGGGGGAAACAAATCGCTCGCCCGTCTTGTCGACGAATACGGGCTACATACAAGCCTTTACCGCCTCAGCGTGCCACCTACATCCGCTGCCTGCGGACGCACAATCGCTGAACTGAACCTGCGCCGGGATTTCAGAGTCGAAGTACTCGAACTGCGCCGTGGCGAAAACAGTCCGCGCATCATAAAGAAAGTGACACAGCATGCGGCAGGACCCGATGCGGTGATCGAATCAGGCGACGCGCTCTACGTCCGCGGCGAAGATGCCGACATACGCCGCATGGCTGAGATGCTCGATTTTTCCGTTTCCGACGGCAATGACAACAAAAACACAGGCAAAGGGCTCGAATTCTACGACATAGGAATCGCCGAAATCGTGCTTATGCCGCACTCGCGCCTGATAAACCGCAGCATAGCCGACAGCGGATTCCGCAACCGATTCGGTGTAAGCGTCATAGCCGTACGCCGAAACGAAAATTATATCACCGCGGATCTATCCTCTCTGACAGTCAGAGCCGGCGACGTGCTTCTCATTCAAGGCTCATGGGAAGCGATAGGCAATCTGAGCAACGAAAACTCCGACTGGGTGGTACTCGGACAACCCATGGCCGAAGCATCAAAAGTCACCCTCGACTACAAAGCTCCTGTTGCGGCAGCCATAATGGCAGTCATGGTGGCTATGCTTGTAATCGACACTATACCCGCCGTAATCACCGTACTCGGCGCAGCCGTACTCACCATACTGTGCGGCTGCTTCCGCAATGTCGAGGACGCCTACCGCAAAATAAACTGGGAAAGCATTGTCCTTATAGCCGCCATGATGCCGATGTCATTCGCTCTGGAGAAGACAGGCATATCGGCCATGGTGTCGGACTCCCTCGTAGCCACACTCGGTTCGTTAGGCCCCATGGCTCTTATGGCAGGAATCTATTTCACCACATCAGTCATGACATTGTTCATCAGCAATACCGCGACAGCAGTACTGCTCGCCCCTATCGCGTTGGAGAGCGCCGTGATGTTCGACGTAAACCCTCTGCCATTCCTTTTTGCTGTCACATTCGGCGCAAGCCTGTGCTTCGCTTCGCCGTTCTCGACCCCGCCTAACGCCCTCGTCATGCCCGCCGGACAATACAAATTCTCCGACTACATAAAAGTAGGAGCACCCATGCAGATAATCATGGGCCTGATAATGATCTTAACACTCCCACTGCTTTTCCCGTTCTAAGATGACCCTTTCCTCGCTCCAGCAGAAGATAAAACCATGGATGCTGCTTATAGCCATGGCTTGCGGCATCTTCTTCCACAACTTCATCTCGATGATAGAGTGGATTATACCTTATCTTATCCTGACGATGCTGACAATCACATTCTGCCGCATCAGCCCACGCGAGTTCCGTCCGGGTCCGATGGCATGGAGGCTGATGGCCATACAGGCCGGAGGATGCCTTGTCCTATACTATGCTCTTCGCCCTCTGGCCGGCGAGGACGTCGCCCAGGCCGCGTTCATCTGTGTCCTGTGTCCGACCGCCACAGCCGCGCCTGTAGTGACAGGAATGCTTGGTGGAAACGTAGCGCGGCTGACATCGTTCTCAGTCATCAGCAACCTCGGCGCAGCCATCCTCGCGCCTCTTTTCTTCTCAATGACAGGCGGCCACACAAACGCCGGTATTTCATTTGCCGGCACATCTCTGGCCATTGGCTCGCGTGTGGCTCCCCTGATTCTTCTCCCGCTTGGAATTGCATTTACTTTCTATTTCGCAGCACCGAAGCTGCATAAAGCAATAGGCAAAATGCAGCCGCTGTCATTCTACCTGTGGTCGATATCCCTTATCGTAGCCGTAGGCCGCTCCGTAAGCTTCGCAATAGCCGAACCGGCCGACAAGATCCCGGAAATGGCACTTATAGCAGCGACGGCAGGAGTGGTATGCCTCGCCCAGTTTGCGATCGGACGGCATATCGGCGCTCGCTTCGGGGACAAAATATCAGGATCGCAAGGGCTTGGGCAAAAAAACACGATTCTGGCAATCTGGCTTGCTCTCACATATCTCAACCCGATATCATCCATCGGACCGGCGGCATACGTCGCATGGCAGAATATAATCAATTCCGCACAGATATTTCGACATAGCCGTCAATCGGCGGAAGGCTCGTCTGCAAAGCCTTGAAAAGGGAACAAAGCCGAGTCCACAGATGTTAATATAAAACAGAAAAAAACATTAAGTGATGAAAAGCATGTTTGAAATCCTCATGGAACTGCCTTTGTTCCGCGGTGTCAGCCGCGAACGCATCGCCCGCACGGCAGGCGAAGCAAAGTTCCACTTCCTTAAATATCCCGAGAGAGAAACCATCGTCAGTGCAGGAACGCCCTGCCGCCACATCACTTTCGTCATATCAGGAAGCGTACGCTCCACTATTGTCAACGCAAACGGACGATTCTCTGTAGCACAGACCCTTAAAGCTCCGGCTGTAATATCCCCTGATTTCCTTTTCGGCCGCGCGACAGAATTTCCGGGAACGGTGACAGCTCTTGAACCGACAGGAATACTTCAGATTTCCAAAGCCGACTACATGAAAATACTCTACAGCGACGAAGTATTCATGTTCAACTTTCTAAACACCCTGTCGGTCAATGCACAGAAATCAATAAAAGGGATTATGTCGCTGACAAACGGCGGGATCGACGAGCGAATCGCTTTCTGGATCATAGCGCTGACCCAGCCGGGAAGCACCGACATATGCCTGAGTTGTCGCCGTCGCGACCTGTGCTCTCTTTTCGGCGTACAACGTTCAGTATTCGACGCCGCTCTTGAAAAGATGAGAGATGACGGGCTGATTGAGTTCACAAAAACGGAACTATTCATAAAAAATCGACGTGAAATGCTTCGTCTTCTTGAATCCAATACGGAAGTACATAGTGAAAACGACGAAGAATAATACCTGTAAAAATACATTACAAAAAAAGCCGTTCCGAAAGTGGAACGGCTTTTTTACTTCATCGGATTATATCCTGTATGAAGAAACAAACCAATAATTTTTACCTTCAAACCTATTTACATTGCAAAATTACTTCTTGATTCCAAAGCATGGACAAGCATCAAGATAAAATATTGCAAATACAACATCGCTTCAACCCTAAACCATAGTATTCCACCATATTATTTTTTTTATTATATAAATAAATATCTAAGAAATTAGGCCTTGTTTAAATTATATTATATATTTGCATATCGGCAATAATACACTGAAACCGCCAGACCATGACAAAATGCCTTTTTCTCATTTTATTACTTGTATACGCAAACTGCAGCGCACTCTCAGCCGGAATATCGGCTGAAACAAATTCCATGCTCGACTCTTTGGAGCATCACATGCGCATAGCGCAAACCTACGTACGCACACGTCAGATGGCCATCGAGTCTGCCAAGCACCGCATGTTCGCGTCTTCCGAAACAGAAGACAAAGCCGCCGGAGCACGCGACGTCGCACACGCCTATACGCATTTCAACCTTGACTCAGCTCTTATATATTATAACATGTCTGCCTCCTATGCCGACTCCGCAGGACTTACCGACAATGCGATTGTCACCCGTCTGGAAGCAAACGCCCTGCTTCCACTCGCAGGACTATGCGCACAGGCTGTCGACGCAGTTCTTCATCATCCGGCCACTCCGGCCGACAGCGTATGGGCTGCCGCACGACAAAAAGCGCTGACAGATTTATATATCAACGCTATGGATGTCACGTCCGACAGCATTTCGAAAAAAAGATATGCAGCCGCCGCATCAATACATCTCGATTCACTCGCTCTTTTTTTCAGCACCGAATCACCGGCACGCAAACTGATCGAAGGGCAAGCCTCGCTTCTCAAAGGCAATAAAGCACTTGCCTTGGGATATCTGAATGAAACAGGCTCAGAATTCAACACCAACCTGCCGGCAGAAGCAATAGTCAACAACCTGAGAGCAAGCTATTATGCCGATAACCCGTCGCAGACCGACGAAAGGATCCTACATCTGACCAAAGCCGCAATCGCCGATATAAAATGCGCCAACCGCGACTCGGAAGCCCTCCGCCGGCTTGGCAAAGAACTCGCGCTTGAAGGGGACTATCACCGTGCCTCGTCAATTCTCAGTTTTTCAATATCCGCCGCCGGAGCTTCGGGTTCACTCGCACACATCGCCTCCGACAGCAAGTCACTGTCAATGATTGTCGATTCTCTCAGGAAGGAAGCCGAACATGACAAAATGGTAAAAACAATACTCTTTACCGTGAGCCTGATTCTTGTCCTTGCATGTGTTTTTCTGAGTTTACGTCTGCGCAAAATTCGGAGCAAACATGAATCCGCACATACAAAAATGCAAAATACCGACCGCACCAAAGATCTGTACATACAGCAATTTCTAAACCTGTGCATGATCTATATAGAACGTCTTGAGCATTTCAACATCCTTGTAGCACGTAAAATCAAAGCCGGACAGATACAAGATCTTTACAGCAACATAGAATCAGGCAAATACATACGCGAACAAACCGAAAGATATTATGAAGCTTTCGACGAAGCCATACTGAAAATCTATCCCCGATTCATCGACGAGCTAAACGGACTCCTTATGCCCGAACGGCATGTCAACCTTGCTCCCGGCCAGCGTCTGACCCCGGAACTACGCATAGCGGCATTCTCTCGTCTGGGCATTGAAGACAGCGCCAAAGTTTCAAAATTCCTCGGGCTGTCGCTCAACACTGTATATACCTATCGGAACCGACTGAAAAGCCGCGCCGTAAGTCGCGCGACATTTGAAGAAGACCTAATGAAAATCGGGATCCGACAAGAGGCGAAAAAGCCATAGGAAAGTATGATTTACCCATTATCATCATTTATATTTCAAAATATATGACGACACATTTTAGTACTGATTATATGATAATTATACATTATAATGATTGATATTTATTTATATTCATATCATATCTTCTACCAAAGCTCTTGACAGTAGCTTATCTTTGCAATGTAAATAATTTTTTGGTCTAAGATACAAGGTTATTATTTAGGATTATATTGAAAGAAAAAAGGATTTTAAATGGTTTTAGGTATTTATTGTTAGAGATACAGAAAAGCCGCTTCGTGATGAAGCGGCTTTTTTATCTGCCTATAAGAACGAACAGTCATATTACCTTTTGTTTTTAATTGCCTCGTCCAATGTCGTACGACGGAAAGCATCAATGAAACTGCCCGGTGTAGCATTGACAATATCCACACCTTCGGCCATAGCGTAGGCCGCTATATCATGATAGCTGCGGAAAGCCACGGCGAAACTGTCGACAATATCGTGAAGGCGATAGCCGCGGTATTCGTGACGCACCCTCTCTTCCTCCCGCTTCTCTTCCTTATAGAAATGCGGCTGCACGGACACCACTTCATTGTCGGATGTCACCGAAAGAGTACGCATCCATGAGTGGTCAGCCCCAAGCAATACTATTTTTTCATAGCCCAGAGCCATACCGAGCATAATGGACGGTATCAGCACATTGCGAGGCCGCGGCATGCCGAGTCCGCGGCGATACACCGCGCGGCGAAAAGAGCCAAAACCCTCTACGCCGACACAATTGAAACCCGACACGGATACATGAACAGAATCACCAAGACGCCGACGTGCCGCTTTAAAAAAAGAATACGGCACAAGCAAAATCATCTCCCATGACACAGCGGCCAGATTACGCCACAGCGCCTCGACATTGCTTTCTTCGGAATTGAAGAAATGCGGATCGGCAAGCACATGGAAGCGAGGCTTAAGCAATGTAAATTCAGGAGCGTTGACAGAAAAATTGACCGTCATGGTTGTTGAAGCGCTCAATAGATCCATATTATCAGCCATATCGGCGGCAAGCGAGGGCCCGTTGCCCATCACCACAAGCGTTTTGCCGCAAGAAGCAATCCGCGGCACACGGCCGCCGTGTGAAAGCATCGCTATCTTGACAATACCCTTGACCGTCTGTACCGAATCGCGGACGACATCTTTAAAACCGGACATAACTCACAGACTTGAAGAATCATAGACATGCGAACGAAGATATTCCGTGACCGGAACCGGAGAGAAATCGGTTTCGGCACACAGACGCGCGATACTTATCGTGCGTTCAAGCCGGCGGCGGGCCAGATTCCTTTTACACTGAAGCCAACGCGCCCACGATGCTTTAAGCTTAAATATACGCTTCTGCCCGAGTCTGAAAGCAAGTGCTTCGGCAAGTTCGCCTACGGTCGGATCAGCTGCATCCGACACATTGAACACACCTTCTGCCGTCGATTTTTCCACCAACAGACGTGCAGCAAGCGCCAGATCGGTGGCATGGACAACGCTGCGGCGCCCGTCGGCACCGTCGATCTGCATGAATACACCCGAAGCGACACGCCCGACAAGGCGCCGCGGATAGCCGGTCATGCCCGTTCCCACCACAGGTGCGGAACGCAAAATCAATATACGCCGTGCGCCGGCCTTCCGGGCCTTTGCCTCCATGGACTGCTCGCGCGACAAGGCATCGCAGGCGACAACAGCGTCCGATTCCGAAGCACGCTCGAATTCAATACCATACACATCGGCTGTCGATATGACGACTACCGTCGACAAGCTTGGATATGCCGCAGCCGCATCTGTACTGACAATCACTCTTTCCTCTCCGAATTCACGCAAAAGATAAGGCCGGAGAAAAGGCATTGCACTGCAATCTATATAAATACTGTTATCTGTCATATCTTATATCTTAAACCTAAAACGAGGCGCAGCATTGACGATCGCACGCCATTGAGCCTCAGCGCGCGGCGCTTTTCGCGCAAACTTACGGCCAGACGGTTGGCAATGGTAGAAGAAATGCCGCCCGCCGTCATCACGACCCGCACCCCGGGCAGATAGCGTCCGCGCATACCGCTGCGCAGAATGCGGAGAAACATATCGAAATCCGAGCAAATGACCATGTCGGTGCGATACGGACCGAGCCGGCGTACAGCTTCACTGCGAAGAAACAGCGAAGGATGCGGCGGAGCGCAGCCTGCAGCCATGCGGGACTCGCTGAAATCCGCACCGGAATAATAACGTGAAACGCACTCCGAACCATCGGCACCGGCACTTACGATACTGACATCGCCATAAATAAAATCAAGGTTCTCATCTTCCTCAAAACAGGCAGCTACCTCGGCAAGCGTGTGCGACGAAGCCGGACGGTCGTTGCCGTGGATCAGACCTATCACATCGCCGGTCGATGCCTCTATTCCGCCGTTGATAGCATCGTACACGCCGCGGGCAGGACGCCGCAACAGGCGTACGGCAGGAAATTCAACGGCTATGTCACGACACACGCTTTCATCATCGTTACCGTCCACCATAATATGCTCTACGTCGCCGAAAGTCTGCGAGGCCACGCCGGCAAGATTCCTGCGAAGAAGAGCGGCGCTGTCGCCACGGGTAACAGTCACTATAGAAATTCTCATATCGCAGTAGTACCATCGGCGGCAGCCGCTGACGTCAGAATATGATGACACACCAGCAATGCCGCTGCAAGCAACGACACATAAACGACTGCATATATCTTAAACTTACGATCCCGCCGCCAAGAAAGCCACGTCATGGCCGCCGCCGGAACTATAGCCGGTAGCCACGGAAGGCAATAGCGCGACACCAGTCCACCGTAGATAAAAGCGACCGATACCGTCATGGCTGCGCCAAGCAAGGACAGACGACACAGCATCCTTGGCGAACGCCGCATGCCGAAAAGAAAATAGAACACGGCAAGTCCGCCGACAGCATACCACGGCCAGGCTATATGCGAATACACCAGTGAATATCCGAAATCGACATGCTTCATAAAGCCCCATGGAAAAGGCGTCAGGAACTGCACGGCCAGCGACATAGGGAGCCGCAACAATCGCTCGAAGGGAGAATAGAGATAGTATACACCGGCAACCGAGGTATAAGCATACATGCGGTCAGAGTATCCTTCCGCCGTCTGAAGTGCCATATCATCGCGCTGCGACAACGCCACCTCCGGAGAAAACGTCGTATTAGTGTACAACACGACATAACAATAGATACAGGTCAGAAGGACAGCGGCAGAAACTCCGGCACACAGCCCCCGCCGGGTGCGCCATGCCATAAGCGCCGACAAGCCCATAAGCATGAAAAGCAGCAAGGACGGACGCACCAAAGCGGCCAGAAAGGCAGCCGAAAGGAAAGCACAAGCCGACAGAAGCGAAACACGCATTGCGGACGAACGCCGGAATTCAAGCATAGAACACAATGAGAGCGCCATTATAAAGCAGCAGCACGCATCCTTTATAAGTATTACACCCGAGGAAAGGAAATAGCACACAGAGGCAATCATAATCATCGTCACCGACGACATGCGCCGCTCCAGACCCGCCGGTGCCACCAAGGAAGCTATGCGGCCGGCAAGAACAATGGTCAGAAGCACGAAAAGGACATTGACAGTAAGCAGAGCCGCTACATCACGGCCGACGACAAGAGCTGCCAGAGCAAGAAAACGTCCATATCCGAAACGTGATTCCACTGTAATCGAACTGTCAGGACTGCCACCGTCTAAAATACATTCCATCACCTGCCAGGCCACTGACGCGTCGTTGTTGAGAAGCAGGGGAGCAGTCGACGTCGCGCCGCAACGGAGCGTGAAATAGCTGACATTGGCTATCAGCCCAAGCGACAGAAGAGCAAAAGACGCCAGAAGCGTCCACAAACCGATATCACGACCTGCGGATGATATGGCGAAATAAGCAACGCGGCTTATAGCCCACACGGAAGCGAGAAGAAACAAAGTCCGTGTCGGCGGCGCCCCGGGCAACAACAGCAAGGCAAGCGCCAATGCACACATCACGCCCAATTGTGCAAAAATGAAAGCTCTTTTTTCGTTCATCCATGCAAAAGTACGAAAAAAGGACTATGCCGGCGTCGGTATTCATTCATTTTTTTTAATTTTGCAAATCAAACAGATTTCCAAGAAATGGATCAACAGATAATCGAACCGATCGACACGGCCCTGATAGAGGCTGAACTTACTCCCGAACGCTTCCTGCGTCACAGCAACAAAGGCGGCACTGAACTGTATACAGTCACAGCACACAATTCACCGAACACGATGCGTGAAATCGGACGCCTGCGTGAAATAGCATTCCGCAGCGCCGGAGGCGGCACGGGAAAAGAGTACGACATCGACGAGTTCGACACAATGGAAGTGCCATGCACACAGCTCATCGTATGGGATCCTGAAAGCAAACAGATTCTCGGCGGCTACCGATATATATGCGGCCGCGACATAGCTATCGATGCAAACGGACATCCGCGTATAGCCACAGCACACATATTCAATTTCTCGGAACGCTTTCTGAAGGATTATCTGCCATATACTCTCGAGCTCGGCCGCTCTTTCGTTCGCCTTGAATACCAGTCGTCGCGATCCGGTGCAAAAGCGCTTTTCACGCTCGACAATCTCTGGGACGGCCTTGGTTCTCTGACAGTATTGAACCCGGAAATAAAATATCTTTTCGGGAAAGTGACCATGTATCCGAGCTTCAAATCCGAATGCCGCGACATGATACTCTACTTCCTGCACAAACATTTTCCCGACCACGACAATCTGGTACGACCCATAAATCCGCTAAAGACACAATCAGACTTCACGCAGCTCGCGGCTATGTTCACCGGCAGCAACTTCAAGGAAGATTACAAAATCCTGAATGCCGCAATACGCGAACAGGGGCTTAACATCCCTCCGCTGGTCAATTCCTACATGAGCCTGTCGCCGACCATGCGCATGTTCGGCACGGCGATCAACGACGAGTTCGGCGATGTCGAGGAAAGCGGCATCTTCCTTGCTATTGACGAGATTCTGGAAGAAAAGAAAGAACGCCACATCAATACATTCCGGAAATAATACCTATTGCCGTCTGAATTCTAAATTTCAGGCTCATCGCCCGTCGGCGCCCATCTGTAAAAGCGGTCGGCGGGACGTATTTTAGCAGGCACTGCTATAGAAAAGCTGTCGCCTTTAACCGCTTTTTCAACACTGACACCGCCTACACGAATATCATCGGCCTTAATAATCAGCGCACCGGTAGTAGGCCCTGTCACCACAACTTCGTCGCCGCGGTGAAGCTCTCCGGCCTCCATCAGGAATTCTCCCACTCCAAGACGGGAGAAGTACTTGACCCCCTTGGCCACATACTGCTTGACACGTGTAGCGGACGAACCGTACTTGGCCGACCATTCGCCGAGGCGCCGGCCAAGATAATATCCATCCCAAAAACCACGGTTGAATATTTTTGAAAGACGGGCATCCCATGCGGCAATGGCCTCCCGGTCGGGATATGTTCCGTCGGCTATAGCCTGCAGAGCTTCGGAATAGCAGCTGACGGCAGTAGCTACATATTCCGGACCGCGCGCGCGTCCCTCTATCTTGAACACACTGACACCTGCATCTACCATACGGTCGAGAAAATGAATCGTCTTCAGATCCTTCGGCGACATGATGTACTTGTTATCGATGTTCAGTTCATCACCCGTTTCAAGATCGGTGACCGAATAACCCCGGCGGCATATCTGCGTACATGCGCCGCGGTTGGCGCTTGAATTCATCTGATGAAGACTAAGATAACACTTGCCGCTGACAGCCATGCACAATGCTCCGTGACAGAACATCTCTATTCGGACAAGTTCTCCGCGCGGGCCGCGTATATCCTCTTCGATTATGGCGCGGTGTATGGCCGCCACCTGCTCCATCGAGAGTTCACGGGCAAGCACAAGCACATCGGCCCAGGCTGAGTAGAAACGTACAGCCTCGATGTTGGATATGTTGCACTGTGTCGATATATGGACTTCCACCCCCCGGCTGCGGGCATATGATATGGCTGCGATGTCTGAGGCTATAATCGCCGTCAGCCCGGCCTCCGCGGCAGCATCTATGATGGAACGCACGACAGGCATATCGGCGTCGTAGATAATGGTGTTCACTGTAAGATATGTCCTGACTCCGGCCTCCGAGCAGATTCCGGCAATCTTGCGAAGATCGTCGAGAGTGAAGTTGGCACTGGAGCGCGAACGCATGTTGAGTCCTTCAACACCAAAATATACAGCGTCGGTACCGGCGGCTATGGCAGCACTGAGAGAATCATAACTGCCTACAGGAGCCATTATTTCAAAATCCTTGCGATTCATAAACAGAATTTGTCTGTATACAACAAACCATACCCCGGATCTGGCCGCAGCCTCTCCGGGATATGACTATATTTTTTGTAATCCGTAAATTCGACGGACGGGCTTATTCTGCAACGGGAGCTTCTGCGGCAGCTGGAAGTTCCTCTACAGCAACAGCTTCAGTTTCCTCAACGGCAACAGGAGCGACAGGAGTGTCGAACTGTCCGGCGGGAAGCGCGGGTGCGGCAGCCTCGGGAGCAATGGTGCGCAGACGGGTTTCCGTGGAAACCTTGGGCATGGTGAACGCCGAGATAATCGACAGAAGAATGAGCAAGCCCAGAAGTGTCCATGTGGCTTTTTCAAGGAAACTGTTGGTCTGGCGGACACCCATCACGGAGCCTGCACCGCCGAACTGCGACGAGAGGCCTCCGCCTTTCGATTTCTGGATAAGCACGATGCCGATAAGCAGCAGAGCGACGATTACGGTAAGTGTAATAACTACAATATGCATGGTAAAATAATGATTTTTAATCTTTTGCGCAGCCGGAAGCAGAATCCAGACAACGCCGGTTAAGCATCAGTTTGCGGAGAAATCGCAATTGGTCTGCAAAGTAAGCACTTTTTTTCGGAAATTTCAAGTTTAGGCTTGATATAATTTCGTAAGCGCGCTCATATCGTCCCTGGCGAATGAATATTTTCGCCAGACTTTCGGATAGCAACGAATCATCGGCAGGTTCCGGCTGGGCCACGTGAACATGTTCCGGCAATGGCTCGGCTTGCGGCTCTTCGGCTCTGGGAGCCGCAGGATGATTAACCCGGATGAAAGCATTGATACGCTCTTCCTGTGAATCTGGATCGGCTTCGGGCGAAGAGTCCGGAGGCATATTCATCTGCTCCTCGCGAGCAAGCATTTCGCCGTAGTCGGGCGCCGGATTGAGTATAAGCCTTTCAAGCAAGGCATCATCCTCAGCCGACTGAGAACCGTAGGTGCGCAAAAATGTGTCGATGGCATCATCGGTTCCCATAGGTTCGGCGACATCGGCATCAGGATAAAAATCCGTCCAGTCAGCACCCATAACAGCCAGAACAGAAGAGCGTCGTCCGGCCGAATCGAGAGCCACCCGGCGGCGCAGATTTCCGATCATGGCGGCATCAAGACCGTCCGCACGGCTAAGCAGCACCGTCGCCGCAAGAGTGAACCACGGATATGCCGACATCGCTCCGGATAGCAAGGCCGTTTCCGACGCACTCAGGCGCCGCGACGGCTCGGCGGCAAGTTCTTTAAGAATATCCGATATTCCTGTCATGGTCGACATATCCTACCAGTTGCCGAGGGTGGCGTTGAAAATAAGTTCGACAAGTTCTTTTGAAATCTCCTCGCACAACTGGTCCTGCACATCTGTCAGCATCTCCGAACTCGGGAAATCGCGGTAGGCACTGAAAGTCTGGTCCACGCCCTTGTTGTCGTCCTTGTTGTCGATATATTTGACGCGCACAGTAATAGTCAGCCTCGTCTGCGAAGCGAGAGCATCTTCCGTGACAGCCTGCGGGCTAAGGCTGTAGCCTGTTATCTCGCCTTCGAGCTGAAGATCTGAAGCGCCGTCGGTCGTCTGCAGACGCGTATTCTTGTCTATATAATTCAACAGTTCGTTCTCGAACAACTGTTGCAAAGGAGGATAGACCAGAGCCGCACGGATAGGAAATTCCGCCACATGAATGGTCCGGTAGACATTGTAGTCGATAGCCGAGCCATTGAACGTATAGCTTATACGGCATGCTGCGACTGCGGCAAGCATTACTGCAGCCATAACGGCAGCCGCAGCCTTTGCAGCGGACTTATTCCAATTCATATTCTTTTATTTTACGGTAGAGCGTGCGCTCAGATATTTTAAGTTCTGCTGCAGCAGCCTTGCGTCGGCCGCCGTTTCGCAGCAAAGCACGGCGTATCAGGTCGCGCTCGTTTTCCTCGATCGACGACGGCACCTCGACATAACTGTTATCGATTATTTCCGGAGTGTCGGATGACACGATATGACTGTCGGCCGCCACGTGCGAAGCATCGGAGGCGGCAAAGATAACGGGCGGATGAATCCTTGCAGGCACCGACGACAGCAGGCGCGACGGATCGGCACCTTTCTGATGCTCATCGGCGACATCTTCCATGCTGTCGTCGCGCAAGCGCGTCTGCAGATCGTCGATCCGCTCCTGCAGGCGGAATATCATGCTGAAGAGCATCTCCCGTTCACGCTCGTAGCTATGCCTGGGATCGGCTCCGGCCACAGGCATGTAAGTCGATGTTATCTGAGGCAGGTAACTTTCGAAAACAGCCGGCGAAATTGTCGTGCCTGCCTCGAACAAAGCCATCTGTTCCACTACATTCTTCAGCTGCCGCACATTTCCCGGCCAGCGGTAACGATAGAAAAGCGCCATAGCCTCTTCCGAAAATTCCACGGCAGGCGTATGGTAGCGTTCGGCAAAATCGGAGGCGAATTTGCGCGCGAGCAGACGTATGTCAGAAGCACGGTCGCGCAGCGGCGGTATGGTGATCTGCACTGTCGAAAGACGGTAATAGAGATCTTCGCGGAAACGCCCTTCCTCGACAGCCCTGAGCATATCGACATTGGTGGCGGCCACAACCCTGATATTCGTACGTTGTACTGTCGACGATCCGACCTTGAGGAACTCGCCGCTTTCAAGCACACGCAACAGTCGCGCCTGAGTGGTCAACGGCAGCTCCGCAACCTCGTCAAGAAAAATAGTGCCGCCGTCAGCCTCCTCGAAATAACCCTTTCGCGAATCGACAGCACCGGTAAAAGCGCCTTTCTCATGGCCGAAAAGCTCGGAATCTATGGTACCTTCGGGAATGGCTCCGCAGTTCACGGCTATGTAGCGTGCGTGTTTTCGCGGACTATAGGCATGGATGATCTGAGGAAAAAACTCCTTGCCCGTGCCGCTCTCGCCGCATACAAGCACCGACAGATCGATAGGCGCCACACGTATGGCGCGCTCGACAGCGGCGATAAGAGCCGGAGCGTTGCCTATGATGCCGAAACGCAGTTTAGCCTGACGTACATCGTCGGTAAGATCTTTATGTCGGATATCGTTGCTCATTATCCAGTCGTTTATAAACGAACACGCAAAAATACGAAATCCACCGTAAACGGTCAAAACCTTAAACTTTTTTCGCAAAGCGCTTGAGTGACGACGCTAAAAAAGAAGTATTTTAATACGGTAGGGCATAAAAGCGTCCGGCCACACAATCAACGCATACCGAAAACAACATATAATCAACAAAAGCAAAGACATGAAAAAACTTTACACAGCACTCTGCGCCGCCATTCTCGGCGCAGGCATGGCAGGAGCAGCCGGCCTGCAGGTAACATTCAACGGCAGCGACAATGCCAACTGGACAGCCGACGGCACAGCCGAAGTCAGCGGCGGACACCTCAACGTGACAATGGCCGAAAACAACGGAAAATACCGGGCCGACGTACACATGAAAAACGGCGAATACAGCCTCGACGCCACCGCCGACCGCTACGTGGCCGTGAAATTCATCGGCGAACGCCCCAACGGCAATATGACCCTTGAAATCGACAACGGCGGTTCATGGATGAAAAACGACGCCGGCAAGGACGCCTGGGTGGGCAAACCCCAGGGAAGCGTCATGACCAAAGGAGGCAACACCATCTATTACTACGACCTGACACGCTCGCCCCAGTTCACCAGCTCGGTAAACGTAACTAAAATCAACTTCAAGATCGCCGACTGCACCGTGGCTCCCTATACCTACTCCATCGACTGGGTCAAGACCTACGCCACTCCAGAGGCCATCGAGGCCGACAAGGACTGGGCCGATGACGGCGCCGGCGACATCGACGAAGCTATCGTGGCCGCCGAACCCGTCGTGAACGAGACAACAGGCACCGGATACACCAGCCTCGAAGAAGCCCTCCTGCAGGTGAGCAACGGCGACGTAATCCTGATAAACAAGAACCAGACACTGCCCAACAGCCGCATCGGCATAAGCAGACCCGAAGGCGTTGAGGAATTCGCCATAACCATCAAAGGCAACGCCGAAGGTGTAAGCATAATCCGCGGACGCAA
Organism: uncultured Muribaculaceae bacterium; assembly: GCA_910587235.1. Lineage (GTDB taxonomy): Bacteria > Bacteroidota > Bacteroidia > Bacteroidales > Muribaculaceae > CAG-873. The sequence continues at coordinate 60,578 of CAJUKD010000008.1, forward strand.
CGACCTGAACATGCTCATCAACGCCAATGCAAAAGTCACATTCGAAAACCTTGCATTCAGCGGCAATGGCATGACTCCCGAAAAGAACTTCATGGAAGTGAGCGGCGGCGCACAAACCACTTTCCGCAATGTCACATTCTCCGGTTTCAACACTCCCGGCAACTACGCCATACAGGCTAAAAACAACGGCAAAGTCCACCTCGAAGGAGTGCAGACGGTAAACAGCGACATACGTGCCACCCTCTTCGTCGGTTCTGCAGGCAGCAGCATCACCGGCGACAACTCGGCAAGCATCTATCTCGAGAAAGAAAACAGCATCAACGCATCCGAGCTGACAAATACCACCCCCGTAGCCCTGCTGTTCGACACCACCCGCGAAAACAAGATTCTCGTAAACAACTGGGACGCAGCTGCAAACTTCACATCAGCCGTAGCAGGTTATGCAATAGTGGCTGCCGAAGAAGGCGGACTCACCTTTGAAATCCGTGAAAGCGGTGTTGAAAGCGTAAGCGTCGAAAATGCAACAGTCAGCGTCTACAGCATAGGCGGAGTGCTTCTGCGCCGTAACGTAGCTGCCGAAGAAGCTTATGACGGACTTCCCGCCGGACTCTACATCATAGGTGGCCGCAAAGTAATGGTAAAATAATCCAATCACATCAGATACACGCAAAAAACACAACAAATCCATGGCCGATTGCCCTAAATGAGCAATCGGCCATATTTTTTCACAAGCCCCGTCGAGCTTAAAATTAGTTAAAAGAATAACAAGATTCATACAGATTATTTGAAAAACGATAATTTTGTGTTATATCATTCTATCACAGAATCACTTGGGAGATAATCTACCGCATGGGACGCAGAAATATCAGGCTGGCAACAGCATTTTTAGCAATTCTACTGATGGCGCTACCTTTTGCCGCGTCGGGAGCACGCAGTGAATGGCGCCACCTGCAGGCCGAAGACGGACTGAGCGATCTGCTTGTCAACAGCATCTTCCGCGACAACCGCGGATACGTCTGGTTCGGCACAGGCGTAGGACTCGACCGCTTCGACGGCAACCGCATACGCCGCTACGCATTTGCCGACGGCACACCACGCCGCGTGCTTGCCATCGCCGAAGGCCCGGAAGGAGAAATATATGCCGGAAGCCATACCGGACTAAGCCGGGCAGGAGAGGCAAGCCTCGAAACAGTGCTGGGAGAACACATAAACTTCCGCGTCAACACACTGGCATACGACGGCGCCGGCACACTCTACATAGGCAGCGACCGCGGGCTGCTGGTATACCGTCCCGGCAATGGCAGTCTGGACACCATACATCTTCATCCCGACATATTCTCGGAAGACAACGAAGTGACAGCCATCAACATATCACCTCGCGGACTATGGCTTAGCACACGTTCTGCACTGCATCTTCTCAACCCTGCCGATAAGAGTTCGCATCGTTATCCCTTCCACGACAGCGGCGTGGCCAAACGGATGCTCGAAGTAGGCGGCAAACTGTACATAGGAATGTACGGAGGAGGTATCGCCGTATTCGAGATCGAAAGCCGCCGCTTCGGAAACGCCATAGCAGTAGGCAACAATCTGGTGACATGGCTCGAGGCCGGCTTCCGAGAACCAGGCATGCTCTACGCGCCCACCGATGGCGAAGGCCTGTATGCTTTCCGTGCCGGCGACAACGAAGCCATACCGGCCATACTGCCCGGCACAGACGGAGGGCGACTACGTTCAAATTCAATATACTCCCTGCTGGTCGACCGCGACGGGACACCATGGGTAGGCTACTATCAGGCCGGAGTGGACTACATCCCGCACAGTCGCGACCTTTTCGATGTCTACTACCGCGAAGATTTCATCAACACATCGGAAATGGCCGTACGGGCAATCTGCATCGAAGAAGGGCGAAAACTTATAGGCACGCGCGAAGGGCTGTACTACATAGATGAACATAGCGGCCGTACGGCGGCTTTCTGCAGCCCGGCCATACGCTCCAATCTGATATTCTGCATCACTCCATGGCGAGGCCGATACTACGTAGGCACATACGGCGGCGGGATGTACGTGTTCGACCCGGCCACATTACATCTTACAGAATTCGCGGCCACACACGAGGTATTCACCCGCGGCGACATATTCACGATTGCCATCGACGGTGCCGACACAATGTGGGTCGGCACATCGGAGGGGCTTTTCCGATTCGACGGCGAACGACAGGCGGCACACTATACTCGGCTGAACTCACAGCTTCCGGCAGGAAACGTCTATGAAATCTCCTTCGACAGCCAAGGCCGCGGATGGATATGCACCGAAAACGGCATGGCCGTATGGACAGGCCGTGAACTCAGCCGCGACCGCTTCCCGCGCGACTTTGTCCACGATTCGAAAATCCGCGACGTCTTCGAAGACAGCCGCAATGAACTTTATTTCGTACCCGACCGCGGACGCATATTCCGTTCAAACCTTGCAATGACACGCTACAGCTATCTGGAAAACTTCCAGCCCGGCAGCAGCGGTGCCTGCACATTCGTCACCGAAGACCGCGACGGAAATCTATGGTTCGGCGGCGAAACCGGCCTTTACCGCCTCGACCGCAAAGGCGCGCTTACCCACCTTAACCGTTCCGACGGCCTACCGGATCCGGTGTTCACACTATGCCCGCCTGCCGTCGACTCCCGCGGCGACATCTGGATGGGCAACAGCCACGGACTCGTACGGCTCGACTACAACCGATTCAAAAGCGAGCAGGAAACAATGCGACGCGCACTCGATATCAGCGACGTGGAACTCAACGGCATAAATGCCACAGGCCGCCTTAGCCGCAACGGGCGCAACTATAATATAGATGCCGAAGCCGACGAACGCAGCATATCGATATGCTTCAATAACCCTGAATGTATTGATCCGCACTTCCAGCAGGTGGAATGGAGATCGGGCAACGAGGAAAACTGGCACCTTATACCCGGCACAGACGCCATACGCATATTCGATCTCCCCGAAGGTCGCACGACGATAGAGTTGCGCAGCCACGGCAACAGCGAACATGCGACAACCCTGACCGTGCGCCGCGCAAAAGCATTCAACTGGTTTACCTTCGCCATACTGGTTCTGCTAGCCATGGCCACCGGGCTGTCGGCTCACTTTTACCGACGTTACCGGCGCCATCATTTAAAGGTGCAGGAACTGGAGGAAGAAGCCGCCACACGCCTGCAGGCCGAAAATTCCCGTGCCGAAGAACAAAAGCTCATGCGCTACCGCACATCGCGCATAGCCGACAAGGAATGCCGGCTGATAGTGCGCGCACTCGACGAGCTGATGCGCACGACCAAGCCATACACCAATCCCGACCTTAAAATCTCTGACCTCGCGGCAATGACAGGACGGTCCAGCCATGATCTGTCCTTCATATTCAACCAACACATGCAACAGAGTTTCTACGATTATATAAACCGTTGGCGAGTGGACGAATTCAAAAGCATAGTGGCAGGCTCCGACGCAAGCCGCTATACACTGACGGCGTTGTCGCAAATGTGCGGTTTTTCGTCGCGCGCATCATTTTTCCGTCACTTCAAAGCCATTGCAGGCATGACTCCGGCCGAATACCTGAAGAATGTAAAATAGTATCAAATTATTTTGATACTTAAAATCTCAATTTCTTAGACATCATATACACAACAACATAACTACTGTTTTATCCGATTTAATCGAGAGCGACAGAAATCGGATATAAAAAATTTGACACACCAAAAAAGCAAAATAATTTTGCACTGATAGCAAAAGGCTCCAAAGCGTTTGCTGTTACACCTTAAAAGACCGAAAAAACATTCAGAATCCAAAGCATGGAAAACTCCAAGGACTTCAACGAACTCATAGCGCGGATCTACGCCGTAACCAATGAAAAGGTACTCGGCTTCATCGCCCAACGGGTCAATGATTATGCGGATGCAGAAAACCTGGCACAGGATGTATGGCTCCGTATCCTTGAATGCCGAACGACAATCGATGCGGAAACGATAGAAAACTATGTGTTTGCCGTGGCACGCAACATTGTCAACGATTACCTACGACAGATCTACCGCCGCCGCAATGCCGACGAAGAAATGCAACAGTTATGCGAAGGCACAGCCGAACATAGTTGCGAATCGGCTGTAGTTGCCCGCGACCTCGCCCGCCACGAGCGAATACGCGTCGAACAGCTGCCGCGTCAACGCCGGATGATATATATAATGAGCCGCTTTCAGGAACGCAGTGTAGAAGACATCGCAGGCGAGATGAAATTGTCGTTCCGTACGGTGGAAAACCATCTTCGCCTCGGACGACGCGACATACGCGACTATATGTCGGCAATCGCCTAAGCGCATACATGACAGAAAACAATCAACCTTAATCAATAATTTACCAATCAACAGACAATGCGAAAGAGTATCATCTCCCTCTTGCCTCTGCGACGCTACCTGCTGCTGGCCCTGGCTTTCGGCGGCATGACCTGCGGGATGCCTGCCTGGGCTGAACCGGTAGCCGCAGCTGCGGAAAACGGGGGAATCACTACTGTGACAGGTGAAATCCTCGACAACGAAGGCGAGCCGCTGATAGGCGCGTCGATCGTTGTCAAAGGGATGCAGAATGGCGTCACATCCGACATAGACGGCAATTTTACAATCAAGGCAGCAAAAGGATCCATCCTTGAGATCAGCTACGTAGGCTTTAAAAACCAAAGCGTGAAGGTCGACGGCAAGCACCTTCTGATACGCATGGAAGAAAACACAGCCATGCTCAGCGAAGTTGTCGTCGTGGGCTACGGCACACAGAAAAAAGCCACGATGACAGGTTCTGTGGCCGTAATCGACGAAAAAGCTCTCGAAAACAAAGGTAACCTCTCCAGCCCCGTACAGGCTCTTCAGGGACAGGTTCCAGGTGTCATAATCACCCGCCAAAGCTCAGCCCCGGGCGACGAATCATGGAACATGAGCCTGCGTGGAGCCGTGTCGAAAAACGCCGCCACACCACTGGTGATCATCGACGGCGTAGAATATGAATCGGTCAACGACCTGCGCCTGATCAATCCCTCCGACATTGAGAGCATGAACTTCCTTAAGGACGCAGCAGCATCCATCTACGGTTCAAAAGCCGCCGGCGGCGTAGTGCTCATCACCACAAAACAGGCCAAAGGAGGAAAAGTCAAAGTGGAATACAACGGCTCGTACACCTACAAGCACATAGGCCTATCCGCAGAACTGATGGGACTCGAAGAGTGGGCCGACGCCGTGCTGATGGCCCGAAGGAACGACGGCGCCACCGAAAACGACACCTGGATACGCTATGCCACACTGGCCAAAGCATACAAAAACCAATGGATCAACGGCAACCCCCTGAACATGGGAAACGTCGACGACATGGTATTCTTCGACACCGACTGGCAGGACATCATGTGGGGTGATTCATGGAGCACAAACCACGAACTCAGCGTCAGCGGCGGCAAGGAGAACAACACCTTCCGCTTCTCGCTCGGCTATATGTACGACGACTCAAACCTCAAATGGGGCAACAACAATAACCAGCGCATCAACCTGCGACTGAACAACACCATGAAACTGGCCGAGAACTTCACTCTACAGAGTGTGATTTCATACAACCGCCAGGATCAGGTCGCACCCACCCAGATCGGAGCCGCACTGACCGTCAACAGCCAGCAGCCCGGCTTCCCCGCATCGACAATCTCCGGCAAGCCTTACGCCTGGGGACGCGACTGGCGTTCGCCCAACTGGCTCTGCGAGCTTGGCGGCGACAACAAACTTAAAGTAAATGCTGTCAACATCAGCGAAACACTCAAATACGAAATCTTCGACGGCTTCACAGCCAACGCCGTCCTGGGCTACAACCACTCCGAAGCCGGACGCGACACAAAAAGCATCCCCGTCGAGTTCTTCCAGTACGACGACACCCCCGAGGTCGTGTTCCCGCAGAAAAAAGACACCTATTATAAAAAGACATTCTCACAGACCGACTTCTACTCCCTCCAGGGCTACCTGACCTACAACAAGACCTTCAACCGCGACCACAACATGACCCTCATGGCCGGCGTGCAGTACAACCTCAAGCAGTACGAAGGCGCAGGAAGCAACAGCCTGGACATACAGCCCTCGCTCAACGTGCCCAACGGCATAGGCGAGATAACCCTCGCCGGCGTAGGCAAATGGGAAGAGGCCGTGATGTCGTACTACGGCCGCGCCAACTACGACTACAAGAGCAGATATCTCATCGAAGGACAGGCCCGCTACGACGGCAGCTCCAAGTTCCGCCCCGAAAACCGCTGGGCATTCTTCTGGGGTGCCTCAATAGGCTGGCGCCTCACCGAAGAAGCATTCATGCAGTCGGCACGCTCATGGCTGAACGAACTGAAGATACGCGGATCATACGGCAACGTCGGCAACCAGGGCGGCATCGACCGCTACGACGGCTCACTGCTCTACAACATGGCCTCGACAGGCAAAGCCCTTATCGGCGGACAGCTCGCCGGCACCATCAACACCAACGGCAAGCTCGTCAGCACCGACCGCACCTGGGAACGCATCCACAACTACAACGTAGCCCTCGACTTCGGATTCCTCAACAGCCGCCTGCGCGGTACGGTCGAGGCATTCTGGAAACGCACAAACAACATGCTCATCGACGTCATCTATCCCGGCATCCTCGGCGACAAAGCCCCGACAGGCAACCGCGGTAAATTCAAAGCATGGGGCTATGAAGGCAGCCTGAACTGGAACGAACGCACAGGAAACGTCAACTGGCACGTCGGAGGCACATTCACTTATGCCGACAACCGCCTGATCGACAACGGCGGCTCCGGCGTCATACAGGCCGGCATGCGCTCCGACCGCGAAGGCTACCCCCTGCGCTCGATATTCGGCCTCCGCTACTGCGGCAAAATTCAGACCGAAGAACAGCTGACCAAGTACAAGGACCGCTACCAGGGCACCTCGGAAATCGGCAACATACGCGTCCTGCGTCTGGGCGACAACATGTTCGAGGACGTCAACAAGGACGGCAAACTCACCGCCGAAGACCTCGTGTACCTCGGCACCGACGACCCCAAGATACAGTTCTCGTTCAACTTCGGCGCCGAGTGGAATGGCTTCGACGTCAACGTGATCTTCCAGGGTGCCGGACGACGCACAGTCTACCGCCGTCAGGGCAACGGAGGCGCCGACCCGTGGCAGATACCCATGCGAACAGCCTATCAGAACGGCTCGGACCACTGGGTGGGCGACGTCTGGAGCCTCGAGACCCCCGACAACCGCTACCCCACGCTCACAAACATCGCCGACATCAACAACTACAACTACCAGTGCTCGTCATGGCTCGTGAACGACGGCAGCTACCTCCGCCTGAAGAACATCACCATAGGATACTCCCTGCCGCAGAGCGTGCTCAACAAACAGAAAGTGCTCAGCGCCGTACGCTTCTCCATCACAGGCACCGACCTCTGGGAAAGCAGCCACATCCACGACGGATGGGATCCCGAGGCAGCATCGACCGTGACAAACATGAACCGCTATCCGTTCAACCGCACATGGACATTCGGAGCCAACATCACCTTCTAAACCACGACACCCGAAAATGAAAAAGATAATACGTAACATATCATTCGCCCTGATGGCACTCGCATCAGCATCGTGCCTCGACCTGACGCCACAGGACCAGCTCTCCGACAGCGACCTGTGGGGCAAGGCCGGCGACTTCGAATCTTTCGCCAACGTATTCTATGACTGGCTTCCCGACTTCGGGACAATTTACGACGGCACACATGCCGACAAACGCTCCGACCTGCTCAAAGACAAAGGCGGCGTGAATCTCTTCGCGACAGGCCAAAACGCCGTGCCCCAGGGCGACGGCGAGTACACCGGTCCCTACAACAATATCCGCCGCTGCAACCTCCTGCTCGAAAAGGCCGCAGGCTACGGCAACCAGGCCGAAATCGCCCAGTACGTAGGCGAAGCCTATTTCTTCCGCGCATGGAATCACTTCCAGCTCATGCAGAAATTCGGCGACGTGATCATAGTCGACCACACCATCGACGTAGACGACCCCCTGATGAGCGCTTCGCGCGACAACCGCGGCAAAGTCTGCGACTTCATCATCGAAGACCTGCGCAAAGCCGCCGACCTCATGCTCCCCACTGCCGACCTGGCCGAAGGACGCATAGGCATCGAAGGCGCCAAGGCATTCATCAGCCGCGTTGCCCTGTTTGAAGGAACATGGCAGAAATTCCGCGGCAACGAAGCCCGTGGCAAAGAACTTCTCGATATAGCCGCAAAAGCCGCATTCGACGTAATCGACTCGCATAAATTCGAACTTTTCGCTCCCGCCGCCCTCGGCGAAAGCGCCTACAAATACATGTTCATACTCGAGGACCTGCAATGCAACCCCGCAGGACTCCAGAAAGACGCGAACAAAGAATACATCATCAAACGATGCTTCGACGCAACCCTCAAGACCGTCGGACGCAACATAACCACGGAAGTACTGGCAAACGCCCAGCTCGTATCGGCAAAATTCGTGGAAATGTACCTCTGCACCGACGGTCTGCCCATCGACAAATCGCCCCTGTTCAAAGGCTACGAGACAATGCGCGGCGAGTGGATGAACCGCGACATCCGCATGCAGTACACCCTGATGCGCCCGGGCGACAATTTCTGGGACGCCTCCGAGAAAAACTCACGCATCGACTGGAGCGGCAGCGAAGACGAGATCCGGCGTGCAAAGTACAAGAACTTCACCCCCAACTGGGGTTCGGGCTACTTCCCGCAGAAATGGGCCACCGAACGCAGCCTCGGCACCGACGACAAGAACGCATCCTACGACTGGCCCGTGCTCCGCTACGCCGAGGTGCTGCTGAACTACGCCGAAGCCGTCTACGAACGCGATGGCGAAATCAGCGACGCCGACCTGAACATATCGCTCAACCTCACCCGCAAACGCGTCAACAAAGCCATGCCCGCCCTGAGCAACGCCTTCGTCGCCGCAAACGGCCTGGACATGCGCACAGAGATACGCCGCGAACGCACCATCGAGCTCTTCCAGGAAGGTTTCCGTATCGACGACCTGCGCCGATGGAAGACAGCCGAAACCGAAATGCCCATGGACTTCTGCGGCATCATGCACACCGGCGAATGGAAGAACCGCTGGGCAAAACCCGGTGTTCCTCTCAACGCCGACAAGCGCCTGGTCATCGAAAGCGGACGCGTATGGGCCGAACGCAACTACCTGCACCCGCTGCCCATCGACCAGCTGCAGCTCAACCCCAATCTGGGCCAGAACCCCGATTGGTAAGCAACAACTCTGAACAGAATAATATTACAGAAAAGCTATCATAAACAATGAAACGCAATAAAATAATACTGAGCAGCCTGCTGCTTGCCGCCGCCGGAATGGCATCCTGCGACGACGAGAAGCAGCTCACCCTCGACGCTCCCGAAGTAAAACTTATGGAGTCTATCGTTCTCGAGGTCAGCGATGTGCTGCCCCTGCCGGTGGGAATGGACTCCACCATCGTCTACACCTGCAGCCCTGAAGACGCTGTCGACCTGACGGTCGTGTTCTCGTCGTCGGACGAAAGCGTGGCCACAGTAAGCCAGGACGGTACAATCCATGCCATCAAACCCGGCGAAGCCACCATCACGGCACAGAACCCCTTCGGCTTCGACATCTATGAAACCTCGGCATCGGTGCAGGTGCATGTCATACCCGAACTTATACCCGTCGAGCGCATCGAAATCGCAAATACCACCCAGGCTTCGGAGGACGGCAAGATATTCGTCACCGACGAACTGCAGTTCGAAGCCACCGTATATCCCGAAGACGCCACCTACAAGCGCCTCGTCTGGAGCAGCGCCGACGAAAGCATAGCGACCGTCGACGAAAACGGACTCGTCGTGTGCCACAAGGAAGGCGAAGCCAAAATCTACGCGACATCGACCGACCGCAGCGGCATACGCGGAGAATTCACATTCCACATCAATAAACTCGTCACTGCCACGAACGTGTCCATCAAGCCTCTCGACGGACCCGTATGCCTGACTCTCGGCGCATTCCCGCTCGAAGTAACCTACGAGCCCGCAGGCGCCACCATTGGTTCTGTAGAATGGTCGACCGATGACGAATCCGTTGCCACAGTTCACCGCGGAGTAGTAAGCCCCAGGGGATTCGGCAGCTGCAACATCATAGCCAAGTGTATCGAAAACGACTTAACCGTATCCGTAAATGTGACCGTCGATCCGGGATGGTACATCTGGGACGCATCCAACCAGTGGAGCTGGTGGGAAACAGCCAACGAGGATGCCCCCGACACCCGCGGCGACCGCACATGGCATGTTGAGATGAAAGACCCCAACGGCGGAAAGTGGGGGCGCAACATACGCATCAAGGATATCAGCCACCAGAACCCCATCATAATGCGTCTGAAAAGCTATCCCGTGCTGGCAGTACGCATGACGCGACTCAACGGCGGCGTGTCGAAACTCGACGACGCCGTGGCCAACGGCTTCGACGCCAAGCGAGCCAGAGAACTCAACGCCGGCAACGGCATAGACCTCGGCGACGGCACGCAGCTCCTTATCTACAATCTCGGAGCCAACTACGAAGGCGTCGACGAAGTGGGATTCCGCGTGTTCCAGTTCAAGATCACCGACATCCCCAACGGCAACGTCGATCCGCTGAACGCTTTCTACGACGTGCACTGGATACGCACCTTCAAGAGCGAGGACGAAGCCAAAACCTTCGCCGCCGACCAGGTAGCCGCAGGCGAATAATCTCTCCAATCACCCAGTAAACGACAAAAACAACGACAATGAAAAAAATATATTCGATAATATTGTCAGCCGCCACCCTTCTCGCAGCATCATCATGCTGCGAGATAGAGGACGGCGTCACCGACATCGACAGCTGGCCTATGCCCTCAAAAGAGTACGACCCGCAGGTCTACAGTTTCAACCACCCCGCAATGCTCCATAGCGCCGACGACATAGCCTACACCAAGGCACATCTCGGACAGCAGCCCTGGGCCGACGCATACCAGAAACTGCTCACCAGCGGCTACAGCAACAACGACTACAAAGCATCGCCCGTGAAAATCCTCGCCCGTCTCGACGCAGGAAACTGGGGCGACGGAGGAGGCCGATGGGACGACGCCGGCATACGCGATCTCTACTACCCCGGCATACACAACAACTACACCAATTTCTTCCGCGACTGCGCCGCCGCCTACCAGCTCTCGCTCAAATGGCAGCTCGCCGGCGACACCGACGCCGCAGCGGCAGCCGTAAAAATCCTCGAAGACTGGGCGGCCGTCAACGAAGGCATACTCGTCGGACGCGGCCCCAGATTCAAGGACACCGTTGTCGACCCCAACGAATACCTGATAATGTTCCAGATCCACCAGGCCGCAAACGCCGCCGAGCTCCTGCGCGACTATCAGGGCTGGGGTAACTCCGAAGCATTCGCAAAGGTAGTCAACTGGATGGTGACATACTTCCGTCCGTTCTGCTCCAAATTCATTCGCGAGAACAACTGGAACCACTCATGGATGAACTGGGACCTCGCATCCATGACAGCCCTGCTCTCGATGGGCATACTTGCCGACGACCAGGAAATCATCAACGAGGCCATACTGCACTTCAAGCAGGGAGAAGGACCCGGCTGCATAATGCGCAAAGGCGTGATCGCCGTCTACGACGACCCCTCGGGCACAGGCGAGAAACTCGCCCAGGGCAACGAATCCGGCCGCGACCAGGGCCACAACGTCCTGTGCGCCGCAATGGTAGGCGCATTCTGCCAGATGGCATACAACATCGGTGAAGACCTCTTCGCATTCGAGGACGGACGCGCCATCGCTTTCGCCCAGTACATCGCCAAGTACAACGTGGTCAAGGCCGAAATCGGTCCCGACTACGAAGGCAACCTCACCGACGCCTCCTTCCGCTATCCCGAAAGCTCCATGCCTTTCACAACCTACACCTACAGCGGATGGGAAATGACAAAAATCGCCGACGGCGCGCGTGGCAACAAACGCCCCTGCTGGGACCTCTGGGCCGGATACTGCAAGACCCACGGCGTGAAAGCCACATATATCCGTGAAATGGCCGAACTCTTCCGTCCCGACGGTGGCGGAGGCCACTACGGAAACGGCTCCGGCGGCTTCGACCAGGTAGGATTCTCCACCCTGATGCACTACCGCGAATAAATCCCGCGACAGCGACACACATATCCGACACAAACACCACAATGCGCCGGGACGCGGCCATGCGTCCCGGCGCTCTGACAAAAAGACATGACCCGAACAATACGCACATACCTCACCTTCGCCATGATCGTCCTGGCAGCCACAGGAGCCGGGGCACGCCTGTCTGTATACCCCTCAGGTAACCCGCGGATGCCGCACAACGACGACTTCACCGTCCGCGTACGCAGCATAGGCGGAGAATGGCAGGACCTGTTCGAATACAAAGTACAGGTCGACATGGACCGCATACAGGACGCCTCCATGGTACAGTTCGACATGGACGAACCTGTGGAAGTAATGGTCAAAAAGAACAACGGCAACTTCTCCGACGTCAAAATTCGCCCGCTCGAACGGGGAATATCCCACAGCCGTTTCGGCGACGTGATAGTATTCCGCCTCGACAAGCCGGAATACCTGTCGGTGGAATTCGACGGCGACCGCCTGCACAACCTCCACCTCTTTGCCAACCCCGTGGAAAGCGAAACATACACCGAATCCAACGACTCGGTGATGTACTTCGGACCCGGCATACACCGCCCCGGCGACCTGCCGAACGTGCAGCTGCGCATACGCTCCAACACCGTCGTCTACCTCGCTCCCGGAGCCGTCGTAAAGGCCAAGCTTCTGGTCGATGGCGCCGAGAACGTCCGCATAACAGGCCGCGGAATCCTCGATCATCCCATACGCGGAATCGAGATAACCGACTCCCGCAATGTCACCGTCGACGGAGTGACAGTCGTCAACCCTGACCACTACACCGTATTCGGCGGAGGCTCCGAAAACATAGTCATCCGCAACCTCAAATCATTCAGCACCCGTGGATGGAGCGATGGAATCGACATGATGTGCTGCCGCAACGTCACCATCGACAACGTATTCATGCGCAACAGCGATGACTGCATAGCCCTCTACAACCACCGCTGGGACTGGCGCGGAGGCTCTTCCGACATAACAGTGAAAAATTCCGTGCTCTGGGCCGACATAGCACACCCCATCAACATCGGCGGCCACGGCGACCCCGACAACGAACAGGGCGAAGTGATCGAACGGCTCCACTTCCGTGACATCGACATCCTCGAGCACGACGAAGACGACCCACCCTACCGCGGAGCGATGTGCATAGTCCTTGGCGACAACAATATAGCTCGCGACATAACATTCGAGGACATACGCGTCGAAAACATACAGGAAGGCATGCTCTTCCACCTTGAGGTGCAATTCAACCCCAAGTACAACAAGACTCCCGGCCGAAAAATCGAGAACGTCACATTCCGCAACATAGCATACGACGGCTACGGCGAATCGAAATCCGAAATAAAAGGCTACGACGACACCCGCACCGTATCCGGCGTAACCTTCGACAACGTACGCGTCAACGGCAAGAAAATCACCAGCCTCAACGACTTTATAACCAACGAATATATCCACAACATACGATTCCGATGAAAATCCGCACAGCAAGCATAATCCTCTCCCTTGCCGCAGCCGCACTGCAGGCCGCGGCCACAATAGTCACTTATCCAGCAGGCGAAGGCGTGCCCACCCTCGACACCGATTTCAGCGTCAGCGTCCGCCAGGACGGCGGCCCGTGGCAGCCCGTGGCCGTCTACCCCGTCAGAGTCGACGAAGTACGCGGCGTGAAACACCATGTCGAAACAGCTTCCATGGCCTACTTCGACTTCGACGGCACGGCAGAAGTCCGCATCGTCCACCTGCGTGCCAAGGTCAACAGCGCCCGCGTGCGACCTCTCTCCTACGGAATAGCCCCGGCTGTCAGCGGCGACACCCTCACCTTCACCATCGACCGCCCGCGCAATCTATCGGTCGAAGTCAACGGCGACATATTCCACAACCTACACCTCTTCGCCAACCCGATCGACAGCCACCGCCCCTCGGCAAAAGAAATACGCAAGGCTGGACGAAAAGGCAGCCGGCTCGTATACTTCGGCCCCGGCGCACATCACCTGCCTGGCGACACCATGCGCATAGAATCGGGGCAGACGGTATACATCGACGGCGGAGCGCGCGTATTCGGCCAGCTGATAGCCGACCGCGTCAGCGACGTGCGCTTCTACGGACGCGGTGAAGGAATCTACATAAAACGCTCACGAAATGTCGACGTCGACGGCGTGATAGTGACACAGATCCCCGTCGGAGGATGCGATTCGGTCAACATCACCAATGTCAAATCGATCAGCTACTACGGCTGGGGCGACGGAATGAACGTATTCGCCTCCGACAACGTGCGCTACGACCGTGTATTCTGCCGCAACAGCGACGACTGCCATACCGTCTATGCAACCCGCAAAGGATTCAACGGCGGATGCCGCAACATAGTGATGGAAAACTCCACACTGTGGGCCGACGTGGCCCACCCCGTGAACATCGGCCTGCACGGAAGCGCCACCGAACTCGGCATCGAAGCTCCTGCCGACACCATCTGCGGCCTGCGCTACCGCAACATCGACATCGTCGACCACCGCGAACTCCAGCTCGACTGTCAGGGATGCCTCGCCATCGTGTGCGGAGACAACAACATCGTGCGCGACATAGAATTCGACGACATAAGAATCGAGGACATACGCCACGGACGCCTTTTCGACATCCGCATCCCGGTGATAACAAAATACTGCAAAGCCCCGGGTGGAGCTGTCAGCGACATACTATTCAAAAACGTGACATACGACGGCAGCAATGCCGAAGTCTCGCTGATCATGGGATACAGTCCCGATCGCAGGGTCAGCAACATAACATTCGAGAACCTCAGAATAAACGGCGTGAAAATCCACGACGACATGCCCGGAAAACCCCGCTGGTACAAGACCGGCGACATGGCACGCATATTCATAGGCGAACACGTCGACAACGTCGTGTTTAAATAATGAGAATAAATATGAAAAAGACCATAACAGCCATTTTGCTGTTGACAATGTGCGCCGTCGGCGCATCCGCAAAAATCAAGCACCCTTCTCTGCTGTTCACCCCCGCGCGGGTCGAAGCCGCACGCAAAGCCATGCGCTCCGACAGCGTAATGGCCGCCTCGTGGGAGCACATCAAGGCCGAAGCCGACCGACAGCTTGCCAAAGGCGATGTACGCAAACTCGAATACCCAGCCCTTGCCTATCTGATGACCGCCGACAAAGCATACGCCGAAAAAATCCGCGAAGTGCTGCTGAAAACGGCCAAGACAGCCTCGTGGGGCGACCGCGAAATGCTTGCCCGCACACCCGCATGGCGCAGCGAGCTTCAGATGGCACACCGCGCCTTTCAGGTCGCCGTGGCCTACGACGCCATATACGACTTCCTTTCTCCCGCCGAACGCAACGAGATTGCCCGCGGAATGTACCGTCTGGCCGTCGAACCCCTGCTCGGCGACTGGCTCGACGACAACACACGCATACACTCGCTCAACTCCATGGGCCACAACTGGTGGACATCATGCGTCGGCATGGGCGGACTGCTCGCTCTGGCCATAAGCAACGAAATCCCCGAAGCAGCCGCAGGAGCCGAAGTGGCAGTGAAATCACTACCGGAATGGTTCGACTTCGCCGGCGACGTCATACAGCACAAACCACGCACATTCGACCGCGACGGAGGAATGTATGAAAGTATCAACTATGCCAGCTTCGGAACAACCGAAGCACTCCTCCTGCGTCTGGCATGGCTGAACTCGCATCCGGGAGAAAAACTCGACGACATAGCGCAGATGAAAAAGCTCGCACCATTCTTCTGTCATGTCGCCTACCCCCGCACAGGCATCCTCAACAGCATAAACTTCGGCGACAGCCACAAGAACGTCACAGGCGAAAGCTCCATGCTTCTGGCCTACGCCATGGGAGCCGAAGATCCCGCCACACTGTGGTATGCCACGCAGATCGTCCCCGGACAGCACCGCGAAGGCTTCCCACGCAACGTGCCCATGGGATTCCTCTACACTCCCGACCTGAGCAAGGCTCCCCGGAATCCCGGACTGCCGCAGTCGCATCTGTGGAAAGATTTCGGCTGGGCGACCATGCGCGATTCCTGGGACAAGGACGCCACAATGCTCGCCGTAAAATCAGGCATGACATGGAACCACTCCCATGCCGACGCCAACTCGTTCATACTCTTCCACAAAGGCGTAGATATTATCAAGGACGCCGGCAACTGTTCTTATGCCAAGCCTGAGTACCGCAACTATTTCTTCCAGTCCGATGCCCACAACGTCGTGAAATTCAACGGCAAAGGACAACCCGCGCACCAGCAGTACCACGGCTCCATGCTTCCGGGCAGCGTCAGCAACCTCCTCGACGGCGGACGCGTGAAATATGTGCTCGCCGACGGCACCGGACCGATGAGCCACGCCCTTAACCGCAACTTCCGCCACTTCCTGTGGATCGACAACATAATCTACGTAATCGACGACCTTGGCGCACACGAAGCCGGCAATTTCGAATGGCTCTGGCATCCGGGAGGAAAAGCCGTGAAACGCGGCTTCGACCTCGAAATCGAAAGCGGCGACTCCTCGGCAGTAGCCATACGCCCGCTATATCCGCGCCCATTGGCCTACAGCAATTTCGTCCACGACTACCCGCAGGACCTCTACTGGGAAGTCCTCGAAGGACCCACGGAAGAACTCAAAGGTACCGAGGAATACTATTCCTTCAAGCTCCCTGGCATCACCGACCGCGTCAAAGCCGTCACTGCCATAATCCTGAAAGACAATGCCCGCCAGAAAGAGCTACCGAAAATCGAACGCCGCGAAGGAAAAGACTGGATAGGCCTGCGCGTGACCGACAAAGGCCGGGTGACCGACATCTACATCAACCAGCTCGCCGACGGTCGCCTGATGCACCTCAATTCGTGGATCGAGGCCGACGGATGGAACACCGACGCCTACCTTCTGGCCGTAAGCTATCCCGAAGGCAGCGATCCCGCCGACGCCCGCGACATATTCATTGGCCACGGCAGCATACTGCGCCACGGCTCCGACCTGCGCTTCTCATCGCTGGCAAAACTCAGCATCATAGCCGGCGAGAAAAACGGAAAGACCGACATCCGCGCCACCGGCCAGCCACGCATGAACTTCAACTACCGTCCTGCCGGGAAAAAAATTCAAAACTACCGTATCGATGAAAAATAAATCACTGACAGCGGCTATCATTGCCCTGATGCCTCTGTGCGCTGCCGCGCGCGATTTCGTACATCCCGGACTTTCATATACCGACGACGACCTTGAGCGAATGCGCTCTGCCATAGCCATCGGCGTCGAACCCGCCACGTCGACCTACGAAGCCCTGAAAGCATCACCTTGGGCACAGTTCGAGTCCGGCGAAATAACACCCGTGGAACGTATATCCGAAGGTCAGTTCAACAACACCGTAGGCGTCGACGGCCGGCGCATCCACGACCTCGCCCTGCTCTACCGCCTCAACGGCGACCGTCGATATGCCGACGAAGCCGTGCGACGCATCAACCGCTACAAAAATCTGCGGGGCTGCAGCGCACGGGGCACGGCACCCCTCGACAACGGTAAAATATACCTTATGATCGAAGGTGCCGAACTGCTGCGCGACTACGACGGATGGTCCGATGACGACCGAAAAGCATTCGCCGACATGCTCCTCTACCCCGGCTACAGCGACACAACCTATCCCGACGAACGGCGCGACGGATTCAACGACGAAGCCAACGACATAAACTTCTATTGGAACATCTGCAACTTCGACACCGGGCGCTGGGGCAACCAAGGCCTGTTCGCCGCACGCGCCCTGATAGCGATAGGCGTGTTCCTCGACAACGAAAAAATCTATGACCGCGCCATGCGCTATCTGCTCGGACTCGAAGCACGCGCCGACGACATACCGTATTCCTCCAATACACCCGAACGCGTAAAGCTTAATTCCGACAACGGCTGTATGCGCGACTATCAGGTATCGTGGTACGACAGCGGCCGACAGTTCATCTCCGACGAAGCTCTGCAGTATTATATCTACGCCAACGGACAGAGTCAGGAAGCATGCCGCGACCAGGGACACGCCATGGTCGGCGTGGGTCTTTACACCGACATTGCCGAAATAGCATGGAATCAGGGCGACGACCTCTACGGCGCTCTCGACAACCGCATTCTTCTGGGACTCGAATATGCCTGCCGCTACAATCTGTCGCCAAAAATCGGAATGGCATGGGAGCCGACAGGCTATTCCGAAAACGAAAGCGCCTGCACATTCGCCAACAGCCGCTTCTACCGCACCGACTCGCGTTCGCTGCGATGGAGTTCTCTGGCTCCTTCCGACCACGGACGGGAGTCGGCATTCTCAAACGTCCGCTTCCTCTCCCAGGCTCTGCACCACTACCGCGACCGCGCAGGTCTGACTCCGCAACGCTACCTGTGGCTATCCCGTGCATTCGACCACACGATAGGCTCCGGCATCGAGGACTGGGGCACCGGCGGACACCATTACGAATGGAAAGGCTGGGGAACGCTCACAAAAACACCCCTGCCGCCAGAATCGGGGAAAGACGAAACAGCGCTCGACCGGGTAGCGGCAGATGGAAGCAAGCCCCGATATTTCACACTATCCGGGCTGGGCACCCGCAGCGACTCGCTGCAGCCGGGCATATACATCGAACTCTCCGACAACAAAGCAAATAAAATCAGACGATAATACCTGACAAAATGACAAAGACAAGCATAATATCATGCCTCGCCGCAATGGTCGCATGCCTCGGGGCCGGCGCACAGACCCTGTCGCTGACCTCACCCGACGGACGCAATGCCGCAAATTTCTACAAAAACGGCAAGGAACTGACCTATAGTTTCAGCCGCGACGGCCGGGATATAATCCTGCCGTCACGCGCCGGACTCGACGTCGACAACTGGGTATGGGAAATGGCTCTTGGCAAGCGCGATCTCGAGCAACCCGCATGTTGGATGGACATGCTTACAGCCGACAGCGTGACCGTCCATCCTGCAGTCGACAGTCTATGGACACCCCTCTACGGCGAACGCTCCACCGTGCGCGACCGCTTCAACTCCGCCACCCTCCACCTGTCACGGAAGGATAAAAGCGACTACCGCCTCGACATCGAAGTTCGCCTCTACGATCAGGGACTCGCCTTCCGCTACTTTTTCCCCGAACATCCGGCCGCAATTTTCCACAAAGTGACAGGCGATCTCACCGATTACTCTTTCCCCGACGGCACCATGGCCTGGAGCGAAAAATGGGCGCAGGCCACTTTCGACCACACACCCGTCGACAGCATCGTCCGGCCTGTCGAGCGTGCCCTTACCCTCGAACTCCCGTCCGGAAAATGGGCCGCACTGCTCGACGCCGACGTCGACGACTGGTGTCTGACCCGCTTCGAGGCACGCCCCGACCGAAAAGGCACCCTGCGCTCGGTGATGTATTCGCCCGTCGACATCGTGACCTACTATGCCACTCCCTGGAAAATAGTCATGGCTGCCGACAGCCCCGGCGAACTTATAGAAAACAATGACATAGTGCTTAACCTGAACCCGCGCGCCGAGGGTGACTTTTCATGGGTGCGTCCCGGAAAAATCATGCGCTCGGCCATATCGACCGAGGCAGGACTGAAGACAATAGACTTCTGCGCAGAGCACAAGATTCCCTACATGCTCTTCGACTGGCAGTGGTACATGCCATGCACAAGCCACGACGGCGACGCCACTCAAGTCGTCGACAAAGTCGACATGCAGCGCGTGGTCGACTACGGCCGCGAGAAAGGCGTGGGCGTGTGGCTCTACGTGAACCAGCACGCACTTATGAAACAAATGGACGAACTGTTCCCGCTGCTCAGCAGCTGGGGAGTAGCCGGCGTGAAATCCGGTTTCGTGCAGTACGCATCCCACCGATGGGCCGTATGGCTCCACGACATGGTGCGCCGCGCCGCCGACAACCGGCTGATGATGAACATACACGACGAATTCCGTCCGTCCGGATTCTCGCGCACATACCCCAACCTGCTCACACAGGAGGGCATCTGCGGCAACGAGGAATTCCCCGACGCCACCCACAACGTCACCCTGCCTTTCACCCGCATGCTCAACGGCGCCGCCGACTACACCATCTGCTACTACGACAAGCGCCTGCGCAATACCCACGCACATCAGCTCGCCGCATCGCTCGTCTTCTACAGCCCCCTGCAGACCATCTTCTGGTACGATAACCCCGGGCTATACGGCGGCGAACCCGAAATCAAATGGTTCGAAGACCTTGAAACCACCTTCGACGACACCCGCGTGCTGAGCGGATACCCCGGCAAAGGCATAGTGATGGCACGCCGCAAAGGCGATATCTGGTGGGGAGCCGCCATGGCAAACAACGAAGGCGGACATCAGGAAATGCCCCTGGACTTCCTCGAAGCGGGACGACGGTACATAGCCGAAATCTACACCGACGGCGGCGAAAAAATCAAAACACGCACCCACGTGAAAATAGAGCGCAAAAAAGTGAAATCGAACGACACACTGCATTTCGACCTGCTCCCCCGGGGCGGCGCAGCCGTGAAATTCACTCCCGCCGATTAAGTGGAAACAAGCCCCGCGGGGTATTATAGGTTAAAAAGTAAAACAAGTTTTTTAGACATGACAAGACTATTCTTGCCCATACTGATGATGCTTGCCGCCGCACCTTTGATGAATGCTGCCGGCAAAGGGCTGTATGTATCCGACCCTGCCAATCTCAAGGGCAAAGAATACACCAACCCCATCATACACGCCGACTACTCCGACCCCGACGTCGTAGCCGCACCCGACGGCAAGACATTCTACATGACAGCGTCGAGCTTCCAATGCGCCCCGGGGCTTCCCATCTTGAAATCGACCGACCTTGTGAACTGGCGACTGGTCAACCACGCCATTACAGAAGTGCCGCCGACCGATTTTTACGCCGCTGCCCCGCGCCACGGCAAAGGCGTCTGGGCACCGTGCATACGCTATCACGAAGGAGAATATTATATCTTCTGGGGTGATCCGGATTTCGGTATCTACATGGTCAAGGCCGCCGACCCTGAAGGAAGCTGGTCCGAACCCGTGCTTGTCAAAGCCGGAAAAGGGCTGATCGACCCAACTCCGCTATGGGACAACGACGGCCGCGCGTGGCTCGCCAACGCATGGGCCGCATCGCGTGCGGGATTCAACAGCGTCATCACAGTCAGCGAAATGGCTCCCGACGGAACACGCCTTCTATCGGCTCCGCATGTGGTATTCGACGGCAACGACGGCGTGAATCACACAATCGAAGGCCCGAAACTTTACAGCCGCGACGGATGGTACTACATTTTCGCTCCTGCCGGAGGTGTCACCGACGGCTGGCAGCTCGCCATGCGCTCCCGCAACATCAACGGTCCCTATGAAGTACGCACAGTTATGGCACGCGGCGACAGCGACATCAACGGCCCGCACCAGGGCGGATGGGTCACCGACGCCAACGGCGACGACTGGTTCATCCACTTTCAGGACAAAGCTGCCTACGGACGCATAATACACCTGAACCCCATGCGCTGGACTTCCGACGGCTGGCCTGTCATAGGAATCGACAAGGACGGCGACGGATGCGGCACGCCCCTGCGCAAAGGCCGCAAGCCCGCACTGGAAGCGATGACAGCCGAAGACGCGTTAACACCGGTGGAAAACCTGTTCGAATGGCATGCGAACTATTCCGACTTCTTCGGTTTCCCGACCCCTTCGGCGATCATGCGCATCTACGGCCACAAGCTTTCACCTCAATTCGTCAACCTCTGGGAAGTGCCTAACCTGTGGCTGATGAAATTCCCCGCCGAAAAATTCTCTGTCACCGCACGCCTGCAGGTTTCAGCAAAAGCCGACGCCGAGGGTGTGGCCTCAGGCATGCTTGTGATGGGCTGGGACTATGCCCGCCTGAGCCTCGAGAAACGCGGCGACGCCTTTGTCCTGCGCATGACCGAATGCACCGATGCCGAACAAGGCGGGAAGGAACGCACCACTGACCTGGCAACAATCAAGCCAACCCGCGTCTACAATGCAGGCCTGCGTCCGAACATGGAATGCGACATAACAATGCGTGTGGACGTAAGTGCCGGAGGAATATGCCGTTTCAGCTACAGCCTCGACAACGGCCGGCGCTTCACATCCGTACCCGCGGCTTTCACCGCCCGAGCCGGGAAATGGATAGGTGCCAAACTGGGATTTTTCAGCATCACTCCCGACGGCATAGCCGACCGGGGATGGATGGACATCACCGACATTGAAATAAAATAAAAGATTCACATACCCTAAATTTCACGCAAATATCCGAAATGCGAAATATAATCCTGATTCCCTTCACTCTCCTTTTGCTGGCTTCATGCGCCTCGTCGTCGTCATCGACGGCCGTCAACGACGATTTCGACGTCGACGACGCCCTTGCCTACTGCCACCGCCAGGTACACCGCAGCCTCGACGCTCTGGGGCGGGATTCAATCGATTACACAATGATGCCCCGCAACATCCAGGGCAACGACAGCGTGTGGAGCTGCCGGCGCTCTACACCCGACGAATGGTGCGCCGGTTTCTGGCCGGGTGTGCTGTGGTACGATTATGAGGCCACTCGCGACGAATGCCTGCGCGAAGAGGCCGAACGATTCACCTCTTCTCTCGGATATCTGGCTCACAGACCGGCCTTCGACCACGACCTCGGCTTCCTGATGTTCTGCAGTTACGGCAACGCATACCGGATCACGGGAGAAAGCCGTTTCAAGGAAATAATCCTTGCTTCGGCCGACACTCTGGCCACCCTGTTCAATCCCCGCGTCGGGACAATCCTGTCATGGCCCCGGAATGTAGAGATGCTCGGAGGGCACAACACCATCATGGACAACATGATAAATCTGGAAATGCTCTTCTGGGCGGCACGCAACGGCGGCGACAGCCGGCTCTACGACATAGCCGTAAAACACGCCGAAACAACCATGAAGTATCACTTCCGTCCCGACGGCACATGCTACCACGTGGCTGTCTACGACCCCGACAGCGGAGAATTCATAAAGGGCATGACACATCAGGGCTACTCCGACAGCTCGACATGGGCGCGCGGACAGGCATGGGCAGTGTACGGCTACACAATGGTGTACCGCGAAACTCGCGATCCACGCTTCCTCGACTTCGCACGTAAGGTGACCGACGTCTACCTCAGCCGTCTGCCCGACGACATGGTGCCGTACTGGGACTTCGACGACCCCGAAATTCCCGCCGCTCCGCGCGACGCCTCAGCTGCCGGCATCGTGGCCTCCGCCCTGCTCGAACTGCAGAACTACGTGTCCCCGGCCGATGCCCGACGCTACAGGAATGCCGCAGTCACCATGCTCGCAAACCTCAGTTCCGACAAATACCGCTCGGGCGACGCACGCACATCATTCCTCGACCATTCAACAGGACACAAACCGGCCGGAAGCGAAATCGACGCGTCCATCATCTATGCCGATTACTATTACATCGAAGCTCTTTTGCGACTTCGACGTCTGAATGCCGGACAAGGCATTCTGGCACGACGCTGAATGGTATTCCGGCAAAAAATGTTAACTTTGCCGATGAATCTCTTAACAGCGAAATATCAGAAACCATGAACCGTCTTTGTATTGCCGCTCTGGGCGGCGTGCTCTTTGCCTGCGGAGCCTGCGCGGACAAAAATTCCACCGGAATCGAAATAATCAATGAATCCGCGCTCGACCGCACAGGAGAAATGGTCGGAATCGATGCCCGTACTCTCCCCGGAGAAGCATGGATCGTGCGCGACGCCCAAGGCCGCGAGACAGCATCGCAGCTCACAGCTGACTCAATGCTGATTTTCCGTGCCGACGTACCCGCAGGAGCATCCGTCACCTACACCGTCGAGGCATCCGACACCGCAGCCGTATACCCCGACATAGTCACCGGCCGTGTATATCCCGAGCGTGCCGACGACCTCGCATGGGAGAACGAACTGCAGGGATTCCGTGCCTACGGTCCGGCCACACAGCGCAAAGGCGAACGCGCGTTCGGCTACGACATTTTCTTCAAGCACCGCAGCGAACGCCCCGTGCTCGAAAACCTTTACGGACCCGAAACCGACCCGGCGACATGGCGCAAGGCCGACTCTCTGCGCGCTATCGACCCTGCTCTCGCCGAAAAATTCATCGAATCCATCTCTTATCACATCGACCACGGTCTGGGCATGGACTGCTATGCCGTGGGGCCGACACTCGGCGCCGGAGTTGCCGCTCCGCTGGCGAACGACACCCTTAATTTCCCGTGGTGCTATGAAAATGTGGAGATTATTGACCGCGGCCCACTGCGTTTCACCGCCCGTCTTGACTTCGCCCCCCGCGCCATAGGCACCGACAGCGCCGTGACCGAGCACCGCATCATCAGCCTCGATGCCGGCAGCCGCCTCAACCGCTGCATGGTATGGTACGACGGCCTGACAGCACCGCAGACAGTAATAGCGACAGGCTTCCCCCGACGCGACGATTTTCCGGCAATAACAGCCACAGACTATATAGCCTATTCTGATCCGACACAGGGTCCCGACAACGGCCGCGCCCTCCTCGGCGCAGTCCGTCCCGAAGGATTCGACGGCAACACCGAAACCGCCGGCCACATACTGGCTACATCTACAATAAGCCCAGCCGACACTCTTGATTACTACTGGGGATTCGCCTGGAACCGCGAAGAAATAAACACTCCTGAGGAATGGGCGTCATATCTTCAGAATTTCGCCGAAACCCGCAGGAATCCGCTTAAAATAAAAATACAGAACTGATCCGAAATGAACGCAATACTGAAATTTGAACCAATATTCAAATCCGTAATCTGGGGCGGACAGCGCATAGCCCGCTTCAAAGGCATAGCACCGCAAGGCGACCACGTAGGCGAAAGCTGGGAACTGTCGCCTATGGAAGGCAACGAATCTGTAGTGGCCGAAGGCCCGTTCAAAGGCATCGGGCTGAACAGTCTGATAGCCGACCACGGCGACGAGATTATGGGTGCATGGCTGATGAAAGCCTGCGGCGGACGGTTCCCGCTGTTAATCAAATTCATCGATTCTACCGACGACCTCTCCGTACAGGTTCACCCCGACGACGACCTTGCCGCCCGACGCCATAACGGCTCGCTCGGCAAGACCGAGATGTGGTACAGCATTCTCCCCGCAGAAGGCGCATACCTCTACGCCGGATTCTCCCGCCGACTCGATGCCGACAGTTTCCGTAGCGCCGTGGCCGACAACAGCATAATCGACAGCCTGCGCCGCCACGACACCCGTCAGGGCGACGTATTCTTCCTGCCCGCAGGACGCATCCACAGCATAGGCCGCGGCAATTTCGTACTCGAAATTCAGGAAGCCTCCGACATAACATACCGCATCTACGACTACGACCGACGCGACGCCCAAGGCAATCCGCGCCAGCTGCACATCGAGGAATCAGTCGGCGCAATCGACTTCAACGACATAGCAGACGACTGCGAAACACCGCGCATACTGCCTGTCGCCGGCCGGACACAATGCCTGCAAAGCTGTCCCTACTTCACCACCGAAGTGACAGGCATAGCCTCCAAAACAACGCTCGACCTTTCCGGACGCGACTCATTCACCATCGCCATAGCAACCGAAGGGCACCTGACACTTACACCCGCAGGAGGCGAAACGGTCGAACTTCCGCAAGGATGCACGGCTCTTATACCCGCATCCGTACAAGAAGTGGAAATCGACGGAAACGGCAGTCTGGTGACAGTCCACGTGCAGTAATTTACAATTTTATTGCATCCGTCAAAACCGTGAAAAACTAACTTTGCAAAAAAACGATCCCATGTATAAAAACGACAGCAGGACAGTCATAACCCTCGACGCCGGCGGCACCAACTTCGTTTTCAGCGCCATGCGCGGATGCGAATTCATCGTGGAGCCTGTAACATACCCCTCGAACTCCGACAACCTCGACCGCTGCCTCGCCACCATGGTGCGCGGCTTCGAAGAAATAATCTCCCGTCTTGACAGTGCCCCTGTGGCAATAAGTTTCGCCTTTCCAGGACCGGCCGACTACCGCGCGGGAATCATAGGAGGCTATCTGCCTAACTTCCCCTCTTTCCGCGACGGCGTGGCTCTCGGTCCCTTCCTGCGGCAGCGTTTCGGCATACCGGTATTCATCAACAACGACGGCGACCTTTTCGCTTTCGGCGAAGCAAACGCCGGCGCCCTGCCCGAAATCAATGCCCGCATCAAAGCCATGGGAGGAAAACGGCACTACCGCAACCTCCTCGGCTATACCTTCGGAACCGGACTCGGAATAGGTTCTGTTGTCAACGGCGAACTTAACCTGGGCAACAACTCATGTGTCGAAACATTCTGTCTGCGCCACAAGCACAATCCCGACATAATAGCCGAAGAAGGTGCTTCGATACGCGCTATCCGCCGTGAATACGGCCGGCTCAGCGGCGACACAGCCCACGAACTTACGCCTTACGACATATTCCTCATTGCCGAAGACCTCAGAGAAGGCGACCGCGACGCCGCCGTAAAGGCTTTCGAACTATTCGGCGAAATAGCCGGCGACGCTTTCGCCACAGCCGCCACACTGACCGACTCGCTGATAGTCGTCGGCGGAGGTCTTACAGGCGCGATGAAGTACATCAAACCCGCACTGATACGGGAACTGCGCTCGGAACTGCATACCGTCGGCGGTGAAGCGGTCCGTCGCGTGCAGACTGAAGTATTCGACCTCGACGACGAAAACGAATTCGCCCGTTTCGTGGCCGGAGCATCACGCCCGCTGGCCGTCTACGGCACCAACACATACGTCGACTACGATCCGATGAAGCGCACAGGCGTCATCGTGTCGAAACTCGGCGCATCGAAAGCCATATCGGTCGGAGCATACGTCTACGCTCTCTCCGAAATCGACAAATCCGAACACTCTGACAATTAAAACCTATTAAAATCACACTACAATGGTAAACTTCTCTCTTGAAGGAAAAGTGGCTCTGGTCACAGGTGCCGCCTACGGCATAGGACTTGCCATCGCACAGGCTTTTGCCGAAGCCGGCGCCAAAATCGTTTTCAACTGCTCGCGTCAGGAAACGGTAGACCGCGGACTAAAGGCTTACAAAGAACTAGGCATCGATGCCAAAGGATATCTCTGCGACGTCACCGATGAAGAAGCCGTGAGTGCCATGGTGGCCGACATCGAAGCTACGGTAGGCACCATCGATATCCTTGTGAACAACGCCGGAATAATAAAACGCATACCTATGGAAGAAATGGACGTCGAAGACTTCCGCCGTGTAATCGACGTAGACCTCGTCGCTCCCTATATATGCGCAAAAGCCGTGATTCCCGGAATGATACGCAAAGGCCACGGAAAAATCATAAACATCTGCTCGATGATGAGCGAGCTGGGACGCGAAACTGTCAGCGCCTACGCCGCAGCGAAAGGCGGTCTGAAAATGCTCACCCGGAACATCTGCTCAGAATTCGGCGAACACAACATACAGTGCAACGGCATAGGTCCGGGCTACATAGCCACCGAACAGACCGCTCCCCTGCGCGAACGCCAGCCCGACGGCAGCCGTCATCCCTTCGACAGCTTCATCATATCCAAGACTCCCGCAGCCCGCTGGGGAACACCCGAGGACCTGATGGGACCTGCCGTATTCCTGGCTTCCGACGCATCCGATTTCGTCAACGGTCATGTTCTCTACGTCGACGGCGGCATCCTCGCCTACATCGGCAAACAACCGAAATGACCGGGAGAAGGAAGTCCGAAGTCTTATAGTTTATAAAAGTTTAAAAAGTTAAAATAATAGGCTCTTCAATGGAATTCGGATTTGAACGGCTGGAAGCTTGGAAAAAATCGAGAATACTGGTAAAAGCCATCTACAAATTAGTTCGCAACTTTCCAACAGACGAGAAAAGCTGCCTGTCGGCTCAATTACGTAGGGCTGTAATTTCGATTTCCTCTAACATTGCCGAAGGTGCCGGCCGGATTTCAACTAAAGAAAAAATACATTTCTGCAATATAGCCTACGGGTCATTAATGGAAGTGACGTGCCAATTGATTTTAGCGGAAGACCTTGGTTTTATAACATCAAACGACAATGAGTCGATCCGACCTATAATTGAAGAAACCGAACGTTTGATTCGCGGTTATCACAATTTCCTTAAAGAACAGAATAAATAGCAGAATCCATTATTTTAACTTTATAAACTTATTACTTCTTCAACTACCACCTTAACCAAACTCAACTTGGAACAGATTTTTTCCTACATAATCGGCCTGGGAGCGGCGGTGATGATGCCGCTGATATTCACAGTCCTCGGGCTATGTATAGGCCTCAACTTCAACCGATCGCTGATGTCAGGCCTGAAAGTCGGCGTCGGCTTCGTCGGACTCAGCATCGTCACCGCCCTGCTCACCTCGGCGCTCGGCCCGGCACTCAACGCCGTAGTCGGCATCTACGACCTGCAGCTACAGGTATTCGACATGGGATGGCCGGCAGCGGCAGCCGTGGCCTACAACACCGCCGTCGGCGCCTTTATCATCCCCGTATGTCTGGGTGTGAACCTGCTACTGCTCTTCCTGCGCGGCACACGCACGGTCAACATCGACCTGTGGAACTACTGGCACTTCGCCTTCATTGGCGCCGTCGTCTACTTTGCCAGCGACTCCCTCCTTTGGGGATTCTTCGCTGCCATAATCTGCTACATCATCACCCTGATCATAGCCGACATCACCGCCCCGAAATTCCAGAGCTTCTATAACGGAATGGAAGGAATATCCATTCCACAGCCATTCTGCGCGGGATTCGTACCTTTCGCCTGGGGCATAAACAAAGCTCTCGACAAGATTCCCGGCATGGAACGCCTCGAAATCGACGCCGAAGGCCTCAAGAAACGCTTCGGCATAATGGGCGAACCCCTTTTCCTCGGTGTGGTAGTCGGCATTGTCATCGGTTGCCTCACCTGCACCTCAGGAGGCGAACTTGTCGACAAGACTCCTTATATCCTCGGACTCGGCATCAAGATGGGCGCCGTGATGGAACTCATACCGCGAGTGACAGCCCTGTTCATCGAAGGCCTCAAGCCCATTTCCGACGCCACACGCGAGCTGATAGCACGCCGCTTCAAAGGCGCACAGGGGCTGAGCATAGGCATGAGTCCCGCACTGGTGATAGGCCATCCCACCACTCTGGTGGTGTCGCTCCTGCTCATACCCGTCACCCTTGTACTGGCTGTAGTCCTTCCCGGCAATGAATTCCTGCCTCTGGCATCTCTGGCCGGCATGTTCTACGTCTTTCCTCTGGTGCTTCCCTACACCAAAGGCAATGTCGTCAAGACCTTCATTGTCGGACTCGTGGTAATCGTTCTGGCACTGCTGATGGTGACCAACATGGCTCCGTTCTTCACAAGCGCCGCCCACGACGTCTATGCCAATACCGGCGACGCAGCCGTCGCCATCCCCGAAGGCTTCCTCGGAGGGAGCCTCGACTTCGCCGGAAGTCCCCTGGCCTGGATCATCTTCCAATGCTGCCACAGCCTCCGCTATATAGGCGCAGGCATACTCGCCATAGGAGCCATAGCTCTGGTTGTATGGAACCGCCGACGCATCGCCGGACAAAACGCCGCATAATCCCCACGGCAAACAAATATTCACACCAAACACATCACATAACAATGAAAAAGACAATCATAAGCCTCGCAATAGCCTGTGCCGCCGTCGTGTCGGCACAGGCTCAGACAGAATACTCGGTGCTCCGCGCATGCCACCCCGACGACGTAAAGCACTACGACACCGAACAGCTACGCTCGCACTTCATGATGCCCAAAGTCATGGAGCAGAACAAAATCAACCTGACATACTCGCTCTATGACCGCATCATCTACGGCGGTGTGATACCCGTAGGAAAAACCGTCGCACTCGAAACCATCGAACCGCTCAAAGCCGAGTACTTCCTCGAACGCCGCGAACTGGGCGTGATCAACATCGGCGGCGACGGCATAGTCAGCGTCGACGGCAAAGACTACGAACTACACTTCAAGGACGCCATCTACGTCGGCCGCGGAAAACGCAATGTGACATTCCGCAGCAAGGACAATGCCAACCCCGCCAAATTCTACATCAACTCGACTCCGGCCCACAAGGCATACAAGACCCAGCTCGTCACCATCGACGGCCGCAAAGGATCCATAAAGGCCAACAGCTTCAAAGCCGGCAAGATGGAAGAAAGCAACGACCGCGTCATCAACCAGCTTATCGTCAACAACGTGCTCGAAGAAGGTCCCTGCCAGCTCCAGATGGGGCTGACCGAGCTGATGCCCGGTTCGGTATGGAACACCATGCCCGCCCATACCCACGACCGCCGCGTCGAATGCTACTTCTACTTCAACGTGCCCGAAGGAAATGCCATCTGCCACTTCATGGGCGAGCCGCAGGAAGAACGCATCATCTGGCTCCACAACGAACAGGCCGTAATGTCGCCCGAATGGTCGATCCACGCCGCCGCAGGAACCTCCAACTACATGTTCATCTGGGGCATGGGAGGCGAGAACCTCGACTACGGCGACATGGACAAAGTCACATACCTTGAAATGAAGTAAACATAAATGTTTTGGGTTTAAAGTTTAAGGTTTAGAGTTTAAGACATCTTTTTGTCGTATAAATTTAAAAACCTAAACCGTAAACTTTAAACTATAAACCATCAACGATAGAAATGTCCGACGACTTCAAGGAAGTTTCAGAGAACTACACGCTGCCCGAGGCCATACGCGAGGCGCAGCGCTGCCTCCACTGCAAAGTGCCCGGATGCCGAAAAGGATGCCCTATAGGCAACGACATCCCCGACTGGATCGCCGAACTTGCCAAAGGCAACTTCGGCAACGCCATGAAGATAATAAACAACCGCAGCAATCTTCCGGCAGTCTGCGGCCGCGTGTGCGGCCACGAACGCCAGTGCGAGGGCAACTGCGTGCTCGCCCGCAAAGGCGAGGCAATACACATAGGCAAACTCGAACGCTTCGTTGCCGACTTCGACAGCGAGGCCGGGCTGAGCCACGAAGCCATCCCCGAAAAGAGCCGTGGCCGCGTGGCCGTCATCGGCAGCGGACCCGCAGGACTGACAATCGCCGGCGACCTCTCGCGTCAGGGCTTCGCCGTACAGATATTCGAGATGGAAAGCGAACCGGGAGGCGTTCTGACATTCGGCATACCGGAATACCGCCTTCCGAAAGAAGTCGTTCGCCGCGAGATCAGAAAAATCGAGAATCTCGGCGTGATTTTCCACCTCAACACTACCATCGGACGCACATTCACCGTCGACGACCTCTTCGCCCGCGGTTTCGACGCCATCTTCATGGGCACCGGAACCGGACGCCCCAAGAAACTCGACATCACCGGCATCGACCATCCCGGCGTGCGGCAGGCCATCTGGTTCCTGCGCCGCGTAAGCCTGTACCAGTCAGGGCTTATAGGCCGCGAGGAAGTCGTCATCGGCGAAGGCGACAAAGTGGCAGTCATAGGATGCGGCAACACCGCCATCGATGCCGCACGCACAGCCATACGCATGGGTGCCGCGGAAGTAAGCGTCATCTACCACCGCGGAATAGACCGTATGAGCGCCCTTCGCGCCGAGTACGACGACGCTGTGGCCGAAGGAGTGCGGTTCATGTGGAACAGCTCCGTGATCAACATCGAAGGCGGCGAAGGCAACCGTCTGCGACAAGTGACTGTCGAATGCGACGGCACACGAACCGATATGCCTCTCGACCGCCTCATCCTGGCCGTGGGAAGCGCGCCGGCGGCACGTATCGTGTCATCGACCGACGGCATAGACGTCGACAACCACGGTTACGTGCTCACCCGCGAATCGCCTTAC
Source organism: uncultured Muribaculaceae bacterium (assembly GCA_910587235.1). Taxonomy (GTDB): domain Bacteria; phylum Bacteroidota; class Bacteroidia; order Bacteroidales; family Muribaculaceae; genus CAG-873. Next base: position 92,716 of record CAJUKD010000008.1, read on the forward strand.
GGCATGACATCCCGCCGCGGCGTTTTCGCCGGCGGCGACGTCACCAACCGTCCCGCCACGGTAGTCCATGCGATGCAGGACGCCAAACGCGTCGCCGAAGGCATCGCCCGCTACGTCGATGCGATAAAATTAGTCGACAGTCTATAAACTTGTACTCTTACAAAAAACGCATAACGCACTTTCTCCTATAAACTCCAAACAAACAGACCATGAGCAAGATAGTAACACTCGGCGAAATCATGCTTCGCCTTTCTCCGGTCGCAAGCAAGCGCTTCGTCCAGGTCGACAACTTCGATATAATCTGGGGCGGCGGTGAAGCCAACGTAGCCGTAAGCTGTGCCAACTACGGCCACGACGCCTGGTTCGTCAGCAAACTGCCCGCACATGAAATCGGTCAGGCCGCAGTCAACGCTCTGCGCCGCTACGGTGTGCACACCGAAGCCATAGCCCGCGGAGGCGCGCGCGTGGGCATCTACTACTGCGAAACCGGAGCTTCCATGCGCCCCTCAAAAGTAATCTACGACCGCGCAGGTTCAGCCATAGCCGAAGCCGACCCGTCCGACTTCGATTTCGACGCCATCATGGAAGGAGCCGACTGGTTCCACTGGAGCGGCATCACCCCCGCCATCTCCGACAAAGCCGCCGAGCTGACCCGTCTGGCATGCGAGGCCGCCAAACGCCACGGTGTGACCGTCAGCGTCGACCTAAACTTCCGCAAAAAGCTGTGGACAAGCGAAAAAGCACAGTCCGTAATGCGCCCGCTGATGAAGTACGTCGACGTCTGCATAGGCAACGAGGAAGACGCCGAACTTTGCCTTGGATTCAAACCCGACGCCGATGTCGAAAGCGGCAACACCGACGCCGAAGGCTACAAAGGCATCTTCGCCGCCATGATGAAGGAATTCGGATTCAAGTACGTCGTGTCGACACTGCGCGAATCCTTCTCGGCAACCCACAACGGCTGGAAGGCCATGATCTACGACGGCAAGGAATTCTATCAGAGCAAACGCTACGACATCGATCCCATCATCGACCGCGTAGGCGGCGGCGACAGCTTCTCAGGCGGCCTTATCCACGGCCTGCTCACAAAAGCCACCCAGAGCGAGGCGCTGGAATTCGCCGTAGCCGCATCGGCACTGAAACACACCGTAAACGGCGACTTCAACCTTGTAAGCGAAGCCGAAGTGGAGGCCCTCGCCGGAGGCAACGCCAACGGACGCGTACAACGATAGACGCATCATTGAAAATAAACAGTTTAAAGTTTAACGTTTAAGGGTTTAGAGTTGAGAGCTTAAGATTTAGTATAGAATTTATTAGCGGACAAGCACTCGCAGACATTTATCCCACCTAAACCCTAAACTTTAAACCATAAACCCAAAAACCTCATCATGGCAAGATTCGACAAACAGGCCGTAATGGCCAAAATAGGATCCACGGGCATGGTGCCCGTGTTCTACCACAAAGACCTCGAAGTGGCCCGACAGGTAGTCAAAGCATGTTACGCCGGAGGCGTCCGCGCCTTTGAGTTCACCAACCGCGGCGATTTCGCCCACGAGATATTCGGAGAACTGGTAAAATTCGCCGCCACCGAATGTCCCGAACTGGCACTCGGTGTAGGATCGGTCGTAGATCCCGCCACCGCCGCACTCTACATTCAGCTCGGCGCCTGCTTCGTTGTAGGGCCGCTTTTCAACGCCGAAGTATCGCGCGTCTGCAACCGCCGTCTGGTGCCCTACACTCCCGGTTGCGGCACAGTGTCGGAAATCGGAGCTGCACAAGAAACAGGCTGTGACCTCTGCAAAGTCTTCCCCGGCGATGTTCTCGGCCCGAAATTCGTCAAAGGCCTTATGGCTCCCATGCCTTGGTCGAAACTGATGGTGACCGGCGGTGTGGAACCCACCGAGGAAAACATCAAAGCATGGTTCGGCGCAGGAGTCTACTGCGTCGGCATGGGTTCCAAACTCTTCCCGAAAGATAAAATAGCAGCCGCCGACTGGGACTACATAAGCGACAAATGCCGCGAAGCCCTCGGCTACGTAGCCGCCGCACGTAAATAAATTGGGTCGTCACCGTATCCTCATCCTGAACACGACAGCCGGAGGCAGCACCGGCCGGCTCGCCGCCACAGTGGCCTCGGCAGCCGCCGGAGCAGGTCACGACGTCGTATTCGGATTCGGAAGAGGCCCTTGTCCGCCCTCGGGCGTGGATGCCGGCATCCACGCCCGAGGGCGCTGCGCTGCCCCGCCGACGCCTGAAGCGTCGTGGCGGGCGCTGCGCTGCCCCGCCACGACGGCGACGATATTATCCGACGTAGCCGCCACACGACTCTTCGACCGCCACGGCGACGCATCGCCGCTGCTTGCGGCATCGACCCGTCGCTTCCTGAAGCAGATGGATGACTTCGACCCCGACATCCTGCATCTGCACAACATCCACGGCTACTGGATCCACCGTCCGACACTCGCGGCATGGATACGCTCGCGCGCCGGACGCATGCGCACCGTATGGACACTCCACGACACCTGGGCCTACACCGGGCACTGCGCATGGTACAGCGCTACCGGATGCCGACGTTGGGCCGACGACGAAGGGTGCCGCGGAAAGTGCCCCATGCGGCGCAATTATCCGGCATCATGGTTCCCGGGGAGTGTCGCCGCCGCCTTCGAACGAAAGCGCCGCGATCTGTCCGGACTGCCCGGAGTGGAAATTGTAGCCGTCAGCCGATGGCTCGACTCCGAAGTCGGCGCATCGGTGCTCGCAGAATATCCCCGCACTGTCATACACAACCCCGTCGACACCGAATGCTTCAACCCCGGAGCGGCATCCCCCTCAGGCGCTCCGACCGTACTGGCCGCAGCCGCGGTCTGGACTTCGGCCAAAGGGCTGTACGACCTCGTTGAGCTGCGACATCGTCTGCCTGCCGGCTATCGCATGAGGGTAGCCGGCCTTTCCCCACGAAAAGCCCGAAAACTCGGCATCGGAATCGAAGGACTCGGCCACATAACGTCGCCGGCAAGCATGGCCATCCTTTATGCCTCTTCCGACGTATTTGTCAATCCCACCTACGCCGAAAGCTACGGCATGACTAAGATCGAGGCTCTTGCCTGCGGCACGCCCGTGGTCACCTACGATTCCGCAGCTGCGGCCGAAGACATCGCCGGCCAGCCCGATTCCGCCGCCATTGTCGGCACAGGCGACACCTCCGCACTCGCCCGCGAAACCATACGTCTGGCCGAAGCGGCACACCGCGACAGCAGCAGGCGCGCGGCTTGCCGGAAACTTGCCGAATCGGTGGTACACACACCCGCCGAAACCACTGAAGCATATATGCGCCTCTTCTTTGGCAAATAGCCTCAAAATGCGTAAATTTGCAGGCGTAATCATTCTCACGAAATTCCACACCGCATTATGAGATTTGACGAACTCGACCTGAGCGACGACATCCTCGACGCCCTCGATGCCATGCGATTCGACAACTGCACTCCAATACAGGAACAGTCAATACCACTCGTACTCGAAGGACGCGACATAATAGCCGTGGCCCAGACCGGAACGGGCAAAACGGCGGCCTACCTCCTGCCCGTCATCGACATGCTCGCCGACAAGCCCACATCCGACCGCGTGAGCTGCATCGTCATGGCTCCGACCCGTGAACTCGCCCAGCAGATCGACCGCCAGATGGAAGGATTCTCATACTATATACCCGTCACCTCCACGGCTATCTACGGCGGCACCGACGGCGCCACTTTCGCCGCACAGCAGAGAGCCATCAAAGAAGGAGCCGACGTAGTCATAGCAACTCCCGGACGCCTGCTGGCTCACATGCAGATGGGCTACGTCGATCTTTCCGGAGTGGAATACTTCATCCTCGACGAAGCCGACCGTATGCTCGACATGGGCTTCTACGACGACATAATGCAGATTGCCACAAAGCTGCCCCGCGAGCGCCAGACACTGATGTTTTCAGCTACAATGCCTCCGCGCATACAGCAGCTGGCATCGGCTATCCTGCGCGACCCCGCCGAGGTGAAAATCGCCGTCTCGCGACCGACAGACAAGATAGCCCAGTCGGCCTACATCTGTCACGACGCCCAGAAAGCGGCCATAATGAAACACCTGCTCCGTGAAGTCAACTCCGAACGTGTCATCGTATTCGCATCGTCAAAACTCAATGTCCGCGATCTGGCACGCACCCTGCGGCGCTCAGGATTCAAGGCCGCCGAAATAAACTCCGACCTCGAACAGGACGCCCGCGATCAGGTGATGCTCGATTTCCGCGCCGGCCGCGTCGACGTTCTCGTGGCCACCGATATCCTTTCGCGCGGCATAGACTTCGACGACATCACGATGGTTGTCAACTACGACGTGCCCCGCGCATGCGAGGATTACGTCCACCGCATAGGCCGCACGGCGCGCGCCGACCGCGACGGCATGGCCGTAACCCTCGTAGGACCCAAGGACCAGGCAAAATTCGGCCAAATTGAAAAATTCCTGGGCTACGAAGTACGCAAGGAAGAGATTCCCGCCGAAATAGGCGAAACTCCCGAATACCGTCCCGAACGCCGTCAGGGCAGCGGACGCGGAAACAAATCACGCCTAGGAAATAAAGGAAAAAACGGAGGCGCACGCAGCAAAAGCAGCGGGAAAGAAACAGCCAAAGCACCGGAGGCCAAAGAGAAATCCTCGTCAGGCAGACGTCGCCGCTTCAGAGGACGCCCCGGAAAGAAAAAAGACGGAGGAGCGGCCTCCGCACCAAAAGAATGAACAAAAGCAGACCGAGTCCTGAAAGCACATAAACTATCCGGCGACTGCCGCATCGTCCTTTTTCCTGAGGCGCTGCGGCAGCTTCCGTTTCCACATCGGCGGTGTTTACGACCGTAGCTGCAGCGCTGTCGGCAGCAATGCCCGCCGACTCCGATATTTGCGAAAGGACAGCTCCGCCGCCAAGGCTCAGACGCCGCGCGCTGATAGTCAGACACACGCTGTCGAACTCAATGGCCGACGATGCCGACAGCGCGGCTCCGGAACTGTGCCGCAACACAGATGAAGCCGATGCAGCGACAGACGTGCTGTCGGCTGTCACACCCGAGCTTCGCGCCTGCGACACCACCGACGGACGCCGCGTATGGCACGCTCCCGCTGCAAGCCCTACAAGCACGGCAAGCATAAATTTACGTCCTGGAGTCATTGCGTCACACCCCCTTTCTGCAAAGCGCCATATTCGGCAGCGGCATCGAAACACGGACACGCCTTTGCGGCGAATTCACGATGGCCGTGAACCGAAGCCTTCGGATAACGGCGGCAAAGTTCACCGACAAGCCCACGCAAAGCAAGGCGCTGCGCATCCGTACGCGTGTCTGCCGGCCGTCCGGCAGAATCAAGGCCGCCTGCATAAGCGACTCCTATGGAGCAAGCATTATGCCCCAGACAATGCGCTCCGATTTCAGACTCGGCTCTGCCGGCACAGACCCGGCCGTCAAGCTCCACGAGATAATGATAGCCTATGCACCTGAAACCGCGGCGGCGATGCTCGCGGTCTATATCGGCCACACCGACACTGCGGCCGGCAGGAGTGGCCGTACAATGGATAATGATCTCTGTAATGTTTCGCATGTTGAATTTAGAGTTTAGATAAGAGATTAAAGATTAGAGTGTAGAGATTAGAGAGTTGGATGGAGTGCTACAAAGATAAGCCCTGATTGCACGGATGCGACGGCAAAATATTTCTCAGACATCTTTTAACAGATCCGGCAAGGCAATGTTTTTATGGC
>CAJUKD010000009.1 GCA_910587235.1 uncultured Muribaculaceae bacterium
CCGAAAGCGAGTGCAAAATTACACCTCCATTCCGTATTATCCAAATTTTTTCATACAAATCTATGCTTAAAAACATGTATTTAACATCCATTCACAATAGACAGCCCGAATATATTGCTACAAGAATCCGCACAACATCCTGACAAACAAGGCGTAAAGCGGTGAAAAGATAGAATCACCGGAGTATGATACTTTAGTATACTACCGAACACAATTCTTTCTCTTTTGTCGCAAAATGATGCGACAGTAAGCGGAATAATTTTATCACTGTCGCACTTTCAGACATGCCACGGCATGTCCCTACAAGTCTAAATCTTCCAATTTCGCTTCTAAATCCTTTCAAAATTTAATACCCTCCGCTCGGCAAAGCCAAATAAATTTGGCTTTGCTCTCGACTTATTCGTATTTTTGACTGTCGCTTTAAATACTCTCGCTCGGCAAAGACCAAATAAATTTGGCTTTGCTCTCGACTTATTCGTATTTTTGCAGTGGCATGACAATGTTTTCATCTATGAACGATTTCAAAAACGAAGCTGATAAGCCGGCAAAGACCGATTCCTATATATATGGACCGCGCGAGGATTGCGATATAGTACCGCCGGACGCGAAAGAGCGTCCCCGCCTATGGCGCCTGACTCTGATGATCGACAGCGAGGCCCTGTCGGCTGTTATATATTCCACCGTCGAGGATTCGTCGTTGCGCCATATACGAATAGCGCTCGACCAATCGGCAACAAACAAGGAAAAAGCACTTGAAGATGCGGTTTATTCACATCCTTTCCTGTTGTCGGATTTCGGACGGGTGGACTGCGTGGTGTGCACGGAACGATTCACTCTTCTCCCTTCCGAAATAGCCTCCGACACCGACACCGTTGAGGCAGCATGCCGTCTTGCAGGACTTACGGCGGCCGACAGCCCCGACGAGGAGTACAACGCAGCGCTCCATGCCGACACTCCCTCGGTTGCAGGCGCCTGCGTGACCTGGGCCATAGACGAAAACATCGACCGCTTCATAGCCCGAACGTTCCGCAACCCGTCGCTCAGGCACCATCTTACCCCCATGTTGCAATATTTCGGGGCAAAAACAGCAGCCGGGAATACATCCAAAGCCTATGTACATCTGAGCAAAGGCAGCCGACAAAACAGAGCCGATATCATGCTTTTCCGTTCTGACGGAAGACCGGCAAGCGTTTCCAGCCTGACATTCGACAACATGGAAGACGTAACATACCACGTACTGGCGGCAGCACGCGATGCCGGCATGGATACCGCCGGCGACCAGTTCATGCTATGCGGCGACAGCACATTGCGCGAAAATCTGACACAGTCATTGCGCCGGTTCGCGACTTATGTGATGCCTGTAATATTCCCGTCGGCACTGTTCCGCGCAGGCCGCGACGCCGTCGACGCACCATTCCCACTTGTAATATTACCTTTATGCGAATAATAAGAGGAAAATTCGGACGACGCCGCTTCGACGTCCCGGCAAACATCACGGCGCGGCCTACAACCGATTTCGCCCGGGAGAATATCTTCAACGTACTCGAAAACATAGTCGATTTCGAGGGCAAAGATGCCCTCGACCTTTTTGCCGGTACAGGAGCCGTCAGTTTCGAGTTTCTTTCAAGGGAATGCCGCAGCGTGACGGCTGTCGAACGCGCTCCCACACAACAACGTTTCATCCAGAAAGTGGCCGACGAGCTTGGTACTGATAACTTCACCCTCGTGCGTGGCGATGCCTTGCGGTTCATCGCAAACTGTCCGAGGCGTTTCGACATCGTGTTCGCCGACCCGCCTTACGACATGAAAGGATTCGGCGAAATACCGTCGAAAATACTGTCGTCGCGGCTTGTTGGTCCCGGAAGCATCGTAATCGTGGAGCATTCGCGATCCTACGACTTTTCGGCGCTGCCGGGCTTCTCAGAACACCGGGTATACGGTTCTGTCAACTTCTCGATCTTCAGAATAGAGTCCGAAGATTCGGGCATCGACGAAAACATCGCCGTAGGCTGAGCCAGAGGCGTCGACAGACGGTGACGGCCGCTCCGGTAAGTAATGGCATCATTTGGGCAGACGGCCATGCAGTCGAAACACACCACACAACGGCTGAGATCGACTGCCGGAACCGACAGGTCGATACACTCGGCCTTGCAGACTTCCTCGCAACGGCGACAACCGACACACAGATCGGTATTTATGTCGGCATGAAGCAGCGAGCGGCGCGAAATAAAGCCTAACAGCGTGCCGACAGGACAGACAGTATTGCAAATCAGACGCCCTCGAGTCCAGGCAAGAAGCGCGACAACGGCAAGTTCTATAAACGCCACCGCAAAGCTTGCCAGCGACAAGCGCACATCCGGACGCCCCAGAACAATCCCGGCCGGGGTGGCAATGAATTCGTTGACCATGCGCGCATAGCTCGTATACGGATCAAACATGACCGGAACTATGACAACACCACCAAGCATAGCCAGCAACACGGCTGCGAGAACAAGCAGGCGCATAAGCGGCATAGGACGACGGTAGCGGTAGCCGCGACGCAGGCTGCCGCAACGGCGTGAAACAAAGGAAAAGCAATCCTGCAAGGTGCCGAGCGGGCATACGGCAGAACAATAGATACGTCCGTAGATGAAGGTTACAAGACACCACAGCAACAGCCACAGCGCCGAACCCGAAAGAATGGCCATCATCAGCTGCATGCGCGCAAACACACTGTCGTAGCCTGCCACAATAGCAAAAGCAGGCGCCAGCATGGCTGCCAGCGACACTATGATGCGTATGATTTTGACCGTTTTCACGTTCTGTTTTTATTTAAAATATCTTTTCGCAAGGGACATTCCACTGCATACCTATACTTTTCACGCAGTCAAAGATAATCAATTTTTAAGGTATAAGTGTTGTAATTTTATTACTTTTGCAACTATGATTGATTTTACACCCCTTGTAAGGCCGTGGTTCATGCAGCGCGTGAAAGCTTCGCGCGAATGGACAGCGGACGGCGGCATCGAGCGCGCCCAGCGGCGCCAGCTCGCCATGCTGCTTCACGACGGCGCCCGTTGCCGCCAGGGCGAGGAGCTTGATTTCAAGACATTATCCTCATGCCGCGATACAGTCGAGGCTTTCCGGCACACCGTGCCAGTGAGCCGCTACGAGGATGTGCGCGACCGCGTCATGCGTATGGTCGGCGGCGAACCCGACGTACTTTGGCCGGGACGCTGCCTGCGGTTCGCCCAATCGTCGGGAACATCGGGCGACAAGAGCAAATACATTCCTGTAACCACTGCCTCGCTACGCCAGAATCACTACCTCGGCGGCCGCGACACCGTGGCACACTACCTGGCCATGTGTCCCGACAGCCGCTTATTCTCCGGCAAGGGCTTCATACTCGGCGGCAGTTTCGCCAACGAGCTTGCCGACCTGCCGCGCGGCGTGCGCGTAGGCGACCTGTCGGCCAATCTTATCGAAGCCATCAATCCGTTAGCCAACCTGATGCGGGTGCCCGACAAAGCGACAGCGCTCATGGCTCACTGGGACGAAAAACTGCCGGCGCTGGTGGCAGCAGCCTCGCGGGAAAATGTAACGAACATATCGGGCGTGCCCTCGTGGTTCATGACCGTGCTGCGAAAAATTCTGGAGCACACGGGCGCGACGAACATCCACGACGTATGGCCCGGGCTTGAGGTTTTCTTCCATGGAGGCATATCCTTCGAACCCTACCGCAGCCAGTATGCAACCCTAACCGATCCTCGGAGAATGCACTATCTGGAAACATATAACGCCTCCGAGGGCTTCTTCGCCGTCCAGGACAGCAAGGACAACAATGCGGGTATGCTGCTGCTGCTCGACGCCGGAATATTCTTCGAATTCGTACCGCTGGCCGTGGCCGAACGCGAGGACATGGCCGAAGCCGCGGCCGCCGCACTGCCGGCATGGGCCGTCGAAGCCGGACAGATATACGCCCTCGTCATCAGCTCGTGCAACGGTCTGATGCGATACTGGCTGGGAGATACTGTCGAGATCGTAAGCACATCACCGCGTCTGCGCATACGCATTGCCGGCCGCACCCGATGCTTCATCAACGCTTTCGGTGAAGAGCTGATGGTACACAATGCCGACGCCGCACTTGCCCGCGCATGTGAAGCTACAGGCGCATCAGTCGAAAACTATACGGCCGCTCCAATCTATGCCGACGGAGGACACCACGGCTGTCACCAGTGGCTGATCGAATGGTCGACGCCTCCGGCATGCGGCAACGAGGCTTTCGCCGACATTCTCGACACCGAACTCCAACGCGAAAATTCCGACTATCAGGCCAAACGGGCCGACTCCATATTTCTGGACAGGCTATGTATCACCGACGCCGCTCCCGGACAGTTCGACCGCTGGCTGGCAGCCACAGGCAAGCTCGGCGGACAGCGCAAGGTTCCACGCCTGTCCAACGACCGCCGCGTAATAGAAGCGGTGATGAAAGCGGAGTAGAAACAGGGGTGTTGAAGTTAATGAAGTCGATAAAGTTAATGAAGTTAAAATAATAGTTCTTTGCGCCCCCAAACATTTACTTTAACCCCCCCATCAACTTCATTAACTCTCTCAACTCCATCAACTTCATTAACTCTCTCAACTTTTTAAACTCCCTCAACTCCTTAAACTCCCTCAACTCCTTAAACTCTCTAAACTCCCTAAACTTTCTAAACTCTATAAACCCCATACACCACCTTCCCACCATGCGACTGAAGTTCTTTTTTGTTTTCGCCGCAATCAGCGCGGCACTCGCGGCAGCGGAACCTGCCAAATACATATTCTATTTCATAGGCGACGGCATGGGGCCAGGTCCTGTGGCAGCCGCCGAAACTTATCTGCGACAAGCCGGTGCCGACAGCATTCTGACAATGACCCGCATGCCCTTTCAGGGTTGGGCCACCAACATGTCGGCCGACAGCCCCGTAACCGACTCTGCCGCCGCAGGCACCGCCTTGGCGACAGGCAGCAAGACCCGCAACGGCATGCTGGGCGTCGATCCCGATACCGTAGCCGTCAGCTCCGTTGCCCGACGGCTAAAAGACATGGGCTACGGAATAGGACTGGTCACATCCGTGGCACCCGACGATGCCACCCCCGCTGCTTTCTACGCCCATGTGCCGCACCGCTCGCACTACTACGACATCGGCTGCCAGATGGCCGCCTCAGGCTATGACTTCATTGCCGGCGCCGGTCTGCGCGGCCTGCGCGACAAACAAGGACAGGCTACCGACTTGTCAGCACGTCTGGCCGAAGCCGGATGGCACACCCTGCGCGGACGCAAAGGACTCGACTCTCTCGCCGATGCCGGTGCGCGGGTACTGCTGCTGAATCCCGACGGCACTCCCGACTGGAACATTGGTTACACCATCGACTCCATAGCCGGCGACCGCCTCGACCTGCCGACGATGACCCGCGCGTGCCTCGAGCACCTGACAGCACGTTCTCCCGAACGCTTCTTCATGATGGTCGAAGGCGGCAACATAGACCATGCCCTTCACGCCAACGACGCCGGCACAGCAATCAAGGAGCTACTGAACTTCGACTCGGCGTTGGCCATGGCATACAGTTTCTACTTGCAGCATCCCGACGAAACTCTTATCATAGTCACCGCCGACCACGACACCGGCGGACTCGCAATGGGTTCGAACGGCCTGCCCTACAACGTCCGCACCGCCAACTTCGACTATCAGCGCATCAGCAAGGAAGCGTTCAACGAAGAATGCAAGGCCATGCTGCGCTCGCGGCGCAATATCAACTGGGACGACATGCGCGACTACCTTAGCGAAAAACTCGGCCTGTTCGGCGCCATAACCGTAAGTCCCGAAAACGAAACCCGTCTGCAGCAGCTCTTCAACGACACTTTCGCCTTGCGCAACTCTGCCGACCAAAAGACTCTTTACGCCAACTTCAACGCTTTTGCAGTCGAAGTCTACCGTCTTTTAGCCGATGCTTCGGGCTTCGGATTCACGACCACACACCACACGGGCAACTTCGTGCCCGTATTTGCCATCGGCAAAGGAGTCGACGCCCTTACGGGTCATCTCGACAACACCGACCTACCCCGCGTAATCATGGGAGAGGAGGATATTTAGAGTATATAGGTTTTCACGTAGGGACATACCGTGGCACGTTCGGCCAGAAACCACTATTTTGGCTTGCACCGCAGGCGCCGATCAACCTGCTATTCTACTCCTTTTGCCTCACCTTGTCAGTGTTAATTCGTGTTAAAGCTGCATCGTGCTTTAATTTTTTCACTATGTTTGCAATCAACGATCCGCCAAACGGCAGCCGAAAGCCTTGAATCTACCTTAAATCTACGTGCGGCTCCGATTCAGCATCAAGACTTTAACAGAATCTATATCATCAATTCTTACTTATCTTTATAAGCTAACTTAAATGAAAAAATTCTACTTTCTGCTGTTGGCACTTATCGTGTCGGCAGTATCGGCCTCTGCCCAATTGTATTTCCGAGGCACACTCGGAAACTGGGGCACGGACTACCCTATGGAACAGAACGGTACAACCTGGACGGTGACAATACCCGAACTCTTCGGCCAGTTCAAGATCTCCGACGCAGACTGGACTGACACAGGCACATACGGCGTACAAAAAGGCCTTGAAACATCACTGTCGGGCAATCCCGCCGAAATGTCACTCGTAAAAGGCAACAACAGCGACAACATTTCTATCCACGAAGGCGAAAGATGGATAAACACCACCATCACATTTGATACCGCTACAAATACTTTGACCGTCAATGCCGCTTCCGTAGAACCTTTCGACGGCGGCATCGACATATTTCTCCACGGCCAGTTCGATGGAAGCATAATGACCGGCGAAGGCAGCTTCAGCGACTATAAGCTCATCCACGACGGCGAAGGCCTGTGGCACGTCGATGTAAACACCACCCGCTCTTCCGGCGAGTTCGGATTCCGCCGAATGTATGCAGGCAGCCAGACCGGATGGTGGGCATACGGTATCGCGAACACCACCATCGAACTTGGAAAAGAATACTCTCTGACAAAGCAAGAGGGTGCAAACAACCTGAAATACAGCCTCAACTCCGGAAAAAGCTACCGATTCTACCTCACCGGCACCAAAGACACCGGTTTCAAAGTCCGGGTAGAAGAGATTGCTGATATTTACGTGGTCGGCAAGTTCAACGAATGGTCGCCGGAGAATTCCACAGCCATGACACAGGACAATGGCTTCTATATTCTTGAATATACCGGCCGCGCCGACGAGAACAATATCAAATTCAGCACCGCAAAAGGCGACTGGGATACCTTCAACAATAATGTCATAATATTCAACGGCACATGGGAAGAAGGCAATAAGTATCAGATCGAACAGAACCAGACTTATAAACAAGTCACAGACTGGACCAATTTCGATCTCAAACTCATGGACATAGAAGAAGGTCACAAATACCTTATCCGTATAAAATATTCAAACAACAACTCCGAACTCGCCGTATACGAGCTTACAGAACACAGCGGCCTTACAACAGGCACTCTGGATGCTACCGCCGACGACGCACTGGGATTCACACTCTCCGCCACAGCCACCGATGCCACCCTCAACGGACGCGCCGTGGCCGATATGATAGACTACACGCTGGATCTCGCCGCACCCGAAGCTGCATGGATGCCTTCGGCCAAACCATTCGCTTTCGGCGAAACAACATATAGCGCCGCATGTCCCGGTGCATCACACACGCTGACCCTCAGCGCCACCCCCGTATACGGCAAGCTCACCCAGGCCGAGTTCGCCTCACTCAACATGACCGACGCAACAGCCTCTGTGACACCACGCCTCTCTGCCGAAAGCAGCATACCCGCACTCTCTGTTATAGACATCGAAGCGCTGACAAACGAACGCCACCTCGGCCACCACAGCGCGGCACCCGCCGTCTATGACCGCATAAACACATTCAGCACCGACATTACTCTTCCGGCCATCGAAGGCATAACATTCGCTACAGCCGACGGTTCTCCAATAGCACCCTCCCGCGCATACAGCGTCGATGGCTACAACGCTCTCTCCGCAACACCTGAACTACCACTTACAATCAGTCGCGGCAACAAGAGTACAAGCACCACGATAGCCCTGCCGGCCTACAGCTCCGACGAAACGGCATTCCCCGCCATCAGCTCCGTAAGCGCCGCCCACACCATGCTCTTCTTCGGCGACGCCACAGGATATCCCGAGGGCACAACCGTCTACGACTTTGCAATCGACTACCGCTTCAGCTTCGGCACCTCAACGCCCGCCGCAGCCGGCTACATAGGCTACAAGGCCGACATCGAAGGCCGCACCCACAGCGCCATCGAAGGAAACTGGCACAAATTCGGCGGATACGTTGCGCCTATGGACGAAATATTCTTCGCCGGCAGCGCCGACAACATAATCTTCCGTGGAATCGAAAATTATGTCTACGGAGCCGGCGACTGGGCACGCCTCTGCGCTGAATCCGGACGCCTACCCCTGCATATCAGCGACTTCGGCCATGGCGAAGGCCCGGTACCCACTGTTTCAGCCGCTTTCAATATCATTTACCCGCTGCTTAACGCTCCTGCAGTAAACGAGAAAGCCGAAGCTACCGCCATGACTGCGGCTCCTCGTCGCGTCCGTGCCGTCAGCATCGACGACATCGTGGCTCACAACCCCGCTGTAGCCGAAGGCGAAGATCCATACAGCGCAGACAACCCCGCCGCAACGGCCGAACCAATCACACCCGAGGACTACACAACTACGGGAATCGGCAATGTGGCAGTCGATGCCGACGCTCCCGCCGAGTTCTACAGCCTGCAGGGTATGCGCATAGACCGTCCGGCAGCCGGCTCCGTATGTATCGTCCGCCGCGGCAACACTGTCAGCAAAACAATCGTAAGATAAACACTAACACGCAGGGACATGCCGCGGCATGTCTGAAAAATAACAAAACAAACACGATCAAGGCCGATTGCCCAGTCAGGGCAGTCGGCCTTGTTTATATCTCCGTCGATCCAGACGCGCACAACACGTCCCCACACAAGAAGACGCTCTAAACACTCAACTCTAAACTTGAAGACGTGCCACGGCACGTCCCTACTTGTCGTTGTAGCAGTCTTTATTCCATCTTGCTATATTATTTTCTATATAATCCGCTATTTTATTGCCATCCGATGCACCTCTTATCAGATGGTCATGATAACGGCTTTGCCATTGAAATACAAGTTTATTACGTCCGGCATAGCGCGAAACAGCACCTTTAAACATGTTGATATAACGGCTCAACGCAGGGACGTGCCGTGGCATGTCAGGATTACAACGCTGTGCCGGATTCGGTGTACGGATCTCGGCAGACAAAGCAGTAGTATTTTCATAATAATCAGAGTCAAGCGATTCCACTTCAATTATCGCATGTATATGGTTAGGCATGACAACATACATCGGAATCTTTATATGTTTATTATGTATCTGTGGATTTTTCAATTCATTATCCACGAAAAGTCCGATTTGCGACAAGTTCATCTGTCCATTGTGGATTTCACCGAAAAAATGCCTTTTACCTTCCGTACATATCGTGATAAAATACAATCCTTCATTATACGAAATCCAGGAGGCTCGCGGCGTTTTTCTATATTAAGCCATATTCTTTGAAAATTAAACAGATATGCAAATATACGGACAAGCCGAGTGTAATAGCAAATTTTTATACCTTGTTTGTCGCTGCAAACTTAAGGTTTATTTGATTTTGCCGCTAATTACCCTCATACGCAAGCTACCATGTCACGAAATTCAGATATACATTCAGCCTCTTTATCACAATAAATAATACCGGAACTAATAATTACAGAACGTAGGGACATGCCGTGGCATGTCTTGCAATGCGGCCTGCATAAGGGAGCGCTCGGAGAGCAATTCCGACGTGCCACGGCACGTCCCTACGTGAGGGAAAAACATCTTGCTGCGACGTCAGGAACGGTAATGAAAAAAGGCGGTGCGTCCTGAATCGGACACACCGCCTTGTAAGGGGTATATGCGGGTCGGCTTAGAGCTGGGGACCTGCGGCAACGAGAGCCTTGCCGGCTTCGTTGTTTTCGTATTTCTTGAAGTTCTTGATGAAGCGTTCTGCCAGATCCTTAGCCTTGACATCCCACTGTGCGGCATCGGTATATGTGTCGCGGGGGTCGAGGATGTTGGTGTCCACGCCGGGAAGCTCGGTAGGAATCTCGAAGTTGAAGATGGGGAGCTTCTTGGTGGGAGCTTTCAGGATAGCGCCGTCGAGGATAGCGTCGATGATGCCGCGGGTGTCGCGGATGGAGATACGCTTGCCTGTACCGTTCCAGCCGGTGTTCACCAGATAAGCCTTTGCTCCGGATTCCTGCATACGCTTAACCAGCTCTTCGGCATACTTGGTGGGGTGCAGTTCGAGGAATGCCTGACCGAAGCAAGCCGAGAAAGTGGGAGTAGGCTCGGTGATGCCGCGTTCTGTACCGGCGAGCTTGGCGGTGAAGCCGGAGAGGAAGTAGTACTTCGTCTGCTCGGGAGTCAGAATCGAAACGGGAGGCAGCACGCCGAATGCGTCGGCCGACAGGAAGATCACATTCTTGGCAGCGGGACCTGCGGAGATGGGACGAACGATGTTCTTGATGTGGTCGATGGGATAGGACACACGGGTGTTCTCAGTAACGCTCTTGTCGGCGAAATCGATCTTGGCGGCAGCGTCTACGGTCACGTTCTCAAGCAGAGCGTCGCGACGGATGGCGTTGTAGATGTCGGGTTCCGATTCCTTGTCGAGGTTGATGACCTTGGCATAGCAGCCACCTTCGAAGTTGAACACGCCATTGTCGTCCCAGCCGTGTTCGTCGTCGCCGATAAGCAGGCGCTTGGGATCGGTCGAAAGAGTGGTTTTACCTGTGCCGGAAAGGCCGAAGAAGATAGCGGTGTTCTTGCCTTCGAGGTCGGTGTTGGCCGAGCAGTGCATCGAAGCGATGCCCTTCAGGGGAAGGAAGTAGTTCATCATCGAGAACATACCTTTCTTCATTTCGCCACCGTACCAGGTGTTGATGATAACCTGTTCGCGTGAGGTGATGTTGAACACAACGGCTGTTTCGCTGTTGAGGCCGAGTTCCTTGAAGTTGGTCAGCTTAGCCTTGGAAGCGTTGTATACGATGAAGTCGGGGGTGAAGTCCTTGAGTTCTTCGGCTGTGGGGCGGATAAACATGTTGGTCACGAAGTGAGCCTGCCATGCCACTTCCATGATGAAGCGCACTGCCATGCGGGTATCCTTGTTGGCGCCGCAGAAGCCGTCGACAACGAAGAGGCGCTTGTCGGAGAGTTCTTCCACTGCAAGTTCCTTGCAGGCTTTCCATGCTTCTTCGGTAGCGGGCTTGTTATCGTTCTTGTACTCCTCGGTGGTCCACCATACGGTGTTCTTGGAGTTTTCATCCATAACGATGAATTTGTCCTTGGGCGAACGGCCGGTATATACACCGGTCATCACGTTGACAGCACCGAGTTCGGTTTCAACGCCACGCTCGAAGCCTTCGAGTGAAGGAAGGGTTTCCAGCTTGAAAAGTTCGTCGTAAGAGGGATTGTAAAGGACTTCTGTAGTGCCTTTGATGCCGTATTTAGCCAGATCCTGCTTGATGCCGGCGATACGGTCTTTCTTGATTTCTTCAATGTTGCTCATTGTCTTGAAAAAATATAATGGTTTGATTATATGTCGGATGTATTGAAAACCTGAGGCGCTGCCTGCGCCTTGTAATCCGAGTGCAAAGATACGCAATATTTTGTAAGCTCTGCTGTTTAAAGAAAAATTTCTTTATTAATAAAATTTAAAGCGGCGGATTCGTCGCGGAAGCAGTCATGGCACCCGCTGCAGCACAGGTGCCATGACTGCTCCATGTTTTTTGCGCATTGCTTTTATGTCGCTCCGCCGCCGGCGATTTCAGCCGTCCGGTAATGCGGAATTTCGATTCCCGCGAAGCGCCGTGCGCGTCTTTGTCATAGTTTCCATCTGCAGATATAACGCGGCTCCGGCGACGAAAGTTCAGTTCTCCGCGGCGGGTGCGGTACGGCCGTAGATATCGGCCACGACAAGTCCGGCCAAGGTGAAACCGAAAATGGCTGTGGTGTGGGCGAAAGTGCCTGACGGCGCAGCCTTAGGCGGCACGGCGGAATCAGTCGCTTCCGCTTCGAGCGCCATACGGTTCACAAGCCGTTCGGGGCTGTAGACACATGAAAACTTCCTTTGCGGCCATACTCTCGAGCGGCGGAAACGCGTGCGCAGGGCGCGCGCCAGCGGACAGCCTTCGACGCGTCCGAACTCAGCAGTGCCTATAAGCGCCGGATTGATCTTCAGTGCCGCGCCCATCGAGGCATAGAAAGCGCGACGGGGAGCTGTGGCCGGATCGGTGCAGCGCAGTATCAGATCAGCCTTGCACGCCAGAGAATCGATGGCATCGATGGCATAATCATAATCCTCAATGCCGAACGACGCGCCGTTCTCAGGTGTATAAAGAGCACGGATAGCCCGGACATCGGCCGCAGGATTGATTTCGAGAAGACGGCGACGCAGAACCTCCGTCTTGGCCTGACCGACAGTGGCGGTGGTGGCCGGTAGCTGGCGGTTGATGTTGGAAGCCGCCACATCGTCGCAGTCGACCATTGTAAGCGCACCCACTCCGGAACGTACAAGACTCTCGGCACACCACGACCCTACCCCGCCGACGCCGAATAATATTACGCGCGTACGCGAAAGTACATCCATCATCTCCGGGCCGGCGGCAAGCGCCAGACGCCCGAAAATCAATTCACGTGTCCATTCTTTTCTTTCACTCATACTGTCATTTCGTTACTTTTAGTTTCAAAATGTCGCTTCACAAAACGAAAATCCGTTGATACAGCCTTTTTCGCCTTTCACGTAAACTACTGATTAATAAAAGCTTCGAATTTTAAAAATTTTACAATATATCGCACATTATCAGCTTGGCGAGTTAATAAAAACGCATTTCCGACAATAATTTTTCAACAGGAGGGGTTTGAAATTACAAATTTTAATTAAAAAGCCTTTTCAGAGGCTGTTTTTGTTAAAATATAAAGTACCCCCCCCCCCATCAGTTCTAAATTTTTGTTAACAACCTCGTTTTTTTAGTCAAATTGTTTTCTCAATTCAGAATGCCGACGTATCTTTGCAGTGTGTTTTTCATAGTATTAGATTAAGATAAAGGTTTAAAAGGAAAGCGTCGTTGTGAAACGATGCTTTTTTTATACCCTTTTTTAAGTGTTTTCGGGAATGTAATCAAGGCGGACCGATGGTGTTTCAAAGAAAAGTTTCCGGGCCGTGCGGGTCACGTCGGCGACAGTAGTCAGACGTTGGCGGGCGACCGTTTCGTTGATATCCTCTCCATGGATTTCGGCGGTGGCGAGGCTCTGCGCAAGATTCAGATAAGAAAGACTGGAGAGGCGGAAAGTAGCCTCGAAGCGGTTGAACGTACGCTCAAGTTCGCGCAGGCTGAGTCCGCCATCAACGGCAAGCGTACGAGCCTGCTCCAACATGGCTTCGGCAGCAGCATCGCGGCCGGCGGCATCGGTGCCGGGAGCCAGAGAAGCTGTCAGCAGAAGCATGCCTTCGTGCTCACATCCTATGATGGATGCGTCGGCGGCAGCGAAAAGTCCGTCGCCGCCGGCAACGAGGCGTCGGTAGAAACGGCTGGAACGTCCCGCCCCCAGAATATCGGTAATGGTATCGGCGGCGAAATAATCCGGAGTCCCGTACGCATCCATAGGAAAAGCGATAACCACCATGGGCTGAGGAACACGCCCCGTCATGACCTCGCGGACATCGGCGCGTGGAAATTCAGGCGCCGGCATCGATCGCGGCGCCACATCGCGGCGGGGAATATCGCCGAACCAGTCCTCCGCCAGACGGCGGACATCGCCGGCGGCGACATTGCCTGTCACAGCCAGCACGGCGTTGTTCGGGGCATAGTGGTCGTAAAACCAACGGCGCACATCCTCCGTCCCGACCGCAGCTATATGATCTGGCGTCAGGCCTATGACAGGCCATGAATAAGGGTGTCGACCGCCGTAGACCAGCGCGCGAAGGCGGTGCATCATATCGCCGTACGGACGATTGAGGCACTGTTGTTTGAATTCCTCTATTACCACCGAGCGCTGCACCTCCAGAGCACGGCCGCCGAAATCGAGGGCAAGCATGCGGTCGCTTTCGAGATGAAAAGCCGTAGCCACATTCTGCGCCAGCACCACATCATAGAAATTGGTGAAATCACTGCCCGTCCATGCGTTTGAACTGCCGCCGGCCGACTCAAGTTCGGCATCGAAATCGGCCACATTGGCCGACCCGCCGAACATCAGATGCTCGAACAGGTGCGCCATACCCGTCAGCTCGGGACTTTCGTCGCGCGCTCCGGTGTCATAAAGAACGTCGACAGCCGCCATGGCCGTCGACGTATCAGTGGAATATACTACCCGCAGACCGTTGTCGAGCGTGAAGCGGCCTACAGGTATTTCTGCCTTGGTGCCCATCAGTCGTCGAGCACTTCGGTCGAAAGTATGCGTATGTCTTCTTTGGGACGGTCGCGGCCGTCGGTTGCGGCGGCCTCTATGCGGTCAACCACGTCCATACCGTCGACAACCTCACCGAACACGGTGTACTGTCCGTCAAGATGCGGTGCTCCTCCGACCGTGGTGTATGCACGGCTCATTTCATCGGTCATAAGCACGGAATCCTTGGCCACGATGGCCTCGGTCTGCGCCACCAGCGAATCCTGCATGGCCTTGAGGGCATCGAAATCGCCCCGCTGCTGGAGGTCGATGATTTCTGCGCGGTTCTTCATTGCCAGTTCGTTGAATACGGTCTGCATACGGCTACGGCGCAACTGGGCGGCTACGGCATCGAGCTGTCCGGGTTCCACACGCTTGCCGGTGACGATATAGAACTGCGAGCCTGACGAGCGGCGCATCGGGTTCACCTGATCGCCCTGACGGGCAGCGGCAAGCGCGCCGCGCTTGTGGAAATGCGCGGGAAAAACAATCTCGGCATCGACATTATAGCCGGGGCCTCCGGCGCCGAGCTGGCGGCCGGGAACGGCATCGCGGGAGTCGGGATCGCCGGCCTGGATCATGAATTCCTTGATCACGCGGTGGAAAAGCGTGCCGTCGTAGTAGCCTTGGCGGGCGAGTTTGAGAAAGTTGTCGCGATGGCGGGGAGTGTCGCCGTAAAGCAGCACGGTGATGTCGCCGGCCGAGGTGTGCACAAGCACACGTGCCGACGCTGTGTCGGGAGTTGCAGTGGTGGTTGACATGGAATCTTTTTCTGTCGTTTTGTCGCCTGCGGGATCGGCGGCGGCGCGGGCGCCGCACGAAGCGGTCATGACAGCCGCCGCAATCAGCGGCATCATCCGCAGGACGATGCGTTTGTAGTTTGTTGTCATTTTTTCGTTTAAAAACTGTCGGAAGCCGGATACAGGCGCTTGTAGATGCGTCTGAAATTATCATCGGAAGCGCTGAGGCGGCGGGCGTCGGCCACGCAGTCCTCACCGTAGAGTCCCGTCAGCAGGTCGGGAAGATAGCGGTGTTCGCGGTCCTTGTCGATAGTGGCGGCCACAAGGCGGCGCACCGGTTCGGCGAAACCGGCCGGGTCTATGGCGTGGAGATAGCGCGCGGCACTGGCCAGAAACTGTCCGGACATATCGACGGCGATCATGTTCTCGATGACGGCGTCGATTTCGTCGGGCGATGACTGGCCCATGTGATTGGCCAGATATTCATAGCTCAGCAGGCCGTCGGGATCGTTGCGGAGCGTCTTGATTTCGTCAGAAGTCATGTGTTTACTGTCAATAAATTTTGCTTTCGGCCGCAGCCGTACAGACCGCAACCGAAAGCAAATATAAGCACTTTCCGCGAAATAAGCAAACACCTACTTCAGGCGCCGCCGGAGATACTCTATGACCATGTCGACAAGATCGCTCATCGGCAACAGGGAAGAATCGAGCGTGAGATCATAGCTGGTGGCATGCCCCCACTGCTTGTCGGTATAGAAATTGTAGTAGTTGGCGCGCAGCCGGTTCGTACGCTCGGCCATGGTGCGGGCGGCGTCGGCGTCGCGGCAGTCGCCGCGGCCGACAATGCGGCGCACACACTCCTCCATCGGAGCATGGACGAAGATGCTGACCAGATTCGGCAGGTCGCGCAGCACATAATCGGCCGAACGGCCGACAATGACACAGGGCCGCTCGGCGGCAAGCTCGTGGATAAGGTCGCTCTGTGCCTTGTAGATGCTGTCGGAACTTATCGACGACGGGTCTGTGAACCAAGACATGGGATAATAACCCATGGCGAACGGTATAAGCCCCGAGATAAAGCGGGGGGCGCGCTCGTCGTTGCGTTCGAAATACTCGGGATTGAGCCCCGCTTTCTCGGCGGCACGGTGCAAAAGCTCCTTATCGTAGAAATCTATGCCGAGGCGTTCGGCCAGAGCATGGCCTAAGGCGCGGCCGCCGCTGCCGAAAGAGCGGCCGATAGTTATCACATATCTCTCGGGGAGCTGCGGATCGGTGAACATGTCATTCAGCTTTTTTGGCACGTGGCTTGCGACCGGGCTTCGCTTTGTCGGCGGGTGCTTCGGCGGCTTTGGCTTTGCATGAGCGAGGCTTGCGGGCTTTGGGAGCCGGAGCCGCTTCCGCAGCCTCGTCGCGACGGTGTTCGATATTGTACTGCTCGACGTTCTTGCGCATGGAATTAAGCTCCTTGTTCAGGCTTTCGATCTCGTCGGCCTGATTGCGTATGGTCGTGAGCAGCGAGTTCAGCTCCTCGTTCTCTATAGACAGCGGGTATTGCTCCTCGACGCGCACGATAAAGTCGGCCAGCACGTTCATGTAGTTGGTGAATGCGGCGAACGGCGTTTCGTATGGGCTGAAGAGCGAGTGCAGCGCGCCGTCGGCCGAACGTTTGGTCGACATGTAGAAGAAGTGGTCGGCCGTCTGCAGATAGCACCAGTCCTGTTTCAGGCGTCGGTCGTCGCACAGGCGCACGCGTTCGGCGACTGAGTAGAGCTTGCTGAAAGCTTCGTTCTGCAGGCGGTTTCCGAGCCAGGCAGATGTGTCGCGCGCCTCGTCGGCGCCTGATATGGGATGAAGCACCGAAAGCTCGCCGACCGACTTGATTTTGGATATGGCGTCGGAGGGCGTGTAGAAATCGATTCCCCGCTCGGCGGCAAAACGCGGAAGCGCCTCGAGGAACTGGAAGATGCCGGATGTCGGTGGCTGAAGGTCGCCGAATGTTTCAAGATTCATGAAAATGTTGACGATCTGCTCTTCCTGCGGGGTGGAGGCGATCCAGTCGATATACTTGTCGGCGGTCAGCGGGAACTGCGACCACGACGAGTCGCTGAAACGGAAAGCGATATCGTCGCTGAGCTTGGCATTGCGCAAAAGCATCTTAAGCTTCGGCGCCGATGCCGCACTGTAGACGTAGTTGGGCGATTTCCAGCCCAGAATATGCTTGGCGCCTTCGGTGAGAACACCTTTGAAACCGAGTTCCTGAAGCTGTGGCGCCAGATCGTCGCAGTAGATAAGCTCGCTGTTGCGGAACACCTTGGGCGTCACGCCGAAGAGAGTCTTGAGTTTCTCGCAGTGGCGGCGGACCTGTTCGGCGAACTCCTCGGGGTCGACAAGCGACGACAGGGAATATGCGTAAGGCTGGGCGACGAACTCCACACAGCGAGTGTCGGCCAGACGGCGCAGCAGGTCGATGAATTCGGGCACATACTGCTCGAATTGCTCTATAGCCACACCTGATATGGCGATGGAGCAACGGAAGCGTCCTTCATTCTTCTCTATCATGCGGAGAAGGGTTTCGGCCGCCGGAATATAGCTCGTGTGGGCGATGCGGGTGATGATATCGTCGTCGAGGAAATCATCGTAATAATAATGGTCATTGCCTATGTCGAAAAAACGGTAGCGTTTCAGACGGAAAGGCTGATGTATCTCGAAGTTAAAACAGATTGCTTTCATGACTGGGTTATGTTTGTTTTGGGAGGGGAAGGGAGAATGTTCAGCGTCCGAGGACACGGTTATAAATATCTATTACCTTGCGGCCGGCCTTGTCCCAGGTGATCCGGGCCACTTCGGCCAGACCGTCCTCGCGCAGCTGGCGGTAGAGCGCCGGATACGAGATTATGGCATGGATGGCGTCGGCCATGGCGTCGATGTCCCAGTAGTCGGTCTTGATCACATTGTCGAGAATCTCGGCACAGCCCGACTGCTTGGAAATGATGGACGGCACGCCCATCTGCATCGCCTCAAGAGGCGATATGCCGAACGGTTCCGAAACGGACGGCATTATATATACGTCCGAAGCCTTGAGCATCTCGTAGACCTGCTTGCCTTTCTGGAATCCGGGAAAATGGAAACGGTCGGCGATGCCGCGGTCGGCCACAAGGCGTATCATCTTTTCCATCATGTCGCCCGAACCGGCCATGACAAAGCGCACGTTGTGGCTGTTGCGGAGCACCTTGGCGGCTGCCTCGACAAAATATTCCGGACCTTTCTGCATGGTGATGCGGCCGAGGAATGTCACCACCTTGTCCTTGCTCGGGTGTTTCTCCACGTCGAGCAGCTCCTGACTCAGCGGAATCACGGCGTTGTGAACCGTGGTTACCTTGTCAGGATGGATGCCGTAGTGGTCGATGACAGTGCGGCGGGTCAGTTCGCTGACGGTAATGATATGGTCGGAATTAAGCATGCCGTCGCGCTCGATATTGTAGACCGTCGGATTGGGCTTCCCGCGCGAACGGTCATACTCGGTCGCATGCACATGGATCACCAGCGGCTTGCCCGTGACCTGCTTGGCATGGATACCGGCAGGATATGTCAGCCAGTCGTGAGAGTGGATGATGTCGAAATCAAGCGTACGGGCGATCACGCCTGCAACAATAGAATAGTTGTTGATTTCTTCAAGAAGATTGTCGGGATAGCGTCCCGAGAACTCTATGCAGCCCAGATCATTGGTGCGCATATAGTTGAAATCGGCATAAATATGGTCGCGGAGGCGGTAGTACAGCTCCGGACTCATCAGACGGCCTATGCGGGCGTCGACATAGTCGCGGTCGACATCGCGCCATGCCACAGGCACCTGCGAGCAACCGATTATGTTGGCGAAGCTTTTGTCTTCATCGCCGAAAGGCTTGGGGATGACGAAGGTTATGTCCATGTCGCCACACTGCCACATGCCCTGTGTCAGGCCGTAGCTGGCGGTGCCCAGCCCTCCGAGGATATGCGGCGGGAATTCCCAGCCGAACATTAGTGCTTTCATGATATGATGTTGACAGTCATTATACATTGAATTTCTTGAGGGTGCGCAGAGTGCGGAGCACTTCGGCTACGTTGGTGGCGTGCGACACGGCTCCTCGACCCTGGAAAGGCGGATTGCCGTCGTAAAGCTGCGACAGCGAGCCTATGCAGCCCTGCGACATCTCGTCCTCGAAACCGATGAGCATACGGTCGATGTAGTTCACACCGCTCAGGCCGAATACGCGCAGATAGGCGTCGGCATAAAAACCCATCAGCCACGGACGCGCCGGACCGTTGTGCATGGCCATCTCCCGCTCCTCGGGGCTGCCGAGATAGAATGGGCGGTAGCCGTAGCTCTTGGGTGAAAGCGTGCGCAGCCCCTTGGGTGTAAGCAACTCGCGCGTGACGATATCGAGCACTCCCTTGCGCTGGCGGCGGTCAAGGGGCGAGTAGTCCAGACCTATGGCGATTGCCATGTTCGGGCGCACCGACGGGTCGGCGTAGCTGCCGTCGACAGTATCGTAGAGATAGCCGCTCTCGTTGAGGAATGTGTCGACAAAAGGCTTTTTCATCTTTTCAGCCTCGGCAAGCCATACCTCGCGGCGGCCGGCAAGCGAGGCGTTGCCTTCGGCAAGTTCGGCAGCAAACATCAAGGCATTGTACCATAAGGCATTGAATTCGACAAGACGACCCGAACGGCGCACGACAGGTTCTCCGCCAAGGCGCGAATTCATCCACGACACAGGCTCCAGATGGCCGTCGGTGGAAAGCAGCCCGGTAGATTCGTCGACAAAGAGGTTGGGATGACCTCCGCGCAGAACGTAGTCCGCCAGATTGGCCACCGCTTCCATATATAATTCGCGCGCGCGAGCCTGACCGGCGCTCTTGGCATACTGCTGTATGGCCCACAAAGCCCACAAAGGTATGTCGGGCAGCTCTATGCCGGCAATGGCGGCCGAACGCTCGCCCGTGTCGATAAAACGCTGCATGGCACGCAATGCCGTCGCCATGATGGCCTCGTAGTCGTCGCGGTGGTCTATGGCAAGTGTCAGGCCGGGCAGCGACATGAATGTATTGCGCGCCAGAACAACTCCCCAAGGATAACCCGAGATGACATACATATTGTCGCCGCGGCGCAGATAGAACTGCTTGGCGGCATTCTTAAGGCAGTTGAAAAAACTCGTGCGGGGTGTGCGGGAGGCGATTTCGGTTTCATACATTTTCTTCAGGCTGCGGGGCGATACCTCGCTGACACCGGCGGAAAATATGACCGACTCGCCCTTGCGGATAGGCAACTCGAAATAACCCGGCACCCATAGATCCTCGCAATAAGGAACACCGCGTTCAAGATCCTTGGAATATTCGATTCCGTTGTACCAGTTGGGTTCGTCGACCCATGTGACCTTGTGGCTGAACTGCATATAAAGCGTCGGCAGCCCAGCATACAGAGCCGAGGCCACGCCGTTCTCTACCGGCCGAAGTTCGCGGTTGATGGCTTCGTTGGCCACGCACAGGCTGTTGCTCTCGCGGAACGCCAGGAACGGACGAAAACGCAACGTCGTGGCCGAATGGGCATCGACAAGCGTATAGCGGATAAGGATGCGGTTCTCGCGCGAGATAAATATTTTTTCCTTGGTAAGAATCACGCCGCCGACACGGTAGGTCATGCGGGGAACCCCCTCGCAGTCGAACTCGCGTATATACTTGTGACCGGCGGGACTGTACACACCGCCGCGATAGCGGTGTATGCCCAGATTGAAAGGCGCGCCGTGCTGGATGACGGTTTCATCCAGGCTCGAAAGCAGCACATGCGGCTTGTTGCCCAACTCCTCCACCGGAATAACAAGCAGACCGTGCTGCTTGCGAGTGTTACAGCCCACCAGCGACGTGCAGTGGTAAGCGCCGGCCTGGTTGGTGCGCAGCATTTCCTTGGTCAGCGACTGGTCGAGGTTGATGAGCAGGTTCTTGTCGAACTTCAGGTAACTCATTTAGGATTGCAGGTTATATTTATTTTTCAGGTTAGTTTTATGTGTTCTAAGCCACGAAATTATGATTTTTCCATCGGCAAAACAAAAATTACGGCGGCTTTTTAACAAAAAGTGTTGAAGAACATTTATTTCAGTCCCCGGACATGCAAAATAGTGCAGTACGAAGCTCGGAATTTTGCAAAATAGTGCAGTACGGCACCCGAAAATTTGCAGAATAGTGCAGTACGGCACCCGAAAATTTGCAGAATAGTGCAGTAAACGTTATTTTTGCATCAAAAGCAGATAACAATGATAGACCTCCGCACACTCGAACAAATACTATCAGACCAAGCAGAAGAATTGACTGTAAAAGAACGTCATAATTATTGCCTGCGTCATGAAGAAAGCCTAATAGACCTCGACAGTCCTCAAGCTCAGGTGGTGATAGGAATACGCCGATGCGGAAAATCGACACTATGCTATAACGCCCTACGCCATGCCGGTGTCAATTTCGCATATGTGAATTTCGACGATGAACGGCTTGCAATGCTCAACAGCGACGATCTGAACAATGTTCTGGAAACTTTATATAAAATAAACGGCTCTTTCGATTATCTATTCCTCGACGAAATCCAGAATGTCAATGGATGGCACCTGTTCGTCAACCGCCTTCTACGACGGGAAATGAAAATAATAGTAACAGGTTCTAACGCAAAACTTCTAAGCGGCGAACTTGCCACACACCTTACAGGCCGGCACAACACCATAACGCTCTTTCCGTTCTCTTTTGCCGAATATTGCCTTTGCACTGGCGTTGACACCACAGGCCAAAGCACCGAAAAAAAAGCGTTGCGTAGAAAAGCTTTTGACCAATACACTGCTCTCGGCGGGTTCCCCGAGCTGCTTAAAATAAAAAACCATAAAAGCTATATCGACAACCTGACCGAAAACATCCTAAAACGCGACATCGAACAGCGGTTCAAGCCTGCACACGTATCCTCTTTTGAAACAATAGCCCGAAGTCTACTCAACGAAGCTCCTACAAAACTATCATATTCAGCAATAGGCTCGAATTTCGGCATAAAGTCACCGCATACAGTCAAAAACTACATCAGCTATCTTCAGCAAGCATACTTACTTTTGAGTCTGCACAAATTCTCTCCCAAAAGCCGGCTACGCCTTGTAGGCGAAAAAATATACACATCCGACGTAGCCCTTATGGACAAACGAACCGACGCATTCAGCGGCCCGAATCTCGGCTGGAGGCTCGAAACTATAATATATATAGAACTTCTCAGGCGCTGCAAACGTGCAGGGCTTGACATATATTACCTTGACGACAGCCGGAATGAATGCGACTTTATAGTCTGCGAAAACAACAAGACAATCCAGGCCATACAAGTTTCATACGACCTGTCATCCGCCCGGACACGTGAACGCGAAACAAAAGGCCTGCTGATGGCCGCGAAAAAAACCGGATGCGACAACCTATTGCTGCTCACAGACCACGAATACTCCGACGAACACATAAATGGCCTGAACATACAGATCCGCCCCGCATACGACTGGCTCCTCGGGGTACACCGCAGTTAAACATTGTTAATTGTGTTATCAAGCATAATCCGGAAACGCCGCGCTCCCGATTATTTTTTCCACTTTCGCGGAAAATACGCGGCTTATACCGCGGATTTTCTTTTTTGAAATCATACTTACTTGCCATACACTCTTAATTTTCAACCATAAATCACTTACCGATGAAGAAATTCTTTACTCTTCTGTCCGCTGCCCTGATAGGCACAGCGGGAATGTTTGCCGCCGACTGGTATCTCGTAGGCGGAAACTACGGCTGGTCCGACAACGCAGCTTATAAATTCACCCCCTCGGCCGATAACGCCGACATCCAGACCCTTGAAGTGGAATCGCTCTCAGGCGAAATAAAAATCAAGGAAGCCAACACATGGAGCACATCCATGAGCACTAACGGAAGCAAACTTCAGGAAGGCGTGCTGTACAAGACCGGCACCGACGGACAGAACATCAACGTCGACGGAACAATCACCGACGCCACAATCACCATCGACACCGCAGCCCGCACAATCCTCGTAACCGGTGCCGCAAAAGAAAACGAATATTCCGAAATATATCTTATCGGCGACTTCAACGGCACCTGGAGTGAAACGCTCACCAACCGCCCGCTGACCCTTAAGGACGGAACGACAAACACATATACCGGCACCTATACCCTCACCGCCGAAACATCTTACTTCAAGATGAAAGCCGGCACACTCATCTACGGAACAGGCACAGGCGACGTCGCCGTCGAACCCGGTGTCACCTACAACGCCGCACAGAGCGGAAATGCCTTCTCCATCGGCGCAGGCGAGTACGAATTCATGTTCGTGCTCGACAAAAACGCCGATACAGGCGAACTCACCATCCGTAAAATCGGCGGCGAAGATCCCGATCCTCAGCCGGCCGAATGCCCGTGGTACCTCGTGGGCGGAGTAAACAACTGGAGCGAAAACGCCGACTGGCGATTTGAATGCACCGACAATGCCAATGTGTTCACCCTCAGTGTAGCCGAAATCGAAGGCACATTCAAAATCCGCAAAGGCGACGAATTCGCCACCGACGTATGGGCCGACTCATTCGGATCGAACGGTTCAGCCATCGAAGTCGGCGTACCTTTCAATGCTGTCAAAAACGGCTCCGACCTCAAGGTCGACGGTAAAATCACCGACGCCACACTGACCATCAACACTGCCGACTACACTATCTTGCTCGAAGGAACTTCCGTCGAAAACAACTACGACGTCATCTACCTTGTCGGCGACTTCGGCACGGGATGGAACGAACAGCTCACAAGCTATCCCCTTAACCCTGTCGAAGGTGTGGAAAACACATTCGAAGGCAGCTACAGACTCACCGCAGCCACAAGCTATGTAAAACTCAAAGCAGGCTCCATCATCTACGGTCTGGACGGCATCGACGCCGAAGTGACCGACGGAACTTCGGAATACACTCCCGTGGCCGGAGGCGAAAAGGCATTCGCACTGCCCGCCGGCGAATACACCTTTGTCATCAACCTCGAGAAGAACGCCAATCAGGCACAGCTGAACATCACAGCGGTAATCGGAAAAACTTATCCTGAAACCCTTTATGTAATCGGCAATATCAACGGAGGCGGTTTCGCACCCGACAACGTGACAGCTCTCGTCAACGAAGGCGACGGCATATACAGCGGCTCGATCGATTTCACCGGACTGCCATACTCCTACTTCCAGTTTGCCGAAACCCCGGGCATCGACGGCTCCGACTGGGACAGCGTCAACTCAGGCCTGCGTCTGGGAGCTGAAGAAGCCGACATGACCTTAAGCATCGGCGAAAGCGTCAGCCTGACATCGAACGACTACTCTTGGAAACTTCTTCCCGGCCGCTATAGCCTCAGAGTATCGCTCGAAGACAATACAGTGACCGTCACCGGACTCGAAGAAGCCCTCGTATGGGCAATCCACGGATGCTTCGACGGTGAAACATGGAACACATACGTCATGACCGAAACAGACGGACTATGGACAACAACAGTCACTCCATCGGCCGCCAACGGTTCATTCCTGTTCAAGACAATGATCGGTGAAAACGCTTACGGATGGTACAAATCCGCCGAAGCGACTACAATCACCGAAAGCGCCACCAAAGGAAACATAACAGCCGAGGGCACCGAAAACTTCAACTACGAACTCAAGGCCGGACGACAGTACATATTCTCTCTTAACCCCGCAACAGAAGAATTCACCGTCACATTCACCTCCGGAATCGAAGGCATAGAAGCCGGCGACGACGAAAACGCCGAATATTTCGATCTCCGTGGCCTTCGCGTCGACAAACCCGCAAACGGACTGTACATCGTCCGCAAAGGAAACACCACCTTCAAGACATTCTTGAAATAACACACCCCCGCATAACCCAGGCAAGCGCTGCACCGTAACCCGGACGCAGCGCTTGCGCTTTTTTAACAGAAATCACCACTGCATCACCGACACATTGTCTTAACTTTGTAAGAATTTATATCACAACTCCGACAATGAATATCCGACAACCGCTGCTGATAGCCGTCTGTACCATTACAGGAGCATTATGCGCCACAGCACGTGGAAGCATAGTCAGCCCCGACGCCGAAGGATTTCTCGTCCGCGGCAGCACTCTGGCAGCCGCCGGCGACTACCGCGCATCCATCGACCAGTTGACTCTGATCGGCGAACCCGACGCACTCGGCTACGACGGTCGCGAACGCGCCGCATGGCTCCGCGCCGAAGCCGCATATCTGGACACCGACGGCTCGATAGCAGCCGAAGAACTCTTCCGCACATTCCTGAACGAATACCCGGCCTCGCCGCTACGCCATCAGGCAGCCATGCACGTGGCCGACTGCTTATTCGCACGCGCATCGTATGCCCGAGCACTCGAAATCTACGACGCCGTAGCCCCTGAAGCCCTCACCGCCGGCTGCCGCGAACAACTCGACTACCGGCGCGCCTACAGCCTGCTGCAGCTCGGCCGGCGAAGCGAAGCTGCCGAAGCTTTCAGCCGCGCAGCGAATGCCGGAACGCCCACAGGCAACGCCGCCCGATTCTACGCCGGATACATAGCATACTCCGAAGGCGATTACGCCCTCGCCCGCAAATACTTCGACCGCGTCAACACCGACACCCGCCCGGGAAGCGACGCCGCCTATTATCTGGCTCAGATCGAATTCGCTCAAGGCAACTACAGCATAGCTCTATCTGCCGCACGCAATCTGCTGCGGCGCTCAGCCGCTCCCGACGAATTCACGGCCGAAGCCAGGCGCATAGCCGGAGAATCGCTATACCGGCTCGGCGACCGCGACGCCGCAGCCGACTACCTCGCGCCATATATTGCCGCAAGCGAAAAACCGGCACTGTCGTCGCTCTATATCATGGGCGTATACAAATACGGACTGGGAAACTACTCCGAAGCCGTAACACTGCTGACACCGGTATCAACCCGACGACCAGTCGACGCCTCAGCCCAGTCGGCATATCTCTACATCGGACAGGCACTGTACCGCAACGGCGACCGCGACGCCGCAATGATAGCTTTCGACAAGGCCATGAACGCCGATGCCGACCACGACGTGGCCGAAGCAGCCGCCTACAACTACATCGCCGCATCGCTCGAAGGCGCCAACCCAATGCCGTTCAGCTCAATATCGGAAACCCTCGGCAATTTCCTGAAAAGATACCCCGACGGCCCTTACTCCGACAGCGTCCGCCGATACCTCGCCGACAGCTACCTTGCCGACCGCGACTACGCTCGCGCCCTCGACGTACTCGACCGCATCAGCGCCCCCGGCCCGGCTGTACGCGCCGCCAGACACCGCGCCCTCTACGCCCTTGCATGGCAGAAAATCACCGCCGGCGAACATGCCGCAGCCCTTCTCCTGCTCGACCGCGCAACCAAAGAATCCGGATCCGACCGCACAATAGCCGCCGAAATAAAATTCCTGCGCGGAGAAGCACTTCTCGGCAGCGGAATGCACGCACGGGCAGCTGAAGCCCTCGGCGAATATCTCCACGACAGCAACGCCGCTCCCGACAACCGCTTCAATGCCCTCTACGACCTCGGCTATGCCCGTATGGGAATAAAAGAATATGCCGCAGCCGAAAAAGCATTCGCCGACGCTCTAAAACACGCACCGGCCACACTCGACCCCGGCATACGCGCCGACCTCGACAACCGTCGGGCCGACATAGCCTACTACGACTCGCGCTTCGCCGACGCCGAACGCCTCTACGACAGCGCCGCGACCATAGCTCCCGATGCCGCCGACTATGCCGTCTACCGCTCCGCACTGATGAAAGGCTACCTGCGCCGTCACACCGACAAAGTCGAAGCCCTGCAGGACTTCCGCCGGCGCTTCCCCGCTTCGCCGCTTATGCCGGAAGCCCTTCTCGAACTGACAGCAAGCTACATACAGCTCGGACGCGACGACGACGCTCTGGCCGTCTACAATCTCCTGACTGAAAAATATCCCGCAACCACACAAGGACGACAGGCTGCACTGCAGATGGCTCTCACACTGCTCAACGCAGGCCGCCGCGACAGCGCCATAGAAGCCTACCGCCGAGTCGTCGAGCTATATCCCGAATCCGACGAGGCCGTAATGGCTCGCTCTTTCCTCGCCAACCTCGGCGAAGACATACCCGCCATAAAACCGGCCGACGGCAGCAGCACGACAACACCCGTCGCCGCGCCCGTAATCGACGACAGCACAGGCGACAACGCAGTGGCAACAGCCGCACAAGCCGCATTCGACGCCGGCGACGCCCAAAAAGCGCTCGGCCTCTGGCAGCGCCTCGAAGCACAGGCGTCAGACCCGGCCACTACAGCACGGGCACGAATGGGGATAGTGCGCGCGGCACGCGACATGGACGATTACCCGACCATATTGTCAGCCACAGAAGCAATACTGTCATCATCGGCCACAGGCTCCGCCGACATCTGCGAAGCAACATTCTCTCGAGCGCTCGCACTGGCCGAAACAGGACACGAAGAAGAAGCACGCAGCCTGTGGACATCAGCAGCAGCCGGTTCTACCGACATCTACGGGGCAAAAAGTGCGATATACCTCGCAGAAAGCCTCGCCGCGGCCGGACAGACAGACCGTGCCATGCGTGTGGCATCCGACCTCGTGGCATCGGGAACACCCCACGCCTACTGGCTCGCACGCGGATTCATCATCATCAGCGACCTCTATGCAGCCCAGGGGAAAAAATTCGAAGCCCGGGAATACCTCGACGCCCTGCGGCAGAACTATCCCGGCACCGAAAGCGACATCTTCATGATGATAGAAGAACGTCTAAAACAATAAGGAGCAAAGCCTCCCAAAGAGGCGTTAATGATAGCCGGGGGCAAGGCGCCGCGTAGCCGTGCCCTGCCATGGGCTATCCTCAAAGCCGCCTACAGCGGCCAATCCACCGACGCTTTTGAACTTCTCAATCCATCAGATTTATATCGATGAAAAAACAGATCTTGACACTGGCAATAATAGCCGCCGTTGCCGGCAACATCATCGCCCAAAACCTCGCGACCGAAATTACAGTAGACCGAACGGTCGTACCCGTAGAACAGGCCGCCGGCGCGCCACGCGCATTCCACCCCGTGCTGATCCGCCCCTCGGCTCTGGCCTACCGCATGCCCCTGACAGACTATAGCCGCACATCGGAATGCACCGACACTCTGCCCGCTCTTCCGCCGGCAGTATTCAACGGCATGACATTCCCGACCCACTACCGCGGCTATGCCTCCGCAGGCTACTTCCCCGCCCTGAACTTCGGAGCCGAAGCAGGCTACCGGCTCATCGACCGAAGCACCACACGCCTCGACGCATGGGGTAGCTGGCAAGGGCGCTCCTACACCTCGCGCCGGGTGCCTGCAGCCGACGGCAAGGAAACCGGACGGATTGCTGACCAGTCGGTGCAGCTCGCCGCATCCCTTAGCCGGGCCACAGGGCGAAACTCCCTGCTGAGCGCATCATTCACATACCGCCACGACGCCCTGCGGCTGCCGACGGCATTCGACCGCGACGCATCACAGGCAATCAACGCCTACCGCGGCGAAATCGGCTGGAGCACTCGACGCGGCCACGCAAGCCTCGACGCATCGATCTCCGCCGGACGAACAGCCCTCCATTCGCCAATAGCAGTGCCCACGCTCCTGAACGCTTCGGGCAAAGCCGACGGCGCTGCCGAAGCCGACTACCGCCTCCGCGTAGAAGGCAACATCCTCAGGAACCGGGACATCGGAGCCTCGCTGCTCGTCGACGCCGATATCCTGCACCGCCAGCGAGGTCTGCAATGGGTCGGCGACTTCACCGAAGCCGCGGCTCCTGGACACTCGGCAGCCACAATAGTCGGAATAACCCCCAATGCAACATTCAACAGCCGTAACCTACGCGGACACATAGGCCTGCGGCTCGACTTCAGTCACGGATACAGCGGCCACAGCTTCCGCATAGCACCCGACATAAACATCGGATGGACCCCGACAGCCACATTCGGGATATACCTGCGCGCCGACGGCGGCAGTCGCCACCGGAGCCTGGCTTCTCTGGCCGCCATCTGCCCATTCGCGCCCGGCGCTACAGTAGCATCGCGCAGCACATCGGCCGTCGACGCACGCGCAGGCCTTACCGCAGGTCCTTTTGCCGGATTCTCGGCAGAAATATATGGCGGCTACGCCACCGTCCACGGAGCACTGATGCCCCTGCTGCTGCAAACCTCCGAAGGCGACTTCTCTACTTTCGGAGGCGCCAACCTCAGCGGCTGGAGCGTCGGAGGACGACTCGGCTACGCATGGCGCAATATCGTCGAAGTCAGCGCCGACGCATGCCTGCTCCCGCACGGATCCTACGGCCATGCATCAGCATCGGCAATCGACCGCGCTCGCTACCTAGTCGACACCAGGCTCACCGTACGCCCATTCCGGCAACTCAGCGTCGAACTAAGCTACACCCTGCGCGGAAGCCGTCGCTTCTACAAACTCGCCCCCGGCACAAGCCCTGTCGAAACCGACGCCGGCAACGATTCGCGGCTCGACCTCGGCGCCACCTATGCTCTGACATCGCGATGGAGCGCATTCCTGCGCGTAGAGAACATTCTCGACTCCCGGCCACTGCTCCTGCCCGGCCTGCCCGCACAAGGCATCGGAGGACTTGCAGGAGCCGTCTTCCGCTTCTGACATTCCGCGTCAAAACACTCTTTTTCACTCTCGCAACCATAAAAACAGCCTCGACGATAGCGAATCTGACGAAAAAACACTATATTTGCGAGCCGTTTTCTAATCTTGAAATTTCATTAACAATCAAACCATATCAAATTACATGCAAAGCAAAGGAAAATTAGGCAGCGTTGTTGCCGGCGTAATCGCCGTTTGCCTCGTGCTCGTATGTCTGTTCTACCTCTCGTTCACATACATTTCCAACAAGTATGAGAACCAGGCTGCGGCATACGCCGTCGAGCAGTCGGGCGACAACGACGACGCGCTCTACAATCAAGCCTACAAACACTACATGGACTCTCTCGGAGAGAAAAAAGTGTATCTCGGCTACTACACTCTAAACGAAGTTCGCAAATGGGGCGTCGGCCTCGGTCTCGACCTCAAAGGCGGAATGAACGTAATCCTGCAGGTCGACATACCCGACATGCTCCGCTCCATGAAAGCCGGCGACACCGACTCCGTGTTTGAAGCATCGCTCCGCGGCGCCGACCGAATGGTCGCAACACACGAAAGCGACGACTTCGTAGGCTCATTCGTCAACCTCTACCGTCAGGCTCGTCCCCAGGCCGACTTCTCAGTCGTATTCCAGGACGTTGTCCGCCCGGGCATGAGCGACGACGCCGTAAGCTCGGCACTCAAGAATCAGGTGCAGGACAACGTCGACAACTCCGCCACAAACGTCCTCCGCAATCGTATCGACCAGTTCGGCGTTGTTTCGCCAAACATTCAGGTCCTTCAGGGCAAACAAGGACAGATACTCCTTGAGCTTCCCGGCGTGAAAGACCATGAACGCGTACGCGACCTGCTCCAGCGCTCAGCCAACCTCGAATTCTACGAAACATACACCGCCGACCAGCTCCAGAACTCGTTCAACGCACTGATGAACCGTCTGATGGCCGACACCACCTACAACGCCGCTACCCTTGTAGCTCTGCTGCAGGCCGGAGGACACGGCGCCACCGTAGGCTACGCCCCCGACGCCAAGACCATGGCCGCCGTCGACCTCCTTCTCGACAGCCCATACGCAAAAAGCACCCTGCCCTCCGACCTCCGTCTGCGCTGGGCCGTAAGCCCCTCCGTACACGTCGACGCTCAAGGCAACGAGCACAACTTCGGCTACGCCCTCTACGCTCTACGCGCCCACGGCGGCAAAGCCGTTCTCGACGGCAAAGCTGTCAGCGACGCATCCTCCAACTTCGATCCCCTGCGCGGCAACGAAGTTTCGATGCGCATGAACTCCGAAGGAGCGCGCGCATGGGCACGCATCACACGCCAGAACATCGGCCGTCAGGTAGCCATCGTACTCGACAACCAGGTATATTCCGCACCCAACGTCAACGACGAAATCTCCGGCGGATCATCCTCGATCACAGGCGACTTCTCCATCGAAGAAGCACGCGACCTTGCAAACGTCCTCAAATCCGGACGTATGGACGCAAAAGTGCATATCATCAGCGACATGGTCATCGGCCCGTCGCTCGGCAAGCAGGCAATCGAGGACGGATTCACATCCTTCGTTGTCGCACTGGTGCTCCTGATGATATTCATGATGACATTCTACGGCGTCATACCCGGACTTATCGCAAACGTCTGCCTGATCTGCAACCTCTTCTTCACAATAGGCATCCTCGCCTCATTCCAGGCTGTGCTCACAATGTCCGGCATCGCAGGTATCGTACTGTCGCTCGGCATGGCCGTCGACGCCAACGTGCTTATCTTCGAACGCACAAAAGAAGAACTCCGCGCAGGCAAGAACGTCCGCAACGCCCTTGCCGACGGTTATTCAAACGCTTTCTCCGCGATCTTCGACTCGAACCTGACATCCGTAATCACAGGCGTGATCCTGCTGCTCTTCGGAACAGGCCCCATCAAAGGCTTCGCCACAACCCTGATCATCGGCCTTATCTGCTCCTTCTTCACAGCAGTATACCTCAGCCGCCTATTCTTCTTCTGGTTCGCAAAGAGCAAATCTTTCAACAAGCTCACATTTGCCACCGCCGTATCCCGCAAGATGTTCGTAAATCCCGGAATCAACTTCCTGGGACAGCGTAAGATCAGCTTCTCGATCGCAGGCTTGTTCGCTCTTATCGTAGTCATCTCCCTCTTCGCCCGCGGACTCAACCAGGGCATCGACTTCTCCGGCGGACGCAACTACGTTGTCAAATTCGAGAAACCCGTCAGCACAACCGAACTCCAGCAGGTACTCGCGCCCCAGTTCCCCGACGCTTCAGTGGCTGTTATCACCATCGAAAGCTCCAACCAGGTGCGCGTATCCACCAACTACAAGATCCAGGCTGAATTCGACGGTCCCGAAACCGAGAAGGAAATCACAGGCAAACTCTACGAAAGCCTCAAGCCCTACCTCCGCGACGGCATGACACCTGAAGAATTCTCAACCACCGACGCCAGTCAGGGCATCGTAAGCTCCCAGAAAGTAGGACCATCTGTGGCCGACGACATGCGCACCGACGCATACATCGCCGTAGTCATAGCGCTTATCGCAATGTTCCTCTACATCCTGCTACGCTTCCGCAACATCGCCTTCTCTGTCGGTGCACTCGCCGCAGTAGCGTTCACGGCATTCGCCATCATCGGCTTCTACTCCCTCTTCTATGGAGTACTGCCTTTCGCAATGGAAATCGACCAGACCTTCATCGCAGCCATCCTGACAGTGATAGGATACCAGATCAACGATACCGTGGTCGTGTTCGACCGTGTGCGTGAGAACATCGCACTCTATCCCAAGCAGAATTTCTTCACAACCATCAACGGCTCGATCAACACAACACTGAGCCGTACCATAATGACATCCTGCTCGACCATCCTGGTGCTCCTCTGCATCTTCATTCTGGGCGGTGACGCAATCCGCAGCTTCACATTCGCCATGCTCTTCGGCGTCATAATCGGCACACTCGCCACCATCTACGTGGCAGCCCCCGTGGCCTACCTCACCGACGCACGCCGCAAGTCAGGCAAATCCGCCGAAGCACCCGCTGCAAAATAAGCACACCGAAAATTCATCACATCCAACATAGGAGGCCGGCCGTAATTACGGCCGGCCTCCTGATATTTCTCACCGGCACACTAACGCACCCTCCCTAAACCCGATAAATCAAAAAAAATGACCAGCAAAGCCCGAGGCACAATATGCGGCATCGCCGCCGCCATGAGTTACGGATGCAACCCCTTCGCACTATTCCTTTACGCCATGGGCATATCCGTCAACTCCGTACTATCCTACCGCTATGGAATAGCAACCCTCGTGCTCGGCCTACTGATGCTCCTCCGCAGGCGCCCGTTGCGCATCACCCGACGGCAGACAGCACTGACAGCAGCACTCGGAATACTCTTCGCAGGCTCCTCGCTGACACTCTTCCTGAGCTTCCGCTTAATCGACGCGGGACTCGCGTCAACCATGCTCTTCATCTATCCCGTGCTCGTAGCCGTCATAATGGCACTATTCTTTGGCGAACGACTCAGACCGGCCGTCGCCGCCGCCATCATCCTCGCCATAACAGGCGTGGCATTCCTTTGCGACAACACCGTCATCGGCACCGGCGACATCCGCGGCGTACTGTTAGTCATGCTCTCATCGCTCCTCTACGCCGTCTATATGGTAATCGTCAAAGTATCACGAATAGCCCTGCCCGCCGACACACTCACCTACCACGTCCTTGCATGGGGCACCGTCGCAATAGTGGCATTCTCCCTCATCGCACCCTCCGAACCGCTGCAACTCCTCCACGGCGCCGCCCAATGGGGATGGGCGATATTTCTGGCACTCGTTCCGACAGTCATATCCATTATACTTACAAACGCCGCCCTGCGCGACATAGGCCCCACACCCACAGCCATTCTCGGAGCGCTCGAACCGATGACAGCAGTCCTGATCGGCACACTCGTATTCGGCGAAGCATTCACACCACGCCTCGCCACAGGAATAGCCGTAATCCTGACAGCCGTGATACTCGTCGTCGCACCACGGCCTAAAATCCACCTCAACCGCAACACCCATTCTAAACCCTAAACCCTAAACTTTAGACTTTAGACTTTAAACTTTAGACTTTAGACTTTAAACTTTAGACTTTAGCCCCTCTCCCCCAAAAATCCTGCCACTTTGTCAGTACTGACAGACATCAGAAAACCCTCTCCACCCCCGCCGCGTGCCACGAAACATTTCTGGCACGCGATTTGTTCTATATATGATTGAAACCATCCAACCAAGACAAATCACAAAACAAAATAAAACTAAAAAACACTTACTATCATGGGTAAAATAATCGGTATAGACCTGGGCACGACCAACTCCTGCGTCGCAGTCCTCGAGGGCAAAGACCCCGTAGTCATCCCTAACAGCGAAGGACGTAACACAACCCCCTCCGTAGTGGCATTCGTCGACGGAGGCGAACGCAAAGTCGGCGACCCCGCAAAGCGCCAGGCAATCACAAACCCCAAACGCACCATCTACTCCATAAAGCGATTCATGGGCGAAACCTACGACCAGGTGAAAAACGAAATCGAACGCGTACCGTATAAAGTAGTACGCGGCGACAACAACACCCCCAGAATCGACATCGACGGCCGCGAATACACCCCGCAGGAAATCTCCGCAATGATCCTTCAGAAAATGAAGAAAACAGCCGAAGACTACCTCGGACAATCAGTCACCGAAGCCGTAATCACCGTTCCCGCCTACTTCAACGACTCCCAGCGTCAGGCAACCAAAGAAGCCGGCGAAATCGCAGGCCTCACCGTAAAGCGAATCGTCAACGAACCAACAGCCGCCGCACTCGCCTACGGCCTTGACAAAACCGACAAAGACCAGAAAATTGCCGTATTCGACCTCGGTGGCGGTACATTCGATATCTCCATCCTCGAACTCGGCGACGGCGTATTCGAAGTAAAATCCACCAACGGCGACACACACCTCGGCGGCGACGACTTCGACCACGTAATCATCGACTGGCTCGCCGAAGAATTCCTCCGCGAAGAAGGCGTCGACCTCCGTCAGGACCCCATGGCACTCCAGCGCCTCAAAGAAGCAGCCGAAAAAGCCAAGATCGAACTCTCAAGCTCGACCTCGACAGAAATCAACCTCCCCTATATAATGCCCGTCAACGGAGTGCCCAAACACCTCGTAAAGACACTCACACGAGCCAAATTCGAACAGCTCGCCGACAAACTCATCCACGCATGCCTCAAACCCTGCGAAGACGCCCTCCGCGATGCAGGACTCAAAGCATCCGAAATCGACGAAGTGATCCTCGTCGGCGGCTCCACACGAATCCCCGCCATACAGGAACTCGTACAGAAATTCTTCGGCAAAGCACCCTCTAAAGGCGTCAACCCCGACGAAGTGGTAGCCATCGGCGCCGCAATTCAGGGAGGAGTACTCTCAGGCGACGTAAAAGACGTGCTCCTGCTCGACGTCGTACCCCTCTCCGTAGGCATCGAAACCCTCGGTGGTGTCATGACAAAACTTATCGAGGCCAACACAACAATCCCAACCCGCAAGAGCGAAACATTCTCTACTGCCGTCGACAACCAGCCCTCGGTCGAAATCAACGTACTCCAGGGCGAACGTCCACTTGCAAAAGACGACAAACTCCTCGGCAAATTCCACCTCGACGGAATAGCTCCGGCTCCACGCGGAATACCTCAGATCGAAGTGACATTCGAAATCGACGCTAACGGTATCCTCAACGTTTCCGCAAAAGACAAAGCCACCGGAAAGGAACAGTCCATCCGCATCGAA
Organism: uncultured Muribaculaceae bacterium; assembly: GCA_910587235.1. GTDB lineage: Bacteria > Bacteroidota > Bacteroidia > Bacteroidales > Muribaculaceae > CAG-873. The sequence goes on from CAJUKD010000009.1 coordinate 35,847, forward strand.
GCATCCAGCGGACTCACCGACGCCGAAATCAAACGTATGAAAGACGAAGCCACCGCAAACGCCGCATCCGACGCCAAAGAAAAAGAACGCATCGACAAACTCAATCAGGCCGACGCCATAATCTTCCAGACCGAAAAACAACTCAACGAACTCGGCGACAAAATACCCGCCGACAAGAAATCGGCCATCGAAACAGCACTTGGCCGCCTCAAGGAAGCCCACAAAGCGCAGAACATCGACGAAATCGATGCCGCAATCAAAGAAATCGAAAGCACCTTCGGCGCAGCACAGCAGGACATCCTCAACGCACAGGCCCAGGCACAAGCCGGCGCACAGCAGGCACAGCCTAACCACGGCGCAGCTCAAGGCAGTCACGACGACGGCGGCGTAACCGACGTCGACTTCGAAGAAGTGAAATAAACAACCCCTCTACCGATAAAAAAGTGCGGATCCCCACCGGAATCCGCACTTTTTTAGCATCTTTGGCGTTGAATGGGGAAAGACGATGCAGAGCATATCAACCCCGACAATATGGCACGCGATGTGTTCGGCGGACGGAACAATAAGGATTCTGTTCTGAAAGCCGACAATTATTGCACGAAATGGCGCGAAATTCGTATCTTTGTGCATTGAACACCAAAGAAAACAAGCAAATGCAAGATAAAACCGACTTCCGCACCGACCTGCTGCGGAGAATATCAGCCACAAAAACAACCCGATGGATACGTTTTGCCCTCGTGGCTGCCATGTTCCTGGCATGGGTAGCATGGATGGGGCAATGGTGGCTCGCAATATTCCTGATCCTGCTTTTCGACATATACATAACAGGCTACATACCCCTGACATGGTGGAAAAAAAGCCCTAACAAAACACTCCGCGCCGTCATGAGCTGGGTCGACGCCATAGTCTACGCGCTCGTTCTGGTCTACTTCGTCTTCGCATTCGTCGGACAGAACTACCAGATACCCTCCTCATCGCTTGAAAAAACACTCCTTACCGGCGACTACCTGTGGGTCAACAAAATGACCTACGGTCCCCGCGTACCGATGACTCCGGTCCACTTCCCGCTGGTCCACAACCGTATGCCGCTGCTCGGGTGCGACAGCTATCTCGACCGTCCTGCCGTATCCTACCGCCGCCTGCGCGGCCTGCGCGACGTCGAACAAGGCGACATCGTCGTATTCAACTTCCCTGCCGGCGACACCGTCACAACCCTTACCGAAGACACTCCATTCTACTACGACGCCCTCGTTCTCGAAGTAGGCCGCAGCTACATGGCTCAGAACGGGATAATCCCGGAAGCCGGCGAAGCCGACTCCACCGCCGACGCGATAGGCCGCCGGATCGTCCACTCCGACAAAGAACGCTTCGGAACAGTCAAATACCGCCCCGTCGACCGCCGGCAGAACTTCGTCAAGCGCGTCGTCGGACTCCCCGGACAGCGTCTGAAAATCGTCAGCGACACCATCTTCATCGACGGCCGTAAACAGCCCGTTCCGGCCGAAGCACAGTTCAACTACGTAATCGCTACTCGCCGCGCACTCGCCGACGACGATCTGCATCGCCTCGGGATAGCACGTGCCGACCTCCAGAGCGTCGATGCCGCCGGAGGATCATACATCACACGCACATCTGCCCCCGGCCTGCACTACTATTACATACCCGCCACTACAGCCATACTCGACGCCCTGCGCGCCGACGGCACGATGACGGCCGCCGTACGCTACAATGCCATGACCGACATCGACCTGTTCCCGGCAGGAGTAGCCGACAGCTGGACCCTCTCCGACTACGGCGGCAACAACGGACTCCTCATACCCGCCCGCGGACTGACAGTACCCCTCACTCCCGAAAACTGGAAAATCTACCGACGCGTCATACGCAACTACGAAAACCACCCCGACGCCCGCTGGGTCGACGGAAAAGGCGTGGTAATCGACGGAAAGCCCGCACCCGACTATACCTTCGGCATGGACTATTACTTCATGATGGGCGACAACCGCTATAACTCCCAGGACTCCCGCTTCTGGGGCTTCGTACCTGAGGACCACATCGTCGGCACACCGATGCGCGTACTGATATCCTTCGACAACGACCGCGGACTCTTCGACGGTAAAATACGCTGGAACCGCATCCTGCGCGACGCCAACCCCGACAAATAGCGCCATGGCGCCTCATCCCCTGCACCGCTTCGACCCGTCAGATCCGCCACTGCTACTCCCGCCACAGTGGATGGGTTCCGTGGCATACTATGCCTTAATGGCAGCATGGCCGCGCGTAGCCGTCGACGCATCCCTGCGCTACGACAAACGCTTCAAAGGCGTACACCGCATGTCCATCGCCGACACCCGCGGTCGCCTGAGCCTGACAGTCCCCGTCAGCCGGCCGGCAGGAGCATTCACCGCCGGAACCCTGCGCTGGTCCGACGTAACCGTATCCGCCCACGGACGATGGTGGGAAATCCAGCCCGTGGCACTCGAATCAGCCTACGGACGCACACCATTCTTTGAATACTACATCGACCGGCTTATGCCCCTGTTCGACCAAAACGCCGTAATCGGAATACCGGTCACCGAACTCGACTCGCGCGCCGACGCAATAATCCGCAAAATCCTCGGAATTGACACACAACTGATAAGCAGCGATGATGCAGGCGACGACGCCATCGACCTCCGACGCATCGACTTCAGCACCGCACCCCAAGCCACACCCCGCTACTGGCAAGTGCGGGAAACATCGCTCGGCTTCATCTCCAACCTCAGCATCCTCGACCTGATCTTCAGCCTCGGACCCGAAGCCACGCTCTACCTCCGCGACGCCTTCGACGCATTGAAGCGCCAAGCGGGCGCAACGCAGCCTTAACCACCTCGAAACCCGAGGCCCGGATAGCCGGCATCATGACCGGCGCGAAGCTCTCCAAGCTAAACTCTCAACTCTAAACCCTAAACTCCATCCCCCAACCTACCGCCAGAAAATCAGGCTATTCACACCCTCGGCATTGACCTTGAGCGTGACCCGCGCCGACTCTATCAGCGGAATATTGTGGAACACATGCCCGATCGGAGCATTGAAAGCCACAGGAAAATCATAATCGGCCACAGCATCACGTATCATACCCTCCATACCCCCCGGATGATTCTCGTCAGGTTTATAATCCGTGAACTGGCCTACCACAAGCCCGCGCAGGCGTCCCAGAACACCGCTCAGGCGCAACTGGTAAAGAATACGCTCTATCTTATAGACCGGTTCCGCGATATCCTCGATAAAAAGAACCGTATCCGGGCTGATGATATCGTACGGTGTCGAAATAAGCTCAGCCAGCACCGCCAGATTACCACCCAGAAGAATACCCTCGGCCATTCCCGGACGGTCATCCGCCGTACCGGCGAAAGTATAAGCCGGACGCTCCCCGCGAAGAATCCCGAATAGAGCCGCATTATCCTCGTTGTCCGCTCCCTCAAGTATATGCGCGGCCATCGAAGCATGTATGCTTTCTATACCCTTGTGCGACATAAGAGCATGAAGCGCCGAAATATCCGAAAAACCTATCACCCACTTCGGATCGGCGGCCACCGTCGGCAGTGCATCCACATCTTTCATTATATGCACAACCCCGTAGCCGCCGCGCGAACACAGGATAGCACGCACCTCCGGATCGGCGAAAGCCGCCCTCAGGTCTGACAACCGTTCGGCCGCACTGCCGCTGAAAGTGCCGTGTTCGCCGAGAGCATGCGGCATCACAACAGGCTCCCACCCCTGTTCGCGCAGCACCGCCACAGCCTTTTCAACCTTCTCGGGAGCTATACGCCCCGCGGGAGAGCATATCGCTATCTTGTCACCGGCGCGCAGAGAAACCGGCCGGCGCGCCAACTCGATATTTATCATCGTATATCCGTAGTTTTAAGAAAATAATTGAAAAAATGCCATATAGCCACAGCCGTCGACACCGTCACATTCAGCGAATGCTTCGTACCTATCTGAGGAATCTCAAGACACAACCCGCAGCGGTCCACGACATCCTGAGCCACACCGTCCACCTCGTTGCCGCACACCAGAGCATAGCGCCGTCCGTCCTCGGGCACAAAATCGCCAAGCTCCACACTCCCTTTCACCTGCTCCAGGCAGGAAAGCACATAACCCTCGGCCTCAAGAGCGTCGAGAGCCTCGCCGGTGGTGGGATAATACACCCACTCGACAGAATCCTCGGCACCGAGAGCCGTCTTGTGGATTTCCGCCGACGGCGGCGTGGCAGTGATGCCGCAGAGCGCCACACGCTCCACTCCGAAAGCGTCGCACGTCCGCAGAAGCGAACCTATATTGTTGAGCGAACGCACATTGTCTACAACCACAGTCAGCGGAATCTTACGCCGGCGCCGATACTCCTCCACCGACAGACGCCCCATGTCCCATATCGTCTTCTTTTCCATATATATTATAGAATATCAGTTGTGGAACGTTTCAATAGGAATCATCGGCAACACAAGCCCGTCAAGCGGCGACCCTTTGAGTCTGACGTATAATATACCCCTTGCAGCGCCTACCGTAGTCATTATCAAACAATCAAGCAAATCCGGATGAGGACTGGAGATTTTCCCTTCGGAATCGACATTTATAAGATCCGACAGCGGCATAACCTTGAACGTCGCCGTCACCGCGATTCTGGCCAAGGGGGATTCGGTGGAATTATCAAGAATATAATTGGCCCTGAATGTAATTTTCAGTTCATTATCCTCATAATTAGTATCAAATGCCGTATTGACCATCACTGAAAGTCTGCTGAGATCGATTTCATCCGGACGCAGCTCGTAACTCACTGCAAACTCTCTTTCGGCAATACCGCTGATTGAATATGCTATGGAATTCTGTTTCATACAATTATGCCTGGAATAAAATAGCCGACGGAGAAGCGGCGTAAGCCTGCGCTGCGACCTGCTTCAACGTCTTTTTCGATTTATATTGATATATTATCGGCATATCAGCCCTGACTTTCCTGAAATTACGCGGTTCCACATTGAGTATGTCAATTTTTAATACATCCTCAATGTCGGCAAGCGTTTCTATTGTGAAATTACGCTCACCCGACAGCCAATCTGAAATTTCCGATGGCTGTTTTCCCATCATTTGCGCGAACTCTTTCTGAGAAAGGCCCGCTGCCTCAAGGGCATCGGCTATCCGGGCCGCGACAATCATCTTTCTTCGCGTACGCCTGAGCGAACGACTGTCGTTACGCTCCATGATAGCGGCAAGCATGCCGGATGCTTTTACTTTTTTAATCATAGCTGATAAGTTTTAGACCGCTTATACTGCCGTCTTCTTCTACTTTTATATCTTTATCTATTAAGGCCTTATTAAAAGCCTTGGCTATCTTCTTCACTAACTCCGCCTTGGCATTAAGAGCCGGTGTTTCCTGATATGCACGCGTATGCGGCGGCTTATAGCCGCCGGAACCGAAAATTACAGCCGTACGGTCGTAGTAAAGGCAATACAGCCTTATGTGTCCTACTCTCAAGGCAGCAACCCCGTCGCCTGCGGCTCCCTCATTATGCTTGAAAAAATCACGCCGACAACCGGTATATTTTGCCATAGTGTCGATTTTCTCATATATTTCTCTCAGTTCATCAGAATACACCTTATTCTCGTCGAAGAATTCCTCAAGCAAAGTGCGACCGCTTCCTTGTGGCATCAAAGAATATATATGCGCCACAGGACCGCTCAAATCTTCAAACTCAACGATTTCGAACTGCATGTTGTTTATGTTCAGGATGCAAATATAGCATTTTTTCTCTGACAAATTAATATATATCCGAATTTTTTAGAAGCAAGACAAACCTACAAACATACCGGAAACCCCACCCATCTAAACTCTAAACCGGGCTTCACAAGCACCAGGAGGGTGCGCAATCGTGCTTAACCCCATGATTTCATGGGGTAGGCATCGTCCCCACCAAAACAAGGCTCGGAGAGCCGTCGTCATGACCGGCCGGAAAACCCCGAACGTACGGACGTGCTGCTGCACGTCTGAAAACCCGCCAACCTAAACCCTAAACTCTCAACCTTAAACCCTACCCACCCTCTTCTCTAAAAAATATTTAATAATTTGCGGGGGCGCAGCGCTTATCGTAACTTTGATTATACCTAACTTGTAATACCTTAGAGTAGACAACATATAATCCCGCAAGACATGGAACATCCTGAAAACGATAAATGTTACGCCGGACTGTCCGTCAACAGCGGCGTAGCCCAGCCACCGTCCGTAAACCCATACGCCGGAAAACGACCCCGACGCAAACCCCTGCCGACAGTCCCGGAAATGGTCGAAGGAATACTGCGGGGCGACGTCACCATGCTCAGCCGGGCTGTGACACTCGTCGAAAGCCTCGCGCCCGACCACTACGCCCTCGCTCAGGAAGTAATAGAAAAATGCCTCCCCCACTCCGGCCGCTCGCGACGCATAGGAATCACCGGCGTCCCCGGAGCAGGAAAAAGCACATCAATCGACGTTTTCGGCCTCCACGTCCTGCGCGACGGCGGAAAACTCGCCGTCCTTGCCATCGACCCCTCCAGCGAACGAACCAAAGGATCGATCCTCGGCGACAAGACACGCATGGAAAAACTCTCACAGCACCCCGACGCATTCATCCGTCCCAGCCCGTCGGCAGGATCCCTCGGCGGCGTAGCACGCAAGACACGCGAAACAATTGTCCTCTGCGAGGCCGCCGGCTACAACAACATATTCGTCGAAACAGTAGGCGTCGGGCAGAGTGAAACAGCCGTCCACTCCATGGTCGACTTCTTCCTGCTCATCCAGCTTGCCGGAACAGGCGACGAACTGCAGGGCATCAAGCGAGGAATCATGGAAATGGCCGACGGAATAGTCATCAACAAAGCCGACGGCGACAACATCGGGCCTGCACAGCTCGCGCAGGCACAGTTCCGAAGCGCACTACACCTCTTCCCCCCGACAGAATCCGGATGGAAACCCGAAGTGCTCTGCTACTCCGGCTACTACGAACTCGGCATAGCCGAAGTCTGGGATATGATCGACCGCTACTTCGACTTCGTACGCGCCAACGGCTACTTCGACGAAAAACGCCGCCGGCAGGCGCGCTTCTGGATGTACGAAAGCATCGACGAACAACTTCGCAAACACTTCTACGACAACCCCGAAGTAGACGCCCTTCTGCGCGACAACGAAACCGAAGTCCTCGCCAACAGGCGCAGCAGCTTCGCCGCAGCCGCAAAGGTTCTCGACTACTACTTCCGCAACAAAAACAACCGATGAAGAAAATACTCGCACTACTGCTCCTCGCAGCAACAACCCTGACCATCGCGGCAGCCGGAAAAAACAAAGTCGACGTAAGCTTCGACAGCACCGTCTACGACTTCGGAACCGTATCATCAGCCTCAGGACCCGTCACACACCGCTACATCATGACAAACGACGGCAACGAACCCGTCGTCATACTCTCCGTGTCCACCACCTGCGGATGCACACGCCCCGAATACCCAAAGAAACCCGTCGCCCCGGGCGAAAAAGCCGAAATAAAAGTCAACTTCCTACCCGAAGGGCAACGTGGTGAAATCTCGCGCAACATAAAACTCCGCCTCCGCTCCGCATCAGGCGCCAAACGCAACATAACCCTGCGGATCACAGGCGACGTAATACCGGCCAAATAGCACGAAACACCAACGAGGAGATGCCTCCCGGTATCTCCTCGCTGATAATAAACCAATCATTATCACATTTCTTGCAATGGAAAAAGTATTTTTGCTGTACTTACACTGATATAACATCCCCCCGTTCCGAAAAGTTCGCCACGCCAAGAAAAAAATCATGATTAAACATTCTTTAACTACAGCGGGCAAGCCAATGGCACCTCAGGAATGTTATCTTTGCATTACAGGAAAACGATATAGAAACAAAATCAGATATTTATAATATGGCAAAAAAAGAAAGCACCAAAAAGACATCCCTAAAAGAAGCCAAGGATCCGCGCGCCGCACGCCTCGACGCTCTTGCCCAGGCAATGGGACGCATTGAAAAAGCATACGGACGGGGAGCCATCATGAAACTCGGCGACGAATCAATCGAGAACGTCGAAGTCATACCCAGTGGATCTGTCGGTCTTGACTACGCCCTTGGGGTCGGCGGATACCCCCGCGGTCGAATCATCGAAATCTACGGACCCGAATCATCCGGTAAGACAACACTCGCCATCCATGCCATCGCCGAAGCTCAGAAAGCGGGAGGTATAGCCGCGATAATCGATGCCGAGCACGCATTCGACCGATTCTATGCCGAAAAACTCGGCGTCGACGTCGACAACCTGCTCATCTCCCAGCCCGACAACGGAGAGCAGGCACTCGAAATCGCCGAACAGCTCATCCGTTCATCAGCCATCGACATCCTGGTGGTCGACTCCGTGGCCGCACTGACCCCCAAGAACGAAATCGAAGGAGAGATGGGCGACCGCAACATGGGACTCCAGGCTCGACTTATGTCACAGGCTATGCGAAAGCTAACCGGATCCATTTCGAGAACCAACACCACCTGCATATTCATCAACCAGCTGCGCGAAAAAATCGGCCAGATGTTCGGACCCGCCGAAACCACCACCGGCGGAAACGCACTCAAATTCTACGCATCCGTACGCATCGACATCCGCTCTCGTAGCCAGATCAAGGACGGCGACGACGTACTCGGACGCCGCACCGTAGTAAAAGTCGTAAAGAACAAAGTAGCGCCACCCTTCCGCCGTGCCGAATTCGACATCATGTTCGGCGAAGGAATTTCGAGAGCAGGCGAAATCCTCGATCTCGGAGTCGAATACGACATCATAAACAAAAGCGGATCATGGTTCAGCTACAACGGAACCAAGATCGCACAAGGAGCACAGGCCGCAAAACGAGTCCTTCAGGACAACCCCGAACTCGCCGAAGAAATCGCCGCCCTTCTGGCCGAAGCAATGCGTAACGCCGAGAAAAACCCTGCCGCACGCAAGCCGAAAGCAAAAACAAAAGACGCCGGCGACACAAACGACGCCGACAGCACCGACGAACTCGACGACTATCCCGACATATCCGACGACGAACTCGGCGACGACTTCTCCATCGAAGAAGACCTGTAAAAAGCCGAAACGCTTCAATCCGTAAATCCGGCGCAAAATCTAAAATAGATCCAAATAGTTCCAATTTTGCAAAATTGGAACTATTTTTCTATATTTGCAAAAAGCATAAATCATGATTGAACCAGCCCCACAAATCCATATCTCTCCGGAAAAACTGTACTCAACACTATCCGACTCCGAAAAAATGAAGACGATAGCAGACCTACAGAATAAGTACGTATATTGGACAGACATAAAATACAGCCGTTTCGAAAGCTTCGACAGTCCGAAAGAACTTTGGTCCGTAATCAAATGGCTGAGGATAGCAAACTCTATTCAGATCCATAATAAATTCGGGCTGCACACCACAATAACCCCCCTTATGCAACGCCTATGCCACTACTTCGACATGCAATTCGGCGGAGCATGGGGAAACGACAGCATAATACCGCACGACAACAGACAGCGATACCTGATCAGTTCGGTAATCGACGAAGCCATATCATCCAGCCAGATGGAAGGAGCGGCAACAACACGTAAAGTAGCGAAAGACATGTTGAAAAAAAAATTACGTCCCCGCAATAAAAGCGAACAGATGATTTTCAACAACTTTCAAACTATATCATACCTCTCGGAGCATAAAAATCTGCCACTCTCGCGCGATCTTATTCTGAATGTACACTCGCTTATGACCCTCGACACCATGGAGAATTCGGACATAGGTTGCTTCAGGGCAAACAATGAAGTCGTGGTTGAAAACGGCATAACCCATGAAGTGGTACACACGCCTCCGGATTTCTCCGAGATTGACGAAGCGATAGAATGGCTGTGCGAATTCGCCAACTCCGAAAGCTCAATAAACTTTCTCCATCCGATTATTAAAGGAATAATCATCCATTTCTTCATATCATACATCCATCCATTTGCCGACGGAAACGGAAGAACCGCACGGGCGCTGTTCTATTGGTACATGCTCAAAAACGGCTACTGGCTCACGGAATACCTCTCCATATCACGAGTAATACAACATTCAAAAAAAAGATACGAAAAAGTCTTCCTTCAGGTCGAACGCGACGGAAACGACCTTGGATATTTCATAACCTACCACCTGCATGCCCTCGAAACATCATTCAAAAATCTCCAGGACTACATAGAACTGAAGCAGTCGGAACAGACCCATGCAAAACGTCTGCTCAGGCTCGGAAACATTTCATTACGTCAGGCAGAGATTCTGAACATTTTCGTAGCATCGCCGGAAACCGTACTGACAATCAAAGACATAAGTTCAAACCTCAGGATATCACAAACAACAGCGAAACACGACATACTCGGACTGATAAACGAAGGCTATCTTGATGAGATCAATATAAATCTGCGGAAAAAAGCCTACATAAAAAGCGGGCGTTTTGACGAACTAATCAATATTTAGCTCCAAATAGTTCCAATTTTGCAAAATTGGAACTATTTTTTTATTCTCCACATAAAACCGCGCAAGCACCCGGAGGTTGCGCAATCGTGGTGACCGGCTGAAAAACCCCGATCGTACGGACGTGCTGTAGCACGTCTGAAAACCGCCAACCAGAAACCATAACCCAGACTTGCCGCGGCAAGTCCCTACATGAAACCCGCATAAGCGCCCGGAGGGTGCGCTGTCGTACTTAACCCCATGATTTCATGGGGTAGACATCGCCAAAAAAACAAGGCTCGGAGAGCCGACATCGTGACCGGCCGAAACGCCCCGAACGTACGGACGTGCTGTAGCACGTCTGAAAACACGACAACCATAAAACCTAACCCCGGACATCCCCCTCAAAAAAAAGGCCGCAGCAACAGCCGCGGCCCTTATCGCAGGCGGAGATTTCCGCCCATTTATCTATTATTCAGGATTATTTCACCTGTACTTTCACAACCTTGCCGGCAGAGCGGAGGATGTAGAGTCCGGGAGTAGGATTAGCCACACGCACACCCTGCAGGTTGAAATACTCGGCCTCGCCTTCGACAACTTCAACAGCGTCGATTCCGGTTTCAACCTTGATAGTGTAGACAGCTGTCGCAACCTCGCTGGCGCTATGACCTTCAGCTACGGCGATAGCCTTCACAGTATATACACCGTCTACAGACAGAGCTATAGGAGCTGTGTACTCTGTTGATTCTACAGTAGGTTCTGTGCCGTCCAGAGTGTAATAGATAGCAGCACCTTCGGTAGCGCAGGAGAGGATTACGCTTGTAACCTCTGTATATTCGCCGGCAACAGGATTGAACATCGGAGCCTCACATACGGGCAGTTCAGCCTGTACTTCCTCGATCTTGACAGGGATAAGCTGTGCTACCTCATTATTCATACCGACGAAACCGGTCACATTGTAGGTCTTGTCTGCTTCGGGAACGAAGTCCAAGAAAAGTTTAGCCGAGTCATACATTGAAGCTTCCTCTCCGTCGAGGCTGATAACATAGCTGCGGTTGCTGCCGGTGATGGTCACACCGTTGATGACAACATAGCGGTTCATCATATTCGACTGCACGAGCTCGGGGAAGATTTGCATAGGCTCGGGCATCAGGGTCATGCCTTCGATTTTCTCGCCGATGCTGTAGTCCTTGATCTGGAGCAAGCCGCGGTATTCGTCGGTAGTGCCGGTGAAGCCCTGATAAACATCGCCTGCGGCATATTCGGTGTCGTTGTAGCCATAGAGCAGCACATAGTCGCTGCCGTTAGTCAGCCACATGTAGGGGTTAGCCTGACAGGCAACAGCCAGAGGCTCGGTGAACTCTACCAGAGTGCCCTTGGGCAGATCGGGCAGAGAGCTGAAATCAGGAAGCTGGACGGGCACATTGCAGAACTTGGAAGCCACACCGCTGGTCTTGCCGTCCTTGAAAGCCACAGCCTGTACGGTGCAGGGCATGTAAAGTTCGAAAGGAGCATAGTAAACATTGTAGTCCGTGTCGATGTCGGCACCGTCGAAATCCGTATAGCGGATCTGGGCGTCGGGATCGGAGCAGGTGATAGTCACCGTGCGGCCCTCGAGGCTGATCTCAGGCTTGGGAAGAGCGTCAGGATCAACAGCTCCGGGAGTGTAATTGATGGTCACGCTCTCTACAAACACAAAACCTTCAGCTACGCCGCCGTCATTCTTCGATTTACTCTTTGACAATACAAGCTCCGTCATTTCCGCGCCAACAGGTACGGTAAATGTTCCGTAAACATCGTTCTTTTCCGCAGAAGCGATAGTGAACTCCTGACCGTTGACACTAAGATACTGATTCGTGCCTTTGCTCAGCGATGCTTTCACTACTATGTCTGTGCAGTTAAGCGCTTCGGAAAGCGAGAATGTTATTTCACCGACATCTTTGTTTGTGCCAAGTTTCAGGCCATACATGCCGGGCGATACGCGGTTTGCCGATGTGATAGCACCCAGAACGTCGGCACCTTCGCTGCCTTCTTCGAGAACCTCGGCGACAGCAGTTGATGTCGTCCAGTTACTCTGATTGTTGTCTTTGCCTTTTTTAAAAGTAATAGACACTGATTCGGCAAGCATAGGCATAGCCGTCATAGCCACAGCAGCCAGTGAGAGTAATAATTTTTTCATAAAAGAAACGATTAAGGATTGGAAAATTCTATAGTTGCGCGCAGATAAAACTGCGCAGCACAAAGGTAAACATTATTTTTTTGATATTCAAAATATTTCATTATTATAAATATAGAGTCCATAAGCGCCCGGAGGTTGCGCAATCGTGCTTAACCCCATGATTTCATGGGGTAGGCATCGCCCAAAAAACAAGGCTCGGAGAGCCGTCGTCGTAACCGGCCGCCCCCCCGAACGTACGGACGTGCTGCTGCACGTCTGAAAACCCTAAACTCTAAACCTGACTTGCCACGGCAAGTCCCTACATTAGGCGAAAAACCAGCCAATATAAAAAAAACAGGCTGCGCCATTGCGGCACAGCCTGTTCATTAGGCAGTTATATTCTGCAGCGCCTATGGCAGACGCCCGGGAACACTACATATCATCAATCCTCAAATGGATCTTCCCCGTCATTTCCGTCCGGATCCATATTCTCGTCCTTGATTGCAGGCATCTCGATCTCTGAAGAAGACTCGGTCCAGTCGTCTACAGTAACATCGAAGCGGATTTCACCTACAAGAATAGGAAGACCCGAATGATCTTTGGCAGCAGGATCTACATAACCGGCGCCGGTCGTGTAGTTCAGAGTGTAGATATACTTCTTGCCGGCTTCCCATACCGTAGCGTCAGGCAGAGGGATTGCAGCCCAGGCATATTCTTCATTATTATCCGCGAAAGGATATACAAGAGCGCCGTCCTTTGTGGTCACTTTCAACAGCACCGACAGATATGCACCTTCGGAATCGTTGGTCTGCTCGCTTACAGCCCAAGGCTCGATAGTCTGGGGAATCAGCATGGCGCAATCGCCGCCGGTAAGGGAAGCGGCTTCCGCACCGAGAGTAAGAGCTGCATCAAGAGTCTTTTCATATACAGCCTTTTCGGTGCCGACTTCCCAGCTGCCGTCTGCAAAATTAAAGGAACCTTTCGAAGCAGCCTTGGCGATACGCACACCTTTAACCTCAAAATCATAGCTTGTGTTTTCACTTACACCCTTGATTTCGATCTGCGAAAGACGATGCGAGAAAGCCAGTTCCACACCCGTATATTCGTTCAGGGCAACATCATTCTTGTTTGCGGTGGCAGTAGCAGTGATAAAGTCGATCTGGCTGCCGAAATCAGCGGCAGGCTCAAAATCGGTGAGTTTCTGCTCGCTGCTTGTGATTGTCAGGGTTGCAGTGCCGAACTTGTCCTTGGAAGGAGCGTAAGCATAGAAATCCAGTGACGAGAGGTCGCCGGGGAAATAATACTTCACATCGGAATAGAACAAGGCGGAACCTTCCGTTTTCTTGAATTCCAAATCGGCGAAATAAGGAGCGTCAATCTTGTTGTCGTTGTAAGCCGTAACAAAGAAGCTCGAAAGATTGGCATTGGTGATCTCCTGGGCACGCGAATTGACCGACGTACGGAAACCGATGGCTTTGCCTGAATTGATTTCCACTGTTTCATCGTTCGAGCACGACGAAAGGGCAAGAACTGCTGCCGCCACTAAAAATAATTTCTGTTTCATACTAATAAATAATGAATTAATTAAAAAATAGAAATAATAATTGGTGTTCAAATTCTGTTTCGCATTTATAATGTTCCGCTTCTCCGGCTACATATCTATTCCGACATCGATATCCTGCCACTCGTCCACCCACGGGTCGAAACCTCCCTCTCCGTCGATAGGTTGTGGAATCGGCAGTTTTTCTATCACAAGATGCACCCTATTCGGATCGGGGGAGGAATGGAACTGCTCTGTCACATCATAGCTGTAGTACCACTTGCTATTGTCGGCCAGAACGGCGTAGACCACAAGCTTGTGTTTCTTCTGTTCCGACGGGCAATGACCGAAAGCGCTGAACCCGCCGGTAACCACGCTCCTGCCCGCAGTCGCCGACACATTGAATGGAATCGTGACGCATTCATCCGTAAGAGCCGTAGGGCCTATTCCAGGCAGAAGACCGCCGGCCATTGTCGACATCGACGCTCCGATCGCGCTGACATGGCTCATATTGGCGGCATCGCGTATCTCCACAGTGCACAAAAACACCGAAGCTTCGGGTGTCAGCGTAATAGTCTGCCTGCCGTCGGCCGACGCCGGCGCGTCAAGCCTTACATCCGTGGCACGGTCCGTCCATACCATGTCGGGTTCCATAGCCACACGCTCATCTCCGGCTCCGTCGGCACGAGGAAGCTGACCGGAAGAACCCGAGCCAAACACACCTATTCCGGGAATACCGGCGGCATCATCCGTCCTCAGCTCGAAAGTCGTCAGACTTCCGGTATTGTGATAGCGTATACCCTCGGTATCGCTGTTCAGGCAAAGAACATCATAAGACCCCGCCGGAACATTTATGGAACCGCCCGCACATCCCTGGAACTCGTAGCGCAAAGGCTTGCCGCCCTCCTGCGGGAAAAGATAGAACGACATCGACGCGGGCGACGCATCCGGTGCTTTCGACCAGTCGAATACAACATCGACACGTGTGCCGTGCGGATGCTCGTAACACAACTCCTTATGCTCGCAACCGGTCGCAGACAGCAGAATTGCCGATAAGACAAAGAACCATACGCCTGCCTTCATCTGCCGCCTCCTTTCCCCTTATTGTAATTGTCGCGGCCAAGAAGCCATACAAGCGATATTTCAGCCTTGGTCGGACCGAACCAGCGACGCCGGCGCGTGCTCTGCCATACATCGCAATCGTCGATTCGACGATATTCCATATAGCGCCCCCACATGTAGCCGACGCCGATAGTGAAATCGATATTCAGCCGCCGGCCGACAGGCAATGAGTAGCCATACTCCAGCCCCGCCGCATAATTGGCCTTTTCAAAAAGAGTTCCGCCCGGAACACCACCCATATAGCCGCGGCCTCCGTTCTGGAAATCATAAGTCAGCATCTGGCCGTAAACACCGGCATGATGACCCGTAAGCGGCTTTTCCGCAGCCCGACGGCCGAAATAACGGCGAACGGCAAGCTCGCCGCCGTAGATACGCCAGTATCTGTGGGCGTCGCCTTTTTTCCACCACGCATACATCCATCCGCCACCGACAGTCCATCCGCCGCCGACATAAAATTCAGCCCCTACGTTCGGAACAAGCAGGGCATCATAAAGCATATTCGTTTTCAGAGCCATGTAAAACGGCTTGCCCGCCGGCGGATGACAGGCACCGGCCGACACCGTTGCCGGCCTGATATCCGTGCCTTTCGGCAGCACAATGCCGATTCCTGTCTGCGGCATACGAAAAGCCCTGACTGTATGCGCTCCGGGGACAGGAACCTCATACACGCCGACAGACGCACCGCGAAGAGCCGGGAAAAGATTATCATACATATAGCGGTAAGGCCGGCCGTTACAAAGAGCCTTAATGGCACGGAGCCGCTCATCAGCAGGCATCTCGCGAAGTACAGCAAGCACATCCGTCCTGCAAGGCATACCGTCACAGTCCTCCACGAGCCTTTCAAGACCCGCCCAGTCGACACCGTCCGATACCACCTCAGCCAAAGAATCGGGGAAATCCGCCAAAGTCCTTACATAAGCCATCACCGAAGACGCACGCGCCGCAGCAAGGCGGCGGTTGAATTCCCGACTGCCTTCCGGCGAAGCACCGGCTTCTATACGCAAAAAACGCCGGCTTCCATCAACGCCTGATACTCGGACTCTGCCGGCTATTGAATCAAGTACATCCGGATTACACCCATACGCTGCTTCAACAGAGGAACTGCCTTGCCGGAAATGCACACGGAAAACGGAGCTGTCACGAAAAGCCGTGGCAGCTGCCGAAACCGCAACAGATAAAAAAATCGAAGCGGCCAACAGTAGAACCCTGTACTTCATTGATAATTTGCGTGATGAATGTATTCCAATCCGGACTGCTCCTTCTTCAGACCGGACCTCTTGGCTTAATTTCTCACAGATCCTTATTTCAGGCCGCAAAGATATAACGAGAAATAATTATTATAATATTTTTTCATGTTAAAAAAAATTCATGAAAATCGCTCCTTGCAAAGAATTGTTAAACTTTTTCCCGTGCCGGAATTTTGCCTTATCTTTGCAAACGGGTAAGTCCTACACGACCAGCTCCCCGAGAATCCCCCAGGTCCTGACAGAAGCAAGGGTATCGGGTCGTAGCGGTGCGATGTAGTAAGCTTACCCTTTTTTTGTTCCCAACTTCACCAAGCCCGGCGAAGACAAATGAGAGTCGAAGACCCTTTTACGTCGTATAACCCCATCTTTACGAAGCGCAGCGAAGTTAGATGGGCCTCTAAACTCTAAACCCTCAAAAAAAAGCCCCGTGCTTTTCAACTCGATAGAATTCCTGCTGTTTCTGCCGGTAGTATTCCTGCTCTACTGGTTCGCGTTCAAGCCATTACGGTTGCAGAACCTGTTCGTCATCGCAGCCAGCTACATCTTCTACGGCTGGTGGAACTGGCGCTTTCTGGGACTTATCATCCTGGCAACCACCACATCATTTATCGGCGGACTGCTGCTCGAACACTTCCGCGGACGGCGGCGTGCGCAGCGATGGGTCTGCGGAGCGAACGTAGCCGTCAGCCTCGGCATCCTCGGCACATATAAATACTACAACTTCTTCGCCTCCAACCTCAGCGCAATCTTCGCCTCCATGGGCATAGACCTCGGATGGGTTACGCTCGACCTCGTACTGCCGGTCGGCATATCGTTCTACACCTTCCAGACTCTGGCCTACACCATCGACGTCTACCGCGGCAAAATCGAGCCAACGCGCGACGCAGCCGCTTTCTATGCCTTCGTGGCCTTCTTCCCCCAGCTCGTCGCCGGACCCATAGAGCGTGCCGCTAATCTGCTCCCGCAGTTCCTCGCCCCCCGCCGCTTCGACTACGGTCAGGCCGTCGACGGCATGCGGCAGGCCTTGTGGGGACTCTTCAAGAAAATGGTCGTGGCCGACAACTGCGGCGTATTCGTCGACCACGTATTCTCCAACTACCAGACCGTCGGCTCCCTAAACCTCTTCATGGGCGCCGTACTCTTCTCATTCCAGATCTACGGCGACTTCTCCGGCTACACCGACATAGCCATAGGCACCGCGCGCCTCTTCGGCATAGAACTGCGCCGCAACTTCGCCTTCCCCTACTTCTCGCGCTCCATAGCCGAATTCTGGCGCCGCTGGCACATATCGCTGACAGCATGGTTCCGCGACTACGTCTACATACCCCTGGGCGGCAGCCGCCACGGCACCGCCGTCACAGTCCGCAACACCATCATCGTCTTCCTTGTCAGCGGATTCTGGCACGGCGCCGACTGGACCTTCATCTGCTGGGGCGCCTTCAATGCCCTGCTCTTCGTGCCCCTGCTGCTGGCCGGCACCTCACGCCGCTACAAAGGCACCACCGTCGCCGAAGGACGCAGCCTGCCCTCGGCCAAAGAACTGGCGCTGATGTCCGTCACCTTCCTGCTGGTGGTGCTCGGACGCATCCTCTACCGTGCCGAAAGCATACCCGCAGCCGCCACCTTCTTCCGCCGCATGGCCACCGAAATAAGCTACACCTACCCACTGCCTGAGATGCGCACCGGACTCTACATAGCCCTGATGCTGATCGTCGAATGGCGCCACCGCCACGGCCAGCACGGTCTGGCCGTGGCCAGCGGAGGGCGGGGCGGCCTTAGCGGCCACCCCGCCCTCCGCCGGACCCTGTACATCATCCTCACCATGCTGATAATCCTCGAATCCGGCCAACAGGAAGCATTCATCTACTTCCAGTTTTAGAGTCTGGAGATCAGTAGGGACGTGCCACGGCACGTCCGGTTTAAACTCTAAAGTTTAATGTTTAAAGACGAGAGATTTCATGTAGGGACGTGCCGTGGCACGTATATAGTTTAAAGATGAGAGATACGAAAGCGAGGGGCGAAGCCACGTCACTTTTTATAGCCCCATCTTTACGCAGTTAGATGGGGGGGGGATGGGGTGACATAAACAAACAACAAGGTCGAAGACCTTGCACACCATATCAACCAATATAAAGCCCGATGAGCAAAGTAAGCGCCATATATCACATTGTCATCTGCACATACATGCGTCGTATGACCATCCCCGAGGAACACAAACGGGAGCTGTACGGATACATATATGGCATTCTAAAAAACAACAGATGTATTCTTTACCGAATGAACGGAATTGGCAACCACATTCATCTCCTTATCAACCTTCATCCATCCATTTCCTTATCAGCCATCGTACAATCCATAAAACAAAGCAGTAGCCGTTGGATGAAAAACAACCCTAATTTTCCCTTATTCGAGAGCTGGGGAAAAGAATATTTTGCTTTCTCGGTAGGAAAAGACCACTCTGAAAAAATAATAGAATACATAAAAAATCAGGAAAAGCACCATCAGACAGCTGAATGTGAGAATGAATTAAAAACCTTATGCTACGAAGAAGATGTGGAATGGCACGACAATGCTCTGACATAGCACAACATATTTATGTAAGGTCTTTGACCTTGTTGTTTGTTTATGTCACCCCATCCCCCCCCCCCATCTAACTGCGTAAAGATGGGGCTATAAAAAGTGACGGGGCTTCGCCCCTCGCTTTCGTATCTCTCATCTCTAAACTTTAAACTCTCAACTCTAAACCCTCAATCGATGAAAAAGCCATCTCCGATAATACGATTCATGCTCCGTACGGCGCTGTTCGCGCTGATAGTCGGATGCCTTCTGGGCGCAGGCGAATGGGCCGTGCGCCGCTACGTGCCCAACCCCTACCGTACCAAAGCCGAACGCATGGAACACGGACCCATGCCCCGCTCCATAGTGCTGGGCAACTCCCACAGCTACTACGGCGTGCGCCCCGACATGCTGCCGGCACCTGCGGTATCGCTGGCAAATGTGTCGCAGCCTCTGGCCTACGATCTCGAACTGCTGCGCCACTACGAAGCCCTCGGACGCCTCGACAGCCTGCGCTTCATCGTGGCACAGGTGTCCTTCACCTCGCTTTTCGACAAAGACTTCGAGGATACACCGGAATGGTACCGCTGCATAAACTACAAGCTCTACATGGGACTTGACCGCCACCCGGCACTCTCCCGCTACGGATTCGAACTTGCCCGTCCGAGCGTCTACGGCGCCAAACTCAAAAGCCTCGCAGGCATAGGCGAAGCGGCACTGCTCTGCGACTCCCTCGGCTTCGGGCTGGGCTACACCCGCGAGCGCCGCGGCGAGGCATGGGCATCTAACGGCGCTGACATAGCCGCATATCACAACGCCGGCGCCGACACCACGCGCGTGGCCGCCAACATCGCCGTGCTCGACAGCATCGTGGCCATAGGCCGCCGCCACGGCGCCATGACGCTGCTCTTCACCCAGCCCGAATGGACCACCTACCGCAGCGCCGCCGACCCCGCCAAACTCGCCCTGATGCAGCGCAGCATGAAGGACTTCACCGCAACGCACGGAGTGACATGGCTGGACCTGTACGACGATCCCCGCTTCGGCGCCGACGACTTCTACGACGCCGACCACCTCAACACCGACGGCGCCACCCGCCTTACGCGCCTGCTGGCGGAGCGGATCAGAGCGGAGGAGGCAGCCGCAACTTCTCCGAAACAACAGCCGCAGGTTCCGACACAATGACATAGAGCGCCATGGCGCGAGTCATCAGGATATCGTCGTGATAGCCCTCCTTGGCCGCGAAAGCGCCTGAAGGCAACTGCTCGTAGGTATCCAGCTCGTCGCATGCCCGCGGGTCGCGCTCGATATAGCTTCCCTCTCGCACAGCCTCGATAAGACCGTCGACAAGCAAGGCCTTGGTCGAGCGGTTGGTATGGAAACCTATGCGCCATCCCGGACGGCCTGACAGAGAATCGTGGCAGCGGCGCCGGTAGATATTGCCATAGTCGCGCGCAAGGCGCTCGAGCACGAAAAGATTGGAATCGCCGCCGGCATTCTCGCTCTCAAGGCTGTTGCTTTCCACCACCAGGAGCGCATTGCCGTAGAAACGCGCTACCGCCACAGCCTTGCGTGCCAGCAGATCGTGGTCGACATGCCCGCGCCACTGCGCCGCCACTTCAGCAGGACGCGAGGCCGAAGGACGCCGCATCACGGCTATCACCGACCAGTCGGACGACTCCGATCGCCCTCCGACATCGACGGCCACCACATACGCCGACCCGGCCTGAGGCTCCTCCCACATCTGCATACATCCCGCCGCCTCGTCGGCCACAAAACGGCGCCCGGCGGCATCGACCTCGCCGCGGACAGCGCTTGCGACGCAAGCCCTACGCATGGACTCCACGCGGTCGTGGGGAAATACCCCGCGTCCGGTGGTAAGGAAAGCCTCCGTGTCGGTAGCGGGAAACTCGGCGCGCATCTGCGACATGCAGCTGTACTCCGCAGCCTTGCGGCGATACCAGTAGATCTGGTCGAGGCACAGCCCCTGCTCCCACATCGCCCTTTCCCCGGCGCTCAGCGAGGCGGCAAAAGCCGCGGCATCGGGCGGGTCGAGGCGGTATATCTCGATTTCGTGCCAGGGCACGAACACGGCATGTTTGTCGCCGCGTCCGTCGCGGCAGCGCAGCCACTCGCTGTGGAAATAATTGCCGACGCCGTTGGCCGTCGACTCCATGGCTATAAGCGAATACGGCACCAGAGCTATGGCTCCGCAGACGGCACGGATGAACTGCTCGGGCGTACGGCGCACCGTAGCATTCCAGAAAGCCGTTTCCGACAGGTGCGCCATCGCGTAGTCGGCACCGCGCACAGCCTCCTGGTTCTCGCTCGACCCTACGGTGACACGGCATCCGCGGCCGGCAATCTCGCGTATGTTGACCGAGCGCTCGTAAGGGCGGAAACGCGGAGCCTCGTCGCCCTCCCAGAGTGTTTCGGGATATGATTCGAGCAAGCGCGAGTACATGCCCCGTATTCCCGAAGCCGTGTCTTTGACATGGGCGCATATCAGCGAGTGCCAGTTGCGGCGGTGGCAGCTCTGAATCCACGCCATGTACATCTGTATCAAGGTCGAACCTCCCCACTGGCGCGCCTTGAGCATGATAAGGCGTATGGGACGTCCGGCAAGGCGGTCGGCTTCCATCACGGCGGCCACCCGGCGCTGAGGCGCGTTGAGCCGCAGGCGCTCCTCCACACCTGTCATCTTGTTCTTGACAGTGGCACAGGTAGCGCACCAATAATCGAAATCGTGGCGGCAGCGCAGACGGTTCCACGCCACGGCATCGGCACGCACAAGGGCATACTGCGGATCGGCCGTCATGGCCACGGGGACGAAAGCCCGCGGCATACCTTCGACGGGAGTATCCACCTCGATGCGCTCGCCCGAGGCACCGCGCCCGGTCAGAGGATCGTAGCGGATGTCGCGGCGACTGCGCCGCGCGGCATCCTCAACAAGCATTTCAGCAATTGTCATCATAAATCAGAACTCAAAACGGTAAAAACGAAAATCAGGACTTACGGCAGCATGGAAAGTGACAGTCAGTCGCTCTGTCGGGCGTGCGCCCGGCCACGGCAGCGACACCCCGCGCGGCAGACGCCCGCTGAAGCCCGTACTGAACATCACCGCCCCGCCGGGATAAGTCACCTCGATACCGCCCTGGCACGACGAGCCGCTGAACATCGCACGGAAGAATCGCGGGTAGTAGCATCCGCGCGGCGACACGCAGCCGCAGGAAAACTCCACCTCCGAGGCGCGCGGAGCTATCTCGTCGGACAGCCGGCAGAGAGAATCGCCGCAAAGAGCAAAGCCGGGGGCACCTGCGACGGAGAATGACGAGGAAAAAGCCCCCGGAAGCACGCGGGTGAAACAGCTCAGGCCATAGTCGAGTGCAACGGATACGGCTTGTTCCGAAGCGTCGGCGAACAAAGTCAGTTCGCGGCGGACGGACGACCATCCCAGGGCGACAGCCTGCGGAAGCGGCGAAGACATAAGCGTCCGCACACGTCCCGAATCGATGCGCACCAGGTCGGGCACTGCGGCGGGAGCGCCAAGCAAGGCATAGACAGCATCGTCGGCAGAGGCGATGGCGTCGCTGCGCGACAGCGGACGCGGATCGAGAAGTTTGAATGCCGCCCGTCCGCCGGGGCGCAGAGTCAGCGAGGCAAGACCTCCGTCGCCGCCGACATAGAAACGCCTCGAACCGAACTCCCAGGCCTGATTGGTTCCGGGCGCGGCGGCAATCGCATGGATGCGCCCGACTCCGGCGCGGAACACGGCGCCTACACCAAGCGGGTTTGCCGCAGAAGCAGCAATCAGGAGGTCGGGATGGCGCCGGGGCGTATTTCTGGCCGTTCCGGGGTCGAAAGGCGCTGTGGTAAGCGTAGGCGTGAACGGACGTATCGACGGATCGACATAAACGGCACGGCGCCCCGAGGCATCGGGCACAAGGTCGACCACCCGGCGATAGGAACGGCCGCCGGCACTGAGCGCCAGAGTCATTCGGCGCGCATGGGGCGAAGGATAGCTGAGCAAGGGTCCCACGCCGAGAGGCGGAGCACCTATGCCTTCCGACATACGGACAAGCGACTCGCCGTCGTCGAACTCCACCCTGACGGAGGCATGCCATGCGCCCGCCGGGGCATCGGGCGAGGCACGCAGCGAAGCAAAGGCTTCAAGCGGATAGCCCTCGAAACGGCGACGCGTGATTCCGCTCCAAAGCACGGTATCGCCGTCGGAGCACACCGAGGCGGCGGAAAAGCGGTGGGGCGGGAAAAGTTCGGCAAAATCAGGCTCAATCCGACCGCCGCCGTCGGAATGTCCGGGTGTGGCTCCCGAAGTGAATGACATCCCGGCCTCAGGAGCACGGAAAAAAGCTATACGGCAGCATTGCGACTCGAAACGCCCGACGGCGGCGATCACATTGCTCCGCGAACGCGGGCGCCATCCATCTCCCAGAGCGGCATAGCGTCCGGGCAAAGTAACAAGCATGAAGTGCGAGGCGCTGCCCTGCCCGCTTATGGTAACCGACGCATCGGATGCGCCGAGGTCGGGATGGAACTGCGGCGAAGCCAGAATCTCGACGGCGACGACATCCGCCCAACGGGCATATCCGGCGGCATCGGCAGGAATATCGACTGCCACGCTCCAGCTTTCGGCGGAAAGCGTATAGGGATCGAGGCGACAGCGGTCGGGCGAGGTGACGGGCACGGCTTCGGTACACTGCGGCCCGGAGGGAGCCATCAGCAGAACGGGCGCCGAAGAAAAAAGGACATTGCCGCGGCTGTCGAGCAAGCGGTAGGCCACAAGCGCCGGCTGCAGCATGACATCGGCTTCGGCGGCCATGTCGCGCAGGCGGCTATAGGCCGCGGCAAGGTCGCCGACAACGGCGGCACGGTCGGCGGAAACCAACGCACGACCCGCGGCATAGTCGCCCCGGAGAGCACGCGGACCGACATCGGTGCTCAGCACTCCGGCACTGATACCGACAAGCCGCAGAAAGGGAAATTCGGCCGTACGCGCGGGCGTAAGCATGGTTTCGGCCGTACCGTCGAGAAGACATGCGCCTTCGGCGGTCATTACCGTAGCACGGCTGCTGTCCGGCGCACAATAGGCAGAAAGCGGCGCAGAGGGCATCTGGACTTCAAGCAAACGGGGCTGTATGTCCTCGGGCGGCGTCAGAGTACCCAAAGCTATGCGTGTGGCCGAAGCCAGCAGCATACGTGGAGCCGCGCCGGCTTCGGCACCGGCGACAGTACACAGGGGACGCCAGGCGCCGGTAGGATAATGGGCTGCAAAACGCCCCGCGGGGCTGTAGTACTCCGTGCGGCCGTCTTTGCCCTCGGGACGCAGGGAGTGTAGTTCCGGAAATGACATTTGTTTTCAGGGGGGATATGGTTTATGGTTTAAAGTTTAGTGTTGATGGTTTAGAGTTTACCATGTAGGGACGTGCCGTGGCACGTCTTGAATGTCGCCTGCCGCATCCACATAAATATAAAATCAGGATCGGGCTTTGCCCCTCCCATCTCTAATCTCTCTCATCTCTAAAATCTCTCCTCTCATATTTCATCCTCAAAATTACTATGACATCGGGGCGATACGACGGCAAAATCGCAAGCCCGCATCGGTTAACATTCTTTCACATGACAAGAAAACACGCATAAAACACTAATATCACGAGCCTTATAAACACCGAACTGTGCGGAACAAGTTTTCAGAAAACAAAACGGTCGCCTATCATTCACAAATTGCCTACCTTTGCGCCGTAATTCAAAAACCGACAACAAACAGATATACAGATATGTCTACAAACACAACTGACAACCAGCGCAAGGTGACTACTTCGCGCCTGATAGAAATGAAAAGCCGCGGTGAGAAAATCGCCATGCTGACCGCCTACGACTACTCGATGGCCAAACTTATCGATGAAGCGGGCATCGACGTGATCCTCGTCGGCGACTCGGCATCGAACGTCATGGCGGGCAATATCACCACCCTGCCCATCACCCTCGACCAGATGATTTACCATGCCAAGAGCGTGGTGAAAGGCGTGAACCGTGCCCTGGTGGTCTGCGACATGCCATTCGGCACATATCAGGGCAACTCCAAGGAAGCCCTTGCCTCGGCCATACGCATCATGAAAGAAAGCCACGCTGAAGCGGTGAAGATGGAGGGCGGTTCGGAAATCCGCGAATCGATAGAACGCATCCTATGCGCCGGCATACCCGTGATGGGACATCTCGGACTTACACCGCAGTCCATCAACAAATTCGGAACATACGCCGTGCGCGCAAAAGAAGAGGCCGAAGCCGAAAAACTTCTGGCCGACGCACGTATGCTCCAGGAGATAGGCTGTTTCGCCCTCGTGCTCGAAAAGATACCAGCCGCGCTTGCCACACGCGTGGCTTCGGAGCTGGGCATCCCCGTGATAGGCATAGGCGCCGGCGGTGGTGTCGACGGCCAGGTGCTGGTGATGCACGACATGCTCGGCATCAACAAAGGCTTCTCGCCCAAGTTCCTACGCCGCTACGCCGACCTATCGACGGCCATCAATCAGGCGGTGTCGCACTACATCGACGACGTGAAGACATCCGACTTCCCCAACGCCTCCGAACAATACTGAATCTTTTACTCCGGCCTGTCGATGACAGGCCGGAGCTTTTTTACGAAAAGCTTAACGGTACTCCACTACTTCGTAACCGAAAAGACCTGTATAGACCCGCAGCCGGCGCGTGGTGCCGACACGTGTACGCCTGTATTCTCCGGCACTCACCTGTTGACCGATTGTTTCCGTGCCGTCGCCACCACTGCGCCGCAGTTCAATGCCATAGCTCCAACGATAACCGTCAGCCAGATGCCGGTGACGACCCACACGGCGGTAACGCGTATGACGTCGGGAATATTTGTCGGTCACCTCGAATTCCTCGTCATGTATGCTGTCGGTTCGCGGAATCCATGTGTTCAGCCCTAAGAACAGGAAGAATAAAAGGCCGCCTACAGCCGCTAAATGAATCATGACATTGACAATGTCATTTCCGACCGGGATGACGGCACGCAGGAAGCGCAACAGCAAAGGCAAGAGCATGACTGACACGGCAAGGGATATAGCCACGGGAATCCACCATACTACAAAGGTACGGCTGAGCATGACTATGCCGGCCGCCCAGAAAACAAGGACGGCGACAGCCATTAATGCCAACAAGGCTATACGGATTCGGGATTTGATGCCGGACGAATTTTTCATGTGTCAAAATTAAGAATTTTAGCACTTCAGACGTATCATCATACATAAATTTTAACTAATTTTGCCTCGTTCAAAATAACCTATAAAATCCATAAGATAATATGAAAAAAATAACAGCAATAGCTATTGCCGCCCTCGCCCTAATGATGCCGGCGACGGCCAACGCACAGTTCAACCTATCCAAAGCCATCAACGCCGGAGCAAAGGCAGCCAAAGCAATAACCCTGACCGACAAGCAGATGGCTGACTACGTGAAAGAATATATCGACTGGATGGACAAAAACAACCCCGTGCTTCCCGACGATGACCCCTACACCATACGCCTGAACAAACTCACCGAAGGTTTGACCGAAGTCGACGGTCTGCCGCTCAACTTCAAGGTCTATAACGTTGTCGACGTCAACGCTTTCGCCTGTGCCGACGGCAGCGTGCGCGTATTCGCCGCCCTGATGGACATAATGACCGACGACGAACTCCGCGGCGTCATCGGCCACGAAATCGGCCATGTAGCCCACCACGATTCCAAAAAAGCATTCAAGACAGCCCTGCTGACATCGGCTCTCAAAGACGGAGTAGCCTCGACCCACGGCGTGGCAGCAGCCCTGACCGACTCCCAGCTCGGCGACCTCGGCGAAGCCCTCGTCAACGCCCGCTACTCACGCAAACAGGAGAACGAAGCCGACGAATACGGCTACGAATTCCTGAAGAAAAACGGCAAGAACCCCTGGGCCATGGCGCTGGCGTTCAAGAAGCTGCAGAGCCTCGAAGGCGAGCATCAGGGCAGCCGTATGAACCAGCTTTTCGCATCGCATCCCGACACTGAAGCACGCATAGCCGCCATGAAGAAAAAAGCCATCAAAGAAGGCATTCCAATGCCCGAAGGCGCTTCGATCGATTGATAATTGTTTAAAATAGGTTTATGGCACCCCGGGCGCACCCCGGCAAGCCATAAGCAAAGAATTACCGGCCATAATATTTGAGGAATCAAATATTATGGCTATTTTTGACTTCATCAATTGCTCCCGCCCGGTAAAGCTCAAATAAAAGATGAAAAGAAACAAAAACAGGTTGACGGAACTCGAAATCCGCGGATTCAAATCGATCTCATACCAGCATCCGCTTACACTGCGCTTTGGCGACATAAACATACTGCTCGGAGCCAACGGCGCCGGAAAAAGCAATGTGATAAGTTTTTTCAAGATGCTCAACTACATGATGAGCGGAAGCCTGCAACGCTTTATAGCCGAATCGGGAACAAACCAGAAATTCCTCCATTATGGCTCCAAACGCACGCCGACACTGTGCGCGTCGCTGAGATTCGACAACGGAGTATTTCATGACACCTACAGCTTCAGCCTGACCAACGCCGTCCCCGACAGGCTTATAATCAGTTCTGAAGAAATAGAATGGGGAAAACGTACGGAAAACAGGCTACGCACGATAAGGCTCACTTCCGATTTCAACGAATCGGCTCTTACCAAAAGTACGGAAACGACAGAACGCCTTGTCCGTACACTCCTGAGCGCCTGCAAGGTGTACCAATTCAGCGACTCGTCGCTTTCGTCGCCCATGCGCCAGTCGTCGACGGTTGAATCGGCCCACTATCTGCAATCGGAAGCCAACAATCTCGCATCGTTCCTCTACTATCTCAAAAACAACTACCCGGAATCTTACGGACGGATAGTAACCTACGTACAGGAAGTTGTTCCACAGTTCCGCGATTTCTATCTCGAGCCTGAGCGCGGCTACATATCCCTCAAATGGACCGACGATTCTCCAAACGACTACATACTGTCGTCCGACCAGTTCTCCGACGGCTCCATACGTTTCATCGCACTGGCTACCTTGCTTCTACAGCCCGAGGAAACGATGCCGTTCGTAGTGATTGTCGACGAACCTGAACTCGGCCTGCATCCTTATGCCATCGACCAGCTGACAGAGATGATAAAAGACGCGTCACGTCATGCGCAAATCATAATAGCCACACAATCGCCGGCCATCCTCGACGGATTCTCGGCCGACTGTGTGACGGTCGTGGAACGCGACCCGGCTACAGGCAGCACGGAAGCAAAAAAACTGAGCGAGGACGAATACAGGGAATGGCTCGGCGAATACACTCTCAGCGAACTCTGGAACAAGAATGTCATCGGAGGGCGCCCGGTATGAAAACCGTAATACTGCACATCCTTTGCGAAGGCTCCAGCGAGGAACGTTTCGTCAAAACCGTGCTCGCCCCTTATCTGTCGCAATACGGCATATATCCGAAAAGCGTGCTGCTCACTACCTCACGGTCGAAAGGAGCGCACGGAGGCATGACATGCTACGCCAAGGCACACAACGATTTGGCTCTGCTTATAAAGCAATATAGGTCAGGCGACAACGAAGTGCACCTGTTCACCACAATGTTCGACTACTACGCTC
This sequence comes from uncultured Muribaculaceae bacterium, assembly GCA_910587235.1. GTDB lineage: Bacteria > Bacteroidota > Bacteroidia > Bacteroidales > Muribaculaceae > CAG-873. Next base: position 64,641 of record CAJUKD010000009.1, read on the forward strand.
TGCCCGACGACTTTCCGGGCTTCGCGGAAGCGTCCGGCATACGCGGCATAAGAGAACGCATCGCATGTCTGGAAGACGCTTTCCTGAACGATATCGGAAACCGTTTCTTCATACCTTATATACAGCTTCATGAATTCGAAAGCCTGCTCTTCTCTGACATAGAAAAACTCGCCGTCGAATATCCGCTCGCAGCCGGAGAAATTGAGAAGCTCAAGCGTTCGACAGACAAATACGGCGATCCCGAGATGATCAACAACTCGCCTGAAACAGCGCCAAGCAAAAGAATAATAAAAGCACTTGGAAACAAATATAACTACAACAAAGTAAAAAGCGGCGCAGCCGTGACAGCCGCCATAGGTATGGACGCGATTCTCTCCCGTTGCCTCCATTTCAGGGAATGGGTGGAAAGAATAATACAGCTTGCCGAGAGCCTGCGAGCCTGAATTTGCAATCATGGCGCATAAACAGAAACACGAATAAAACAAAACTCCATAAGACATGGCTACAAAAACACCTAAGAAACTGAATATCCTGAAAAACGATCCATGGCTTGAACCATACGCGGCAGCCATAGAAGGGCGCCACCAGGATGCCGTACGCAAGGAACGCGAACTTCTTGCCGGAGGCGCCAAAAACCTTGTCGATTTCGCCAACGCACACAAATATTTCGGCCTGCACCGCCTGAGCGACGGTTCGTGGATTTTCCGCGAATGGGCACCCAACGCCACTGCAATAACCCTTGTGGGCGACTTCAGCGGATGGGAAGAGCGTCCTGACTTCGCCCTTCGCCGCCTGCCCGGCTCCGGGGTCTGGGAGGGACATTTCGACGCAGGCGCCATGGCCAACGGCCAGTTCTACAAGATGCTTGTAAGCTGGCCCGAAGGACGCGGCGAACGTATCCCCGCCTATGCCACACAGGTGGTGCAGGATCCCAATACGCATATCTTCTCGGCTCGCATCCACGCCCCCGCCGATGAATACTGCTGGAGCGACGGCGCTTTCCGTCCCGACACGGCGCCTCTGCTTATCTACGAATGCCACATAGGCATGGCGCAGCAGCTCGAGGGCGTAGGCAGTTACGACGAATTCCGCCGTCTGGTGCTACCACGCATCGTTGCCGACGGCTACAACGCCATACAGATCATGGCTATACAGGAACATCCCTACTACGGTTCATTCGGCTACCATGTGTCGAATTTCTTCGCTGCTTCGAGCCGCTTCGGCTCGCCGGAGGATCTCAAACGCCTTATCGACGAAGCCCACGGCGCCGGCGTGGCCGTAATCATGGACATAGTGCATTCCCATGCGGTGAAGAACGAGGCCGAAGGTCTGGCGCGCATCGACGGCGCCGCCGACACTTATTTCCACCGTGATGCCGGACGTCGCGAGCATCCGGCATGGGACTCGCTCTGTTTCGACTACGGCAAAAACGAAGTGCTGCACTTTCTCCTGTCCAACTGCAAATACTGGCTTGAAGAGTTCCATTTCGACGGTTTCCGCTTCGACGGCGTGACGTCGATGCTCTACTACGATCACGGCCTTGGCAAGGCTTTCGGCGGATATGGCGACTACTACGACGGCGGCCAGGACACCGATGCCATCACATATCTGACTCTGGCCAACAAGCTTATCCACAAGCTGAATCCACGCGCAATCACCATAGCCGAGGAAATGAGCGGCATGCCGGGTCTGGCGACTCCTTTCGCCGACGGGGGGATTGGCTTCGACTACCGCATGGCCATGGGCATACCCGACTACTGGATCAAACTGCTTAAGGAGCAGAAAGACGAGGACTGGAAGCCCACATCGATTTTCTGGGAGCTGACGAACCGCCGCGCCGACGAGAAGACAATATCCTACGTCGAGAGCCACGACCAGGCTCTGGTGGGCGACAAGACGGTGATTTTCCGCCTTATCGACTCGAAAATGTACTGGCACATGACTGTCGGCGACAACGACGGCGACGTTGCGCGCGGCATGGCGCTGCACAAGATGATACGCCTTGTCACGCTGGCCACCATCAACGGCGGCTATCTCAACTTCATGGGCAACGAGTTCGGCCATCCCGAGTGGATAGATTTCCCCCGCGAGGGCAACGGCTGGAGCTACAAATATGCGCGTCGTCAGTGGGACCTGGTGGACCGCGAGGATCTCAAGTACCGCTTCCTCAACGCATTCGACACGGCCATGGTCGAACTTGTAGGCCGCGTCCACAATTTCCAGGCTCTGCCGGTGCGCAAGCTCTGGGAGAAGGATTCCGACCAGGTGTTGGCGTTCATGCGCGGCGATCTGGTGTTCGTGTTCAACTTCAGCCCTGTCAGGAGCTATGACGGCTACGGCATCCTTGCTCCGGGGGGCGTTTACGACGTTGTGCTGTCGACCGACAATGCCGATTTCGGCGGCTTCGGCAACATCGCCGAGGACGTGGAACACTTCACACGCCCCGACGAGCTTTACACGCCTCTCGGCGTGGAGTGGCTGCCGCTCTACCTGCCGGCACGCACGGCGACGGTTCTGCGCCGCCGTCCCGACAAGCCTCGCGCGCGGCGCAAATCATCCGCGAAAAAAAATCTGTAGGATAACGCGCCGCAGGCAATCACGACTCCTCTTCGAAGCTGCTGATGTCAGTAAGAAGGGAATCGTTTGTACGCTGTATCTTACGATATATGAAAACAACAAGCACGGCACTTGCGCCTACTCCTACGATGGTGCCTATCAGGTTGCCTGAGAGGGAGAAGGTGCAGGAGGCCGAAGCCGCTCTGTCGGCATGGATGAATGCGAGCATCCATATCACAGTCAGAGGAAGCGACACGCATATCTGCACAGAACGTTCCTTCTTCTGACGGATAATGCGTCTTTTCAGTTCAAGAATTGAGGCCGTGCCAAACATTCTGCCCGGTATGCGCACGGTGCGCCAGTCGATTGCGGTGTCAATGGCGGCAAACAGTATAAATGATAACGTGTACCACTGCGAAATGCCTTTCAGGCTGCAGTAGGACACAAAAATGAGAGCGACCAGAGGCAGGGCGATTATCTCTGAGATAACGAAGCTGTTGAGCCATGACGAGCGTTTGCGTATAAGCTTGCAAAGCAATTTCTTATTGATGATCTGCTGTGTGTCGAGGCTCTGCTTCATAGCTTCAAGCTGGCGGCCCATTATTTCAAGTTCTTCCATGGCGGAGTCGGTTTATAGTGATTTTAATTTTTCCTTTATTCTGACAAGGCGTATGCCTATCGCTCGCGGTGTGACGCCCACGATTGCGGCGATCTCGTCGTATGCCAGATTTTCGAGCCAAAGCAGTACAATCGCACGGTCGACGGGTTCGAGTCCGGATATACGCTTGTGGAGCTGCCGGCTCTGCCGGCTGCCGGTGGAGTCGCCGTCTATTATCTCGGGGGATATTTCAAGCGGCAGTGTCCTGAGTCGTTTCTTGCGCTTATAGGATATGCACGTGTTCATGCTCACGCGGTAGACCCACGAGCGCACGGTACAGTCGCCTCGGAACTTTCCGTAGCTTTCCCAGAGTTTGACAAGCACTTCCTGAAAGAGGTCGTCGGCATCGGCGCGCGTGCCGACAAACATGTAGCATACTGCGTAGATGGTGCTTTTATGTTCCATCACCAGACGCTCGAAGCCGCTTGTAAGATTTGATTTCATTTTTGATTTCGTGCTTGATTTGAATCTTGTCTTATCATTAGACGCAATGTCTGCGGAAAAGCTACATTTTTTCGAAGGAATCAATAAAAAAAAATCCGGCAGCGCTTTTTTTGAGGCTACCGGATTAATCTGGTCTGCGTGTTGTGGCGGAACGCTTATTCTTCGTCGGGCATGCTCATGTTGTGGAACACGTTCTGCACGTCCTCGTCGTCCTCGAGCTTTTCGAGAAGTTTCATAACCGATTCGCGCTGCTCGGGAGTGATTTCCTTAAGATCGTTGGGGATACGCTCGAATTCGGAGCTGATGATCTCGTAGCCGTTCTCCTCGAGGTATTTCTGGATGTTGGAATATTCCTCGAAAGCACCGTAGAGCACGATCTGTTCGCGTCCTTCCTCGTCCTCGTCGTGGCCGAGTTCGTCGACACCGTAGTCGATAAGTTCGAGTTCGAGATCGTCGAGGCTTATTCCGTCCTTGGGGGCGATTTTGAATACACATTTGTGGTCGAACAGGAATGTCAGCGAGCCTTGTGTGCCGAGCGAACCTCCGTGTTTGTTGAAGTATGAGCGCACGTTGGCCACGGTGCGGGTGTTATTGTCCGTAGCGGCTTCGACAAAGACGGCGATGCCGAAGGGTCCGTATCCTTCGTAGGAGATTTCCTTGTAATCGCCGGCGTCTTTTTCGGTGGCTTTCTTTATGGCACGTTCGACGGTGTCCTTGGGCATGTTTGCGGCCTTGGCGTTCTGCATCAGTGCGCGCAGACGCGGGTTTGTGTCGGGGTCGGGACCGCCGGCTTTTGCCGCGATCGTTATTTCCTTGCCTATGCGTGTGAATGTTCGCGACATGTTGCCCCAGCGCTTGAGTTTGCGGGCCTTGCGGTATTCAAATGCTCTTCCCATGGGTGGTTTTTATGTGAATTGTTTATGATTTTGTTTTTGATTTTTTCAACGGAGTTCGGCACCGAGTTTCGAACGCAGGTTGGCGATGACTTTCGACATTACGGAGTCGATATACTTGTCCTGCAAGGTCTTTTCGGGATCCTGAAGGGTGAAGCTGATGGCGTACGATTTTTTGCCGGCAGGAAGCTTGTCGCCTTCGTAGACGTCGAAGAGTGTGACTTCACCCAGCAGACGGCGTTCGGAGGCGCGTACGGTCTGCTCTATGTCGGCCATTGTGACGGAAGCGTCGACCAGAAGCGAGAGGTCGCGGCGCACAGCCTGTGTGCGCGGCAGGGCGGTGAAAGTGACATTGTTTCCGAGGCTGCGGGCTGCCAGTGCCGACCAGTCGAGTTCGGCGAAGAAAACGGGAGCCTTGACGTCGCATGCGCGCGCCACTGCGGGTGCTACGATGCCGAGGCGGCCGAGTTGGCGGCCGTCGGCCGATGCAATGTCGAGGGCATCGGAGAATATGGAGCCTTCGGGACAGGCCGATACCGTCAGGCGCAGTTCGCGGCTGCCGAAGCCCACACGGGCGAGAAGGTTGAGCACAACGGCTTTAAGGTCGTAGACCGTCGCCTCTTCGGCGGCACGCAGCCAGTTTGCCTGCCTGGTGGCTCCGGTGAGCCACAGGGCCAGCCGGGACTGTTCGCGGTAGGGAGCCAAGGGGGAGTCGGCATCGCTGCGGCGCGAGGGGTCGCAGGCATAGACGTTGCCGAACTCGTACAGCGCCAGATCGGGCGAGCGTCGGTTGATGTTGTGGGCTATTGTTTCGAGTCCGCCGAAAAGGAGGGTCTGGCGCATCACGTTCAGATCCTGGCTGAGGGGATTGAGCAGTCGCACGCAATGTCCGGAGGGATATTCGGCCAGGGAGCTATAGTAGTTTTCGGCGGTCAGCGAATTGTTGAGTATTTCATTGAATCCGGCGCCTGTGAGCTGCTCGGCTATAAGGCGGCGCAGGGCGTTGTCGGCATCGCACGGAGTCTTGAACGAGAGGCAGGCGTGGAGTTCGTCGCCAAGTTCTATGTTGTTGTAGCCGTAGATGCGCAGAATGTCTTCGATGACGTCGCACGGGCGGCGTACGTCGTAGCGGTAGGTGGGCACCTGAAGGTGGAGCAGAGCTGAATCGGCGCTGTCGGGAACTGCTGCGATCTCGAGGGATTCGAGGATGGAGTCGACTGTGTCGGCGGGAATCTCGCGGCCTACAAGGGCTGCGATGGCGTCGCGGCGCAGGTCGACGGCATAGGGAGCGACAGGATTCGGGTATATGTCGGTCAGGGGACCTACAATTTCGCCGCCTGCGAGTTCTTTTATCATCATTGCGGCCAGCTGCAGTGCATAGAGGCATCCGTTGGGGTCTACACCGCGCTCGAAGCGGAACGATGAATCGGTGCTTATGCCAAGACGGCGCGCCGTGCGGCGCACTGACGTGGGATGGAAGCAGGCGCTTTCAAGGAACAGGTCGGTTGTAGCCTCGGTCACGCCGGAATCGAGTCCGCCGAAGACGCCGGCGATGCATTTAGGTTCTGTGGCGTCGCATATCATCAGGTCGGCGGCGCCGAGTGTGCGCTCCACGCCGTCGAGGGTTGTGAATTTATCACCTTCCGCCGCACGGCGCACGACCACTTTCGAGCCGCCGAGCCGGGCTGCATCGAAGCTGTGGAGCGGTTGCCCGAAAGCGTGCAGGATATAGTTTGTCACGTCGACGACGTTGTTGATCGGACGCAGGCCAATGGCCGTCAGGCGCTCGCGAAGCCACTCGGGGCTTTCAGCCACGCGCACGCCGCGCATTGTCAGGCCGCAATAGCGGATGCATCCGTCGGTGTCGCGCACGTCGACGCTGACGGCTGACGAGGTGTCGTCGCGGTCGATAGCGAAAGCATCGACCGAGGGACGCAGGGCCTTGACGGGCTTGCGATGGCAGCTCAGCCATGCGGCGAGGTCGCGGGCCACGCCGAAATGCGAGGCGGCGTCGATGCGGTTGGGAGTAAGATCGACTTCGAGGACATAATCGTCCTTAATGTCGAAATATTCGGCAGCCGGATGTCCTACCGATGCCTCGGCATCGGCGGGCAGGACAATTATTCCGTCGTGGGAATGTCCGATACCGATTTCATCTTCGGCGCATATCATGCCGAACGATTCCACGCCGCGGATTTTGGATTTCTTGATTTTGAACGAGTTTCCCTCGCCGTCGTAGAGGGTTGTGCCGACTGTGGCGACCACCACTATCTGTCCGGCGGCCACATTGGGAGCGCCGCAGACAATCTGCGTCGGAGTTCCGTCGCCTGCAAGGTCGACGGTGGTTATGTGCAGATGGTCGCTGTCGGGATGTTCCACACAGGTGAGCACCTTGCCTATGACGATTCCGGCAAGGCCTCCGGGAATTGATTCGACTTTTTCGACACCACCTGTTTCAAGGCCTGTCGATGTCAGTGCGGCCGCGATTTCGTCGGGGCCGAGGTCGGTGGCCACGTATTCTTTGAGCCAGTTGTACGATATATTCATTTTCCTGTGTTTATTTCATTCTGAATGACGGGGCGCGCCGGCCTCGCTTTTGACTTGCAAATTTAATGATATTTGCCGAAACGGCAAAAAGCCCGCAAGGGGCTTTTTCGGTATCCGGTGTTCAACTCAGTCCGCGGCGTGCGAGGAAGTCGAAAATCTCGACGGCATCGAGGCTTCGCCGCCCTGCTATCATTTCGGCAAATTCATGTGCTATGTCGTGAACACCGCTGTGGCGGAATATGCGGTCGGCAAGGTCGTAAGCTTCTTCGAAAAGTCTGTCGGCTTCGTCGGTTTCGAGAGCGCAGTGTTCGGCGGCATCCTGGCGCACAAGAGCGCGGAGGGAGTCGGCGGTTTCACGCGCAAGTCCTTTTCGGTCGCGGACGTATCGCCGGCACATCAGGTTTCCGAGAACGAGTTCGACCGCCAGACGGAAATGGCCGAGAGTACGGGTCCATACATATTTTGCCGGCATCCGGGGATTCCCGCGGAGGTAAAAATCCGGAGCCATGGCTACCGATTCTCCCGCGGGAGCGTCGATGTCCATGCCTGTCAGGAGTTCGCGGGCGTCGCATACGGCAAGAGTGATTGCCATTCCGGCAAGGCCGTAGCACTTGTCGTTTTCGTCGCTATAGTGGAGCTTATCCATGTTTCTTTCAGACGTGAGGTTTTTCAGAGATGGGAGATTATAGTTTAGAGATGAGAGATTCCGCAGTTCTTTAATCTTTAATCTCTAATCTTTAATCTGTGAACTACTGTCTACAATCAGTTGATGACCATTATTTTGGTAACTACTCCGGAGGAGTTGCCCGAGGCATTCTGCGAGGCCAGCACCAGATATACGCCTGAACGGACACGCTCTCCGGCGGCATTGCATCCGTCCCAGGTGAAGATGCCGCCTTCGGAGCGTCCCTGATGAAGGACATTTCCGGATATGTCGGCGATTTTCACCAATGAGTTGTCCATAAGCCCTGTTACGGTGATCCATCCGGTATAGTCGGGTCGCACGGGGTTGGGGAATGCGTACACTTCGGAATAGTCGTCGGCTGCCGGGGCGGAGTCGCTGCTATATGACACCACGCCCTTGGAAGTACCGAAAAACACACGGTTCGAATGAGGATCGCACGCCACGGAGTAGACTGTGTTTGACGGCAATGGCGAATTCGCCGTGGTGAAGTTCTCGATTATGCGGTCGCCTCTTTCGCTGACAAGGTAAACGCCTGAACTTCCTGTCGCGATCCACTTGCGGTCGGTCGGATCGGAGGCGATATCGTAGATGGTTTCTGTTTCAAGGAGGTAGTCGCCGAAGTTGGTTCCGTCGTTTCGCGGCACGAGCGGTCGCCGTACGGTCAACGATGTGGCCGAGGCGTCGGTGGGGTTGTCGATCACATACAGTCCCTGGTTTGTCGCCACCCATACGCGGCCGGCGGCATCTTCGACGAGCTTATTTGTGTAGGCGCGGCTGATTGTGTTGCCTTCGGTGTCGGTGACAGCCTGGTGCCAGAAGTATTTGTCGTCGGTGAAGTTCGACGGAGTCCCGTTGTTGTTCATCGCAAGAATACCGTTCGCCCAGGCGGAGCCTGTAAAGAAGTTCATGTTCGACTTTTTGCAGAACAGGGATTTGCAGTCGTCCGAGCCGGTATAGTTCGCGGGCACGCCCGAAGGAAGCAGCCAGTCGTTTTTTGTCAGCTTTGTAAGGTCGCCGCGACGCTTGGCGGCAGGGAGGACGACGAACGGAGCCTTGCCGTCCTTTGTGTCGTTCCAATATGCTCCCCACAGGTTTCCGTCCTGGTCGATGTTCACTTCCGACATACGTGTACCCCAGTTGCAGTGTATCGGGGAGTTGTTGCGGTTGAACACATGGTAGTAGTCGGCGTCCTTGAATACGTATATTCCTTCATAGTAATGCGCGAAGTAATATATCGACGGGTCGTCGGGGTCTTCTATCATCCGGCCGTTGCCGTTGAGAAGGCGGGTGGTCTTGTTGGCTTTCTGTGCGTTCTGTGTCATGAGATCGAAAGACGGAACCACGGCTGGCGACACATCGCGGCAGCTGCCGTTCTCGATCACGTTCGTGGTCTGCACGGCATTGTTGTCGGAAGGATATATACGGGAGTATGTGATACGGTTGAGATACAGACGGTTTCCGTCGGCTGACCAACGGCAGTCGGTGGGTGTCGTACATGTCAGTGCATCTGGACGGAATGTGTCGTGGACAAGAGCGGGGGTATCACCTGCGAGGGAGTAACAGCTGACACCTTCGGCACCTCCGAACCACACGGCGTCGAGTCCGCGAGCCATTGATGCGCGGCCGCCGCGCACGGCTTCGGGAATGGCGACGGTGCTTTTCAGGGTGGCGTCGGGGTTGTAGATGTTGATCTTGTCGCCGGCCGCAGCATAGATTCCTGCGGGGGTGTTCTGTATGTCGCCGGAAAGTCTGGTGTTCAGGTTGTAGAGCCTGACGGTTTTTGCCTCGCGGTCGATTTTTCCGTAGTAGAGGTCGGTGAGGTTGGTGCTGAGTTTGAAGAAGTAGGTGTCGTCGGATATGGCTGTGACTTCTCGGCCGGAGCATCCGCCGTAGACGTCGAACTTGTCTATGGAGTTGTGACGGCCGTCGCATGGCGCGCCGTAGAGGGTGAATCCTTCGATGAGCATCAGGGTGTCGCCCAGGAGGAATACCTCGTCGATGTTGCGGTTCCATATTCCGGATTCGACGACTTCGTGGCGGGTGTCGTCGAAAATGACGAGGCCGAACTGTGTGGCCACGTAGATGCGGTCGCTTCCGAAGGCCACGCTGTTGATTCCCCGTCCGACGGTGAGCAGCGCGTCCTTTATGTCGGGCATGTTGACGGTACGGCCGTCGTCGTAGAGCAGGTCTATGTTTCCGTTCGAGTATGCGACGAGAAGGTAGCGGCCATCGTAGTTATAGTATATGTCGGATATTCCCGTATCGGTCAGCCTGTTGCTTGTGGTATATACAAAATTCTCGTTGTCGGCGCTATCGTATGAATACAGGCTGCCGGCAGTGAGATAGTAGGCATGTTCGGGCGTGTCGACCAAGCGGTCAATGGTGAATCCTATCTGTGGATATATGGTCCATTGTCCGGTGATCTGCTGGGCTTTTGCCATCAGAGCGACCGACGCGACGAAAGCGAGTGTAAGGAATATCTTTTTTAACATAGTATCTTCAGGCAATGTTGTTTATTATTGATTTACCGTCGGCTGACGCAGGAAACGCAACAGTTCGCGCACGGCACGGCCACGATGGCTGATATCGTTCTTTTCTTCCGGCGTAGCCATAGCGAATGAGCGGTTCCAGCCTTTAGGCCGGAAAAGGGGATCGTAGCCGAAACCGCCGTCGCCTTCGGGAGCCGTTAATATATCACCCTCAACACAACCTTCGAAAAAACGCGGAACGCCGCCGTCGGCCTTGCGGAGCATGGCGATGGCGGTGCGGAAACGCGCACGGCGGTCGGAGCAGCCGTCGAGTTCGGCCAGAAGCCGGGCGTTGTTTGCCGCGTCGTCGTGGGCACGCCCCGAATAACGGGCGGAATACACTCCGGGCGCGCCGCCAAGAGCATCTACCTCAAGGCCGGAGTCGTCGGCAATGCAGTCGATCCCGTAGCGTTCATACACCCAACGGGCTTTCTGGAGGGCATTGCCTTCGAATGTGTCCGACGTTTCGGGGATATCGTCGCGGCAAGCGATGTCGGCCAGGCCGAGCACCTCGTAGCCCTCGGGCGCAAGCATCTGACGCAGCTCACGGAGTTTGTGGACGTTGTTTGTGGCTAATACTATTTGCTTCACTGTATTATCTCTAACGCAAAAAGTCGGTGAATATTATCCGACAACGACGTTGACAATCTTGCCCGGCACAACTATTATCTTGCGTATGGTCTTTCCGTCGAGCCATTTCGCAGCCGACTCATGTTCCAGAGCCAGACGTTCCACTTCCTCGCGGGGCATCTCGGCGGGCACGGTGATATTGTAGCGTGCCTTGCCGTTGAAGGACACGGCAATCGTCACACTGTCCTCGCGGAGGAATTTTTCGTCGTGGCGCGGCCATACGGCATCGCACACGCTTTCTTCGAGGGTGTGTCCCAGAGCGCTGTGCCACAGTTCTTCGGCTACATGCGGTGCAAATGGCGCCAGCACCACCACCAGGTCGGACAGCACGGCTCGTGAACGGCATTTCAGCGAGGTCAGCTCGTTGACACATATCATGAATGCGGCCACTGAGGTATTGAATGAGAAGTTCTCTATGTCGGCGGTGACTTTCTTGATAAGTTTGTGTATGGAGCGCAATGCTTCGGCCGACGGTTCGGAATCGTCGACAAGCAATGTGTCGCCCTTGTAGAAGAGGCCCCAGAGTTTTTTTATGAAACGGTTCACGCCATCAATGCCATTGGTGTCCCACGGTTTGCTCTGCTCGAGCGGACCGAGGAACATCTCGTAGAGGCGCAGGGTGTCGGCTCCGTAGCGTTCGACAATGTCGTCGGGATTGACAACGTTGAACATCGATTTGGACATTTTTTCAACGGCATAGCCGCAGACGTATTTTCCGTCCTCGAGAATGAACTCGGCGGTGGCGAACTCGGGACGCCATGCGCGGAATGCTTCGGTGTCGAGCACATCGCCGGCGCCGACGATGTTTACGTCGACATGGATAGGCTGCGTTTCGTAATTATCTTTCAGGCCACGGCTTACGAATGTGTTGCTGTCCTTGACGCGGTACACGAAGTTGGAGCGCCCCTGTATCATGCCCTGATTGATGAGCTTGCGGAATGGTTCGTCCTCGCACACCAGGCCGAGGTCGTAGAGGAATTTATTCCAATAACGGCTATAGATCAGGTGTCCTGTGGCGTGTTCGCTGCCGCCTATGTAGAGGTCGACCGAGCGCCAGTAGGCATTCGCTTCGGGCGACACGAGAGCTTCGCTGTTGTGCGGGTCCATGTAGCGCAGGTAGTAGGCCGAGGAGCCTGCGAAGCCTGGCATGGTGTTGAGTTCAAGCGGCATGCCGTCGGCAGTCGTCCAGTTTTTGGCTCGTCCGAGCGGGGGTTCGCCGCTTTCGGTGGGCAGGAACTTGTCGATTTCCGGCAGACGCAGCGGGAGCTTTTCGTAAGCCTGAGGAATACCGTCGGGAGTGTAGCACACGGGAATAGGCTCGCCCCAGTAGCGCTGACGGCTGAAAATGGCGTCGCGCAGGCGGTAGTTTACTTTCACGCGCCCTATGCCTTTTTCGGCTATGAATTTCTTAGTGGCGGCGATGGCGTCCTTGACCGTAAGTCCGTTGAGCGAGAGTTCGGGTCCTTCGGAGTTCATCATTATACCTTCCTTAGCGTCGAAGCTTCCCTCGCTGACATCGGCACCTTCGATGAGGGGGATGACGGGCAGGTCGAAATGGCGGGCGAAGGCGTAGTCGCGGCTGTCGTGGGCGGGCACGGCCATTATGGCACCCGTGCCGTAGCCGGCGAGTACGTAATCACTTACCCATACGGGGATTTTCTTACCTGTCAGGGGATTGATGGCGTATGCACCGGTGAATACGCCGCTGACGCGCTTGTCGATCATGCGCTCGCGCTCGGTCTTGTGCTTTACGGCGGCTATGTATTCACCGACTTCGGCGCGGCGTTCGGGGGTCGTTATTTTCTCCACATACTCGCTTTCGGGGGCGAGCACCATGAATGTGACGCCGAACACGGTATCGGCGCGGGTTGTGAAAATCTCAAGTTCGAGGTCGTCGCGGCCGTCGATGCGGAAACGCATCTCGGCTCCTTCGCTGCGTCCTATCCAGTTGCGCTGTGTTTCCTTGAGCGATTCCGACCAGTCGAGTCCGTCGAGTCCGCGGAGCAGGCGCTCGGCGTAGGCCGACACACGCAAACACCACTGGTACATCATTTTCTGCTCGACGGGGTGGCCTCCGCGCACCGAAAGTCCCTCGCTGACTTCGTCGTTGGCCAGCACGGTTCCGAGTTTGGGACACCAGTTGACCATTGTGTTGCCCAGATAGGCCATACGCCAGTTCATCAGGGCTTCGCTCTTCTGTTTCGGCGTCATGGCTGCCCATTCGGCGGCCGTGAAGCCAAGTTCTTCGGTTCCGGCGGCGTCGAGTCCTTCCGTACCGTGTGTTTCGAGATGTGCCACAAGGTCGGCAATGGGGCGGGCACGGTCGGCGGCACGGTCATACCACGAGTCGAACATGCGCAGGAAAGCCCACTGTGTCCAGCGGTAGAAATCGGGATCGCATGTGCGTATCTCACGCTCCCAGTCGAAACCGAAGCCTATTTTGTCGAGCTGGTTGCGGTAGCGTGCGATGTTCTGCGTCGTGGTCACCTCGGGGTGCTGTCCGGTCTGGATGGCATACTGCTCGGCGGGCAGACCGAAAGCGTCGTAGCCCATGGGATGGAGTACGTTGAAGCCGTTGAGGCGCTTGTAGCGGGCGAATATGTCGGAGGCGATGTAGCCCAGCGGGTGTCCGACATGCAGACCGGCTCCCGAGGGATAAGGGAACATGTCGAGAACATAATATTTGGGTTTGTCGCTGCGCTCGGTCGTGGCATAGACACGGCGTTCTTTCCATTGCTGCTGCCAGCGGCTTTCGATTTCCTTATGCTTGTATTCCATTGCTTGGTGGCTGTATGATGTAGTTTCTTATGTCGGATTATTTATTTCGATAGTTCGAGCATTCGGTCGACGGAACGGCGGGCGCGTGCGGCCAGCGCGGGGTCGACAGTGACTTCGGGCGCTCCTGCGGCAAGGCAGTCGCGGAGTTTTGCAAGGGTGTTCAGTTTCATGTAGGCGCATTCGTTGCAGCCGCAGGTGGAGTCGGTCGGCGGCGCGGGAATGAATGTCTTGTCCGGACATGCCTGCTGCATCTTGTGGAGTATGCCGCTTTCTGTGGCGACGATGAAGCGTCCGGCGGGCGATTCCGAGGCGTAGGCGAGCAGTGCGGCTGTGGAGCCTACCTTGTCGGCGAGCAGCAGCACGGGGCGCGGACACTCGGGATGGACAAGCACGGGTGCGTCGGGGAACTCTTCCTTGAGTTTTATTATGCCTTCGGCGGAGAAACGCTCGTGGACGTGGCATGCGCCGTCCCAGAGCAGCATGTCGCGGCCGGTGCAGGCGTTGATGTATGCTCCGAGGTTGCGGTCGGGACCGAATATGATTTTGGCGTCGGCGGGCATAGACTCAACGATTTTCAGTGCATTGCCCGATGTGACGAGTATGTCGGAGAGGGCCTTTACGCCGACGGGGGTGTTGACGTAGGATATTACGGTGTGTCCGGGGTGATCGACGATAAATCGGGCGAAGTCGTCGGGGTCGCAACTGTCGGCAAGAGAGCATCCGGCGTCGGCGTCGGGGAGCAGGACGGTCTTGTCGGGGCAGAGGAGTTTGACGGTTTCGGCCATGAAGTGCACGCCGCACATCACAACGGTGCGTGCGTCGCCAACAGCGGCGGCTTTCTGCGCCAGAGCGAGCGAATCGCCGACATAATCGGCGATGTCCTGAAGTTCGGGGCGCACATAGTAATGGGCCAGTATTACGGCTTTTTTCTCCTCTTTGAGGCGTTTTATATCTTCGATTATGGCAGCAGTGCCGTCGCACGCCACCTTGCAGGCTTTATCCATTTTTACCAGTAAATGCTTTAGCCCACAAAGTTACTATTTTTTTTGTAATTTCAAGACATGCTGCTGCCTGGCCTTGCGATGGAGGGATTATTTGTCTTGCACGACCATGCGACTGAAGCTGCAGTTCATTACCATGCCGTTGAGGTAGATGGTGCGGCGCCGGCCTGTCGTGTTGGGTTCGGCGATGAAATAGAATTCGTTGCGGCATGTGCGCGGATTCACTACTTTGAGCCATCCCGATGTCAGTGTGTCGAGGCTTAGCGGCGGTTCCCGGTCGCCGTAGTGGTAGCGTCTGTCGGTAGTAATGACTCCTGCATTGTCGAGAGAAATACCATATATGCCGCTTTTGCTGTATATGTATAGCTTTCCTCCTTCTTTTGGCAGAACGATTTTCTCGGGCAGGTCTATTTCTTCGAATTCGCCGCAGGCCGGAGCTATAAAGCTGAGGAGAAGCAATGCGGGGATAATGATGCGTGATATTTTTTTCATGGGCGGTCGTATGTAATCAATCTTAACAGAGTATTGTATTTAAAGGGGCTAATAAAATCAGCGTATAATCCCATTTGCAAAAATAGCAACAAATTACAAACAGACAAGTATTTTTACCACACATATTGCCGTTTTGCAGGAAATATACTTCATTTATGGTTTTATCGCTTTATATTTGTCGGTTTGACGGGCGTGTTTTATATTTGTAAAATAATACCAATAAAGCATTATCACCAAGATATCCTGCAAGGTGGATTGTTCATTCAAACGCTAATAAGATGAAAAAATCAGTTCTATTCTTACTGTTCATTATAGTTGATTCCATAGTGGCATCGGCGTATCTGCCGTCGGCAGGATACCGAGGTTTTCTCGAGGGACATTTTGATGTGGGTTCGGAGCGCAACTGGTGGGGAAACAGGGAGGCATATTATTACGGCGCCTCGACTACGCACGGTCGTCAGTTCAATCCGCATCTGTTTGTGGGCGGAGGGCTGGATGTGGAGTATAATCCGTCGTTCGACCGCGCCATAATCGCTGTCTATGCCGCCGGACGCACTGACTGGCAGTTCGGACGTTTCACGCCTTACGGCGATTTGCGCATAGGCTTGAACCTCACAGACGGGGCGGGAGTGTATTTTTCACCGACAGTCGGCTATCGTTTCAATTGGGGCGGCTGCGTAGCGATAAACGTGGGTGTAGGATTGACGTTGAAAAGCAAGCGTGTGGAGTGTTATGATCTGACGATAAGGCCTGACGGCATGGGTGTGCTTAGTCCGCTTGGCCGGCAGCATGTGGCGGAGTGTCTTTTTGCGTTGCGCCTGGCAGTGGAATTCAATACAATCAAATCTCGAGGGGGCGAGTGATGCGGTTGCCGGGGCGGACGTTGAGCTGCATGGCGGCGGAGATGCCTCCGGCATGTGCGCAACGGTAGCTGATGTGGTAGCGCTCGGCACCGAGGCAGTCAAGGATAGCTTCGGCGCTATCGACGGGGTCGCCTGTACGTCCGGGGGTAATGCGTTCCTCAATGCTGACGTCGAATCCGCTGACGGCCACGGCCAGACACAGCGAACCGTCGGCACGGAGCCCCGATAGGCCGTCGCGGCGCAGGAGCACGCTTCCGTCGGCACGCACTTCGAGTTGTATCCCGGGGGTGTCGGCGCCGGCATCGGTCATGAGGGTTGCGGGATAGAAGAAGTTGCGGACGGCGCGTTTCTGCGACGGCCGGGCACAGGCGGCTATGACGGCTGCGGCTATGAAGCTTACGATTACGTAGAATTCGATGGGCATTTTTGGAGAAAGGAGATGAGAGATGAGGAGAGGGGAGATTAGAGAGGTAGTTATACTATACGGCGAGGGCTGTGGGGTCGAGCCAGTTGAGGAAGGCGGTGGAGATGTAGACGTAGATGATCAGGCCGAAGATGTCGTTTGTTATCTGGATGAAGGGACCGGTGGCGAGTGCGGGATTTATGTGTATTTTCTCAAAAGAGAGCGGCACGACGGTGCCGAGAAGCGATGCAAGAATCACGACGGCGAAGAGTGACACGGCCACCGACACTGTGACTGCGAAGTTGTCGGGGAGCATGAATATGTTGTAGACGAATATTATGAGCGACATCACTGTGGCGTTGACCAGGCCTATCAGCATTTCCTTGCCGAGCTGGGAGGCGAATTCCTTGATGTCGAGCGAGCCATTTGCAAGACCCTGCACGACTATGGCCGATGCCTGTACGCCGACATTACCTCCGGTACCGCCAATGATGGGGATGAACAGGGCGAGTGCCGTAACGGCATGGAGCTGGTTCTCGAAGTTCCCGAGAATAAGAGAGCCGAGGATTCCCGATGCGATTCCTATCAAGAGCCATGGAATACGGGCTTTAACCTGCGCGAATATGGAGTCGTCGGCGTCGACGTCGGATGACAGACCTGATGCAAGCTGATAGTCGCGTTCGCTTGCTTCGCGCACCTGGTCCATTACGTCGTCGACTGTTATGCGCCCGAGGAGTCGTCCGATGGAGTCGACTACGGGCATTGCGACGAGGTCGTACTTCTCGAAGTCGAGGGCGACTTCGTCGATGGGGGTGTCGGCCTTGACGCTTACAGGGTCAGCTTCCATGACGTGTTTTATTTTCGACACAGACGGATGCGTGACCATCTTCTTCAAGGGGAAGACGCCGCGAAGCTTATAGTCGTTGTCGACGACATAGACGTAGTATATTTCGTCCATTTCCTCGGCCTGCATGCGCATCTGCTTGATACATTCGGGCATCGACCAGTTTTCGTTGACGACTATCATCTCGGTGCCCATAAGTCCGCCGGCGGTGTCTTCGTCGTACTTCAGGAGGTCGATGATGTCGCCGGCCTGTTCGACGTCGTCGATATGTGAGAGGATTTCCTCGCGCTCGTCCTCGTCGAGCTGCTGTATGAGGTCGACGGCGTCGTCGGTGTCGAGGTAGTCGATCTGCTTGGCGATTTCCTCGGCGGGCATGTCGCTGAGGAGTTTAAGCCGGTCGTCCTCGTCGAGTTCCATCATCACGTCGGCGGCCTGCTCCTGGTCGAGAAGGCGGTAGAGGTACTCGGCCTCTGAAAGCTCAAGATTCTGATAGAGTTCGGCAATGTCGGCAGGGTGCATGCCGGCAAGTTCGGCGCGGGCTGCGTCGACGTCGTTGTCGCGGATTATGGCGGCTATGCGTTCGAGATATTCGGGTGTAAACTCTTTCATCGGATGAGGTCTTGGGCTTGACGTGATTTATCGCGTATGTCGCTTATGATGTTTGTCAGCTCGACAAATTCGGCGACCGAGAGCTGCTCGGGGCGCATGGCGGCCAGCGCGGAGGCGCGTCCGTCGGGAATGACGGCCGAGGGCGGCAGGAGGGAGCGCATGGAATTGCGGATGGTCTTGCGGCGCTGTCCGAATGTTGTCTTTACGACGGTGCGGAACAGCGCGGGGTCGCAGCCGAGGTCGGTAAGGCCGTTGCGCCGCAGGCGTATGACTCCGGATTTGACTTTTGGCGGGGGATTGAATACGTGCTCGCTGACGGTGAAGAGGTATTCGACATCGTACCATGCCTGAAGCAGTACGCTCAGTATGCCGCGGGCTTTGGAGCCGGGTGCTGCGGCGATGCGTTCGGCCACTTCGCGCTGAAGCATGCCGGAGCAGCATGTGATACGATCCTTATAGTCGAGCACACGGAAGAAAATCTGCGAGGATATATTATAAGGATAGTTGCCGATCACGCAGAAAGGGCCGTCAGCCGGCGGGAAGAGGGCGTCGAGGTCCATTTCGAGGAAGTCGCCGGCGACGATTGCTCCGGCTGAGGCGAGAGCTGGGAAAGCGACGGTCAGATAGTCGACGCTTTCGGTGTCGATCTCAGCGACCTTAAACTGTCCGGCGGGATGCTTCTCGAGCAGGAATTGCGTCAGCACGCCCATGCCCGGGCCTATTTCGAGAACGGGCAGGTCTACATAATCGTCGAGGGTGGCGGCAATGCGTGCCGCCACGTTCAGGTCGGTCAGGAAGTGCTGCCCGAGGGCTTTTTTGGGTTTTACTGCACGCATTTTCGCTTTGTTTCAGAGGCCGCGGGGCTGTTTTTTGTTATATTGGAATGCAAATATACGCATTAGTCGGGGGCAAACGCAAATAAAATTGTTACTGTTCTCTGATGTGAAAGTAAAGACAGGAGCGTAACCGTGAGGGTTTTCGCTCCTGTCTGAATCATATAAGGTAATGTCGCTGAACTTATTCTCCTATTCCCGGGGTGAAGTTGAGCGATTTGTTGTCGATTTTTTCACCACCGAGCAGAAGTTGCATCGGCTGCATGCGATATACACCGAATGCCTGGTTGAAGTTGCGTGTTGCTTCTTCGAGGTTGAAGGGGCGGTTTTCGGTATTGATGTCGCGAACTTCGAATACAATGATTCCGTGGTTTCCTTTGACGGGTCCTACGAGCTTGCCTTTTTCGGCTGCGGCGATGGCACCCTGAATGGCGCTTTCATTCATGCCGAGATTGAGGAGGAAAGGCGATGCGAATGTGGCGTCGCCTTCGGCCACTTCCGTTTCCATTGCTTTGGCATATCCGGCGAGGTCATTTGCCTTGCCTGCATATTGGGCCATAAGGTGGTCGGCTTTCTTGGAGTTGAGGGCACGTGCACGCAGCTGGGTGTTGAGCGCGGAGCTGTTCCAAGGCTGATATCCGTCGTCGTAGATGTCGGTCACGGCCACGGCCATGAAGTAGCTCTGCTTGTCGTCCTGAAGCAGCGGGGACACCTTGCCTTTGCCGGCTTCCATGACCCATTTGACGAACTTGCGAGAGTCGCTTACATTGCCGATGCGGGGGCTTGAGGGGGTTACCTGGGCATTGAGAACGGAGTAACCGGCTTCGGTGGCATTGGCAACGAAATCAGCGGCCGAGGAGTTGTTGCTCACATAGGTGCGGAGTGCGTTCGACAGTTCGGTCACGGTTTCGACAGAGGGGTCGACTGTGAAGTTGATGTCGGCCAATTCGTAGAATGTGACGGGGGAGTTGCGACGGTTGACAATGAAGAGCTGTCCGACGGTCTGTCCCTGTACGTCCTGTGTGATGACATTTGCTTTTCCGATTGCGGCCGAAGCAAGTGTGTTCTTGACTTTTTCATCGATACCGGGCACTTCGAGCGATGTCCATACGTCTTCCTGACCGTAGACGGTGGCATTGTCGACCACGTCGGCGAATTTGGCCTTGCCTTCGTTGAGGAGTGCGGCGATGCTGTCGAGGGTTGCTACTTCGGGAGCCTGGATGATGGATACGTTGATGGAGTCGATGCCTGTGGTTTTGGCGATGAGCTTGGCGATTGTGTAGTTGTCGCCGCGGCTGCTGATGATTTTCGCGGATCCGACCTTGGCAGTGTCGACGAATGCCTTGAGAGCGGCATCGCGGATCTGGCTCAGGGGGAGGTTCTCGGTTTCGACGTTGAAGCGGGTATCCTGAACCACGGCATCGGTGCCGGGAAGTTCGTTAAGCGATGCCACGGCTGCGTCGACTGCCTGACGGGCAGCGATGCGGTCGGCCTGTGAAGGAACGACAGGCACGTAGATATAGTCGACGGCGCGGGTTTCTTCGGCCAGAGTGTAGTCGTTCTTGTGTTTTTTCCAGAGAGCCTGCACGTCGGCGTCGGAGAATTCGATGTCGTCGTCGGCAACGGACGAGGCATCTTTCACGGCGTAGGCGATATGGCGTGTGGCTGCACCGTCGTCGTAGATAGCTTTGGCATCGAGTTTGTTGGCTGTGAAGAGGCCGAGGACAAGGCGGTTGAACTTCTCGCTAAGGAGCGCGTCTTCGATGTCGCTTTCCTGCTGGCTCCAAGCCTGGCGGAGCTGTTCGCCGACTTCGGCGGGGAGGCCGTATTTTGTGGGCGACGACATTGCGTCGAACACCATCTTGCCTGATGCTTCGGGAAGGTTGAGGCGCTGGGCTATATATCCGATAAGCTGTGCGGCTGCGGGATGGGGGTTCTCTCCTGTCATGGCTTCGGTGATTTCGCGGTCGGTGACTGTAATTCCCAGACGGTCATATTCCTGCTTGAAGAGGTCTTCGAGCAGGAGCTGGTTGATTACCTGCTGCGAGAGCACGTCGCTGTCGACATCGCGCTGCTGGTTGCGCTGCTGTTCGGAGAGGTCGTGGAGGCGCTTCTGATATGCGTTGTATTCCACCTTGGCACCGCCGGCTGTAGCCACGGTGGTCTGATTGCCGAAATAGGTGTGTCCGGAGGTCAGGAAGTCGCCCAGAACGAATGCAAGCAGTGCCACGATGATGATTACGAAGAGCAGCACCGACTTGTTTCTGATTTTCTCTAATGTTGCCATTTGGTTTTATTTGTGATTTTTGATTTATTATTTGCAGGATTGCAATAAGCGCACAAAGATACGTTTTTTTTCGTTATCAGTCAAAAAAATAATTGCCGGCACAAACAGGCGCGTCCGGAGCATTTGTCCCGGACGCGCCTTAAGGCTCTTATTAAACTGATTATCAGAAAATAGCCGATTACATTTTGAAAAGTCCGTCGAATCGTCCGCGCACGGCTTCGACGGCGTCGAGTTTCTCCCAGGTGAAGAGTTCGACCTCGCGGGAGAACGGTTCTTCGTAGGATGATGTGAATGTCTTGGTGACGGTGCGCGGCGTGCGGCCTACATGACCGTAGGAGGCCGTTTCGCGATAGATGGGGTTGCGCAGTTTCAGGCGTTTCTCGATGGCGAAGGGACGCATGTCGAACAATTCGGCCACGTGTGCCGACAATTCGCCGTCGGAGATGGTCAGATGGGATGTGCCGTAGGTATTTACGCATATGCTTACGGGTTCTGCAACTCCTATGGCATATGCTACCTGCACCAACGCGCGGTCGGCTACTCCGGCCGCAACGAGGTTCTTGGCGATGTGGCGCGCGGCATAGGCTGCCGAACGGTCGACTTTGGAGGGGTCTTTGCCCGAGAAGGCTCCGCCGCCATGTGCGCCGTGTCCGCCGTAAGTGTCGACGATTATCTTACGTCCCGTCAGTCCGGTGTCGCCGTGAGGACCTCCGATGACGAATTTTCCCGTGGGGTTGACGAATAGTTTGAAGTCGTCGGAAAGCAGTTCGCGCAGGTTTTCAGGCAGTTTTCGGCGCACACGCGGGATGAGGATGTCGCGCACGTCGCGGCGTATTGTCTGTAGCATTTGCTCGTCGGCCTGAGCCTGTGTAAGCCCGTCTGAGGGGGTGATAAACGGGTCGTGCTGTGTCGAAACGACAATTGTGTCGACACGTAGCGGCCGGCCGCTTTCGTCGTACTCGACCGTCACCTGGCTTTTGGCATCCGGACGGAGGTAGGTCATGTCGACTCCGTCGCGGCGGATTTCGGCGAGTTCCATCAGCAAAGCATGGCTCAGGGCGAGTGTCAGCGGTATATAAAGAGGTGTTTCGTTTGTGGCGTAACCGAACATCATGCCCTGGTCGCCTGCACCCTGGTCGTCGGCAGCCTCGCGCTCGACCCCGCGGTTGATGTCGGGACTTTGTTCGTGGATGGCCGACAGCACACCGCAGGAATTTCCGTCGAAACCGAGTTCGCTTCGATCGTAGCCTATTTCGTTGATTACCCGACGCGTGACGTCCTGGATGTCGATATATGCACGGCTTTTTATCTCGCCGGCCACTACTACCTGACCGGTTGTTACAAGTGTTTCGCAAGCTACTTTCGACTGCGGGTCGCGAGCGAGGAATTCATCAAGGATGGCATCGGAAATCTGGTCGGCGACCTTGTCGGGATGCCCTTCGGATACTGATTCGGATGTGAAGAGATAGTTCATTTTACTCTGCTTTTTGAGTTTTTGTCATTCCGTTAAAAAATAAAGAACCGCTGCTGCCACCCCTTTGCCGGAAGAATCAGTGGACTGCTGCGGTAAAAAAACGAGAATATGCGCCAAAAAGCATCTGCCGCCGTGGCGGACACGAGTACCGCCGAAACGGCGGACTTTCAAGCGATTTTAGCATTTTTTCGAGTGGTTGCAAGCAGCCAAATCTTTCCACTGTCGAGGGGGATAGGGTTCCCATGGAAACATCGGCATGCCGCGTTTCCACGGCACAAAGGTAAGCATTTTTTTTCTCAGGGCAAAATTAGGGGCGGGAATGTTTGTCCGGCTTTATGCAATTTTTTTTCAGGAGCTAAAGTTCTATTCTTGCGGCGGTGATGTCGGGTCGTCCTGTGAACATCGATGCCATTCCGGCAAAGCGCGATGCGTCTTCGGTTGTAAGATAGCCGCATGTGGCGCCACGGGTTATTCGGCTGTCGATTTCGGGATGACGCAGCAGGTAATCGGAAAGCGATGCTCCTACGATTTCAGCCTGGTTCACAATGCGCACTTTTTCAGGGATATAACGTCGTATTTTTCTGATAAGCAAGGGATAGTGGGTGCAACCCAGAACAAGGGTGTCGATGTCGGGACTGAGCGACATGAGGTTCTCGAGGTCGCGGCGCACGAACCAATCGGCGCCGTCGCCGTCGGCTTCGCGGTTTTCGACAAGCGGAACCCACATTGGACACGGCTGGCTGTAGACGTGCAGCTGCGGATGCAGTTTGCCGATCTCGATGTCGTAGGAGCGTGAGGCCACGGTGCCGGGAGTGCCGACGATTCCTATTGCTCCGGTAGATGTCAGCGCCCCGACCGCCTCCGCCGTCGGACGGATAACTCCAAGCACCCTCCGCTCCGGGGCAAGTACGGGGAGATCGCGCTGCTGGATTGTACGCAATGCCTTGGCCGAAGCCGTATTGCAACCCAGAATGACAAGATGACAACCGCGGGCAAAAAGGTACTCCACGGCCTGAAGTGTGAAACGGTACACGAGGTCGAAGGAGCGGGTACCATAGGGAGCGCGGGCATTGTCGCCCAGATAGAGGTAGTCGCGATCAGGAAGTGCCTTTCGCAACCCTTCGAGAATGGTCAGGCCGCCATAGCCCGAGTCGAAGACTCCTATGGGACCCGCGACGTTATTTGTCCGGGCAATTGATGCCGCAATCTGTTGGCTGTCCATCTTTTATTGTAAAGAAAAAAGCGGACGGGGCCGAGAGTCTTTGCTGCCGGTCCCGTCCGCAGTATGTTTTTAGCTAATAATCAGAGGCGGGCCTTGATTGCTTCGGTTTCTTTTTCATAACCGGGCTTTTCGAGCAGGGCGAACATGTTGCGCTTGTAGGCCTCTACTCCGGGCTGGTTGAACGGGTTCACACCGAGCAGGTAGCCGCTGATGCCGCAGGCTGCCTCGAAGAAATAGATCAGCTGGCCGAGCCAGTAGGGCGTCAGAGCCGGAACGACAAGTTGCATGTTAGGCACACCGCCGTCGATATGAGCCAGACGCGTGCCGAGTTCGGCCATCTTGTTCACCTGGTCGACACGCTTGCCGGCGATGTAGTTGAGTCCGTCGAGATTTGCTTCGTCGGATGGTATTACAACGCTGTGCTGCTGGGCGGCAACAGAGATGACAGTTTCAAAGATTGTGCGCTCGCCGTCCTGAATCCACTGTCCCATTGAGTGAAGGTCGGTGGAGTTGTCGACAGCCGCAGGGAAGATTCCCTTGTGGTCTTTGCCCTCGCTTTCGCCGTAGAGCTGTTTCCACCATTCGCCGAAGAAATGGAGCTTGGGGTTGTAGTTCACCAGAATCTCGATTTTCTTGCCGTCGCGGTAGAGGGCGTTGCGTGTCATGGCGTATTCCTTTGCGGAAGTATCGCTACCGTCGAGGGTGGCTTTCTGCATTGCACGCGCACCGCCGATTAGTTCGCGGATATCGAATCCGGCAGCAGCTATAGGCAGCAGGCCTACGGGGCTGAGGACGGAGAAGCGTCCGCCTACGTTGTCGTCGATGACATAGGTCTTGTAGCCTTCGGTGGTGGCAAGCGAACGCAATGCGCCGCGATGCTCGTCGGTGATGGCTACAATGCGCTTGCCGGCTTCCTCGCGGCCGAGTTGCGCTTCGAGCTGCTCTTTGAGCAGGCGGAAAGCGATGGCGGGTTCGGTTGTGGTGCCGGACTTGGATATTACGATGATACCGAATTTTTTGTCCTTAAGCAGCTGCTGCAGTTCGTAGAGATAGTCCTCGCCGATATTCTGTCCGGCAAAGAGTACCTTGGGACCGGCCGCGGGGATATAGGCGTCGAACGAGTTGTTCAGGGCTTCGATAACGGCTTTGGCTCCGAGATAGCTGCCGCCTATGCCTATGGCTACGATCACGTCGCAGTCGCGGCGCAACTGTGCGGCAGTGTCCATGATGTCGTCAACAAGCGAATCGGGTGTGCGCGTGGCAAGATCCACCCATCCCAGGAAGTCGGCACCGGCACCGCTTCCGTCGGTCAGTTTTGCAAATGAAACTTCGGCTTCGGGAGCAAGCGCGTCGATGGCCTTGAGGCTGACGCTGCCAAGTACTCCGCTATTGATGAACTGTAACTTTTCCATAATCTGTAATTCGGGAAAACTGTATTAGTGAAATTATGCCGCAAAATTAATCATTAACGGATAAAAAAGCAAAGAGTTTTTCGTACTTTTGCCTCCCGCTAAAATCCTGCCGCATCATGAACATCGCCCTCTATTGCTCCTCTAAAGACAGACTTCCGGAATCATGGCAACAGGCCGCAACCGCATTAGGCCATTGGCTCGGCCGGCGCCGCGCCACGCTGGTCTACGGCGGCGTCGACCGCGGACTGATGCGTATTGCGGCGGCGGCAGCCCGCGGCGCCGGAGCATCTGTCACCGGTGTAGTGCCCGCACGTCGCCGGCATCTGACATCACCGGCCAACGAGGTCACGGTGCCGGTCCGGGATCTGAGCGAACGCAAGGCTGTGATACAGATGCTGGCCGACGCGTTCGTAGTCCTGCCCGGCGGCTACGGCACTCTCGACGAACTTGCCTCGGCTTTCGCGCATCTTAATTTTACCGGCGCCGAAAAGCCTGTCTTCATCCTCAATCCCGACGGATTGTATGATCCTCTGCTCGAACAGATCCGTCTGATGGCTTCACGAGGCCTTATGGACCAGTCACTTGCCTCGAAACTGCACCCCGTGGCCGATACCGACAGCCTTATATCCGCCCTCGAATGCTTCGCACGGACATTCGACGGCGCCGACAGATAAACAAAAAACACCACAAACTCCATGGAAACAAAGAAAAGCAACATCTACACCGGCGGCGGCGACTCCGGCACAAGCTCTCTGGTCGGCGGCACACGCGTAAGCAAGGCCGACACACGCCTCGAAGCCTACGGCACCGTGGACGAACTCAACTGCTGGCTCGGACTGCTGGACGCGTCCGACGCTATCCCGTCGCCGGCCCACACTACCCTGCGGCGCGCCCAAAACCTGCTCTTTGACATTGGCGCCGCGCTGGCAACCGAGGCCTCCAGCCGTTGGCAACCCGCTCCACTGCCACAATCGGCCGTCGATGCCCTCGAAGCCGATATCGACGCTCTCGACTCTACCCTACCCCGCCACAACCGCTTCATACTGCCCGGCGGACATCCCGACGCCGCACGCGCACAGATAGCCCGCACCGTGGCACGACGTGCCGAGCGTCGCATCATAGCTCTTAACGCCGGCGGAATCACCGTCGATCCCGAAATACTGCGATGGATCAACCGCCTGAGCGATTATCTCTTTGTGCTGGCCCGCGCGATAAACATTATTAACGCTCACGACGAAATATTTTGGGAGAAAGGGTGTTGATTATAAGAAAATGCCTATCTTTGCGCACTTTTTCAGGCCATACAGGCCATAAACAACAGAAATAACACAAAAACTTATACAGCAATCATGTATTGGACTCTTGAACTTGCCTCCAAACTGGAGGATGCCCCCTGGCCCGCCACAAAAGATGAACTGATCGACTACGCCATGCGCAGCGGCTCTCCCCTCGAAGTAATCGAAAATCTTCAGGAAATCGAAGACGAAGGCGACATCTACGAATCAATAGAAGACATCTGGCCCGACTACCCCTCTAAAGAAGACTTCCTCTTTAATGAGGATGAGTATTGACATAAAACCCACTCGATTTTAAGATATAATCAACTAATACGCAAGCGATTGGCAAGTAAAAAAATAAACTTGTCAATCGCTTTTTGTATCCTTTTACCGCAAAATAATCTTGTCTATTTTCAGGCATTTAGCTCCGCAAAAATTTGTTAACTTGTCTATGATGTTAATCTTTTAGGCAGGCAAGAGAAATCCCGTTAGCCAAATTTCATTTTAGTTTTTTGTGGCATTATGTTTGTGCTTTTTGTGGATTGCTATCGAATGAAGTATATTCAAACTGATCTTCCGGATTATACGCACGTAGTCAAAAAGCCGACGCCGTCTTCGGCAGGATTGCGGTCGATGTGCGTTCTATATTTGATGTTATGCCCTCGGGACAGAGAGCCGATTTAGACAACGAATTCCTGACGGCAATCGCCGAGCAGCCTAACGAAATTCTGAAGTGTGTGATGTATCTGTTCCTCGGCTATCTCGACGGTGCAAGTCAGTTCGCCCGGTTCGCAGTGGCGACGGCTGGCACAGCGCATCGGGGCAACGGTGTATTTTGCAGCACCTTTCTGTTCCGGACAGAAAGGTGCCGTCGAAAATGCCAACAAACTCTTTCGGCAATACTTCCTCAAAGGTACTGATTTCCGAAAGGTTGAGCAGGCGAATTTAGACAGGATCCAATACAAAATCCACCGCAATCCAAGAGAAAAACTCAACTTTTCTTCACCAAAGGTCGAGTTCTTCAAACTTCTTCGCTAATTTTGCACTTGCTTGTTGACTCTACACCTGCTCCGACACCGCCACCAAGCGCAAACAAATCCTCACTATCGCCAAGGAATTTGGACTTAAACGTAAATGTTGAGACTATATAAAACCAACTAATCCTATGATAATATCAGAGATTAAATCTAATGTGACTCACAATTATGTATATTCATTAATCGAATTTAATTGTGAAATAATTATTGATGCCAAGCTACTTGGTAAATTTATTCCGATTAATCTCGGTAGAGACAATCCATTTTGTATTTGTTTCCCAAAGCTAATATTTGATAGGAAAAATTGGAATTATAAGATGATATCATCTTTGCCATTTAGTACGACCCATACCGATATCGATAATTGGGGTCGCCTACTACAATACAGCACTAACAAAAATGATCAAGTAGTTGATAAGCTAGTGTCCATATCTGCCGTTTGGATAGTTTCAAAACTCTCTAACCTCGAATGGGTAAAATCACTCAAGAATGAAGCTGAATGGTTTATACGATCTATTCACGCGATTAAACCTGATAGTGTCGTACTAAGAGGCATAGATGCATCAAAATTAATCTCAGGATTTTCATATTCTTATTTCGATACAACAACCAGAAGGGGGAGATCTTCTGGTTTTGAAACCTCGCTGACAATGTATCCATATGATTATGATAAATTTAAAATTGACACAAAATTAATAAAGACAGTTTTAAAGGCTTGGAAAAGTAAAGTTTCACTACCTTTTGAATTGTTATTATGCGCATTCTGGAAAAGTCGGTGCAGATTGACCCCTGTCGGCGGGAAAATGTGACCCTTTTCG
>CAJUKD010000010.1 GCA_910587235.1 uncultured Muribaculaceae bacterium
AATTAAGCCACCGACCGACATTCACACCGTTGCTCGCTTCGTTTTTATGCCCGTACTCGCCCCTGCTCTTCGCAGGCAAAATACGCCGTCCGTCATACATAAGCATGCAGACGGCTCTCGGACTCCATAATATAATAGCTGACTTTCCAAAAGCGTTCACATGCGTGACAACGGATACCGCATGCGAAATTTCCAACCTCTTCGGCGACTACCGCTACTTCTCCGCCGACGACAGCCACATGTACGGCTACGGAAAAGTGACAATCATGGGCGACCGGGAAATCAACATGGCCACACCCGAAAAAGCCGTGCTCGACCTCCTGCTGTTCGAACCCGACGCCGCCTGCCGCCTTAAATTCGACATCCTGCGCATGATAGCGATAATGAACTGGCGCCGGCTCTACCGCTATGCGGCCGCCGCAGGCGACGAGGCCCTCAATATCCGCCTCGAAAAGTTTCTCCGCTCGATAGGCCTGTAATTACTGCCGCAGAGAACCCAAAGACACACAACTACAGTTTAGCGCAAAATCTACAAGCGCCCGTTGAAAACTTTAACGGGCGCCGCTTGTATATATTAATACAAGGCATAATAAGAAACAGCCTCCGAACACACAACGGGTTTGTCAGGTCTGGTTCATAACAATACAACAAACTAAAAAATACCCTGCCATGATCGACAAAAACTTTCGCCAAGGCGATTCAAAAACCAATGTGTTCGGATCCGACGCAATGCTCCAACCTTCTCCGGTCGATAAAATTCCCGACGGCCCGACCAATCCCGAAATAGCCTATCAGATGGTTAAGGACGAAACTTTCGCCCAGACACAGCCTCGTCTGAACCTGGCAACTTTCGTTACCACCTACATGGACGAATATGCCACCCGACTGATGAACGAAGCCATCAACATAAACTATATCGACGAAACGGAATATCCGCGCATAGCCGTAATGAACGGCAAGTGTATCAACATAATAGCAAACCTGTGGAACACGCCTGAAAAAGCCGCATGGAAAACCGGCGCTCTGGCCATAGGTTCCTCGGAAGCATGTATGCTCGGAGGCATAGCCGCATGGATACGATGGCGCGAGCGCCGGCAGAAAGAAGGAAAACCGTTCGACAAACCGAACTTCGTCATCTCCACCGGCTATCAGGTCGTATGGGAGAAATTCGCCCAGCTATGGCAGATCGAGATGCGGCAGGTTCCGCTGACTCTCGAAAAAACAACCCTCGACCCGCAGGAAGCACTTAAAATGTGCGACGAGAACACTATCTGCATCGTTCCTATACAAGGCGTGACCTGGACAGGTCTGAACGACGATGTCGAGGCACTCGACGCCGCACTCGACGAATTCAACGCCCGCACCGGCTACAACATCCCAATCCACGTCGATGCTGCAAGCGGCGGATTCATACTGCCTTTCCTCGACCCCGAGCGGAAGTGGGACTTCCGTCTGAAATGGGTGCTGTCGATCAGCACTTCAGGCCATAAATTCGGACTCGTATATCCGGGGCTCGGCTGGGTCGTATGGAAAGACAAACAATGGCTGCCTGATGTGATGTCGTTCAGCGTCAACTATCTCGGAGCGGAAATCAGTCAGGTTGGACTTAACTTCTCACGCCCTGCCGCACAGATATTGGGCCAGTACTACCAGTTCATACGCCTCGGATTCGAAGGATATAAGGAAATTCAGGCCAACTCGCTCGCCATAGCCAAATATATACACGACACCGTAGGAGAAATGGCAGAATTCCGGCCATACTCGCCGGAAGTTCCCAACCCGATTGTGGCATGGCTGATGAAACCCGATTATCAGAAAACTGCAAAGTGGACACTGTTCGACCTTCAGGACAAACTCGCACAAAAAGGATGGATGGTACCGGCATATACCCTTCCTGCCGACATACAGGACATCGTGGTTATGCGCGTGCTTTGCAAACAGGGATTCAGCCGCGACATGGCCGACCAGCTCATCGGCGACATACGCTTCGCGCTCAAGGAACTCAACGCGCTCGAGTACCCCACCCCTACACGCATAGCCATGGAGAAAAACATTCCTCTTACGGCCAAGTCGTTCAACCACACCGGCAAATAAAGCATACCGGTAAAACAGACAGATATATCCGGCCGGCTACCAAACAGCCGGCCGGATTGACAGCATCAACCATTTATTCTGATTTATCATGGCAACAAACCCGACAACTCCCGCGGCGGGAAGCCCGTCGAAAAAAACGGCAGTCAAGACAACGGCCAAACTCGGCGTGTTCACACTGATGATAATGAACATCGTGGCAGTGGTTTCACTGCGCGGACTACCGGCTGAGGCGGAATATGGAATGAGTTCGGCGTTCTATTACCTTTTTGCCGCCATTGTGTTCCTTATCCCCGTATCTCTCGTAGCCGCCGAACTCGCGGCAATGTTCCCCTACCAGCAAGGCGGCATGTTCCGCTGGATAGGCGAGGCATTCGGACGCAAAGCCGGATTTCTCGGAATCTGGCTCCAATGGGTGGAAAGCACCATATGGTTCCCGACTGTGCTTACATTCGGTGCCGTATCTCTTGCCTTTATCGGTCTTGACCATACGGCCGACTCTCACCTTGCTTCCAATAAATTCTACACGATAGCAGTGGTGCTGGCCATCTACTGGCTTGCGACACTTATATCCATGAAAGGACTCGGATGGGTCGGAAAAGTATCGAAGATCGGAGGCATCATAGGCACAATAATTCCGGCCGGCCTGCTTGTGGTCTGCGGTGTGATATATCTGGCCACCGGAGGACAATCACAGATGAGCTTCCAAGGCAGCTTCTGGCCTGATTTCTCAAACTTCGACAACGTAGTGCTGGCCGCATCGATTTTCCTGTTCTATGCCGGAATGGAGATGTCGGGCATACACGTGCGCGACGTCAGGAACCCGACAGTCAACTATCCCAAAGCCGTCCTTGGCGGAGCACTGGTCACGGTGCTGATATTCGTGCTCGGCACCTACGCCCTCGGAATCATAATCCCGGCCAAGGATATAAATCTCGTACAAAGCCTTCTGGTAGGCTTCGACAACTACATGGCCGCTTTCCACATGAGCTGGTTCACACCCGTGATAGCCATAGCCCTGGCCTTCGGAGTTCTTGCCGGTGTCCTCACATGGGTTGCCGGACCGTCGAAAGGCGTATTCGCCGTAGGGCAGGCCGGATATCTGCCGCCTTTCTTCCAGAAAACAAACCGCGCAGGCGTCCAGAAAAACATTCTTTACATCCAGGGAGGAGCCGTCACTCTGCTATCGCTGCTTTTCGTAGTAATGCCGTCGGTTGAAAGCTTCTACCAGATACTCTCGCAGCTGACGGTACTGCTCTACCTGATCGCATACCTTCTGATGTTCGGAGCCGCCATCTATCTGCGCTACACAATGAAGGACACACCGCGGCCTTTCCGCATAGGCCGGCGCGGCAACTGGCTGATGTGGCTTATCGGAGGTGTGGGATTCCTCGGCTCCATGCTGGCTTTCGTTCTCAGCTTCTTCCCGCCCGACCAGATTCCGATGGGTTCGAACAGCGTGTGGTACGGAGTACTTTTCGGAGGAGTGGCACTGTTCGTGATTCTTCCCTTCGTGATACTGCATTTCCGCAAACCGTCATGGGTCAATCCCGAAAGCAATTTCGTTCCCTTCCACTGGCAGAAAGACCCAGAATCACAGGCCCGCCTCGCACAGGCGCAGAAAGAATTCGAGGAAAAAGGAGAATAAATTCCCATTGACATACACCCCCTGCTTCGTCCGATGAAAACCGTTCACGGGCGAAGTTTTGTTAATTTTTTTGACGGCATACACATTATATAAATAAGAATGTGTAATTTTGTCGTCCGAAAACAGAAAAGAATATGAGCACACCCTCCAATCTTGTCATCGTCGAATCGCCCGCAAAGGCAAAAACAATAGAAAAGTTCCTCGGCCCCGACTACCGCGTCATGTCGAGCTACGGTCACATACGCGACCTGAAAAAAAGAAATTTCAGCATCGACGTCGACAACGGCTTCCAACCCGTCTACGAAATTCCCGACGACAAGACCCAGCTTGTGTCCGAACTGCGCAAAGCCGCCGCCCAAGCCGACACCGTATGGCTCGCGTCCGATGAAGACCGCGAGGGAGAAGCCATCGCATGGCACCTGTACGAGGTTCTGGAACTGAAACCGGAAAACACCCGGCGCATAGTGTTCCACGAAATCACAAAGAAAGCCATACTGAATGCCATAGCCAACCCGCGCGACATCGACATAAACCGCGTCGACGCCCAACAGGCACGCCGCGTCCTCGACCGCATCGTTGGATTCGAGCTTTCGCCCGTGCTCTGGAAACGACTCAAACCGGCGCTCTCGGCCGGACGCGTGCAGTCGGTGGCCGTACGCCTTATCGTAGAACGCGAGAACGAGATAAAGCACTTCGTCAGCGAACCCTACTACCGCGTGCGCGGCACATTCCGCCCGGCCGGTGTCAAGGGCACCTTGCGCGCCGAACTCGACCGACGCCTGCACTCCCACGACGAAGCCCACGCCTTTCTGGCCGCCTGCGACGGCGCAAACTTCACCATAGGCGACGTCGCCGTCAAACCACTGAAAAAATCCCCCGCGCCGCCTTTCACAACTTCAACTCTCCAGCAGGAAGCTTCGCGAAAGCTTGGTTTCACAGTGTCACAGACCATGATGGTGGCGCAGCGCCTCTACGAAAACGGTCACATCACCTACATGCGTACCGACTCGCTGAACCTCTCCGAAGAAGCCATTGCCGCAATATCCGCTGAAATCACCGGAAAGCTCGGCGAACGCTATCTGCACGTGCGCCGCTACCACACCAAGGCCAAAGGCGCTCAGGAAGCACACGAGGCCATACGACCCACCTACATCGAACGCGCCACACTCGAAGAGGGTACAGCTCAGGAAAAACGCCTCTACGCCCTGATCCATAAACGCGCCATAGCATCGCAGATGGCCGACGCCGAAATCGAAAAAACCGTGGTCGACATACGCTCGTCAGCCGTCGCCGGCAACTTTGTCGCCACCGGCGAAGTAGTCAAATTCGACGGCTTCCTGCGCGTCTACATCGAAAGCACCGACGACGACACTGCCGACAGCACCGAAAACATCCTGCCGGCAGTAGCCATCGGCGACAGCCTCGACTACAGCGAGATAGAAGCCACCGAACGCTTCACCCAGCAGCCCCCGCGCTACTCCGAAGCATCGCTGGTGAAAAAAATGGAAGAACTCGGCATAGGACGTCCGTCGACCTACGCCCCGACAATCTCCACCATACAGGCTCGCGAATATGTTGCACGTGGAGAAAAGGAAGGAAGCGAACGTCCGTTCGAAACCATGGTCATTCATGCCGGTACACCCGACATACAGGCCGAAACACGATATGAAACCACCGGTTCGGAAAAAGGGCGTCTGGTGCCAACCGACATAGGAACCATAGTCAACGACTTCCTGACCGAATATTTCCCCGACATACTCGACTACAACTTCACGGCGCGCATAGAAGAAAAATTCGACCGCATAGCCGAAGGCGAACTGCCATGGAGCGACGAAATACAACAGTTCTACACCCTTTTCCACCCCTCGGTGGAAGGAGCGATGACAATCAGCGGCGCCCACAAGTTCGGCGAACGCGTGCTCGGCAAAGACCCCGCCACAGGTGAACCCGTAAGCGTGAAAATCGGCCGCTACGGCCCCGTAGTGCAGATCGGTGAAAGCGAAAGCGAACGCAAGCCCCGTTTCGCTACACTGCTCAAAGATCAGTCGGTCAGCACAATCACCCTTGAAGAAGCACTGAAACTCTTCGAATTCCCCCGCGTGCTCGGAACATTCGAAGATGCCGAAGTGACGGTAGCCGTAGGACGCTTCGGCCCATACGTGCGCCACCGCGGCAATTTCGTATCCATTCCAAAGGAAACCGCTCCGACCGAACTCAATCTCGACGGTGCCATAGAACTTATCGTCGCCAAACGGGCGGAAGCGGCTAAAAAAATCGTACGCGAATTCACTGAAGACCCGGATCTTCAGATTCTCAACGGCCGATACGGCATATACATCGCCTACCGCAAAAAGAACTACAAGATTCCGAAGACCGTCACCGACCCCGCGGCACTGACATTCGAGCAGGCGATGAAAATCGTCAGCGAAGCCGATGCCGCACCCGAAAAACCTCGCCGCAGCGCTGCCGGCCGACGTACAAAAAAATAAAAACAGCACGCACCGACATCATCCACGACCGACAAAATGGCAAAAAATCCCCTACCCTTCAAGCCCGGTGCCCGCATGGCACCCGCACGTCCCGACATTATCCTGACTTTCAACGTGAAATCTCAGACAAAATTGCTCGATTTTCTCTTCTCGGCAATGCCTGACCGCAAGCGCACGACAGTCAAGGACTATCTGAAACACCGCCAGGTGATGGTAGGGCAGAATGTCACGACACAGTTCGATACAGAGTTGTTTCCGGGCAACACGGTCAGCGTAAACACTTCACGCGAATTCCAGACATTCAGCCATCCGCGCATAAAGATTGTCTACGAGGACGACGACATCCTTGTCGTAAACAAGGGCTACGGACTGCTGTCGGTAGGCACCGACAGCATAAAGGAAGGAACAGCCTATTCCATCCTGCGCGAATATCTCAAGCGCAAGGATCAGCGCAACAAGATCTTTATCGTGCACCGCCTCGACCAGCATACCTCCGGCCTGATGATGTTCGCCAAGAACACCCAAGCCAAGGAAACCATGCAGCATAACTGGAACAACATGGTGCTCGAACGCTGCTATAATGCCATCATACGCGGCCGGATGGAGCCTGCCGAAGGAGAAATCCGCAGCTATCTGACCGAAAACTCCGCCCACGAGGTATATTCAACGCAAAATCCCGAAGAGGGACAACTGGCCGTAACCCGCTATCGCACCGTCGGCCACCGCGGACCCTACACCCTTCTGGAACTGAACCTTGCCACAGGCCGCAAAAACCAGATACGCGTACATCTCAAGGATTCCGGCCATCCTATTGTCGGCGACCGCCGCTATGGCTCCGACGAATCGCCAATACACCGCCTCGCCCTCCATGCGCGCACGCTGCGCTTCGTCCATCCCGTCACACGGCGCGACATGAACTTCAGCTGTCCGCTCCCGGCTTCTTTCTCAAAACTCGTCTGAGAAACACCGGTCTAACGCAATCACGCCGGACTCATTCCTGTCTGGCAAGCTGCGAAAGCAGACGGTGACCGATACGGCAGTAAAGGCATTTGCGGGTGTCGCAATAGTTGCGACGCAATTCCACCAGTGCCTGTGAGCTGAAAGCGTCACGGCAAGAGATGCCTGCGGCTGTAAAAGCCGCCACCACGGAATTATTCTCAGGCTTAAGGCTCTGAAGAAGATCTACGGCAAGATCGATACGGTCTGTATAGCCGCAGACAGTTCCGTAAGCATACAGCACCGGCACGACCACATTTATTATAAGCGTATTGACAGACGCATCGCTCAAGGCGCGCGCACTTCGCGCGCTCTCAGAGCCGAAAGTATGCCGGCGCGCCCAATATCCATTCAGATCTACATCGAAAAGGGCACGGGCATCGTTTTCGTTTCCTATTCGCATTATTTCAGCTCCGATGCGGAAACCTCCCGCCACAAAAGCCGCCAGAACCGCCAGACGGCGATGCGGAAAGTTCTGCGGACGTGTGCGGGCCATTTTCCATATCATGCCCTCAGGCTGCCGCAAACCGAACTTATGACGCATGAACTCATATTCGCGCCTGAGAGCTTGTACATAAACCGAATCCCTGTCAGGATTGTCGTCGCCGAGCATTCCGGCCTGCCCGAAAAGCATTCCTTCGACAGCTGCCGGCGAATCGGCATGTTTGAGCAGGACGGAGAGAGGTGTTGCCCGGGCAACACGCTCGAAAGCGTCGCCGTTCAGCCCGAAACCGAGAGCACGGGCAAGCGTGGCATAGACAGCGGCATTCCAGCTGCCAAGTGTGCGATAGTATTCTTCCACGCGGTCAGCTTTGGCATAAAGGCGTTCGAAAGCCAGCGAAGCAAGCCAGTCGGTCAGATAAAGTCCGGGCACGGATGCTATGCCTGAGGCACAGGCCGGGATCGAAGCGCTGTCGACCAATGCCGAATAACGGCTGTTGAAATCGGAAGCACACGTCATCACCATCTGGGGTATCATCTCGCCGTTGCTGCGGAATATGCGGCAATCGCTGTCGCGCACCACATGGAGAATGACCGAATCATAAGCGCGGTCGCCATCGTGGCCGTGACGGTGCCAGTCGGAAGCACGAACATGCACCTCGACATTACCGGCCCATGTACGGTCGCCGACACGCACCTTGGCATTGAAAAAGTCAGGACCGGCGTCACGATTGAGCAAACCGGTGTCGATCACCTCCAGACGCTCGCCGTCGACACTGCGCATATCGGCCGGCAAGATCAGGCGATGCTCCCACACATATTGCATCAGTCTTTCCATAGCTATTCCGTTCTTGCCAAAATTAAGTATTTTTCATTAAATCCAACGCCTCCCGCGACAAAAAAACGACATGCGGATTTGCGCTTCTACCAGAAATCGCGTATTTTTGTGACAACGATTCAGACATAGGAGCCAAAAACTCCGGCTGACACACGACAACCAACAAACACATTAATAGACAATGAAAAAGAAATTCATCTGCACAGTATGCGGCTATGTACACGAAGGCACTGAAGCCCCTGAAAAATGCCCCCTCTGCAACGCACCCAAAAGCAAATTCAAAGAACTCGACGAAACTGCCGAACTGACATTCGTCACCGAGCATGAAATCGGCGTTGCCAAAGGCTGCGACGAAGAAATGATAAAAGACCTCACCGCACACTTCAACGGCGAATGCAGCGAAGTAGGCATGTATCTGGCCATGTCGCGTCAGGCCGACCGCGAAGGATACCCCGAAATCGCGGAAGCTTTCAAGCGCTACGCTTTCGAAGAAGCCGAACATGCGTCAAAATTCGCAGAACTCCTCGGCGAATGCGTGTGGGACACCAAAACCAACCTCGAAAAGCGCATGGCAGCAGAAGCCGGTGCAAACGAAGACAAGATGCGTATAGCCCGCCGTGCGAAAGAACTCAATCTCGACGCCATCCATGACACCGTACACGAAATGGCAAAAGACGAAGCACGCCACGGACAAGGATTCCAGGGCCTCTACAAACGTTTCTTCCAGAAATAAAAGATAATACAGGTCTTATAAATGAAAAAGCTGCGCTCTCGGGCGCAGCTTTTTTTTGTACGGTCAGCGGCGGTGATGCCGGCAGTTACGGCCGGTAAGATGCCCCGACACGAACGCACCGACGGCGAGCAGGCTCAGACCTACAATAAGAATGCGGTGCACACGCTCGCGACGTTCGCGGCGCTCGATCTGTCGTTCTATACGGGCAAGGGCTTCCACCTCGCGCTGTCCTTCTGTTTTAATCAGTGCCATAGCAGTAGTTTTTAAATTACAGAAGTACAACGTCGCCGCACAGCGCTTTGTTCGGAAGCTGATGATACTATTCTCCGGCAGCGGCCTCAAGGCCTGCGAGAATCTGCTCCAGTTCGCCTTCGGTAGCCGTCAGGCGACGCCGGCATTCGAGCAAGAGTTCCGAGGCCCGGCGCGTAAGAGCCGTCAGGCGGTCGATGTCGCAGTTGTTGCCGCGCAAAGTGGCGACTATCTGTTCCAGTTCGGCGAGCGCCTGGCTATAGCTGAGTTCTTCGATGGAATCTGGCATATATTCAATTCTTATTTTTTTCAGGAATGTGCAGGCCGGTGACAGTAGCGTCGATCGCGCCGTCGGCCAGGGTGATTTCAATGGCATCGCCCGTGCTCAGTGTCGCAGCCGATGTAAGCGCCCGGCCTCGGGAGCGTGCGATGGCGAATCCGCGGCGCATGGTGGCTTGCGGCGAAAGCGCGTCGACAAGCATCGCCAGAGAATCGAGCCGCTGGGTCTGCATACGCATCTGCGCGCTTGCCGCCGTACTGATCGCCGAGGCTGTTTCCGTTCCGAGGCGACGCCGATGAGCGTCGGTTACGGCGCGTAACATAGCCGGAAGAGCACCGAGTATGTATGCGAGCTGTTGCCGCTGACCGTTTATATAAGAGCCTGCAAGGGTCTTTATTTCGGCGGCGGTGCCGCGCAAAGCATCGAGCGCGGCCTCTTGGTGGGCTACCAGCATTGCCGCGGCAGCCGTCGGGGTCTTGACACGTGTATGAGCCACATAGTCGAGCACCGTGATATCGCGCTCATGGCCTATGCCGACAATGACCGGCAGAGGAAACTGCGCAACATTCGCCGCCAGATCATAGTCGTCGAACGAAGCGAGATCGGCCACAGCTCCGCCGCCGCGTATTATCACCACACAGTCGAACTCGTCGACACGCTCCATTATCCGCTCGAGCGCCACTATTACACTCGACGCCGTACGCTCGCCCTGCAGAACGGCAGGAAAGAGTTCTGCCGAGAAGCGCAAACGCCGCGGATTGGAATAGAGGTGGCGTATGAAGTCGCCGTAGCCGGCGGCTCCGGCAGCCGATACCACAGCCACACGGTTAAGTACGGGCCCCGGCTCAAGAGTGCGGTTCAGGTCGAACACTCCCTCGGCACGCAGACGCGCGATTATCTCATTGCGACGTCGCACAAGGTCGCCGGCAGTGTATTCCGGATTTATGTCGCTTATCACGAGCGACAGCCCGTAGACAGCATGGTACGACACCGTCACGCGTGCCATTATCTTTATGTCGGAACGCAGACGCGTTCCTGTCACAGCCAAAAAACGCGCCTCGACGCGCGGCAAAGCCGAAGCCCAGATCACAGCACGTGCGCGGGCACGCACCGTGCGGCCGTCGTCGTCCTTGTCCACCAGTTCCATGTAGCAGTGGCCGCCGGACACACGCAGGTCGGACGTTTCGGCCGTCACCCACACCTCGCGCAACGAAGAGT
Source organism: uncultured Muribaculaceae bacterium (assembly GCA_910587235.1). Classification (GTDB taxonomy): domain Bacteria; phylum Bacteroidota; class Bacteroidia; order Bacteroidales; family Muribaculaceae; genus CAG-873. The sequence goes on from CAJUKD010000010.1 coordinate 10,984, forward strand.
CGGCATTGACCAGACGCCCTATCCGCGCATTGAGCGCACTCAGTCTGACAGCTTCCATGGCTTCAGGCGGCGGCCGTCGAAGGTGTAGACGAGCGAGTCAGGCATATCTTTCACCGCCTGAGGCATATCGTCGGCACTGTAGTTTCCGGCCGTAGTATTGGTGAATACAAATCGCCCCGAAGCAGGCTTATATTCCGCCGTAGTGAATATATAAGGCAATGCGTCTGGCATCCGACGCGATTTTTTCGTCATTGACGGAAGGAAATCGCGCAGGCCCGGCATGTCCACATCCATGCGGCTCCAGTCCGAAGCACGATAAAAGCTGACGCCGCTGTCGGCTACGGGAGTATCGACGGTTTCTATAATAACCACCACCGTATCGGATTTCTGCGGCAGCATGGCGAACTGCATGCGGCTTCGTGAAGAAATTTCCACCGTCAGGCTGCTGTCGGACAAGGCCGTGATGCGCGATTGGCCGCCGAACACATTCTGCGATGCGGTAGTCATGCCATTGCGGAAATAATCGAGCATGTCGAGCCGCGTATTGCGGTCAAAGGTGTCTATTACCCCGACCGGCGCATCGGCAAAAAAGTCGGCGGCAGTGCGCGCCGAAACCCGTAAAGCGCTCTGCAGCGACAAGAGCGCGACACAGGCTGACAATATGTAAATTTCTTTCCTTGACCTTCTCACCATTCTGTTTTTCAATCTTTCTTCTTTCGTCCGAAATGCCTCGGCTTGCGGTCGGCGGGAGCATCCTCTTTCTTTTTGCCTGAATACTTTCCGCCCTTGCCTTTTCCTCCTTTTCTCTCGGAAGCCGAAGCATAGTCACGCTCGGGATCGGCAAGCTCGCTGTAGAGGCGCTTGCCAAAGAAATCGGCACCCTTGAGGGAGCTTACCACTCGGGCGGCGTCGGCCTTGCGCACGTCGAAAAGCGAATATCCCGGCAGCAGGTCGATGCGGCCTACGTCGACACGCGCTCCTTCGACACAGCGGTTGAGCATGTCGATAAGGTTTTTGGCGAAGAATCCGTCGGCCTTGCCGGCATTGACATAGATACGAGCCATGCCGCGCTCGGCCGTGCGGCGGTCTTTTTCCTTGTCGGAGCGTGGAGCGGAGGCTTCTTTGTCCTTGCGGCGCTCTTTTTTGGGCTTATCGTCGATGAAATCGATTTTCGGAGCATCCTTATAATAGTTGAGCAGGCGGTTGAACTCAAGCGAAAGCACCCGCTTCAGCAAATCTTCGGTAGAAAGCCACGAAAGTTTGCGCAGCACTCCCGGCAGATACTTGTTGATTTCGTCCTCGTTGACGTCGACCCGCTCAAGGCGGTCGGCAAGGTTATAGAGCTGCTTCTCTATGATATGTTCGGGTGTGGGCACTTCGAGATGTTCGAATTTCTTGCCTATGATGCGCTCTATTTCACGCAGGCGTCCTTTTTCGCGCGAATGGATTATGGCTACTGACACACCCGTCTTGCCGGCACGGCCGGTTCGTCCTGAACGGTGTGTGTATACAGCCGTATCGTCGGGCAGTCCGTAGTTTATTACATGTGTCAGGTCGTCGACATCCAGACCGCGGGCAGCGACGTCGGTAGCCACCAGCATCGAAATAACACCGTCGCGGAACTTGCGCATCACTATGTCGCGCTGCTGCTGCGACAGGTCGCCGTGAAGAGCCTCGGCATTATATCCGTCGGCTATAAGGCGGTCGGCGATTTCCTGGGTATCGCGTCTGGTGCGGCAGAAGACTATGGCGTAGATGCTGGGGGAATTGTCGGCCACGCGTTTCAGGGCGAGATATTTGTCGCGTGCGTTGACCATATAGTATATGTGGCGTACGTTGGCGGCACCCTCGTTGCGTGTGCCTACGACTATCTCTTCGGGTTCCTTCATGAAACGCGCGGCGATTTTCGACACTTCCGGCGGCATGGTGGCCGAGAACATAAGCATTTTGCGGTCGTCGGGCACATGCGACAGTATGTCGTTGATGGAGTCGACGAATCCCATGTTCAGCATCTCGTCGGCCTCGTCAAGCACCACGGTATGGACATCGGCAAGTTTTACCACTCCGCGGTTTATCAGGTCTATAAGACGTCCGGGAGTCGCTACGATTATCTGTACGCCGGCACGCAAGGCGCGTATCTGGCTCTCGATACTCGATCCGCCGTAGACGGGCAGCACCTCAAGTTCGGGTATATACTTGGAAAAGTCGGCGAGGTCGCCGGCTATCTGGAGGCAAAGTTCACGCGTAGGCGAGAGGATAAGTGCCTGCGGCACATGGCGGGAAATATCGATACGCTGTATGACCGGCAGGCCGAAAGCGGCTGTCTTGCCGGTGCCGGTCTGAGCCAGAGCCACAAGGTCGTGGTCGCCATGGAGGAGTACGGGAATAACCTTTTCCTGCACGGGCATAGGGGTTTCAAAACCCATATCAGCTATACCGCGGAGCAGGTCGTCGCGTACGCCTAATTCTTCAAAATTCATTTTCTTTTAATGTGTTGCGATTTTATCGGTTTCCACAGCATGCTCCGTAGCCCGTCGTTTTTCGCGGGCATCGATATATGCCGTCACCCAAAATGCGCTGAGCATATAGACGGCAGCAAGAATCCACATGGCCTTGAAGGCAGTGGCTGTTTCGGCGAGGCTGGCGGCATTGGAGTTGATGCGGATGAAACCTTCGACACCCCATACGCCGGGCACAAGATCGCCCAAGGCAAGCCACAGCGGACTCATTGCATAGCGCGGCCACGTAAGGCCGGAGAGAAAAAGGAATACCACCGATGTGAATACGATGATTATGAAAGCGCTCTCGCGCTCTTTCATGAAATAATTTAGTGTCTGCCCCAGGAAAGCCGAAGCCAGCAGCATGGGGAAGATGAAGAGGAGGTAGTCGGCCGGGGAGCCGTAGTGCGGAAGATTGAAAATCTCGGGGATGAAACGCAAGATATAGAGCGTCACCGGTATGTAGCACACCAGATAGCACAGAGTCTTGCCCCACACCGTGGCCGAAGCGCTCACACCGTTGACGGCCTTGGGGTCGATGCCGCCGTTGCGCCGTCTGCGCTCGCGCGATGTCCCGCAGATCATGTTGATGCCTAAAATCATGCTCTGCTGCAGAATAAGGATGACAATGCCGGGGATGACAAAAGATGCGAAGCCCTGCTCGGTATCGCCGAGGAAGTTGCTGTGGCTCTTAACCGGCATTCCCGAAACCGCCAGAGATCCAAGGCCGTGCCCCTCGATTTTTTCAGCGGTCTGCTCTCCTACAAGTTCCATCTGCAGGTCGGTCAATGCGGAGAGGAAGGAGCGATAGCGGAGAAGCAGGCTCATCTCGGCATAGAACTGAATGTGTGTCTGCTGACCCGTGGCAAGGTCGCGGGCATAGGACGAGGGAATCTCTATGATACCGAAAATATCACCGGCAGCCATCTGACTCCGCGCCTCGGCCATGTCGGCCGGAAAAGAATACACTTTTATGGCGGGACAGGCATCGGCCTTGAAAGCGAATTCACGCGACTCGGCAGAACGACAGTTGTCGACAATCGCCACCGGCATCTTCTCCACAACCTCGGGGTTATAGATCAGCGTGTACACGATGGGATATGCCAGAGGAAGGATGAAAAAGAAGAGTATGACACCCACATCGCCCAGCACGAGCGACCATTCGTTGCGGAAGACCCGGCCCATATCCGTGGACCATCGGCGGAAACTTCTGAATAGATTCATAGTTGCGACGTACTTGATTGAATGTCAGGGAACATATACAGGCCGTTCACAGGCTTTCTTAAGTCGCCACAGCAGCGAGCATGCCACGACAGGGAAAAGCATCAGCGCCACATACCACATTCTGGAATAGAAAAGCGGGTAGCCGTTAAGTCCTTCATTGATGTAGATCATGAAAAAATAACGAACAGGCGACAACCAGCTGAACACCGCCAGAAATCCGTACATGCTCTGTACCGGAAACGAGAATCCGGTGAACGAGAATGTGAGTATGCCGAACAGTGCCGTCAGGCTGAATGCCAGACGGGGATTAGGCACGACTGAGGCTATGAACAGCCCGAAAGCCTGACAGGCCAATATCAGCAGAGCCACAGCCGCAAGCAGCCAGCCAAGAGAGCCGTTGACAGGAAAATGCGACCAACCCCAGAGAAGCCAGCTGATGAAAAGGCCGATGGAAAACCATACCACCGTATGCGTCAGCAGTTTGCTGCTGACAGCGACAGTTATGCGGCCTTTTGCCGTGGCGAGCCATCCGACCGATGTGCCGTTCTTTATCTCCATGGTGATGGAGAATACGGTCATAAGCATTATCATCAGGGCGAATGTGGCGAAAGTGAAGGAGGGACAGAGATATATGGCATAGCTGAGCCATGGATTTCCTATAGGATGATTGTCGATGGCTATAGGCTGAAGCATGGCTCCCACCTGCTCGGGGTCGACACCGAGGCTGACAAGCGATGCACGCACAACGGAGCCGGCCGTGCTGACCGCCACGGTCTTGAAACCTTTGAATGACAGCGTACCGGGAACAAAATAAGTCAGGTTCGTGTAGTACTCAAGCGTCGGAGTGCGTCCGCCCAGGGCATCTTTCTCGAAATTGTCCGGAATGACGAAAAATCCGTAAATCTCGCCGCGGCGTATGCCGGCAAGAGCCTCGTCGTAACTTTCGAGCTTCCTGCTTATATCGATAAGTTCAAGCGCGTTGAGCGAGCGTGTTACAGTGCGCGACATCGACGAATGGTCGAGATCGACCACCGCCGTAGGCACTTTCAGGGGCAAGCCGGGTTTCAGGAGGCTCAAAAAGAACACGGCCATAAGAACCGGCACGGCAACCATGCCGAAGATATACATCTTCCGCGAAGCCATGCGTCGGATTTCACGACGAACACCCGCAAGGAATCCGGTATCTGTCATTTCTATGACTGTCAGGAATTAAAGAAATTCGGCAGGATCAGTTATCAGCTCCCGGATGAACATAGAGGATAGACATGCCCGGACGCAGATCTTTGATTTCCTCGACCGGACGGGCCTTGATCTGGAAGGTACGGCTGTCATAGCTGCCGGTGGCCTTGGTGGAGTGCCATGTGGCATAGCTGCCCATGTCGCGGATATAGTAGATTTTCACTTTTATCTCGCGTTTGCCAAGAGCCGGCACCATGACAGTGATTTCATCGCCCATGTGGATGTCGTTGAGAAGTTCCTCGCGCACGTTGAAAGTGATCCATCGCTTGTCGGCACGCAGCAGACTCATGATGGGCGCGCCCATCGCCACAAGTTCGCCGGTTTCGGGATATATCTGGTCTATCGTGCCGTCGAAGGGTGCAGTGAGATAGCTGTCGGCCAGAAGGGCTTCTACCTGCTCCACCGAACCGCCGGCCGCACGGGCCATGCCGGCCGCACTTTCCTTATCCTCTTTCTGGGCGCCGGCAAGGGCGAGGGAATACTGGCTCTGCGCGGCAGATTTCGATGCCACGGCGGCATCGTAGGCTGCCTTGGCTTCGTCGCGCTTCTGCTCAGACACGACACCTTCTTCAAACAGGCGCTGCATGCGTTTGTATGTCTTCTCCGTGATTGTGACTGCGGCCTCGGCCTGACTCACGATGTCGGCTGCCGCCTGTATGATCTGGCTGCGTGTGCCGGCGTCGACCTTACGGCTTTGCGCGTCGACGGCAGCCTGCATTCCCTTGGCTTCGGTGAGCTGTGCTTCCATCACCGATGAATGGATGCACACCAGTGTGTCGCCGGCATGGACGGTATCACCTTCCTCGACATAGAATTCGACCACGCGTCCGGGCAGTTTGCCGGATATGCGTACGGTAGTGCCTTCAGCCTGTCCCTCGATATAGCTGTCGGGGCGGTTCATCACCAGAAAGCCGATTATGGCTATTATTGCCACGACAGCCACTACGGCGGCCATGACGATGAGCAGTGAGCGCTCGGCGCGTTTCACGGTTTTGGAATCTTCTGCTGTTGCCATTTTTGTGGTATAAGTTTGATGATTGATTTTTCGGATTTTTACGGAGCATCAGTCGGCCAGTGTGCCGAGTGCTTTGCTAAGATATGTCTGGCACAGGCGAACGTCGATCATCGCATCGACCTGTTCGGAATGCGCCTTTAGCCATGCTGTCTGCGCGGCCATGACATTATCGGTCGTGGCCACACCTTCGCGGAAAGCCAGATTTGCCGAACGCAGGTTCTCGTCGGCCTTGCGCAGGTTTTCCATAGTGGCGTCGTAAGTCTTGTAGGCTTCCTGCGTCTTGAACGAAGCCTGGCTGACCTGCAGGGAGATCTTTTCGCGGGCATCCTCGATCTTGAGTTTCGACACAAGTTCGTCGGCCTCGGCCGCACGGTATTTGTAGTATTTCCCGCCCCAATGCCAGATGGGGATGCTTACCATGGCTCCTACAGAAAAGGCCCCTTTGAATTTTTTGGAGAAGCCGTCGAACATATTCGGATTCGAGAACGAATACGAACCGACAAGGGCCACGTTGGGAAGCATGGTCGACAGCGCCACGCGTTTCTGCTGACGAGCCACTTCGGCGGCGGCGTCGAGAGCGCGCAGGTCAGGACGGCGGTTGTAGACGTCCTGCATGTCGGGCGCAGAGGAATCGGTAGCGGTCGGCACAAGTTCCTGAACCGCAGTATCGAGATTATCCTCGTCGGCCAGTGTGAAAGCAGCGTCGACAGGGAGTCCACACACCTGGGCCAGAGCCATACGCGAAAGTACCAGCCCGTTGCGCACCTTTGTCAGATCGACTTCGGCGGCATTGAGTTTGACATCGACCGAAAGCATGTCGCTGCGGGTAGCCACACCTTCGTCGTACATCAGATGCACATTGGTGCTCAGCGAATCCAGCAGATTTACAAAACTCTCGGCCAACGATTCTTTTGCTTTAAGCGACACCACCTGCCAGTAGGCCGCGTCGACAGCATATATGACATTTTCGGCTTCAAGATTGTGAAGCTCGCGGGCGGCTTTTTCGGCAGCTTTGGTTATCTTGTTCATGGCAACGATCTTGCCTCCCATAAACACGGGCTGCGTCAGCGTGATGGCTCCGAAAAACACATTGTGTATGTCGTAAGTCATGGCTTCCTTGGGAATCAGCGCCACTGTTTCAGGAATATACTGTCCGTCCGGGCCCTTTATAGGCTCTCCCGTGACGGGATTCTTTACCAGATTGAACTGATAGGACTGAGTTGCCGGGTCGAATGTCTTGATAGGCAGGAGCTGGTCGGAACTGAATATCGAAAGCTCGCGCTGGTTGTACATATATCCGCCTGCGAAGTCTATACCCGGAAGATATGCCGCGAAAGCCTCCTTGTTCTGATAGTGAGCCTTGTCGATACGCGCACGGCTCATCATCAGCTGCTTGTTGTTGGCCAGCGCCATCGCACGGCATGAGTCGAGGGTCACCGCGCCCGCAGCGGTGGCGGAAGCAGTCTGCGCGCAGAGTGCCGGCGCCATAGAGGCCATAGCCGCCAAAAACAGCAAAATGCTACCCGTTGCGGAAAAGAAAGCCTTGAAACTCATAGGAATTACGATTGAAACGTTATCTGTCTTTAATAATTTGATATAAAAAACGGCCACGTATGGATTTTGTTCATAATCCGCACGTAGCTGGCAAATATACGATTTTTTTATGTCTGCCGGGCTTTTCCGACTGTGAAAAATAGTCAACGCTCAGGCGCTGTCGGAGAACCCGTATGCAAATTTGCAACTGAATTATCCTCAATCCGCTAAAGAGCGTACCCGAAACTCCGGTTCAGATAATTTCGGCTTCGGGTATTTCCCGGGCTATAGGACGCCTCCACGCACGGCGGCGGCGATGCTGACGACGCTCGAAGTATTCCCACTGCTTCTGAACATTGTCGTTCACCTCCAGCTCCGGATTGCTTTCGGCATAGCGGTAGCCGTTTTTGATATAGGCAGGAATAAGATCGGCGAAAATCAGTGCATTGACACCTTTGCTCTGATACGACGGCTTGACGGCCACAAGGAGCAGATCGACCACGTCGGTCTTGCCGCGTATGGCATTCAGCAGATGCCACCAGCCGAATGGCAGGAAACGCCCGCGGCTTTTCTGAAGCGCCCGCGAGAGCGACGGCATGGAAATGCCTATGGCAACAAGTTCGCCGGCGGAATCTACCACAAGACACACATCCTCCAGACGAAGGATGCCGAGATATTGCTTTATGTAATGGTCGATCTGACGGGGTGTAAGGCGCGTGAAACCGTATAGTTCGGAATATGCCTCGTTGACAAGGTCGAAAATGGCCTGTCCGTACTGTTCCTTGATTTTTTTGCGTGAGGTGAATTTGATTGTCTGCAGACCGTACTTGCGAGCTATGATGTCGGCTATGCGGAGGTGTTTTTCAGGCACCTCGGAGGGTACTGTCATACGGTACTCCACCCAGTCGGCTTCTTTTTCGAATCCCATGTCCTCCATGTGGCGGACGTAGTAGGGATAGTTGTAGATGGTCGCCATTGTCCCCACTTCATCAAAGCCCTCGACAAGCATGCCTTCACGATCGAGGTCGGTGAATCCCAAAGGACCGACGAGTTCAGTCATGCCTTTTTCGCGCCCCCACGCTTCGGCGGCGGCGATGAGCGCGGCCGACACCTCGGGATCGTCGATAAATTCCAGAAAGCCAAAACGGCATACCTTGCGGTTTTCTTTCTCGTTTGCCGCACGGTTGATTATTGCCGTTACAGTTCCTACGATCTCGCCGTTGCGGAGAGCTATGAAAGATTGCGCTTCACAGAATTCGTAAGCGGGATTTTTATCCGGCGAAAGTGTGGCTATATCATCGATCACCAATGGCGGCACATAACAAGGATTGTCCTTGTAGTGGTCGATGGCAAAATGTACATACTGGCGAAGCTGGTCGGTAGAGGGAGCTATTGGGTGGACGAATACGGATGACATTACAATGTTTTCTGTGGTAGAAATGGGATTATTTATGACGCCGGTGCCTTATCCTACCGGAGGCTTGGGCGCGCATGGCGACAGAAGCCACAGAAGGACAAGCACCATCACGACAAGGAAAGCTATTATAAGCAGATAGAGGCTGCGCGACGATTTGTTTTCCAGAGCCATCTGCAGTCGCGTGATATCGCGGTAGCGGCGGTGCGGATCCGGGTCGGTGCAGCGTCGTGCCACCTGACGCAGCGTCGAGTCTGTCGACTTTGCCGCGTCCAGAGCCTCGGTAAGCACAAGTCCGTAGTTGTAGATGTCGTCGGAAGCTTCCTGCGGGGTAAGCGACGGACGCTGCTCAAAACCGACATCGATCAGCTTCAGGTTGCCTATGTTTTCGGTGAACAGTATATTTTCGGGACGCAGACGCGGATGCACAATGTGATTGGCCTGTATGTAGGCCAGAGCTGCCGGAAGCTGGCGGCGTAGCTGGGCGATATGCGCGTCGGTGACACGACCCTCGCGGATAAGCTTTCGCAGCGAGTCGCCGTAGACGTCGTCGGTGACAATACACCGTCCTATCCCGGGAATATCCTCGAAATCGTTGATCATGACGATATTCGGATGCGCCAGATTATAGCGCACGTCGAATTCGCGGTCTATCATGTCAGCGTATGCGGGGTCGTCGCGATACTCGGGCTTCAGGGTCTTTATCATAACCCATTTGCCGAATTTCTTGGCAGTATAGATGTTGTAGAACTCCTCGTCCCATTCGGGAAGATGTTCTATCTCGGTCCAGCGTGGAGTATCGGCTGTCATGGTGCGTGGTTCTTTTATCGTACTTTATCAGTTGACAGTATATATGAAGTACTGTCCGGGAGCGAGGGTCGACGGCAGAGCGTCGACAGCTTCGCCGGTGGCATAATCCACGGCTCCGGTCAAGTTCGGCGCATCGTCGGCTGTTGTATGTAGAGTTTCTTCCGAAGCTCCGAGGTTCATGCCGACTATCGTAGCGGCATCGCCGAGGGTGCGGGTGAAAAGCAACAGATTTTCGGAGCCGGTCGAATATGTCCGGTAGTTGATTTTCTTCATGCCGGCAGCAAGCTCCGCACGCGAATGCTTGAGCGCGTTGAGCCTGCGATAGAAATCGAAATACTCGTTGCGGGGTTCCCACACGGGCGCGCTGTCTTTTTCGAAGAATTCAAGCGCACGGTCCATTCCGGTTTCCTGGCCGGTATATATCAGGGGCATGCCGGGCAGTGTGTAGCTGAGCACGGCGAATGCCGGAGCAAGATTGCCGAGGCGCCGGAATTCGGTTCCTTCCCACGAGTTGAGATCGTGGTTCGAGGTCATGTTCATCATTATTCCTCCGACAGGATATACGTGGCACTGGTATTCGAGCAGCGAGTCTATGTCGGCGGCATGGCGACGCTTGAATTCGCGCGGAGATTCCTGCCCGGGAGCGACAAAACTGTACTGCCCGGCCGTGGCGGCAATCTCGCTGAAGAGGTCTTTCATCGGCCAGTTGTAGTCCATGTCGAAAGCATGGAGCAAGAGGTCGGGAGCCGAGGATTCGGCAAGCATGAATATGGGACGGCCGGCCGCTTCCTGCAGGCGCGGACGCGCTTCGTCCCATAACGATGTCGGCACTTCCGAAGCCACGTCGCAGCGGTAACCGTCGATGCCGGCGTCGGTGAGCCAGAAGCTCAGGGCGTCGATCATGGCTTCGCGCGTGTCGGCCTTGGAATAGTCGAGCTTATAGACGTCGGTCCAGTCGTAGGGTCCGAACATGGCTCCCTCGTCGTTGCGGGCGTAGCGCTCCGGATGCTCGCTGACCCAGGCGTTGTCGCAGCCCGTATGGTTGGGAACCCAGTCGAGGATTATCTTCATGCCGGCTTCGTGGACGGCACCGACAAGGGCGCGGAAGTCGTCGAGCGTGCCGAATTCGGGATTGACCGCCTTGTAGTCGGCCACGGCATAGTAGCTGCCAAGCGTGCCTTTTCGGTTGACTTGCGAGATCGGATGAACGGGCATCAGCCACAGTATGTCCACTCCGAGTTCACGCAGACGGGGAATGTGATTCTGAAACGCAGCAAAGGTCCCTTCGGGAGTGTACTGACGGATATTTACCTCGTAGATCACGGCATTGCGCGCCCATTCGGGATGAACTACCGTGGAGGTGTCCGGAGTCGCTATGTCGGCAACAGCCGCATTGCCGGACTTATGTGCGCAGCCTGTAGAGGCCGCCAATGCGCCTGCAAGCAGGACGGGGAGTATGATGCGTTTCATCTGTTTTTATTCCTTATATTTAACCGGGATTTCGCGGGCTATGGAATTATCCAGCGAAATAAGAGTTTCTGTTCCGATCACGCCGGGAATCATCTGGATCTTGTTGTTGAGCAGATCCATCAGATGTTCGTTGTCGCGCGCATAGAGTTTTACGAGCATGGTGTATGGTCCCGTGGTGAAATGGCATTCCACAATTTCCTCGATTTTCTCAAGTTCGGGAACTACATCGCGGTACATGGCGCCGCGTTCGAGGTTGACACCTACATAAGTGCATGTCGCGTAGCCGAGAATCTTAGGATTGACATGATAGCCGGATCCTGTTATAACCTTGAGGTCTATCATGCGCTGCAGACGCTGGTGTATGGCGGCGCGTGAAACGCCGCATTCCATGGCGACATCCTTTGAAGGTATACGCGCATTATGCATCACAATCTTGAGGATGTGACGGTCAAGATTATCAATCTTTTCCATTGTTTTCACTGTTTATTCTATTTTTTATATAATTATGAATGCAAAGATAGACAAACAAATCGTAACACGCAAATATTGCGGCATTTTGTCATAAAATTGTCAAAAAAGTGCGGCGACGAAAGCATAGTGTCAGATATCGCCGCCGGCGCACCGGTCGAAAAGCGAAGGCCCCTGCTCCGGCAGCAGACGGAAACTCGCCCTGTGCAGAGGACACGGACCATAGACGGCGATGGCCTCGCGGTGGGCGCGCGTGGGATAGCCCTTGTTTACATCCCAGGCGTAGACGGGATAACGGACGTGCGCTTCTTCCATGAACAGATCGCGCTCGGTCTTGGCAAGAATCGATGCTGCGGCGATATTTGCCAGACGTCCGTCGCCTTTGACGAATGTCCGGCAGTCGAGATCCCGGTAAGGGCGGAAACGGTTGCCGTCGACCACCACCGCCCCCGGGCGTACCGTCAGGGCGTCGAGAGCGCGGTGCATGGCCTCGATGGAAGCATTCAGGATATTGATACGGTCGATCTCGTCGGCGTCGACACGCGCCACAGCCCAGGCCACAGCCTGCTCCTTTATCAATTCCCGCAACTCCATGCGCCGGCGCGCGCTGAGCTGCTTGGAGTCGTTGACAAGCGGGTTCGAGAAGTCGTCGGGCAGTATGACCGCAGCGGCGAATACCGGACCGGCCAGACACCCGCGGCCGGCCTCGTCGCATCCGGCCTCAAATATTCCCGGACGATTGCATGGCGGCAATGCCACAGCAGGAGATTTACGCGATGACGTCATAGTTCAATATCGATTCAACAAGGTAAAGACTGAGTATGTCGCGGCGCGGAAGCTCTATATCGTCGTAATCAGGATTGGCGCTGTGCAGAATAACCATTGTCGGGTCGGGATGACGCCGCACGAATTTGACGAAACGGTAATCTTCGACAACCACAACGTAGATCTGCCCCCAGGCGATAGGCGAACGGTCGCTGACGGGACGTATGGCGATATAAGAGCCGTCGCGCAGACGGGGCACCATCGAGTCGCCGCTGACCCGCAGGATGGCGCAGTCGGGATTGACTCCCGGAAGATCAAGATAACCTATTATGTTATCGACAGTGAACATGCGGCTCAGCTCGCGGCTGCCGGCTGTGACGTCGATATCATATATAGGTGCTCCCTTCGGCGCACCCGAAACACTTCCGGCCGAAGCCGTCAGCGTGTCCCCCGCATCCTGCGGCACGGAAATCTCCCGGGCATGGACGCCGCGGGGAAAAGGAATGTCGGTGCCGTCGCAAAGCCAAAGCTTGGACACTCCGAGATTGGCTACCAGACGGTTCACAAACTGCTCTGTGACAGGCATACGCCCCGAAAGTATCTTGGAGAGGTTGGACGGGTCTATGCCGATAAGACGGCTGAACTGCTGCTGATTGCGGCGCGACAGCCTGATAAGGTAGCGTATACGGTCGAGAATGCCGGCAGTCGGTTCCGGAAGGCTTAGATGGTCGATATCGGAAGTCATGAAGTTGTCTTTAATTTCATTCACTTGGCAAAAATACAATCTATTTTGGTGAAATGCAAACATCGTGCAACATTTCCGCCTTATCCGGACATAATCACACCCGACTTCAACAGATTTTTTTTGCAGCGGGGCATTATCTAATGAAAAAAAACATTAACAGGGGTCTGTATTACCGAAATTTTTCATTAATTTTGCCGCGTTAAAGCGGCTACCCCTGCCGCAGAGGCAAAAACTGACAAGAACACAAAACATCAACCCAATATTCATTATTTACAATTATGACTAAAATAGGTATTAATGGCTTTGGCCGCATCGGACGTTTCGTTTTCCGCGCATCGACCAAACGCAATGACATCGAAGTAGTTGCCATCAACGACCTTCTCCCTGTTGACTACATGGCCTACATGCTCAAGTATGACACAATGCACGGCCAGTTCGAAGGCACCGTTGATTTCGACCTCGAAAAGAGCGAACTTATCGTCGACGGCAAGCACATCCGCGTTACCGCCTGCAAGAACCCCGCCGAAATCGCATGGGGCGCAGTAGGTGCCGAATACGTGGTTGAATCCACCGGTCTGTTCCTGACCAAGGAAAAAGCACAGGCCCACATCGAAGCCGGCGCAAAATACGTGGTTATGTCCGCTCCCTCCAAGGACGACACCCCCATGTTCGTATGCGGCGTGAACGACAAGACCTATGTCAAGGGCACACAGTTCGTATCGAACGCTTCCTGCACCACCAACTGCCTTGCTCCCATCGCAAAGGTGCTGCACGACAAATTCGGTATCGTTGAAGGCCTCATGACCACCGTACACTCCACCACCGCCACCCAGAAGACCGTCGACGGTCCCTCGATGAAGGACTGGCGCGGAGGCCGTGCCGCTTCCGGCAACATCATCCCCTCGTCCACCGGCGCTGCAAAGGCTGTAGGTAAAGTCATCCCCGAACTCAACGGCAAGCTCACCGGCATGTCGATGCGTGTCCCCACCCTCGACGTTTCCGTAGTTGACCTCACCGTCAACCTCGCCAAAGCCGCTACCTACGACGAAATCTGCGCTGCCATGAAGGAAGCTTCCGAAGGCGAACTCAAAGGCATCCTCGGCTACACAGAAGACGCAGTCGTTTCCAGCGACTTCCTCGGCGACGTACGCACCTCTATCTTCGACGCCAAGGCCGGCATCCAGCTGACCCCCACTTTCGTTAAGGTCGTTTCATGGTACGACAACGAAATCGGCTACTCCAACAAGGTGCTCGACCTCATCGCAACTATGGTGAAGATCAACGGCTAATCAGCAACGAACTTCATAATGCAAAAAACGCTGCGCCGGCCTCGGCGCAGCGTTTTTTTGCATCTATTTATCCTGAACGATATCAGAAAAGAACTGGCAATCGAACACCATCGCGCCAAAAACAAGCTTCATTTTTTTGCCGCTGGTATTAGGTTCAGCCACAAAGCGGAATTTACGTCGGGAGCGTGGAAACTTCACCGTCAACCAGTCAAGTTTAATCTCAATGGTATCAGACTCCCCAGGACTCCAACCCACCACTTCTCCTGCTGCATTTTCAATAGTGATAGAATGGATTGATCCATCCAACTTAATCAGTACAGGACTCCCGTCTTTAGGCAGTCGACTTCATCAAGGAAATCCACATCCTCAAACTCCCAGCACGACACACATACAAAAAGGCATACAATAGCCGAAAACAAATATAGAATCTTCTTCATGGACGGTCAAATGTGATTATTTGTCCTGCTCTATAATCGCATCGAAAGGTGTATTGTACACCATTCCCGAAAGTGTAAATCCACGTTTTTTTCCTGTGTTATTTTCCGAAGCTTTGAAATAGCATCTATGAATCCCTTTTTTAGTGTGTATTAAAGTAAGCCACCTCAAAGTAATACTGTCTGAATCACGAGCCATTTCACCGGTCCGATCATCGAATGCTATATCAAAATCGTCCCGGCCTTTGAGTGAAAGACCATAGATATGCGACTCCGTTTCGATAGTAACAACACCTCCTTTTTGCGGAATTCGCACCCGTTTGGGAAAATCAACATCTTCGATTTCCCAACACGATATGAAAGCCGCATGGCATAAAACAGCTAAAATTATATATAGAATCTTCTTCATGGATGGTCAAATGTGATTATTTTTAACAATTTATTATATTTATGATGCTTGATTTCGATGTCAGAGTCGTCAATTTCAACATTTTCATCACGGGTGTCAAAGACGCCTGACACATAAAAGCCATTAGCCATTCCACCCCAGCCATAGTCGCAATGAACCATCATACATGTATCGTTTACCGTAAATGTTTTGGTTCTGGTTTCGCCCTCATAACGAGCTTTTGTAATGGTTCGTACCTTAATCTTATATCCGTCTATATTCCAAGCATGGCTTTTTGTTATATTGAGATTCGGCATACCATACATAATCAACGGACAACCTTTGTCAATCATAGCCTTGACCCGAGAAAACTTATAATCGTGACTTCCGGCATGGTTATACCCAATGGAATTCATATATGATGTAACATTCCACGGGAAAGTAAAAGTCCCTTGGTAAAAGTAAAGTGAATTACATTTTTGACTTATGCCAATCATCAGATTTGCAACTATTTCTTGCTTTTCTCTCGTGCCAACATATCCGTTATGTAATTCTGAGAGGTATATATATTTCCCTCTCAGAGGAAGTGGATAAGGCTTCCCAAAATAAACCAGCACTTTAGCAAGAGCTAAAGGAAAACACCCTGCAGGAACTTGTCTGGTAGCTCCCATACCAAGGAAAACATGTTTATAAGGATAAGAGCATTAAACGGGCGCCGTTGGTGCCATTCCTTATAATTAGACAAATATTTAGTCGGAGTATTTATATTCTCCCAAGGACCGGTTTCCAATATTTTATATGTAACGCTATGGTCAAATCCTGGAATACGCGGATCCAAGGTATCCTTGGATCTTAAATCCGGATTTTTCAATCCATAGCTGATGATTTCATTCGCAGCATAGGATGTGCATAACCCCATAGCGAAACGCTCTACATCGAACGTTTGTTCCTCATCACCGCCACTTCTTGAAATCTCGTCCTCGTCAAAAAAATATGTTCCAACAAGGGTGTCGTCTTTATCTTTATCGTATAAGTCTACCGTATTAGGATTAATAAACAGTTCATCAGGATATTCAGTAACGGTAAAAAAGCCGGGGCCATCCGTAGGATAATCTTTAAACACAGGCCGTGTTCCTCCGATGATGTCATCCCAATCCCATATAGTTCGCGGAGTCGGCGTTGTACCTTTACCCGGATCATGGAACGTAGAATCTATAAGCCCTATCACCTTATTGCTTATGCGCTCATCCGCAGCAAGAACCGCATAACCTTGATTATTTTCAAAATTAGCAATATATAAGAGTTTATCACATTCAATATCATCGAATTCCGAACGGCTTTGCGCTCCGAAGCAATCCTTAAATCTGACCGGAATCACGTCGCTTACAACTCTCCCATCACCACTTCGTGATTCTCCTGTTTCCGAAAAATCAGCCATAAAATCCCGTAAATTCTCCAAAGCATCCTCCACCGGAATATTATATGGATTCGCCATCAGAGTCTCAGACAGACCTCTTTCGCTAATATCCGGTACGTCAAACTGTTCATCTTTCTCGCAAGAAGTAAGCGTCAAAAAGCTAATAGCCAAAACCGCTGAAAGCAATGTGCGATAATGTGTAGTTTGTTGTTTCATGTCATCAAATTTGATGAGATTACTGAATTGCGCGCTATTTTTCACAAAGATACTATATCAAATCCAAAAAGCAAATATTTTGCAACTGAAATCATACCAATAGCGCCAAGAAGCACACAAAACACACATCCATCATATCCAAATGCACACCACCGACAAAGAAAGAAATTCGACCATAACATGCAATGTAAAGAACCGCTTTATCCTACCTGTCCGCCTCCGAAAACTGCCGTTCTTTCAAATTTTCCATTATATGATTAATGTAAGAACTAAAAAAATCACAAGGCGGCAAACCAAAACGGCGCTTTCCGAGTTATTTTTGTAACTTTACCACCGTGCTCAATACTTTGTGGCAAAGTCAAGTGCCGCCTTTTTTCCGGCGGCTGAGTTTCAACTATAAGACATACACCCAACTTATGAAAGTCAGATTTTTTCTTTTAGCATCAGCCATGCTGGCCGCAGCCACCGGCATAGCGGCACAAAAGGTCGAGCCTATAAAATATGGTGATTTCGAGAACTGGATTACCCGCAACATCAAGGAATCGGGCATCATAGGCGGCAAGACAAAGCAGGTCTACGCCATAGGTCCCACGGCGACCGTCGACGGCGACAAGCCCTACACCAACGCCGGCGGCTCGCCATGGGCATCGTCCAACATAATGGCCAAGGTGGTAGGAATCACCAAGACCAGCAACGCCGTATTCCCAGAACAGCGCTCGGCCGGAAACCGCTGCTGCAAGATGTCGACCATACTCGAGAACTGCAAGGCCATAGGGCTTATCAACATCGACGTGGTAGTGGCCGGCTCCATCTTCTTAGGCTACATGAAAGAACCCATAACATCAACATCAGACCCCTACAGCAAGATGGAGATGGGCATCCCGTTCACACGCCGCCCCAAAGCGCTGGTCTACGACTATAAGGTCTACGTGCCTGAAGGCGGCACACGCCTTTATTCGTCGGGATTCGGCAAGAAAAAGACCCTGCCAGGCTCCGATTTCGCCGAGGCCTACATCATACTGCAGCAACGCAGCGAGGACGCCGACGGCCGGATCACGGCACGCCGCGTCGGCACCGGACGCGAACGATTCGGGCGCTCTACAGCCGGGTGGCAGAACGGCCACCGCCTCCCCGTCGACTACGGCGACATAACAGGCCGCCCCGACTACAAGCCCTGGATGGGGCTACTCAACGGCGACCGGGCCTACTACGCCCGAAATTCCCGTGGCAAGATGGTGCCCGTGGAGGAAACAGGCTGGGCCGATGCCGACGCCACGCCCACCCACATGCTGGTGATGTTCTCGTCGGGCTGCGGCGAAGCCTACGTAGGCACAGTCGGCATGTCAATCTCGGTCGACAACATAGGATTGGAGTATTAGAGCAAAAAAAGGGGAGGTGAAGTCTAAAGTAATAAGTTAAAGGAGTTAAAGTAGATGTTTTGTTGATATATAAGACGTGCCGGGGCACGTCAGTATGTTCGGCCTGAATCCATTATTTTAACTTGCGCCGCAGACGCAACTCGACTTTATACTTTAAACTCTTCAAAAACCTTCTTTTCATACATTACAGCGCCTGCATCTCGACAAGGCGGCGATAGTAGCCGCGTGCGTCGGGGGAAAGGAGTTGTTCGTGGGTACCGCGCTCGACAATACGTCCCTGATGCAGCACGCATATAAGGTCGGCATTGCGGATAGTAGACAGGCGATGAGCTATGACCAGCGTGGTACGATTCTTCATCAGCCGCTCCAGCGCCTGCTGCACAAGCACTTCACTCTCGCTGTCGAGAGCCGATGTAGCTTCGTCGAGAATCAGTACAGGCGGATTTTTCAATACCGCGCGGGCTATCGACAGACGCTGTCGCTGCCCTCCCGACAGACGGCACCCGCGATCTCCTATCGGTGTTTCATAACCGTGTTCGGTAGCCATGATGAAGTCGTGGGCATTGGCTATGCGTGCGGCATCCTCCACCTCTTCGAGAGTAGCCGACTCCACTCCGAATGTGATATTGTTGAAAATCGTATCGTTGAACAATATGGCCTCCTGATTGACACAGCCCATCAGCGAGCGCAAGTCGGCCACGCGCAGATCGCGCAGATCGCGGCCGCCTATGGTCACACGTCCGGCTGTAGGGTCATAGAAACGCGGCAAGAGGTCGGCCAGAGTCGATTTTCCCGAACCGGACTGTCCTACAAGCGCCACGGTCGATCCCGCCGGAATGTCGAGATCTATATCCGAAAGCACCTCGGTGCCGCCCGAGCCTTCGTAGCTGAAACTAACACCATCGAGGCAGATGCCGCAGGCAGAAGCTTCAGGAACGGAAAGCGGCTGGCGGCCGGACGGGTCGGCGATAGGATTGACCGCGCCGAGAATCTTGTCGACACGCTCCATCGAGGCAAGCCCTTTCTGAATCGAATACATGGCTTTCGACAGCTCTTTGGCCGGATTGATGATGCTGTAGAAAATCACCATATAATATATGAACGACGCGGCGTTCATCGACGAATAGCCCGACAATATCAGGCTGCCCCCGAACCACAGGATTATGGCTATAGCCGCCGTGCCCAACAGTTCGCTCATCGGATGCGCCAGCGACTGGCGGCGCGCCACACGGTTTGAAAGGCGGTAGAATACCTGATTCTCGTCATGGAAACGGCGCCTCACCTTGCTCTCGGCATTGAAAGCCTTTATCACGCGCAGGCCTCCGAGGGTTTCCTCTATATTCGACATCAGCACACCCCACTGGTTCTGACCTTCAAGCGACGTACGCTTAAGACGCTTTCCGACACGCCCCATCACCGTGCCCGCCAGAGGCAGCAGCACGAACACGAATACCGTCAGCTGCCACGAAATAGCTATCATCATCACCAGACAGACGATAATCATCACCGGATTTTTGAAAAACATGTCGAGCGAAGCCATTATCGAGTTCTCGATTTCAGCCACATCGCCGCTCATGCGTGCCATCACGTCGCCCTTGCGTTCGGAAGTAAAGAACGATATGGGGAGCGTAGTGATCTTGTCGTATACATAGTTACGCAGGTCGCGCACGATTCCCGAACGCAACGGAATGATGAAATACGAGCCGAGATAGGTCGCTCCGGTCTTCAGTGCCGTCATAAGCACAAGAGCGGCAGCAAGCAGAGCAAGCGTGCTTATCGGCCCGAAACGCACGATGGACTCCTGTGTATAGTAATAGAAATTATTGAAAGCCACATCCTTGAGCGAAGCCGAACCGAGCGGCATATAATGATAGCCCGCTTCCTTGATCTTGAACAGCATTTCAAGAATAGGAATAATCAGAGCAAACGAAAAAAGCGTCAGAAAAGCAGCGAGAATATTGAAAAGTATATTCAGCGCGAGAAATTTCTTATAGGGCGGCACGAATCGCCGCAATATGACGAATAATTCTTTCATAAGCAGTGCGTTGTGACCACATCGGCGGGCGCGTCGGCAGGGAATGCCGAACGCAGGCGCCACTGGTCGGGGTAAAGATTGTTAGCCCGTCGGCCTACGCATTTGGCCAGACCGAGGGCTTTGCCGCGGTAGCATGGCAGCAAATAGCCGCGGGGTGCTCCATCAAGAATGTCCGACAGGGCGTCGCCGTGTAGATAAGCCATCGCCGAGCGGTAATCAAGATCTAAAACCGGAAAAGAGCCTGCGCGAAGCGAGGCGGCCATAGCCAAGGCATGACATGGCGCAAGTTCGCGGCCGCGCAAGGCTGCTACAGCGATACCGCAGGCAAGGATGTCGAGTCCGCCGTCGCGCAATGTGGAAGCGAAATCGGCGGAGGCGGCGGGAACAGCCGTAAGCGTCGCACCGTCAGGCATAAGCATCGCTTTGAACCCGTCGCCCAGACAACGGAGCACATATTCCGCGCCTCCGGACGGAAGCGCAACGGGCTTTACTCCCTTGCGGCCTTTGTCGCGACGCCGGCAGGATGGAGAAATGTCGGCGGCATCCTTGCGCAGCACAGCAAGGAACAGCCCTTCGCCGTCGATGCGTCCGGGGATAAAACGGCAGCATGCGTACGGCGTATCTATGCCGCCGGCGACACCGGGATAGTCCGACAGCGCTACCGGCACACTTTCGGCACCGTAGTTATCAACCAGCCACGCCACATTCTCTTCGTTCTCGGCACGGTTGAAAGTGCAGGTGCTGTATATCAGGAAACCGCCCGGACGAAGAGTCTGCCAGAGATTGGCGAGAATCTCCCGCTGGCGGGCGACACAGGAGTCGACAAGAGCAGGAGTCCACTGGGCGACGGCTTCGTCGTCCTTACGCATCATCCCTTCGCCCGAACATGGCACATCGGCCGCGACAATATCGAATACCGGACCGAGAGCGGCAAGGCGCGCCGTGTCGCCGCGGCTAACGGCCACATTCGATGACCCGTGCTTCACCACATTTTCCGTCAGGATAGAGGCCCGGCGGAAATCATACTCGTTGGCAAGCACAAAAGCATCGGAGGGAAGAGCGTCGACGGCTGCCAATGTCTTGCCGCCGGGAGCCGCACAGGCGTCGAGATAACGTATCTGTGTGTTGTCCTGAAAAAAACGCTCCACAAGCTCGGCCACTACAGCCCCCAGAGCCATGGACGAGGCATCCTGGACATAATAAAGCCCCTGATGCCATGCCGGATCAAGGGCAAAAACCGGACGACGGGGCAGATAAAAGCCTTGCCCCCCGCTCCAGGGCACCTCTGTGGCATCGGTCAAAGCCACTGCCGCAGCACCTTTGGCTCGGTTAAGACGTATCGCCACCGACGGCGTGCCGCATGACAGCTCGTGCAACAGCCCGGCTCCCAGAGGCTCGCCGAGCGCGGTAATCATTTTTATGAATTCAGGATGCAGGGTTTTCATCGCAATCGGGATTCAAGCAGAGCCACAACGTGGTCGCGCATATAAGGAAGTTCAATCACATAAGGACGGCTGTATTCCGGGTGAAACGTACCGAGGCGCCCACAGCGTACTTCTATTCCATATTCGCTCTCGAGCAGATAACGGTAGACGCTCACCTGAAGGGCATAATGCCAGTATGCGGTGTCGGGCACCGCACCCATCAGCCCCCGGCCGTACTTGCCGTAGCGGTCGGATGTGACCGGACGTCCGTCCTCGCCTATAAGCTTGCACGAGCGCTTCCAGTCGTATATGTCGAAATGGCAGCCGTCAAAAGCAAGAAAATCGAGCGTGCCGGCCACCCTGTATTTTTCGCTGAATATACGCCACTCGCTGCGATAGGGCTTAAGAGTGCGTGCGGCGGCGAACGCAAGGAAATGGCGGAAGGCCACATCGGACAATGCCTCAGGCTCAGGTTCCAGTCCGAGATAATGGCGCTCTATGCGTTCGTGGAGCAAGGTACCCTCCTCGCGTGCCCGGCGGCCTTTCTCTTCCCACTGCCGCATCAGCTCTTCCGCGCTGACTTCGGCGGTAGCCTTGCGGGCAGCCCAGTATTGTGCGTCGAACTGCTCGAAGCAGGCATCGACAATGGTGGTGACAGAGTCACATCTCAGACATGCGTCAACCGTATAGACATGCTCTCCGGAATCAAACTCCACCCGGCTGTCGCGCGGATGTCTGTTGTGCTCGTTGTAATCCATATTCAGAACACGGGAAATTTGAAACGCTTCAGCTCGGCCACAAACTCGGCCTCACGTCCACCGCAATATGAGTCGCAAAGTTCATGAAACTGGCGGGAGTGGTTCATTTCAGACAGATGCGCCAATTCATGACATATTATATAGTCACGCAAATGAGCAGGCAGGAACACACATCGCGCGCTAAGCTTTATGATACCGCGCGACGTACAGGTACCCAGCACGCGGCGGTTGGACGTAAGCTCCCATCCCAGGGGCGACCGTCCTATGGCCGCGGCAAGCTCACGCGCACGGGGCAACAGGAGCGCTACCGCCGCATGGCGGGCCAAGGCAAGAAGCCGCGCGTTGATCAGCGAACGCGCAACATCGGAATCACCGGCGGCGGCAATACCATCGGCCACCACTATTCTATAGGCGCAAATATCACTTTCCAGGGCAATAATCTCAGCGTTGCCGCGCCGCGGTCGTCCGGCGACAATTTCCACCCGCAATCCCGGAGCTTCCACCACAGTCCCTACAAGAGAGTTAATGGCGGGCCGCACACGCAGCAGCTCGGGCACCCAGCCTTCAAGAATGCGCTCGTAGTCGTCGACGGGCATTCCCGAAGGAATATTGACATGCACTTCAGGACCTACCCACGAGGCCGACATCCGGCGCGACCGCGCACGTGCCGTCACCTTGACTGTGCCAAGGCGCGGATGGCGGTAAGAACTTGAAAGCACCCGTGACATGGGTTTCGATTTATCGGATATATTCATGAAAGCGTCTACAGTTAATATCTACATCTCGCCTTCCGCTCCCCAGCGGAGCTTTTCGCGAAGCGTATCGGCAAAGGAACGCTCACGCAGATGCATCAGCCTCAGTTTGAACGGCGCGGCGCAAAGCGATATTTTCGTCCCTGTTTCAAGCGAAAGCGAACGGCCGTCGAGCGACAGGCGCACATGCGAGGCACGGCCTCCCGGCACTATGTCTATACGGGATTCGCCGGCCACGACCAGAGGCCGCATCGACAGCGAATGGGCGGCAATGGGTGCTATGACACGCACATCGAGAGTAGGCTGCACGATAGGACCTCCTATCGACAGATTATAGGCCGTGCTGCCCGTGGACGTGCACACCAGCAGGCCATCAGCCCTGTAGCGGGCCAACGGAGCGCCGTCGATGCTTACATCAGCGGTAATCATCGAGGAATTCTCTTCCTTGCCCACCGAAACCTCGTTGAGCGCATACGGCCAGAAGCGGGAAGTATCGATGCAAGAGGCCTCGACACGGATAAGTCCGCGCTCCTCTGTGCGGAACACTTCTCCGCAGCGGTCGAGCATAGCGGGAAGATCAGGCAGACACCCTACAGGCAATGCCGCCAGATAGCCCAGATGACCGGTATTGACACCTACGACAGGAACAGGCTTGCCGGCAAGCCACATGGCCGTGCGCAACAGCGTGCCGTCGCCGCCGAGGCTGACGGCATAGTCGGCCGTAAAATCAGGGCTGTCGACAACACGGCGCACGGGAGCAAGAGCCTTAGGCATGATTTCCCGGAGATGCGTATACAGTTTGCGGTGCATGACCACTTCACACCCGCGGGCGCCCAGCTCGTCCAGAAAGCGGACAAGGAGGTCGCTGTAATCATATTGCCGGCGGCTGCCGTAGATGGCTATCTTCATAGAAATTAAAAACTTGAATCACAGATCCAGATACCGCAACAGGCCGTCCATGCGCTGACGCAATGTGTCGGAATCGGCACCGTCGGCATTCCGAACCAATAGCACGGTATAGCCGTAGCGCTCAAGCGAGCGGGCGACGGATTCGGCACTGCGGTGACTGACCCGCAGGTCAAAAAGCATCGACAGGGACGTATCCGCCGGCACCTGCGACATCGTGTCGACCACATTGAGATTAAGGACATGGGCATCGCAGTCCTCGACCGCACAGGCTACTCGCGAGGCGCTGTAATCCTCTCGGCGGCAAGCCACAAGCAGGCGGGAACTGTCGGCAACCGGCGGAAAAAGAGCCTCCGGAGCTGAAAACTTTATCGCTTTTGCATTCAAATTCTTTCGCGGTTTATTATTTCTGACTAATTTTGTAGTCTGAAAAAGAGTCAGGAAACTGATAACGATTTTGGAAATACAAAATTACGTTTTTTTTCCTGACCGCGGAAGCAAAAAAGCATAATATGACAAACTTAAGCGTTAACATAAACAAAATAGCCACTTTGCGCAACGCCCGCGGAGAGAACCGTCCGTGCGTTACCGACGCCGCACTCGACATAGAGCGCTTCGGAGCCGACGGCATCACCGTCCATCCGCGACCCGACGAGCGCCACATACGCCGCGACGACGTGTACCGCCTGCGCCCGCTGCTACGCTCCGAATTCAATATTGAAGGCAACCCGACCCACGAATTCGTCGATCTGGTGCTCAGCGTGCGCCCCACACAGGTCACACTGGTTCCCGACGCCCCCGACGCGCTCACATCGTCGGCCGGCTGGGACGTGGAGGCAAACGCCGAATTCCTGTCATCGCTCGTCGAACGTTTCAAGGAAGCCGGCATACGAAGCTCGATCTTCGTCGACGCCGATCCCAACGTAATACGCGCGGCGGCCGCCACCGGAGCCGACCGCATAGAGCTGTACACCAAGCCATACGCCGACGCCTACGACCGCGACCCCGAAGCAGCTGTAGCCCCCTTTGCCGAAGCGGCACGAGTGGCACGAAGCCTCGGACTGGGAGTCAATGCCGGCCACGACCTGAACCTCGACAATCTCGCTTTTTTCAGCCGCAGCATCCCCTTCCTGAGTGAAGTATCGATAGGCCATGCGCTTATATGCGACGCCCTCTACCTCGGACTCGAAGAAACCGTACGACGCTACAAAGCAGCACTTGCCAACGACAGGTAGAAACAGCTTGAAGCCGAACGCAGGGACGCGCCCCGGCACGTCTTATATATCAGACAAAACATTTGCTTTAGCTCTTAACTTATTACTTCAGACCAACAAAAAACCTATACTCCCCTCCAAGACGTGCCGCGGCACGTCCCTACATGAAATCCTCTAACCCTAACCCACTATACTCCAAATGCTTCTCCTACAGATAACCGAAACCGCCGCCACAGAAACCGTTCGCAGCATGAGCCTCTGGAACCTTTGCCTGCAGGGCGGATGGACAATGATTCCCCTTGCAGCGCTCCTGCTCCTGTCGATATACGTCACCATCGAGCGGGCAATCATCCTGCACAAAGCCTCGCGAACCGACGACACATTCATGAAACGCATAAGCGGATATATCCACGAATCCGAGATTGAAAGCGCCCTCAACCTCTGCAAAGCGACACCAACACCCTACGCCCGCCTGATAGCCAAAGGAATATCGCGCATAGGCCGTCCGATGAACGACGTGCTCGTGGCAATCGAGAACACAGGCAACCTCGAAGTGGCAAAACTCAGCAAAGGCCTGCCTCTGCTCGCCACCACCGCCGCGGGCGCCCCGATGATAGGCTTCCTCGGCACCGTAATCGGCATGGTACAGGCATTCTACGCCATCGCAGGCTCAGGCAGTTCCGCCACAATCGACTCTTTCGCATCGGGAATCTATGCCGCACTCGTGACCACCGTCGCCGGTCTGATCGTCGGAATCGCAGCTCTATTCGCCTACAACTTTCTGGTCGCCCGCGTAAACAAAATCATGAACCAGCTTGAGGCTCGCACCATGGAATTCATGGACCTCCTCAACGAACCGTCAGAATAATCAGCCATGTCGCTCAAACGCCAACACGACATGATGGCCGGATTCTCCATGGCCTCGATGACCGACGTGGTATTCCTGCTGCTGGTATTCTTCATGGTAACGTCGACTTTCGTCTTCCCGACAGCATTGGAAATCGACCTTCCGCAGAGCCGACAACAAACGCCCGTCAAGCCCGCTACCCGTGTATTCATCGACTCCGTAGGCTCATACTATGTCAGCCGGGGCGACACAGCTCCCGCAGCCGTTGCCTCCGACTCGCTGGCTCTGGTTCTCGGAGCCATAGCCGAAGCCGACACCACCGGCGCGGCAATCGCCGTACATGCCGACGCCGCCGTGCCCTACGGCAAAGTTGTGGAAGTCCTTAACCTCGGAGCCGAAAATTCCATCAAGATGGTGCTTGCCACACGGCCATCGGCACCAAAAGCCTCAGCCGATTCCATACGATGAACCGCCCGCGCGCCACAGCATATACGGCAACGGCCGTCATAGCCCTGCTGACGATCGTCGGGCTGCGCAACGGTTCGCTTGAATTCGACACACGCACACTGCGCGTGCCGCCGCGCCCTGTGACAGAACTTGTAGAAATCGAGGACGAAGAATTCGTCGACATCTACAACCCGTCGGGCAACTCCGCCAACCCCGCGCCTGCCGTAGCAAAAGAAAACGCCCACAGCAGGTCGACACCCGCTTCAGCAACAGGCACCGACCTCAGCGACGCCGGAAAGGAAGCCGCGGCACCGGTACCGCCCGCCTCCGAACAAGAATCTCCCGTCACCGCACCCGAGCCACACGCAAGTCCTACAGGTCCCGATCGCGACAGCCGCGAGGCCGAAGAAGCACGCCGACGCGCCGAAGCCGACACACGTTCGGCATTCCGCAATGCCGCCGGAAAGGACAACACTTCGGACCGGGGAAAGAAATCCGACCGCGAGGCCGGACGCCCCGACGGCCACGAATCACAGGCCAACGGCACAGGAATGGGCACCGTCGGAGGCGGATGGCACATGCCACGCTACGCCAAAGTCCCGTCGACACTAACAGGCAGCATCGTACTGCGGGCCACAGTCGACCGCACAGGCCATGTAAGTTCGGTGATCCTTAGCGGAGGCGAAGCGCCTGCAGCCGCCGACGCCGCACTTGTTCGCGCCTGCATAGCCGAGGTGCGGTCACGCGTATTCACCCGCTCCGACAAGGACGCACCCGAGCAGGCCATAGCCACCATAACATACCGTTTCCGCTGAAAGACATCTTTTCCGCCTTTTAACATTCTTCAATACCTTAAAAGTTACGCCGTCGGGCATTTTTTCGTATTTTTGTGGCCGTGGACAAAAAAAGCGATAATTTCCCTCCCCAGATGCAGCTGCCGGAACCTACGCTCCGACGGCTTCCATGGTATCTGGCATACCTCGGGCTTCTGAACCAGAAAGGAGTGGAATATATTTCCTCGACCAAAATTTCCGAAGAACTCAACGTCGATTCATCGCAGATCGCCAAAGACCTCTCCTTCCTGAACATCCGTGGCAAAACACGTATCGGATATGAAGTGAAAGCACTCGAAAGCAAGCTGCGCGACTTTCTGGGCTTTGCCTGCGTGCATCGCGCCGTGATGGCCGGAGTCGGCAGCCTCGGCGAGGCTCTTATCCGCGACTCCGGTCTTCAGCGCTACGGCCTGCGGATAAGCGCAGGAGTCGACATAAACCCGGATCTGATCGGCTCCACCATCTGCGGAGTGACAATACACCATCCCGACAAACTCCCGCAGCTGGTAAAGGAACTCGACATCACCATAGGCATCGTAGCCGTGCCTTTCGAAAGCGCCCAGGCCATGGCCGACACATTGGCCGACGCCGGCATACGCGCTCTCTGGAACTTTACGCCTTATCGAATCCGCGCCCGCGAAGGAGTCGTGATTACCAACACATCCATCTATTCACATCTGGCGCTGATATATAACCGTCTGGCCTCGCAGCGATGAAAATCATCAGCATCTTCGGCTCCGCCGCAGACATCACCGGCATGCCTCGCATGAGCGCAGGCGCGGACTCCGCCATTCTCCGCCAAGGCGATCCCCTTTTCGTTCCCGACCATCTCGGCGCATGGGACGGCGAAATATGTCCTGCGATACGTATATGCCGCCTCGGACTGAACATTCCATTGAAAGCGGCACGAAGCTACTACGACGCCATAACAGCAATGCACATCCTCCGGCCGGCCGACGGCAACAGACTTACGGACGAAGCCGTAGCCCTGATCGACCGCGCCTTCGCTCCCGGACTATGGATACCGCTCGGCAGCGACACCGCCTCCTGCAAACCGATTTCACTGAGCATCGACAGTCTGGGGCCCGACGGCAGCAGCGACCGACGGAGCCTCGACTTCTCGCCCGAAAGCCTTGGCGCCGACGCCGCCATAGCCGCACTGTCAAAACTGGCGACCGTCAAGACCGGCGACATAATAGTGTTCCGCCGGCACAGCCTACAGTCAGGACCGGCCATGCGCCCCGACAGTACAGGATGTTTCCGGGGACTGATCACAGCCTCGATCGACGGCCGCGACTGCATGAAACTGAAAATACGCTGACACCCTCACTGAGCACCGAATTCTAAACCATATACTCTCAACTCTAAACCTTAATGTCCAAGCACCTGCGCATACACACATCAATCGCGGCCATTCTCATGGCCGCAGCATCCGCCATGGCCTTTCCCGCAAGCCATTATTCCATAAATTCACGTTTGGCACAAGGACGATGGGTAAAGGTACGCGTACAGCGCCAAGGCATACAGCAGATAAGCTATGAACAACTACGTCAATGGGGGTTTTCCGACCCTGCCGCGGTCAACGTCTACGGAACCGGCGGCGCATATCCGTCGGTCGACGCATTCAGCGCATCATACGCCGATGACCTCACACAGACAGCCACAGTCCACACCGCCGACGGACGTATCCTCTTCTACGGTGAAAAAGACCTGCGCACCGAACTGAAAAACGCTGCAGCAGTCGAATTCCAACGCAACTACTACGACACCGAAGGCTACTACTTCCTGAGCGACTGCGAGCAAACAGAAACAGTGCCCGTCATGCCAATACGCCAACCGGCCAAGGAAACAGCACCGACAATAGTCCACTACCACGTCGAAATACAGGAAGACGAAGTACAGAACCCGATGCAGTCCGGAGTATTCTTCCACGGCCCCAAAATGTCAATAGGCGAAAGCCGGCGCTTCGACTTCCACATCGAGGACTACGCATCCCTGACCTCCTCCGGCTCGCCGACAGTGAACGGATCCTTCCAGTACGATTTTGCCGCACGCGGTTCGAACCAGACCCCCATAGCGCTGTCGATGACACCGAGCGAAAACATATCGGTTGTCGGCACACTGCACAACAACGAATGCACGCAGCAGCGCGTGGCCTCACGGGCATACAATGTCGCCTCGGGATGGTTCCGCTTCAACGCAAGCGAGGAAAAACCGCTCGACGACGCCCAAGTTTCAGTCACAGTAACCGTTCCGCCGACAGCATCCACCGTCGTATATGCCGCCATTGACCGCGTGACAATGATATACCCCCGCCTCAACCGCCTCGGCAAGCGCCCCGCAATCGACATGCACATAGCGAGCACAGCCGTGCTCAACCAGCCTTTCGAGCTGAGCGACGTCCCCGCAGACGTAGTGATGTGGGACGTGACAGACCCTTCGGCCATACACTCCTACGAACTGGCCTACGACAGCGAAAAGCGCAAGGCCTCCGGCAGCTTCGAGCGAATGATGAGCCAGCAGAACGGCACAGGGCATTTCGTGGTATTCGACCCTTCGGCAACCCACAACGACGTAATCTTCGCCGGCGACGTGGCAAACCAGAACATACACGGCATGGACACCCCCGACATGCTGATAATAACCACCCCGACCCTGAAACCATACGCCGAGGAACTCGCCGAAATCCACCGCAGGCGTCAGGGTATTTATGTCACAGTACTCACACAGGACGAGATTTTCAACGAATTCTCCTCAGGGACACGCTCTGTCATGGGCTACCGCCGGGCGGCAAAGATGTTCTACGACCGCGATCCGTCGGTGTTCCGCTACATACTTCTATATGGTTCCGCCACCTGGGACAACCGTTTCATAGCCACCCAGCCCCGCGATGTGCTCCTGAGCTATCAGGTGCAGAATCAGAGCCATGCCGTGGAAAATGCCACCTGCTACACCTCCGACAACTACTTCGCCATGCTCGACGACAACTACCGCTCCGACAACATCTACTTCCAGCCCACCCACGCCAGCGTGGGCCGACTACCCGTGGTCGACGCATCGAAAGCACGCAAAATCAACAACAAAATAGCCCGTTTCTTCGAAAATCCGCCATCTCCGGCAACATACCTCCGGGGCATCTTCATCAGCGACGACGGCGACCAGTGGGTACACACACGCCAGTCGCAGGCCACACTCGAAGCTCTGCGCGAACACCAGCCCGGATTCACGGCCATGCAGGGGCACACATACATATACCCGCGCAAAGAATCCCGATGCCCGGAAATGGTCGACTACATAGCGGCTACACTGAAACGCGGAGCCGGTTACTTCACCTACAGCGGTCACGGAACCGAGCAGGCGCTCGGCCTTGAATGCTTCTGGACCGACAAACTTGCCGAAAGCACCCTATACTCCGTAAGCCCGCTGGCTATGCTCGCCACCTGTGTGTCATACCCCCTCGACCG
Organism: uncultured Muribaculaceae bacterium; assembly: GCA_910587235.1. Classification (GTDB taxonomy): domain Bacteria; phylum Bacteroidota; class Bacteroidia; order Bacteroidales; family Muribaculaceae; genus CAG-873. The sequence goes on from CAJUKD010000010.1 coordinate 41,968, forward strand.
CATGAACAACGCAATGGCCGACGCAATGGTATTCAAGGAGGACGGAGGCATGATAGGCGTCATCGCAGCATCACGCTCGGTCTACCTCGAATTCAACCAGACCCTCAACCGGGCTGTGGCTGTCGCATACTCCAAAGCCGAGCCGGGAATGTGCTACGGCGATCTGCTACGCATAGCCCGCAACGAAATGCTCGCCGAAGGAATAGAATCCAACAGCGCCATCAACACTATGGCCTACAACTACTGCGGCGACCCGGCACTGCCTATACCTGCGCCGCGCTACGGCATAAAGGTCGAAAGCATCAACGGAACAGCGATCGCCGCGGCCGGCGACGCCATAGCCGTCACGCCGCTCGCGCCGCTGCGGATAAAAGCCCGGATTACCGACTCCGAAGGCCGCACCGTCGAACGCTTCAACGGCACGGGACTCGTCGAAGTCTACGACGGCCCCCACATCGAACTGGGACGACGCCACGACAGCGGCGACCGCGACTCCATAGGCGAATTCACCATCGACGAGCGCCTGCTGGCCGAAAAACCCGTGACAGTGCGCGACGGATTCATCGATGCCGAACTTGTGCTTCCCGAACCCGCTTATACAGGTCTGGCAAACAACCGCATCGTCATAACGGCAACAGACACATCGCGAGGCGACCATGCCGCAGGATTCGACCGCCACGCAGCCGTCACGGCGGCCGGCGACGACGCCGGAAAAGACCTTGACCGCACGGCACCGCAGATTCTGCAATTCTACATCGACAACCCCGCATTCGCACCCGGCGACATTGTCGGAGGCGACTTCACCGTCCACGCCATAATCGACCCCTCGCCGACCGGTCTGAACCTGACAAACACAGGAATAGGACAATCGTCAATCCTGACGCTCGACGACGACACGTCTTTCAAAGCCGTAGGCGCCGACGTAAGCTACAAGCCCGACGGAACGGCACACATGAGCACACGAATAAACGCCATCGGCGACGGCAGGCACACCCTGCGCCTGTCCGTGGCAAACAACGCCGGAGTGCGCGCCTACGCCACCCTCGACTTCACAGCGATAGCCTCCGCCGCACAGGCATCACTGACAACCGACTCCCCCGTGGCACGCGGAGGAAACGTAACCCTCGATCTCAGCCACAGTTTCCCGGAAACACCCGACGCACGTCTGATCGTCACCGACTCGCAGGGTAATACCGTATTCTCTCGCGAGCACTGTTCATTCCCGTTCGAATGGGACCTGAAAGACCTTTCCGGCGAAGAACTCCCCGACGGCCGCTACGAAGCCTGCGCCGTAATGCGGTGCGGCCTGTATTTTGGCTCGACTCCACGCACCGAAATCATTGTGATACGTTAAAGACCGGCTCAAAGCAATAAAACGGCAGATTCTGGGTTATTATTAAAAACATGCGCGCCGACGGCGCGCATGCCATCCGACGATAAAACTCAATCAGCAAATGAAAATAAGCACCAGGATAAGCATAATCACAGCTCTGACGCTGGCACTCGTCGCCGGCTCCGCAGCACCCGTACTTGCCCAGAAAAACGAATTCAACCCCGTCGAAACAGGCGTGACATCGCTATCGATAGCACCCGACGCCCGCGGAGCATCCATGGGCGACCTCGGCGCGGCCACCGACCCCGACGCCAACTCCCAGTTCTGGAATCCATCGAAGTATGCTTTTGCATGGAGCCAGGCCGCCGTATCGCTCAGCTACACCCCGTGGCTGCGAAAACTGGTCAACGACATATTTCTGGCCAACCTCGCCGGATACTGGAAATTCGGCGGAGGCGACAATCAGGCTATAAGCGCGTCGCTGCGCTACTTCTCCTTGGGCGAAGTGACGACTTCCGACGCGGCCAACACCTCAACGATGTCGATCAACCCCTACGAAATGTCATTCGACGTAGGCTATTCCCGCAAGCTATCCGAAAAATTCTCCATGGGCGTAGTGTTCCGCTACATCTATTCCGACCTGGGCTTCTCCGACTCATACGCCGGCGACCAGACCACAGGCGCATCGGCATTCTCCGCCGACATAGCAGGCTACTACACCACCTATCCCGTCATAGGCCGCAACGAATGCCAGTGGTCATGGGGATGGAACATTTCAAACATAGGCACAAAAGTAGCATACAACAACGGCGAGAATCCCGCATTCCTCCCTACAAACCTTCGACTCGGAACAACATTCATGTTCCCTCTGGCCGACTACCACACTCTGGCGCTCAGCCTCGACCTTAATAAACTTCTGGTGCCGACAAAACCTCGCGAGAGCGACTTCGACATGAACTCCGTCGACGGACAGCGCGAGTACATCGACGCACTCGAGGACTGGAAGAACATGTCGCCTTTCACCGGCATATTCAAGTCATTCAGCGACGCACCCGGCGGTTTCAAAGAAGAACTGCGCGAAATATACATGTCATTAGGCGCCGAATACGCCTACAACAACCAGTTCTTCCTGCGCGCAGGCTACTACTACGAAAATGCCAACAAAGGCAACCGCCAGTACTTCGGCATAGGAGCCGGATTCTCGCTGAACGTCGTACGCCTCGACGCATCCTACATGCTCGCAACGGCACAGACATCGCCGCTCGACCAGACCCTGCGTTTCACTCTCACTTTCGACATGGACGGCCTGCGCGACCTGATGGGCCGGCGCCGCTGATCCCTCGTCGAACGGAATCCACCTAAACACAACAGCATGAATTACCCGCCATTCCGCATAGGCTCGGGCTTCGACGTCCACCGCCTGGTAGAAGGACGGCGCTGCATAATCTGCGGCGTCGATATCCCCCACCCGACGGGACTGCTCGGCCACAGCGATGCCGACGTCGCGCTCCACGCCCTTGCCGACGCGCTCCTCGGAGCCGCCGCACTCGGCGACATAGGACACCTGTTCCCCGACACCGACCCTCGATGGAAAGGAGCCGACTCCCGAATACTCCTGCGAAAAGTAGTCGAAGCAATCGCTTCCGCAGGATATGCCGTCGGCAATGTCGACATAACCATAATGGCACAGGCGCCGCGCATGGCGCCGCACATCGAAACAATGCGCGCCAATGTGGCCGCCGATCTCGGCATATCCGCCGACCGTGTGGCCGTAAAGGCCACCACGACCGAACGACTCGGTTTCACAGGCCGCGGCGAAGGAATTGCAGCCCAGGCTACCGCTCTGATTTTCAACATCTGAATTTTATAGTTTAAAGTTTAGAGTTTATTTTGCGGATTTTTTCGTAAATTTGCCTTTGAAAAAGACAGAACGCCCCGGTAGTTCAACGGATAGAATAGAGGTTTCCTAAACCTTTGATAGCAGTTCGATTCTGCTCCGGGGTACAAAAAGACGACCGCCATCGTGAACTTCCCGTCACTCTCCCGCTGGATGCGGCGTTTCCTGCCGCTGCCGACCATCATTGCCCTTGCCGTGGTGGCTTTTATCACGTTTTATGGCGACAACTCCGTGGTACGTCGTATCGAATACGACCGCCAGATCGACAGCCTGCGCCACGAACTCAAGGCCAACCGCGACACAATGCTCTACTACCGCGAGCTGAACGCACGCCTCTCCTCCGATCCCGACATGGTCGAATCCGTCGTCCGGCAGGAGTACAACATGGCACGCCCCGACGAAGACGTCTACATCTTCAAGTAATATGCGAAAAAAAGCAACAAGTAAAAAGTAGAGCTGCGCCTGCGGCGCAAGTTAAAACAATGGTTTCAGAAAGTAGGGGACGTGCCGTGGCACGTCTTGTACATCAGAAAAAACATTTACTTTAACTTTATAAACTCAATCCCGAAAACTCCTCTCATCTAAAACCTAAATTCCGACAATGACCGCCAATCCGCCCCGCCGTGCATGGCTGACCGATATCGTCGCTCCTCTGGCACTGCTGCTTATACTTGCGGCGACAGCCGTTCCTTTCGTACTGCGCAAGTGCGAACCCGCTATGGAATCCTACCGCTACATATACGCCGCCGGAGCCGCCGTACTGCTGCTCGCCCGGCTGTTCTCTCCGTCTTCCGGCATCGCCGACCTGCGCCTGCGGCGGCTGATGCGCATCGAAAGCTGGAGCGCCGTATTTTTCTGCGCGGCATCGTTCTTCAGCTTCTATCAGCCCCGTGAACTCCGCGACTGGGTGGCATTCACTTTGGCCGGTGCGGCACTGCAGGTCTACACATCCATCGCAATACCGCGGCGCGCACGCGCCATAGCCGGCAAAAACAAATAAAGACAGATCCCGGCCCATGGCAAAAAAAATTGTCGAGACACCGCTGATGAAGCAGTACGCCGAGATGAAAGCAAAACATCCCGACGCGATACTCCTTTTCCGTGTAGGCGACTTCTACGAAACATTCTCCGACGACGCCATAGCGGCATCCGAAATACTGGGTATCACTCTCACCCGCCGTGCCAACGGTTCGGCCCAGTACGTCGAACTCGCCGGATTCCCCCACCATGCCCTCGACTCATATCTGCCGCGTCTGGTACGCGCCGGCAAACGGGTAGCCATCTGCGAACAGCTCGAGGATCCGAAGATGACAAAAAAACTTGTCAAGAGAGGAATAATCGAACTGGTGACGCCGGGCGTGGCGCTCAACGACAACGTCCTCGACCGCGCCGAAAACAACTTTCTGGCCGCCATACACTTCGACCGAAATATATGCGGCGTGGCATTCCTCGACATAAGCACAGGCGAATTTCTCGCCACTGAAGGCTCGCCCGACTATATCGACAAAATCATAGGCAACATGTCGCCGAAAGAAGTGCTCGTCCAGCGCGGACTGAAACCGAGAGCTGAAGAAACACTCTCCCGGCGCTACATAACGTTCGAGCTGGAAGACTGGCTGTTCACCCTCGATGCCGCCGACGAACGCCTGCGCAAACAGTTCGGAACGGCATCCCTCAAAGGTTTCGGAATCGACCGTATGCCCCGCGCCATAATTGCCGCCGGAGCCATCCTCCACTACCTCGACCTGACACAGCACACCCGCACAGCCCACATAACCGCAATAGCACGCATCGAGGAAGAGCGCTACGTGCGCCTCGATCGCTTCACCGTACGCAACCTCGAACTGACCGAACCGCTCGACCCCGAAGGAAAAAGCCTGCTGGGCGTACTCGACCGCACGGTAAGCCCGATGGGCAGCCGCATGTTGCGCCGCTGGCTCCTGTTTCCGCTAAAGGATGTCAAGGCGATAAACGACCGCCTCGACGTGGTGGAATACTTCTTCCGCAATCCCGACGCCCGCGAGCGCAGCGTAGAACTGCTCAAGACAATCGGCGACCTCGAACGCCTGACATCAAAAGTAGCCGTCGAACGCATCACCCCGCGCGAGATGCTTCAGGTGCGCAACGCCCTGGCTGCCATAGAACCGCTGAAAAAACTCTGCCTCGGTTCAGGACTGCCGCAACTGGTAGCTATAGGCGAACAGCTGAACCCCTGCTCCGTCATCGCCGACCGGATATCGCGCCAGATCCGCGACGACGCCCCGGGGGTCGCCGGAATGGCAGGCCGTGGCGACGTTATCGCCGACGGTGTAGATCCCGAACTCGACGAACTGCGTCGCATTGCTTTTCAGGGCAAGGACTACCTGCTGTCCATACAGGCACGCGAAGCCGAAGCCACAGGCATCAACTCCCTGAAAATAGGATTCAACAACGTATTCGGCTACTACATCGAAGTCACCAACACCCACCGCTCGAAAGTGCCGGAAGCATGGATACGCAAGCAGACCCTTGTAAACGCCGAGCGCTACATAACCCCCGAACTGAAAGAATACGAGGAAAAAATCCTCGGCGCCCAGGAAAAGATAGAACAGATACAGGCACGGCTATATGCCGACATCGTAGCCGATCTGTCACGCTACATACCGGCTCTTAAACTCGACGCCTCGCTGCTGGGACGCCTCGACGTGCTCAATGCCTTCACCCGCGTGGCAGGAGAATACCGCTACAACCGTCCTGTGGTCGACGACTCCCTCTGCCTGTCGCTGACCGAAGCACGCCACCCCGTCATCGAGCGGCAGCTGCCTCCGGGGGAACCGTACATCACCAACTCGGTAGAACTCGACAACGATGTCACTCAGATAATGATGATAACCGGTCCGAACATGTCGGGTAAGTCTGCGCTGCTGAGGCAGACGGCACTCAATGTCATCATGGCGCAGATAGGGTGCTTCGTGGCCGCCGACAGCGCCCGCATAGGAGTGGTCGACAAAATCTTCACACGCGTAGGCGCCAGCGACAACATCTCGCTTGGCGAGTCCACATTCATGGTGGAGATGAACGAGGCCGCATCCATACTCAACAACATGAGCGCCCGTTCGCTGATCCTTTTCGATGAACTCGGACGAGGCACATCGACCTACGACGGAATATCGATAGCACGGGCGATAGTGGAATACATCCACGGAGCCGAATCCATGCGCCCGAAGACTCTCTTCGCCACCCACTACCACGAACTCAACGAACTTGAAGCTTCCCACAGCCGTATAGTCAACTACAACGTGTCGGTAAGCGAAATCGACGGAAAAGTCGTATTCCTGCGCAAACTCCGCCGCGGAGGCAGTGAACACAGCTTCGGAATACACGTGGCCCGTCTGGCCGGTATGCCGGCGACCATAGTGACCCGTGCCGGACGTATACTCGCCGCCCTGGAGTCCGGACGTGCCGCCGCCCCGCAGACAGCAATTCATGCTGCCGACGAAGCCCCCGCCGGAATGCAACTCTCTTTCTTCCAGCTCGACGACCCCGTACTGTCGCAGGTGCGCGACGAAATCATCGGTCTTGACATCAACAACCTGACACCGATGCAGGCTCTTGCCAAACTCCACGATATACGTAAAATAATAACAGGAAAAGAGTAATGGAAATCCGCTTGTCGACACCGGCGGCCGACACGGATCTGGCCGCACTCGAAAGTCTGTACCTCGACGCGTTCCCGCCCGAAGAGCGACGCCCCTGGGATGCAATAGTGAATCCGGCTGAAAAAGGATGTCCGCAGTTGCGGGCCATCTATGCCGGCGAATGCCTTGCGGGCCTGGTCACAACATGGACACTCGGTCCTGTACTCTATGTCGAACACCTTGCAGTCGACCCTGCCATGCGCGGTTCGGGAATAGGCGCTGCCGTGATGGCGGCATTAATAGCCGACGCCTCCCCGCTGGCACTCCTCCTTGAAGTCGAGCCTGAATCCGACGACAACCCCATGGCAGCGCGCCGTATAGGGTTCTACCGCCGTTGCGGACTTGACATACTCCCCTACCCCTACATACAGCCTCCCTACGCCCCGGGGCTTCCCTCCGTCCCGCTGCTGCTTATGTCCTCCGGATCCGACGTCGATCCCGCCGAGGCCACAAGACTCCTGCACACCAAAGTATATGGCGTGTAAAGCCCTTTACCGGAGCATAGAGCTATAAAGCATCCGTTTCCCTGTAGCGACGTTCAGTAGGGGTAATATCAAAAGATTCTTTGTTGTAGCGCAGGCCGAAAGACAGGTCGAAACCGGCATCGAGAAGCTGACGGGCAAGCGCCGGCCCCCCGCGAAAACCGTGGACAATCCATGGCGGAAGGACAATACCGCGGCGGCGCGCATCGGCAACAGCAATAGCCCGCAAGCGGATAAGGATGTGCCATGCACGCACACAATGTATTATCAACGCCTTGCCGGAATCAGCGGCAATAGCAGCCTGCTCCATGAAAGCCTCCTGCTGTACTTCCGGATCAGGACCGCGCAGAAGATCGATTCCCGCCTCACCTATAGCCACCACACGACTGTCGGCGGCAGCAGCGACAAGCGCGCGACGCTCGCCGTCGCTTAGTCCTGTTTCGGCAAGATACCACGGATGCACCCCGACACTGTAGAAACGGTCGGGGCGACGGATTTCATCAGGCCCGACAGAAATAACGGCATCGGCACCGGAATCGATGCGATGGGTATGTATATCAGCGAATCCGTGAAGCATCAGTTTACAGATGACAGATAAGAGAAATTGGAGAGATGAGAGATTAAAGAAGGATTATCTTCTTTGCCGCCGCACGTCCGCCTACAGGAGCATTGCCGCCGCACGCTGCAGTGCATCAATGAAAGCATCGACCTCGGCGCGGGTATTGTAGACGGCGAACGACGCGCGAACCGTGCCTTCTATGCCCAGAGCCTCCATAAGGGGCTGTGCGCAATGGTGTCCCGTCCGCACCTCGACACCCTGACGATCGAGCAGCACACCGGTGTCGTAGTGATGTGCGTTGCCGATAAGGAACGATATGACAGCACTCTTGCCGGGAGCCGTACCGAATATCCGCATACCGGGAATTTCGGTCGTCATACGCGCGGTAGCATATTCGAGAAGTTCATGTTCGTGGGCGGCTATATTTTCCATGCCTGTGCGGTCGATGAATTCCACTGCCTTGACGAAAGCCGCGGCATCGACAAAATCGGGTGTACCGGCCTCGAACTTATATGGCAATGCCGCCCATGTGGTGCCCTCGGTGAAACTTACATGACCTATCATCTCGCCGCCGCCCTGATAAGGAGGCATAGCCTCGAGAAGACTGCGGCGCCCGTAGAGAATGCCTACACCCGTCGGACCGTACATCTTGTGCGATGAAAAAGCATAGAAATCGGCGCCGAGAGCGCGCACATCGACGGCACAGTGCGCCACCGCCTGTGCACCGTCGACACAGAGCACCGCACCGGCCTCGTGGGTAAGGGCGGCGATTTCGGCGACAGGATTGACTGTGCCGAGCACATTCGACACGTGAGCAACACTCACAAGACGCACCCGCCCGCTACCGAGCAGCCGGCGAAAGGCATCCATGTCGAGAGAGCCGTCGGGAAGAATAGGAACGACCTTTATGACTACACCCCGGCGCGCGGCCATAAGCTGCCAGGGAACAATATTGGAATGATGCTCCATTACCGTCAGCACCACCTCGTCGCCCGGATTGAGAAGCTCGCCGTAGGAAGCGGCCACCAGATTAAGCCCCTCGGTAGTGCCGCGGGTAAAAATGATCTCGTCGGCTGACTCCGCTCCGATAAAACGCCGTGCTGCCTCGCGCGCCGCCTCCATGGAAGCCGTGGCCTCCTGCGACAGGCAGTGTACACCGCGGTGCACGTTGGCTTTCTCGGTGTAATACATGCGGCAGACCTCGTCGACCACCTCGCGAGGGGTCTGCGTCGTGGCCGTGTTGTCAAGATATATCATAGGCTTTCCCCAGACCTTGCGGTCGAGAATAGGAAAGTGTTCGCGGATTTTCCCGGTTTCAATCATCTCTTAAACTTTAAAGCATAAACCTTAAACCGGACATGCCACTGGGCACGTCCCTACGATTTCGATGTGGCGCAGGCGGCGGCGCAGTCGCCGCAGACCGGCGAAGTGCATCCAAGGCGCTTTTCCACAAGCAGGCGGATTCGGTCGCGCAGTGCATCGGGACCTATGGCGTCGACAACATCGGCCATGAAGGCCTGGATAAGCATCATGCGCGCCTGATCGCGCGGAATCCCGCGCTGCTGCATGTAGAAGAGCGCCTGCTCGTCGAGCTGGCCTGTGGCAGCGCCGTGGCCGCAGCGCACATCGTCGCAGTAGATCTCAAGCTGCGGTTCGGTGTGCATACGGGCGTCGGTGCATGCCAGCAGATTGCGGTTGGTCTGAACGGCCGATGTGCCGACGGCGCCGTGGTCAACGCGTATGATACCATTGAAATCGCCTCGGGCGCTGTCGAAAAGAACATACTTGAACAACTGTTGCGAGCTGCAGTGCGGAGCGGTATGGCGCAGGCGCACCGAAGTATCGGCTGTCTGTGTCCCCGACCCTATGGCCAGACCGGACAAAGAAGCCTCGGCACCCTCGCCTTCGAGAGTCACCGTATAGGCATTGCGGGTGCTTCCGCCCGTAAGAGTCGAAGCATTGAGGCTCAGGCGCGCGCCGCGCTCCAGACGGGCATGAAGTTCGGCCGTACGTGCCGTCGAGCAGCTGTTTTTCTCAAGGTCGTAAAGCTCCACATGCGAGCCGGCGCCGGCATATATTTCCGTAATCTGACAGCTGAGGCGCGATATGCCGTCGGCTGGCGAATGGTCGCACAGCAACAGGCGCACAGAACTGCCCTCGCCGGCAACAAGCAGCACACGGCGCACGGCCATCACAGCCGCCGACGAACGGAATGTGTTCACTATCTGCACCGGACGGTCGAGGCTGACACCGTCGGCCACACGGACGAAAACACCGTCCTGCAGCAGCAGAGTGTTCAGCGCCGACACCGCCGTGGCATTCGCCGCAAGACCGTTGAGATGCGAAGCCACAAGTTCGGGATATAGTTTGGCCGCACGGGCAAGAGGCATCACCTCCACACCCTGCGGCAGTGTGCGTTCAAGAGCCGGCGACGGAAGAAAAGAATCGTTGACCGTCACTCCCATCAGAGTGCTCAGTGCCGGAATGTCGCAGCGGAACGAGGCATCGGCGCCAAGAGGCAGACGATTGAGGTTCAGACCGAAATCGGCGGCATAGAGAGCATTGACATCAGTGGTGGCATAAGACTCGTCGCCGCGGCGCGGAAAGCGTCCGAAAGCCTGAAGAGCCTGAAGAGCCGCAGGACGCAGGTCATTGAGCGCCGCGGGCGATGCTGACTCGATCAGCGGACGGGCGCTGTCGTAGAGGTCAAGATATTGCGTCAGGGAGTTGTTCATAAGCGTTGAGTTCATGCCTGTTCGTCGTTGTCGATGCGCTCCTTGATCCAGTCGTAGCCTTTCTCTTCCAGTTCCAGAGCCAATTCGGGACCGCCGGAGTGGACGATGCGTCCCTTGTACAGGATGTGCACGAAATCAGGGCGTATGTAATCGAGCAGACGCTGGTAGTGGGTGATGACTATAGTGGCGTTGGACTCGCTGCGGAGCTTGTTAACACCTCCGGCCACAATGCGCAGGGCATCTATGTCAAGTCCGCTGTCGGTTTCGTCAAGTATGCTCAGACGAGGCTCGAGCACGGCCATCTGGAAAATCTCGTTGCGTTTCTTCTCGCCTCCGGAAAATCCTTCATTGACCGAACGCGAGGCCAGTTTGTTGTCAAGCTCCACTATCGCGCGTTTCTGACGCATCATTTTCAGGAAGTCGCCGGCCGAAAGAGGCTCCTGTCCGAGATATTTGCGCTTGGCGTTGACGGCCGCACGCATGAAATTGACCATAGTGACCCCGGGAATCTCCACCGGGTACTGGAACGACAGGAACAAACCTTCGTGCGAACGGTCCTCGGGCGACAGAGCCAGCAGGTCGGTGCCGCCGAGAGTGGCCGTACCGCCCGTGACGGTAAAACGGGGATCGCCGGCCAGCACACCGGAAAGGGTGCTCTTGCCTGAGCCGTTGGGACCCATGATGGCATGTACTTCACCGGGGCGTACGGTGAGATTTATTCCGCGCAGTATTTCCTTGCCTTCGATTCCGGCGCGCAGGTCTTTGACGTTTAGAAGATCGGACATTATGTTGTTTAGTGTTTACAGTTTAAAGTTTAGCGGAATTGCAGGGACGTGCGGTGGCACGTCATGATTTGCGGTGGCGTATAAGACATGACGCGACCGCCCTATCACCCCACCGAGCCTTCCAGAGTGATAGCCAGCAACTTCTGAGCCTCGACTGCGAATTCCATAGGCAGCTTGTTCATTACTTCACGGGCATAGCCGTTGACAATCAGCGCCACAGCCTCTTCTGTCGGAATCCCGCGCTGGTTGCAGTAGAAAATCTGGTCATCGGAAATCTTCGAGGTCGTTGCCTCGTGTTCCACCACCGCCGTATCGTTGGCCACGTCGATGTAAGGGAAAGTATGTGCGCCGCATTCGCTGCCAAGCAACAGCGAGTCGCACTGTGTGTAGTTGCGCACGCCGGATGCCGCCGGAGCCACTTTGACAAGACCGCGGTAACTGTTCTCGCTGCGTCCTGCCGATATGCCTTTCGACACTATAGTCGAACGTGTGTTACTGCCGATATGTATCATCTTTGTACCCGTGTCGGCCTGCTGCCGGCGGTTGGTGACAGCTACGGAGTAAAACTCCCCGACAGCTCCCTCGCCGGCCAGAATACACGATGGATACTTCCAGGTGATGGCCGAACCGGTTTCCACCTGCGTCCACGACAGCTTCGAATAGTCGCCGCGGCACAGCCCGCGTTTGGTCACGAAGTTGAACACGCCGCCGCGGCCTTCGTCATCGCCGGCATACCAGTTCTGGACCGTGGAGTATTTGACCTCGGCCCGGTCCTCGACTATTATTTCGACTATGGCGGCATGAAGTTGGTTCTCGTCGCGCATAGGCGCCGTGCAACCCTCGAGGTAGCTGACATACGAATCGTCGTCGGCCACTATTAGAGTACGCTCGAACTGGCCTGTTCCTGCGGCATTTATGCGGAAATAGGTCGACAGTTCCATCGGGCAGCGTACGCCTTTGGGGATGTAGACGAACGAGCCGTCGGAGAACACCGCCGAATTCAGCGCCGCGAAGAAATTGTCGCGGTAACCGACCACCCTTCCTAAATAGCGGCGTACCAGATCGGGATAGTCGCGCACAGCCTCCGAAAGCGAGCAGAAAATAATGCCGAGTTCGGCAAGTTTCTCGCGGTGTGTGGTCTTCACCGACACCGAATCCATCACCGCATCGACGGCCATGCCCGCCAGAGCTTTCTGCTCCTGCAAGGGAATGCCAAGACGGTTGAAAGTGTCGAGCAGCTGCGGATCCACCTCGTCGAGGCTGCCGGGAGCAGCTTTGGTGCGCGGTGCTGCATAGTAGCTTATATCCTGGAAATCAATCTCGGGGATACGCAGATGCGCCCAGCGCGGCATTGTCAGGGTGCGCCAATGGCGGTAAGCCTCAAGACGGAAGTCCAACAACCACTGCGGCTCACCTTTCTTTGCCGATATCAGGCGCACGACCTCCTCGCTCAGTCCGCGGGGAATGATGTCGGTGTCGATGTCGGTCGAGAAGCCATACTTGTACTCCGACGAAGCGGCATCATCTATTATCTTGCGGTTTTCGTTTTCCTGTTCCATTATATATATGTATTCAGTCGCGGGCTTTTTCTGCCGAAGGTATAACATCTGCAAAGCCCTCAAAGTTGTGCCACGACGCCACGCGGTCGAGAACCGCCGGCGCCAGAGCCGCCACAGCGCCGCGCCATGGTCTGTCGGGCTGCAAAAGCCCGGACGCACGCGACGGAGCCGCGGTCATATAGATATTCATCACTATGCTCACACCCAGCATCCACAAAAAGAGGCTGAACAAGGCGCCGGCAAGACGGTCGACAGGACCCAGTTTCAAAGCCGAAAGAGCGGAGCGGAAAAGACCGCCCAACAGCCTTACCGCCAGATAGACGAGCACGAAAACCACGGCGAAAGCAAGGCTGCGCATCAGAGCCGACTGTTCGGGTGCGAGTTTTATGGCTGTGTCAGCTATGGCATCGCCGAAGAACCAGCACACAGCTATGGCCGCCACAAGACCTGCTATCGATGCCACACGGCGAACAAGCCCCGACACAGCTCCCGTGATAAGTGCAGTCCCGGCGATGGCAAGCAATATGTAGTCGAAAACTTCCATATTCTGATGTTTTTGCAAAAGTACAAAAAAAAGCGTTAAGGTACGGGCTATACACACCCAATACATCGATGCACGAAAAAAAGGCATTCGGATCTACCCGATCAGAATGCCCCGAAGCGTATTTATGTCTATATATTTCTCCTTATTGAAATGGTATATATTAGACACATCTGCCTTCATAAAATTACATACAAGGCCTATAAAATACGATGTCCAAACAAACACATTTGCGTTACAAAACCGTTGCATTTCCAGTTTTGCCACACCATTGTAACAATTATGTAACAGCATACTATTTTTATTATCACCTTATATACAGCGCTTTATACGCCACAAAGCTCAAACAGCATAATGTTTACACATTTTAACGCTAAAAATCTTGACAGACGTGAATTTCTACCTAAACTTGCATCGTCAAAAGACTAAATCACATCACAGATACTATTCAAAATAACCATAAAAACAATACGATCATGGCAAGCGCTAAATTCCAATCCGAACTGATGAACCTTCAGAGCAATCTTCTGAACTTCGCCTACATGCTCACCTCAAACCGCGATGACGCCTACGATCTGCTACAGGACACCACCCTGAAGGCCCTGGACAACGAAGAGAAGTACGCCGAGAACACCAACTTCAAAGGTTGGGTGTTCACTATCATGCGGAATATCTTCATAAACAACTACCGACGTGCAGGACGCGCGGCAACAGTAGTCGACACTACCGACAACCTATACCACCTGAACCTGTCGCAGGATTCAGGACTCGAAAGCCCCGAAGGTTCATTCAGCGCCGGTGAAATAACTGACGCAATAAACGAATTCGCCGACGAATACAGAATCCCGTTCTCGATGCACGTGGCCGGATACAAGTACAACGAGATCGCAGAACACATGAACCTGCCGCTCGGTACCGTGAAGAGCAGAATTTTCTTCGCCAGAAAAAAACTGCAGGAACGTTTCAGCGACTATCGCTGATAATGCGCACTTTAAAGTTTATAGTTTAACGCGCCTGCGGCGCGGATGACAGGCTGTGTCGTAATTTCGTTTTACGGCACAGCCTGTTGTTTTGTCCTTATATATTATATAATAAAAATCTATCAACTTGCATAAAAATTAATCTTTTTTAATTACATTTGCATCATGTCACAAAGCAACAGCATCCAAAGCGACAGTATAAGCATCCGATCAGAGCAACAAAACTATAAACCAATTCCAAATTTCATGAAAAAGCAATTACTCACAATCCTGACTCTGGCAGCAGCCGGCTCATTGTGGGCGGCAGACCCCGTCATGTTGACAATAAGCGACGAGGCGTCCTACAACACATGGGTGAACATCGACGGTACAGGCGATGCCGACGGCACCTACAATCATTTCACTTACGACCCTGAGAACGCCGCCGCCATGATGGACGGCTCGAGCAGCGGCAAAGGACCCGACAACGACTGGATGATTTCACCGTCAGTGACCCTCTCGGGAGGTGTGACATACAAAATCAGCGCAATGGTGAAACACTATTCCAGCTACACTTCGGACTACGAAAGATTCACATTGTCGGCCGGAACACAGCAGTCACCCGAGGGAATGATAGAATTCTACAATTGCGAAAACTTCAAAGAGAAGGAATTCACCTTGCTCGGCGGAGCATTCACACCCGAAAGCGACGGCACCTATTACATCGGTTTAAAAGCCACATCGTCCAAGTGGATGGGCAAATTTTGGGTCAAAGGCATACAGGTCGAAGAACTTCTTGCACATCCCGGCGCTGTATGGGGCTTCGACGTCAACGCTGCCGCCGAAGGCGCCCTCGAAGCCGTGCTTAGCTGGAACTGGCCGGAAAAAAGCGACCTCGACTCGGAGCTGACATCCATAAGCGGCGCACGCATCTACCGCAATACATCCCGCTCTTTCGCGTCCGGCGAGCTTGAAAGCCTGCTTGTGGCAACAGTCGAAGGCGGAACTCCCGGCGCCGAAGCATCCTACATCGACACGTCAGTGCCCGCCGGCGGCGAGTACTGGTACATGGTTGTACCTTTCAACGAAAACGGCACATCCTCAGCCACGGCACCCGTCAAGAGTTCGTGGGTAGGTCCCGACACATTCGCAAAACCCGTAACCGAGGCCACGGCTACAGCCACCGGTGACCGCTCCGTAACAATAACATTCATCCCGCCGACCGAAGGCGTAAACGGAGGATGGATCGACACTTCAAAGCTTTCATACGAGATACGACGCGAGTACGGCAACACAACCGAGGTGCTCGAATACTCATGGAACGGAGATCTTCCATATATCGACAATACAATACCCGGCCTGGGTTCATACACCTATGCCATATACACAAAACTTGACGGACAAAGCAGCAACAACCCGACACGAACCAACTACGTAATGGCCGGCGGTTCAATGCCTCTGCCCTATGTCCAGGACTTCGGCACATCCGATTCATTCGACCTTATTACGGTTTTCCACACAAGCGGCAGCCGCGACTGGCGTCTGGCAAGCGGATATGCATCCGTATGGGGCAGCGGTTCCGACGTATGGATGGTTCTGCCTCCGTTCGACCTGACAGCAGGACAGCTCTACGAACTCCGCTTCGAAAACTGGAACGAAAGTGGCTGCGCACCTCGTACGATCGAGGCCCGCATAGGCGGCACGGCAACAGCCGAAGGCCTTGACCGTGTACTCTATACCGAAGAGGTTTCGAATAACATGCGCGACCGGAAATCCACATTCTTCACCGTCGAAACCGACGGCCGCTACCACATCGCATTCCGCGCTTTCGGCATGAGCGACAGCAAGGACGTCTATATCGACGAAATCCTTGTCCGCGAATCCAATATAGTACCTGAAAAAATCACCGACCTGAGCGCTACACCCGGTGCAGCCGGCGCCATGAGCGTAGAACTGACATTCACACTGCCTGTCATGGACGTGACCGGCGCCGCCCTCCCGACAATAGAGAAAATGCAGGTACTCCGCAACGGCGACTTTATCGTGGCAGAACAGACCGAACTCCAGCCCGGCGACCAAATCAATATTATTGACACAGACCTGCCGGCAGCAGGCGAGTACAACTACAGCGTCGTGACATATCTTAACGGCAAGCCCTCAGACCCCGCCACAACGACAAGCGGCTGGGTAGGACCGGATGCTCCCACCACTCCCAAAAACGCCGTAGCTACCCTGTCGGAGGACGGCAAGAGCGTTACCATCACATTCGAACCCGTAGAAACCGGAGTGAACGGCGGATACATCGATCAGGAAGCTATACGCTACCGTATCACCCGTATGCCAGAAGAAACAGTACTTACCGAAGACCTCAACGGCACAAGCTATACCGACGACGTCAGCGAACTGACTATCGGGGCATATTACTACAAGGTGACAGCCATACATGCCGGAACCGAGAGCATCATCGGAGCCAACACATCCGAACTGGTGTTCGGCGCTCCATTTGAAGTACCTTATGAAGCCGACTTCACCAACTACGACCACATGAACCTCTGGACAACTCCCACCGTGGGCTACGACGACTACTGGTCTGGCACATATTCCAACAAGTGGTATTACAACTCGGCAGACGAGTGTCTGCGCACCGACCGCAGCTTCGACGAATGCGAGGAAATGCCATGGGCATTTACACCTCCCGTCCATGCAGTCGCCGGCGAATACAGAATCACAATGCATGCCTACGCCTACATGGCAGGCGACCAGGAAGGATATCAGCTGATTATGTCGCCCGCAGCTTCCGAAACCCACGAAGGAGCCGTGACAATAGTCGAGAACCAAGCCGTTGTCGGCAATGTCACCGAGGAAACCGTGCACGAATTCACTATCGTAAACGAAGGCACACTGTATTTCGGATTTGTACCCACCAATCCCACAGGCTTCCGTCTGCATGTCGACCGCTTCCTCGTCGAACTCGTACGTCCGTTCGAAACCGGAGTCGACGCAGTCGAAGTAGCCGACGCCGCCGATGCCGAGTACTACAACCTGCAGGGTCTGCGTGTCGACACCGACAATCTCATTCCCGGAATCTATATCCGCCGCAACGGAGGCGTAAGCACCAAGGTTCTGGTGAAATAAAGGTTTAAAGTTTAGAGTTTAACGTTTAGGGGTTAAAGACCTTTCTTGCCCCTCCCTATATGCCGGGGACATGCACAAGCTGCCATGTCCCCGGCTTTTTATCGCTCCGGAATTTAAACCTTAAAGCACAAAGCAGACGTGCCACGGCACGTCACTACGTGAAACCGCAGTTCACCCCTCGCTCATCTCTAAACACTCAACTCTAAACCTTAAACCCGATTTGTCATGGCACATCCTTAGCGGGATGTGCGGATTTTGGTGTCGCGGGCGGCGATAAAAGCTTCGTATGTGCGGAAAATATCGGCAAGCGCCAGTGTTGCGTTCTCCACCTGGCTGTTATAGAGTTCGGCTCCCGTGCCCGCAGAAGCCACACGCCCCAAGAGCGAGTCGCCGACCCCAGATATGCGGTCGAAGAGTTTCATCTGCAGCGACAGCAGACTGTAGGCACCGGCGTCGGCAGCCTGTGTGACGAGCTGACGAGGCAGCTCCACCCCCTTGCCGGAAACAGGGATGACGGCATCAGGGCGATTCCAATAGCGGGCTATGTCATTGATACTATAGTTATCGGCAAGCTGGTCGAGAGGGAAAAGCAGAGCACCTTTTGCCGACGAGGCCATTATATGGTCTATCATCACCACCAGGCGGTTGATGTACTTCTGCTGGTCTATGACATCTTCGACAAATGGATGGATCTCTCCGTCGGTGAGCGGATACAGACGAAGCACAAATGGATGGCCGCCGTGAGGATATGGCGATGCAAAACTGTCGAGTATGGTTCCGTCCGGTGCCAGAAAATGACATTTCCAGAAGAACTCGGGCGCTGTTGTACGGTCGTGCCTACAATCGAAAGTCCACACCTCCACCACCCGGCAGCGATCGGGAGCCGCGGCGGTGAAAAAATCGGTACTGTCGGCAGTGCCGCCGACACCCACTGCAGCTTCGGCATCGAGCACGGATCCCGCGCCGGAAGGTGCGAATATGTGCCGAAGACGATCGGCGCGATGCGACGAGCCGGCGGCGAAGCGGCTTATCACCTCGGGCATAGACATATCGTGGAGCATACCAATCAGTTCGATGTCGAGTCCGCGAGGGTCGGAGAAGCGGCGGAAGAACAGCCGTCGCGGATCAACATTGTCGACCCACACACCGCAACCGCAGAAACGGCGCTCGTCGACGACGCGCTGCACGGCACAACCGCTGATAAGGAATTCCTCAAGCATGCGTGCGTCCAATTCGTCGAGGTCGTTGCGTGCGGCGATTTCCGCCATAGGTCCGGAATCAGTATGTCCCTGCACCGCATCGGCACGCCTGGCGCGGTAGCGCCCGACAACGGTCTTCACCATCTGGCGGATAAGATTATTGGTCACGGGACGGCGGCCGGAATCGAGCAACACATCGTCCTCGCGGCGCAGGCGTCGGTCGGCGTCGAGAGTCAGGTCGCCCCACTGGTCGCCGTAAGTGAAGTTCTTGAAACGCGAGCGGCGCTCGCGGAAAGCGGCTGCGGCCTGCCATGCCGAACATGCGGCAGCCAGTAGTCTTGGATTGGTAGAGTGCATCTTTAAAGTTTAAGGTTGAGAGTTGAAAGTTTAGAGTTAAGATGAAAGATTAGAGAAGAGCGAACGTAGCGACGTGCCGTGGCATGTCATGTTTAGGGGTTAAGGTTTAGATTAGAGTTTAGATGAGAAAGCAGAGATTACAGAGGGACGAAGCCCCTCCACTTCTTATAGCACCATTTTTACGTAGTTAGATGGGGGTGGGGAGATGGGGTATTATCTGTGATAAGGCGGGCAGGCGGGAGAGCAGGATTTCGTCGAGAACAAATGTGTCGGATCCCGGATCGATAACAGCCATTGCCGAGGCTATGGATGTGACCGTGGGCCAGAGATAGATTTCCGTGCGGCTGCCGGCGACTGCCACGGCCTCCGGCTCCGCAGCCGTAGCGGCGGTATAAGGATTATCCTGCATCCGCAACACCTCGTCGAGTGCGTCGGCAGGATGCGGTACGGCCGGCGCTCCCGTCGATTCGGGTTGCACGAAAATTATGCGGCGCGTCGAGGCGGGAAAAACCAGACGACAAGCACCCTCGGGCACGGCATAGGCCGTAGGTCGCAACGTAGGGCCTACGTCGGACACCGGCAGCAGCCTGGGATCGGCAGTGTCGAGCTGCTCCGCATACCATCGCCGCAACGCATCGGCAATAAGGCCGTCGACCGCGATACCGTCGGTAACTTCGATGGAACAGTCCGAACCGGTGACTGCCAGTCCGGACTGTTGGCGATAGTATGCGACAAATTCTGAGGTGGAAAATGTGCGCAGCATGGTCACTGTCGTCTACCGATTACACGCATGTGGGCTGTGGGATGGCGCAGGACAAGGCACGAAGCCTCGGTGAGCACGACGGCATCGGTGTTGCGCTGTCCGGAACGGCGAAGATCGAGGCTCTCGGCGCGGAAAGGCAGATGCGAATATTTGGTCAGATAATCCGGATCGATGATGAAACCGTCGTCGCTGTGGCCGCACTGGTCGAAAATCTCCGAGTGGACAATAAAGAGGCGTCCGAAATTGGTACGTATCTCGTTGAATTCTATGCCCCATTTCACGGTCGTGCTCTCGGCGCGCACACAGCGGTTCAGTGTGATTTTGCTGAGTTCCTCCATCATTCCGGTGCCGCAGATGAAAATCTTGCGGCGGTTGCCGCTGTTGCCCGTGAAAGCGTCGGAACAGAGTTCTATTAGGTCGCTTTCGGTAAGAGTGGACAGATTCAGGCTATGCTCCTTGCGGGCCTGGAACCAGATGCCTCCTGTGGTGTAGACCTGTTCGTTCTTCGCCGGATTGAACATTCGCGACTTGGCGCCGAATAGAAAGTTTTTCTCCATGCCAAGACGCATGTCGATGACCGCGGCCTCCTCCTGGTCGGAAAAACTCCAACCTGTTTCCTTGTTGGCAATTTTGGCAAGAGTACTCTGCTCGATCTGCATCTTGAAAATCTGGCAGTAGTTGTCGGATTTGCGCGGCACCACAGAGAACTGTCCGGTCTGCACGTCGAGTTCGGTGGCTGCGCGCCCCATGCGTATTATCCTGGATCCGGCAGGTATCTCAGGCATGAATATCCCGCCTGAGGCGTCACGGGCAGAGTTGACAGGCGCCACCTCGATGCCTCCGCCGTTGTCCACACTGGCATAGACATAGAGCACCAACGGACTTTCCGATGCGTCGCCATCCGTTTTCGAAGGGACTTCGGGCACAAGCAGCGTTTCGCTGACTTCGAAAATACTGTTGTCGGCAGTCTGCAGACGATGGGTATAGATGTCGTCGCTGCGGCGTGTTCCTGTCTTGCCGCCGCAAGCCTGGGTGGAGGTCGTTTCTGTCGCTTTGGTATCGACCGTATAATAGTCGACAGTCATAGCCGATGCCTGACGTGCGGAACCGCAGCGCGACAGCTGGTCGATGGGTGTCGACATTGGGCGGATTTTTACTATACGCTGGTCGACGGAGTTACGGAGCAGGCCGGGTGCCTGCGACTGCAGAAGTGAAGTTGTAGTAATCATTGTTTTTGTTTAGATGAGAGATTTGATAGTAGGGACATGCCGTGGCATGTCAGGGTTAGGGGTTAAGGTTGAAAGTTTAGAGTTTAGAGTTTAATGTTTAGAAAAGAGAGGAAAGATTAGAGAAGCGCACTTAACGTAGGGACGTGCCGTGGCACGTCTGCTTCGAGAGTTGAGAGTTTAGATAGAGAGATTAGAGAGGGGCGAAGCTCCTCTACTTCTTATATCCCCATCTTTACGTAGTTAGATGGGGAGGGGAGGGCGGGTGGCTATTCGTCCCAGATGCTTGCCGGAATATTGGCAAGGAAAGAAGGGCAACTGTCCTCCACATCGCCGTCGGACGCCCGGCCCGTGCGCTGCCGGAGTTCCGACTGATACATTCCTACACTGATGTCGCTGCCGCCGCCGACATCTGTCGCTGCGGAATCCGTTGTGTCCTGCGCAGGCTGTGGCTGCTCCTGCGGATGTGTTTCATTTTCTGTTCTGTCTGTCATAGAAATTAAAAATTTAAAGGTTATTTTCTGCAGGGATCATTTGTTTTTGTCCTGCCGCAATGCAAAGTTATGACGCATACAGGCCCTTTCGACACCGTTTCCACACTCGGTGCGCTTTAACATCCGTTCACAGCCCGAACCATTGTCACAAAAGCATTGTTATAACAGTAGTCCACAGCAATTTATCATCTTATGCCCGCCGATTCACCGCTTAAAGGAAAAATACTCCCTCCGCTACGAATGCTCGTTCTTGGAGCGTCGCTGGCTCTGATAGCCCTTATATCGCTCGATGTATTCTCTTCGGCTTCGGGACGCGTGGCCTTCGGCGAACAGGGAAGCCTTTACGCGCGTTTTCAGGTGTGGATATGCGTCGTCTACCTCGTCGACTTCTTCGGCGAGATGATTTTCTCACGCAGACCCCGGCACTATTTTGCGACACACCTCATCTTCCTGCTTGTGTCCGTTCCCTACCGCAGCTTAATCCATGCCGTGGGGGCGGAAGCGCTTTTCACCAACACATCCGGACTGTCCACCGTCCTGCACTACGTCCCGACTGTACGGGCGTGCATGGCTATGGCCATAGTGATGGGCTATGTGTCGAAGAACCGTATCATCGGTCTGTTTTCAAGCTATATGAGCATAGTGGTACTGTTGGTCTATTTCTCGTCGATGCTTTTCTACGAACGCGAAAGCGACATCAATCCGGGCATATCGGGCTACGGCGATTCGCTGTGGTGGTGCGTGATGCAGACCACCACACTGGGTGCCTCGGTCTACGCCATTACTCCTGTAGGCAAGGCGCTGGCAATGGTACTTTCAGTGTCGGGGATGCTTATGTTTCCGGTTTTCACGGTTTACCTTACCAGCATCGTCAAAAAATATATGGCGCCGAAACAGGTCGGGAAAGCGGAAAATAACTAATTTTGCCCTATGAAGACTCTCAGACTGCTCGCCGCGGCAGCATACGCGGCGTTTCTTGCGCCGACCGCTTTAGCCGGACCGGCAATCACATGGCTTTCAAGCGTCCACGATTTCGGTGCGTTCGACGAGGATGACGGAATCGTCAGCTGCGAGATTCCTTATGTCAACAGCGGCGACTCCCCGCTGCTGCTGACCGGCGCCCGTGCCTCGTGCGGATGCACCACTCCGCAAATAAGC
This sequence comes from uncultured Muribaculaceae bacterium, assembly GCA_910587235.1. Taxonomy (GTDB): domain Bacteria; phylum Bacteroidota; class Bacteroidia; order Bacteroidales; family Muribaculaceae; genus CAG-873. The sequence goes on from CAJUKD010000010.1 coordinate 64,827, forward strand.
CGCGAACCTCTCGCGCCCGGCGACACGGCCGCCATCGTAGTCAGCTTCGACCCCACCGGACGCCCCGGACGCTTCTCAAAAAAAATACGGATAAGTTCCAATACCGAACCGGCAACCTCGACCCTTGAAGTAAAAGGCGTTGTCGTAGGTTCGGCCTCGACTGTCGGACAGCGCTTTCCTGTCGATTTCGGCACACTTAAACTGCGCACCGGCGCCGTAATGGCCGGAGAAGTGACAAAGGGAAAAACCCAGACGGTATTTGTCGACGGCTACAACCGCTCGGCCCATGAAGTGCGTCCGCGCGTGGGCAATCTGCCTCCATACATAGGAGCCAACACCGCACCCGAAACCGTAGGCCCGGGCGAACAGTTTTCGCTGGTATTCTACTTCCACAGCGACCGATGCCCGCTCTACGGGCTTGTCAGCTCCACCGTGACGCTCGACGCCGGCGACGGCAGCGAACCCCGCGAACTGCCTGTGGTTGCCATGGTAAAAGAGGATTTTTCGAAGCTCTCCGACGCTGCACGCGCAAAAGCACCGGTGATACGCCCTGAAACCGACCGGCTGGATTTCGGCCGACTCGACCGTCACCAGTCCGAAAAAACATCCCGCAGCATTACCCTGCGCAACGACGGACGTTCCCCGCTGCTGATACGCCGCGTCTACTCGGGCGACAAAGGCATAGAAGCCTCCGTATCCTCGGAAAAAATAAAAGCCGGAAAAACAGCTGTACTCACCTTGAATGTCGATCCTTCGCAGCTTCCCGGCGATATACTCAACGCCCGTGTACAGGTAATCAGCAACGACCCTTCGGCTCCTGTAGTCACCATCCGCGCCGTCGGGGAGTTAAAATAGGGACGTGCCGTCAGGTTTAGGGTTGAAGATTTAAAGTTTAGAGAAGCGCACTTAACGTAGTGACGTGCCGTGGCACGTCTGCTTCGAGAGTAGAGAGTTTTAGACGGATGTGTGATGGGAGAATACAGAAACAGCGACGGCTTCATTTTGGAAGCCGTCGCTGTTTTATTAATATTATTCAGAAGATATTTCAATTCCAGACTGCGTCGCCGTCGAATCCGGGAATATCGCAGCTGAACCAATAGTCGGTGCTTCCCGTCTTTTTGTTGCCGCTGATTTCAAGCGCCGGAGATGTTGCCTTCGTTCCTACGACAAGCATGCCCCATGGCTCGCCACCGGCAAATGCTTTCATTTCACCGACATCGACAGTGTTGCCGGTCATGGCGAGCGAGTTTCCGGCAAAGGCTTTCACGCGGATGCCGTTCTCTTTGGCTCTTACAGAGTTGCCGCTGATGCGGAGAGATCCTTCGCCGTTCTCGGCCTTGATGCCGTCGCGGTTTGCGCCGATGATGGTGTTGCCACTGATTTCCACATCACGGCCCCAGCTGCAATAGATGCCGTGATAAGGAGCGTCTACGACAGTGTTGCCTGTTATTATCACCTTTCCGCCGTAGTTCGACGGCAGATAGAAGCCGTTCGATGAAGAGGCGGCGCCGGAAGTAAAGCTGACTTTGTTGTCGCGCACGGCGATGTCGATAGTCTTGTCATGGTTTTCGCCGAAATTGCCCCAGATTGCGGGTTCTGTCATCCCTGTGAAATTACAGCCCTCTACAACAAATTTGTCGACCGTATTTATGCCATAGAGAATGTTGATGCCCTTTCCGGAAAAGTGGATGTTCTTAAAAGTCACGTTCTTCACATAGTCCGGAGTCTGGAATCCGGCAAGTGCGGCAGCTGATTCGGGCGAACCTTCGATTGTGAGGTTGACCAGACGGTCGTCGCCGTAAAGGCCGACAAGCTGAGGCCATTCGACTCCGTTGGGAACGCGGATGGTGATGTGTCCGCGCTCGTCGTTAGTGGTGCCCAGACGGATTTTTCCGACTTTGGCTTCGAGTGTAAGCACAAGGTCAGCGGTAGGATCGACCTGCGACAGGTCGATTTCTTCGGTGGGAACAGTCAGCGCCATCTCGCCGCCGGCCGCAAGAGCGTCCGAAAGATTACCCACGACGGGATGCACGCCTTTGGTGGCAAGAGTGACAGCTGTAGCACTATTGTCGCCGTAGGCCATCAGAGGCTCACTCTGCGAGGCGGAACCGTCCCAGCCTATGATTTCGCCACGCATGGCTTTGATGGAATTGTAACTCTTGTAGCCGTTGGTGAAGTTCTGCGTCACTGTCGTATTCGATACCGTGCAGCCGGTGACCGTCGCACGGTTGCCGTTGGCAGCGCCCACGATACCGCCCACATGACGATAACCCTCGATTTCACAGCCGATGACACGGCAATCGGTGATTACGTCGCCGCTGACACTGTAGCCTACGATACCGCCTACTTTGTCGCCGTTATCGTATTCCGTACCTGTCCATGCGGGAGCGGAAGTGACTGTAGAGTTGCGAAGTTCGCAATTCTCAACGAGGAAACCGACGTTCGACGACGAGAAACCGACGAATGCGCCTGCATAATGGTCGCTGACGATTGTGGCGTTCTCTATCGTCAGATTCTTTACTTCACCAGTCGACGAACCGAACAGGCCGGCCGAAGCGTAGTTGCCGCGCGAAGTGGCATTGAGGTTCTTTATTACGTGGCCGCCTCCGTCGAATGTGCCGTCGAATGTTATGGATGGATAAGCATCGACATTGCCGGCGGGAGTCCACGGCTTGTTACACAGATCTATATCGGATTTAAGTATTACTGTATATCCGTTATAAGTCTTTCCTCTGTTGATATTGGCGGCAAAACCGGCCAGCTCCGCAGGAGAACTGATTGTCACAGTCTTTGCAGCGTCGTCGGTCGGAGGTTCTTTCTCGCTTCCGTCCCAAACAAGGATATTATTTTCAGGCTCGAAAAAATCGGGCTTGACGTCTATCGTAAGATCGAGGGACGATGTCAGCAATGCGCCGTAGATATTGGTGCGGTAGTTGCGCTGTACGGGCATAGAGGGTACTTCCACGGTGGAGGTGGCGCCGTCGGCAGAGTCGAAAGTGATCACGGCCGAGGCGTCCATCAGCTCGCGCTTGGCGGCCTGCACGTCGCTGCCTTCAAGTTCGATACCTGTCAGAAGATAGTTCATGGCAAGGAAGTCGTAGGCCTTGCCGTCGATCGTGTAGCTCTGGCCGGGGAGTTCCTCGGCGGTGAAGGTCACGTCTTCGGCTCCGTCGGCGATACCGCTATACAGGTTGAGGCTGTTGCGTACGCCTTTGACTGTCACGTCGACTTTGGCGACGCTTGTGCCGGCAGCCTCGAGGGCTGTCAGGTCGGAGGTCAGGATATTGAACTGGGCGAAGGGTCGGCGAAGCTCGACGGGCTGCTGCATCGGGCCACTGATCTCAAGACCTTTGACTGCCTGGAAGAATGCGTCGCGGTTCTCGTTGTTGCCGCTGAGGTTTTCGTAGCTGACGGTCACGCCTTTGGCGGAGGAGCTGAAGGTGTAGGGGCTGCCTTCGGTGGCGTCTGCCCAGAAGATGAAGTCGTAGCTCTTGCCTTTGACCAGCTGCAGTGTCAGGGTGAACTGTGTGTTGCTGACAACGGTGGCCGCGGGGTCGCCTGCGACGTCTGAAGCGAATACCACGTCGTCCTTGCCGGCTTCGTAGACTGCATAGTGCAGGGTCTTGGCTACTTCGCCGTCGCCGTAGGCACGGCTGCTGATGTTTGCCGGAAGTGTAGCTGTAAAGGTCACTGTGCCGTCGCCGCCGGGGACAGGTGCGGGAAACTCTTCGTTTGAGCAGGATGTCCACAGGGCAAGTGCGCCTATGGCTGCCATTGCAAGAAAGGGTTTTTCATTTCGGTTTAGTTTGTCGGTGAATATTTTATAGAAAATCGGCTGTTGATGCAGATAATTTGTGATTTCACAACACTGAAAGTGCGTATTTCACAGTATTTCAGCCACTAAAATAGCAATAACTATTGCGACATCTGCAATTTACGCCGCAAAATAATGTTAAAAACAAACGGGAATAATGTAATCAGTACCAGTCGATACCGTTGGAACGCGACGAACGCTTGTCGTACTTCAGGTCGCTCAGCAGCGAGGATTTCACCGATATGTGGAAATTATAGCTCTTGTAAGGACCTACGGGAACAAAGCTGGCACGCATGGTAAAGCAGTGTAGGTCGCGCGAGATATTGCAATTCATGTATGCAAGCTTGTGGGTGTCGAAATTATACGATGCCGAAAACGAGAAATTCCAGTTAGGAGTAGGACGTATGTTACCCGACAGGCTGAGGTTCTGCGTTATCCGTCCGTCGTACTCAAGCTTCTCTTTGTTAAAGGCTCCGTAGGCATATGATATGGAATAGTTGAACGTCAGGCTCCACGGCACCTGCCATTGGGCATAGCCGTCGGGACGCATCGTCACTCCGGAACTTCCGCTGTCGTCGTCGTCATATCCCGACGGTGTGGCGGACGGATTGTTTACACCTGCGGCGGCTCCGTCGGATTTGGGGTCTTTTTTGTCCTTACGCTTGAATGTATCATTGTTTAAAGTGTACGAGAACGATGTGCCTGTACGGCGCAAGCGTCCCAGCCCTTTGCCGGAGTTGATGCGCAGACGGTTGAGCTGCACAGGATTGCCATATTCGTTCAGGCCGTAGGTGTAAACATCCCATGCCGCCGAAAGATTGAGATTGAAGCCCTTGGTGAGCCGCAGCAGGATCGATGTGTTGATGTCGGAGAAATTGAGGGAGTCGGCAGCGAAATTATAGGACTGCGACACGCTGAAATTCTCGATCAGCGATATTTTCTTCTCGCCTATTGAATCGTTTGTGGCCACTTTCATTTCAAGATTATTTGACAGCGAAAGCGACATGGATCCGGTCTTGCCTTTCGATGGCACTCCGAACAGGGCGTTGGGGAAATAATTGTACTCGCGTGTCTGGGGGCGGCCTTCGGCATCAGTGTATTCGTATGACCCGTAATATCCGAAGAATTTGGACGCGAAGTCTGGGGCGCCGCTGAACGAAAGAGAAGGCGTCAGGACATGGCGTATCATCTTCACCTTTTTCCCAAGGAAGCCCAAGGGCTGGAAGAAACCGTAGACCTTGGTGTCGAGCGACACCGATCCACGGAAGTCGTAAACGTTATAGAGGCTGTAGGTCGTGTCGCATACCTCACGACCTGCATCGGCATCCCAGCTGCGCCGCACCTTGTTGGTGTACATACGGTCGGTAAGGTCGATCGAGGGAGTGATGTTGATGTAATTGAAAAGATTGAAAGTGGCCGAGATTGGTACACGGTGCTGCATGCCGTTACGCCAGTCCTTGACAAGGCTTTTTTTGAAAAAGACATCCTGCTTGGACGTCAGCGAGTTCTGCAACTGGCCGGAATACGAAAGCTTGATTTTTTCATACCAGCGCGCGGAACCGATAGCTTTTTTGCGCTTGAAAGGATAGATCTGCGACATGCTTACGGTAACATTGGGAAACGAAACCGTCAGCGTGGAGTCCTGAGTGCGCTGGGCGATATTGAGCGTTGTCGACAGCGACCATTTGCTCTGCGGAAAGCGGTAGGTCATGTTTATAGTCGAGCTTTTGGTATTCTCGGTGAACGAAGGCGAGTAATACGAGTTAAGGTCGTTGCGCGAGTAGCCGGAAGTCGTGAAATTGACCGATGACGAAAACGACATGTTCGGGTTGGCCTTGGAATCCTGGGTGTGGCTCCAGAGTACCTGAAAGTTTGTCTGCGACGAATGGTCGGGCGAGCCTTTCTCGCCGGTGATTGTCTTGAGATAGCTCAGGTTGAAGTTGCCGCTGTACTTGTAGCGCTTGTTATAGGTCGAGGTCGCCTGCAATCCCCACGAACCTTTGGTGTAGATTTCACCCGTCAGCGCCAGGTCGATGTTGTCGTTGATGGCAAAATAGTAACCGCCGTTACTGAGATAGAAACCGCGGTTGTAATCGTCGCCGAAACTGGGGACGATGATACCCGAAGCATAGCTGTCGGTGAAAGGGAAGTAGCCGAAAGGAACCGCCAGAGGCAGCGGCAGGCCGGCAAGTACCATGTAGGCCGGACCCATGACTATATTCTTGCCCGGAACCACCTTGGCTTTTGTCAGCTGCATGTAGAAGTGCGGGCAGTCGTGGTCGTCGCAGGTGGTATAACGTCCGTCGCGTATGAAGAAACTGTTGTCTACATCCTTCTTGGTCTGGCCGCCGGTCAGATAACCCTCGCCCTGCTGGGTAACCACATTGGTGATATAACCCTTCTCCGTGGCAAAGTTGTAGCGCATTGTGGCGGCTTCGTAGTCGGTGCCCTTGTCGTTGAACACCGGCTTGCCCGTAACTTCGCCGAGCGAGTCGGTACGGCCTACGGCAAAAACGGTGTTGTCGCTCAGATCCATCTGGATTTCGGCGGCGTTGAGCTTGATGTCGCCGTAGCTCACCTCTCCTTCGCCATACATGTACGCCGAATCGCGGCGGACTATGACCATCGAGTCCGACGATTTGAAGTCGACAGCCGTTTCGAGGTCAGCTTTATCGTATCGTACACGCCCGGAAGCCTGCAATGCCGCCGCTACAGGCGGCACGGTTGCCGACGACGGCTGTAGCGCCGCCACAAGCGAATCAACGGCGGCGGTATCGGCCGGAAAAGCTGACGCAGTGTCGGTTGCCACCACATCAAAGCGGTCGTCCGCAACGGCACGCAGCGCGCCGGATAGTTCCGGTTCTGCGGCACCGCCTCCGGCGATAAGCCTGACTGCGGCAAAAAGTATGACAATATATATGATGAGTTTTCTCAAGCGATCTCGCGAAAGGGTATAATCGCTGCAAAGATACGAATAAGTCGAGAGCAAAGCCAAATTTATTTGAGCTTTGCCGAGCGAAAGTATCTAAGACGACTGTCAACGATACGGACAACAGCCTTAAACCTATGTGGTTGGATTAGAGAATTCAGTCTTGCAGGGATATGCCGTGGCACGTCCGATGATGCGCCACTCGTCCATGCATGAAAATAATAAAACAGGCTGTGCCGTAAAAAACTTAATTTACGGCACAGCCTCCATATAGTATAAATCGCACTTATATGTCCTTAACGGATATAGATTTTTTCCGTTTCCGGAAGGTGGTTCTTGTAGATGGTGCGCTTTATAGTGAACGATCCGGCACAGGGAGCCGATATACGTTGTCCGGCGGAATTGAAGTACTCAACTCTCAGCACCTCTTTCGCGCCATCGGACTCAATATTTTCGACAGAAGATGTCGACAAAGGCTCGAAAGTAACCTTTACGGACTTGACAAACTCGTAGTATCTTCTATCGGAATCGATAATCACCAAAGAGTCATGCAACGATGCTGTCCAGATTGCCATAGGTTCCAGTTCAAGCACACCGGCATCGAGATCTATAGTACCTCTTACGACACCCTCCGAACGTCCGCCGGCATCGGTGATGTCGGTCGGCCTGTTCTCCTGTTCGTCATATAAGCATCCGGCAAGAACTTTATAGGTTCCGTCATTGCTTTGTCCGACCAAAACAGGCTTGAACAGCACGCGGCCGTCGTCGGTATATGTGCCTTCCATATAGCATCCGTAGCCGTACTGGTCTTTCTGCAAAAGATTATACACCGTGATTTTATTTTTCTCTATCCTGACATAAGACGGACGCGACTCGATGTAAACCTCCTGCTCGGCACCCCAGCCTACATAAGAAACATTCGCCGTTTCGGCATTGGCACGGCATATTACCGACTCATTTGAGAAGTAGTAAGGCGATAACTGACCGCCTTCGACACCGGACATAAGCACGATAGGAGGAGCCGCTTTCCATGTTCCGTCCTCCTGTAAGAGGTATTCTATATCGGAATTCATCACTTCATCCTTATCTTCATTCCACAGATAGAGATACTGCTCGAAGCCCGAATCCCCTCCAAGCACCTGGGTGCCGGACGGAATCGCGATCTTACCCGATTGAGGGTCGTAAGCGACAGCAAAATCCTCGGAATCCGTCATATAGAATCCCGAAAATTTCAATGCGTCGTGTCCTGCTGCATCAATACGCATGTCTTTCATGTCGGCAAGCAATTTCTGACCCTCATATTCTTTATAGTTCATTATCACATAATCGCCTGCCATTTCCTCAACAGAAGGCGGCATAGTTTGTGCAACCGCCATGCCGACAGAGGCCAGGCATACACACGATAACAAATGTTTTGACATAAGTAATTTCTGTTATTTTCTGATTATTATTTTTTGAGAAACGGCATCAACACTGTCTGTCAGACGGATAAGATAAATCCCGTCAGGAACGCTTCGCGTATCGACAGTATATTCCTCTCCGCTTCGGACCGAGCCTATTTTTTGTCTTAGAACCTCCATACCCGACATTGAGAAGAGCCGGAGAAGAACATCCTGTCGGTCAGAAGCAAAAAGCACACTTGTTTTACCATCGGCACTCAATATGAGCGCCTGCTCCGTTTTCTTCACAGGCAGAATTGTTCCACTCTGCCGCAGACATTCCTTAAGGCCGTTCCAGGCATCGAATTTGCCATATCCCCACATGTTGTCACCTTCGGATGAAAGCTCTCCGGTGAAATCATCGGTCACAGATGTGTTACGGATTATTTCCTTTGCCTCTTCGGGTGTAAGCTCAGGATCGGCCTGCAGCCAGCAGGCAAGCGAGCCGCAGACCATGGGAGCCGCCATCGAACTTCCCTGCATAAATCCGAAAGGATACTTTGTCCCGTTCCACACGACTGAAACAGCCTTGGCGAACGCACCGGTATAAACCGACGACATTGATGAAACTATATACGAACCCGGGGCCGAAACATCGGGCTTGACGCGACCGTCGGCCGTCGGACCCTTGCTCGAAAATGAGGCGATATTCCCCTGCTCCTCGCCGGATGGATAATATATGCCGAAGCGGGTGTAGTGATCGCGTGTGACGTGCGCGCCAACGGAAATTATACGCTTGCCCGTACCGCCTATCTCGCCCGCAGAACAGGCGTCGTCGCCATCGAGGAAACCTTCACAACCGAAGTTACTGAGTCCGGAATAATAATCATCCGTCCACATGTGCACTGTCCCGTCTTTTTTCGAACCTATATAGAATCCTATGCGATATTCCGATGACTGGAAAAAATTAAATATCGCCATGGCATGTCCCTTCCCGTTGCCGGGATTGATTTCCGCCAGGAACCTTATGCTTCCTGCCAGTCCGTCGTCCGCAATAGTAAATTTGTATTCTCCTGTCACCTGATGATCCACACCTACCGTGACGGGTTCATAGACTTTATCAACCTTGCCTTCGGCTATATTATAGACAAAGGGAACGAATTCATAAGGCATGCCTTCATCGCCCCACATCTCGACCATGGAATATTCGGAATATATGTATTTGAAATCCACAAAAGTGCCTACACGCTGCACATCGACACCGTTGGAGTCCTCAAAATGTGCCGCCAGATGAAATTTGTGCTTGCCTTCGTTTCCCACCGATCCTACCAGCAGTCTGCCGGGACCTTGCAGGGCATCGGCCATGCGGTCAAAAGTCGATGTGCCGTCGTGTGGGCCTATATGGCTTCCGAGACTCAGGTTTATGACACAGGGCTTCCCTACCGATTCGGCATAGTCGTAGATATATTTCATGCCGTCGATAACGGTGGTGTTGTCGCCATAAGCCATCTCTTCCGAGTTGAGAGAAACAAGCACTATGTCAGCTTCTCCAGCTATGCCGCTAAAGTTATGCCCGTCAGTACGGTCAGCACCCGAAGCTATGCCGAGCACGTGTGTCCCGTGGCTCGATTCTTCCATGTCGTGGGAGGCTGCGATAATCTCCTCTTCAGTACGGTATTCAGCTCCGTATGAGAAGCCGTCAGGCGCCACACCTTCTTTTTTGTTCTGGTCCCAGACTCTTTTTATGCGCAGGTGTGTTTTAGCCTCATCGTAGAAATTGGGATGCCCATATTCAAAACCGTTGTCAACCAGCCCTATGACAACTCCGTTGCCGCGGAATGCCGAAGGGAGCGATTCGCCGGCATGAATTCGGGCGACACCTGTTTCCACATTCGCTTCATCGAGTTTGCAGGTCACGGGCGCGCCTTTCTCAATATATTTCACGCAATCAAGAGCGGCGACCTCGCCGATCTTATCCAAAGGAATACGTGCGGTAGCAAGTTCTCCCGTCATAGTCCCGATTTTCACACCCGCGGCCTCAAGCTGCGTCCGGCAATCGGAACCGTCGAGATGAAGAAACACAGGGACCAAGCCTTCGGCGTTCTTCGTCGTCAATACCGCACTCTTACGATGGCCGGTGCCAGCATTGACGGCGACATCGTCGAGAAATATTCTCATGGAAGGCGACAGCGCAGCTTGTCCCCACACGGACGCGGGAGCAAGCAGCATCAGTAATATCATCAGTTTTTTCATATTTTCAATCTCTAAAATACTGCAATCTTATGAACCTGTGTTCCTGTATTAACCATATATATGCCCGGAAGCACCGGCAGTTCCGAACTGATCGCGGCCGTCTGCGACACCAGTCTGCCGTTGACATCGTAGACTGATATGCTCTTCTCCGCAGGATTGCTTATGCAGATAAAACCGGGAATGGCTTTCACGGCAACAGGATCGTCGCCGACGCGGACAACGGATATGGAGCTGCCTTCTTTTTCCGCCACTTTTATATCGAATATGAACAGGTATTCGTGATACCTCTCGGTGTTGGCATGGAAACTGTAATAGTAAACCCCGTCGCGGTCGACCGTGAACGGAACCTCGTATTGTGTCACCGGATGATCCTCGTCCACCGACGGTACTGCCGGAATATCAAGCAAAAGCCGGTTCTGGCCTTCAGGTGTTCTTTCATCTCCGAACTTCACTTCCATTGATTCGAGATAAGAGCTCAGCGAGGAATAAGCCTTAAACTTCAACACATATTCTTTTCCGCCTTTATAATTGATAGGAGGCGAAATAAGCCAGTCGTCGGCATCGTTGTACATGTTGTAGCCGTAATATGCGCTTGCCGTGTTCTTGTCGTAGCTCCAGGTGAATCTGTCATTGTTTTCATCAAGGATCGTATAGTAATTGTACATATCGTTGTAAGTCCTGAAGATTCCTCCGTAAGGAGGATCAAGCGGACTGCCAACTACAAGCTGGTTGGAATATGCGCTCTTTCCTTCGCGCTCTCCGTCGACCGCTACGACAGAGTAGGCATAACGCGTCATGTCGGAGGGATGCGATTCAGTGAACTCCCGTTCTTTCAGTTTCTCGGCCACAAGCGCTTCATCAGGCAGACGGATAATCTTGTACGTCAGTCCGGCGGAATTGATCGGAGCGCCGTGCTGACCTCCATCCGGGGCATCCCATGTCAGCGTCGTGGTCAGGCCGTCTGATTTAAGAAGTATATTACGGCACACATCAGGTTCGTCGTATCCTACATAGAAAGCACGCTTCACCGCAGGACCGCTGCCTGTAGCATTCTCTACCCGAACTCTCACGTTGTGCATGTCGTTCGAGAGTCTGACAAGTCCGCTACGGTATACGGTACCGGGCTTGCCCGATCCGCGCAGCAGCTCGAGTCCATCTTCCTCGACTATAATCGTCAGATCCTCGTCGACTGCGAGCTGGCCGCCGGAATAGTCGGTGGAAGGCAGACCGATTCTGAAGCTTACGTCCTGAGAGCCTACAGCCTCCGCTTCCCAGCTGAAATCCGTCACAATTGCCGGAGCAGCAGCAGACGGTTCTTTCAAGAAAGCACCGCTGATATGGTAAAGTTTGTTGATATACGCCGACAATGTAGCCTGTGCATTGAGCGGATTGATCTCCAGAATCGCCGTATATTCGCCGTCAAGCGCCAGACTTGAGCTGCCGAGCATCCAGTACAGTTTGTTCCTTGAATTGTCGAAAAACATGGTCTGCTTGTACTTCATATTGATCAGCAGGTCATTCGGCAGAAGATTATTGGCCTTGATCTCACCGACAAGAGCTATTTTTCCGGTAGTCTTCTGTACTTTCGCAAGATAGTGGTACTGTTGGCCGGTCGACGAGTCCTCTTTAAGATAGAGGCAATAGAGGACTCCGCGACGGTTGCATGCCACGCAATAAAACTTCGCGTCAGGATCAAGCCTTTCGCCTATCCGCCTCATGCTTCCGGTTTCCGGTTCTATCTCGACCAGAAATGTTTCGGTGTATGTATAATTCAATCCGTATATTTTGTTTGTCACCGGATCATAGGCCAGCGAGCGGGTTGTGTTCTCGCAGTTGTCGGAAAGCTCCGTTTCCGAGAGGACCTCAAGTGTTTCGGCATCATAGACGGTCCATTTCGGTTTTACCATTTGCACATACTTGCTGTCGTCGAAAACATTGGCATAGATTTTTCCGTTATTATAGACGCATCCGCCGGACATGTCGGCTTTTATAACCGGCGCCGACACCTCGGGACGATAATAATTGTCGGCATCGAATTTGTAAAGAGCCGGATTGAGCGTCGTTAACTCGTCAAAATACCCGTAATTGATGGATCCGTACAACTCCACTCCTTCCATACCCAGATTCTTAAAATATTCCTGGGCGTAGGCCGACGGAGCTAATACAATTAGCACGGCAGCAAAGAAAAGCCGGGCCTTTTGAATAATATTTAATTGATGGTACATGAATCTTTTTTATAAGTGATTGTAAAATCATCAGTCCTTATACGTGGAAAGCCTGAAAAAGCAAGGGCCGGCGGAAATACGGATATCCCGCCGGCCTATGCATTACTTGACGAATTTCATTCCTGTGCAGACGCCCTGCTTGTCAGTAATGCGTACTATATAAAGTCCTTTTTCAAGGCCTGACAGATCAATTATCGAGGAGTCGGAGGCTCCGGTCGTCATGACTGAGCGCCCGCCGGCATCGTATACTGTCAGTGAGGCAAAAGCACCTGCAACAAGAAGTGACGACGATTCACGGTCGTAGGCAAGCTCGGTTCCGGTGATAGCATCTTCCGCGCCCGACTGCTTGCGTTCGACGTAATAGACACTCACTCTTGACAGAGTGATCGAGTGTCCTACTTCTGTCGCATGGAAGCCGATATGGTACGGACCGGCTGCATCGACGGTGAACTGGCGTGTCTGGAACGCTCCGACACCGTTCTGCAGAAGGTTATTCTGAGATTCCAGCACCTGAGTCTGAGCCTCAGAGGTCTGAGCGTCGCCCAAGGTGACGTCGAATGTGGCGCCTCCGCTCAAGTTGGTTGCAAGCTGATATACGACGACATATCGTTTGCCTGTCTGCAATTCCACCGCCGGACTGATTGCCCAGTCGTCCTCTGCGGTTCCGGCGCCATTGGGATGCTTAAAATAGAAGCATTGGAAGCTGTCATAGACCCATTTGCCTTTTCCGCCATTGTCGAGAAGCACCCATTCCGGTGATGTTTCGGATGTGATAGACATTTCTTTTACCGGAACGAGATTTCCTTCGATATCGTCAAGGCATATGGTTGTCGACACGTCCTCCGATTCTATGCCGTTGATAGCAGCCCGGAGAATATATGTTTTGTCGCCGGAGAAATCGGCTGGCGAATATGTATAGCTGTCTTCCGCCCCGGCTTCGCGCTCGGCGAGCATCTCGATAAAGTTACCGTTTTCGTAAATCAATACGTCCACAGCGGCTATGCCGGCGCCGAAAGTATCGGCCACGGGATTTGTCCATGTGAGAGTCACTTTTCCTGCCGAGTTGTCGGATATCGCTGTCAACCCGCTTACCGGCATCGGTATGGCTTTTTCCACAGGCACTACCTCAACCGAGGTTAACGCCAATGTGCCGTTCGGCTCGCCTGTGATGATACGGAATCCGACACGGTACATGCCGTCGGTCATGCATGAAATACGCGCCGAACTCGAGGCAGAGCCGTTACCGTTTTCGAATTCCAGTCTTTCCGTAGCAAGCAGTGCCGACATTCCTCCGGCTGTGGCTTCGGCTCCTAAACGGATCTCTACGACATCCTCGCCGAAAGCGCTTGTCTGCGACAGTGTGTAGTTGACAAGGTAATCCTGTCCGGCAACCATCTGCATTTTCGGCGAAATCAGCCAGTCCTCGGCCGCTCCTAACGCAGTGTCACTGTTGTAGACAACCCCGGCCATACCATCTATGGTATCCCATGTGGTGTTGTCATTGTTGGAATCGATCACCGTCCAGCCTTTAAGCGGATTCTCTCCGCTGAAGTCCGTGGAAACAAGTTCACCTTCCTGCTCCTCGACCTGTTCTGCAATCGAGAATGCACATGCGCTCAGATACTGCGTCGGCAGATAGAGTGCGGATGGCGAAGTGTTACGGAATGCGAAATAATATTCTCCGTCGGTTTCCGGTGTGAACTCGAATTTATCGGCATTCGGTCCGAATTTGTTCACTGAAAGCTGTGCGATCTCGGTCATTGCCGACAGGTCGGTGCCTCCGACCAGGGCCACGACATCCGTACCGCATGGAAGCACAACCTCAAGCAGTGTTTCTATATCGTATGTCTTTCCTTTCGCAAGAGCGAATTTAGGCGATATGAAGTCATCGTTGTGCGGGGCGGCGTTTCCTTCCATATAGATGCCATAATCTGCAATATCGGTCTTCCAGGTGTAGCCGTCACCGTTGTTGTCGGCAGAACTCCAGCCTTCATAGCCTTGCTTGAAGTTTATTTCATAAGGCAATGCAACGGCAAGCTCCGGTTCTGCGATGCTGAATGTGCATAGGCTGAGGGTGGCGCCGTAGGCTACGTCCGGCAACGTATGTCGGAATGCGAAATAATATTCGCCGTCAGATTCGGGAACAAATTCAACTACATCCTAGTTAGGACCGAAGTTGGCGACAGAAAGCTTCTTGACCTCGGTCATAGCAGCTTTGTCGGTTCCGGCAACGAGCGACAAGACATCGCCGGTCATCAGCATCATCTGCTCGATACCGATGTTGATGGTGTAGGTGCGTCCTTTGACAAGTGTAAACTTGGGTGATACGTAATCGTCGTCATGAGGAGCATACATACCTTCCATATAAACACCGCTGTAATCAAGGAAGTCGGTATTCCAGGTGTAACTGTCACCGTTGTTGTCGGCTGCCGTCCATCCTTCGCAGCTTTGCTTGAAGTTAATGGTGTAGGGCAGTGTGGCTGATGTTTCTTCATCCGCAGCCAAGCGCGGCTGTGAGCCGGCAGCAAACGCCGCTAAGGGCATTAATGATACGATAGCTGATGCTAAGAGTAATGGTTGCCTCATAATTGTTGTGATTAATATAATTGGAATATCTGGATTTTTAACCTTTTCGGTCTATGACATCTATATGATCGACACTTATTTCGGGTGTCATGCGCACAAGGCAATAGCCGTTGATCCATACAAGTTGCTTTTTACAAAAACGCAATATAAAACACCCGTTTTATATTCTGTCTTCGGTGATTTGTTAACTTATTTTTTGCCAAAGATAGCTCAAAATTTCAAATTATCAAAAATTTCGCCAATTATATTACTTTTTGGACAAATTGACGAACCATCAAAAGAACTTATCTATAAATTAAGGCTCATTACAATACCGTAACACTCCTTCCAATATAAAAACAACAGGGGCGACCGACGGCTTTTGCCTGAAGGTCGCCCCTGAGGAGTTTTATTTTTTATCTTAGTATCACATCACAACGGCCTTGACCGGGCTGCTATGTCTGTCGGTGACAATAAGGTAAATGCCCGCAGGTAATTCTACCGTATCATTATTGTCAACACAGTCAAGAGTCAGCACAATCCGGCCCTGCATGTCATAGATGCGAAGACCGCTCTGGGGAGCATTGCAGATGAAACGCAACGAACCGGGCAGACCCTGCACCACAAGCGGCTCATCGACCTCGACACCGGTGACACCGGAATGAGCCACAAACACGACATTGGACTTGGGCGAATGTACTCCCAGACGAACGGATTCTACACAATAGGCCTCGCGGTCGCTGTCAGCAAAACCGGTTATCTCAAAACCGGGAGCTTCCGCCTCTATTTTTTCCTCGCGTACATCTGTTCCGGAATATATCGTGCGGGTGATCACATAATAATCCACAACCTCGGAAGCCGGAACTATCCAGTTGGCCGTATAGCTGTCGGACCTTATATCTGTTGGCGCAGTTGCCGTCGGAGCCGACAGCACAGGCACAGGCAGACACTCGGCACGCAGCCCGACGCTGACAGAACCCGTTATACCGCCTTGGGATATGACTATTTTGGAGCTGTGGGCGCCAAGAGCCGTAGGCTTGTATGTCACCTGAAGCCAATATCCATCCTTGGAATTGGCATTGGCGGCGCTGAGCGACGTCACAGGGATAGAAAACATCGTGCGATCACCGCTATACAGCAGCAGATCGAGATTGCCTCGCAGGCTCTCGCCCTTGATATAAAGGCGTGCGACAGCACTGCTTCCCAATGCCACCTGACCGAAGTCGAGAGTCATGCCGTGGACAGGTGAATCGAGCACAGGATTCCCAATCGGTTCATCGCCTCCGGGTTTGAACGCCTGGCCTTTCTTATCGCCCCAGATGTACTCCGCCAGCTCGGGATGGTCGATGAACGGATTTCGGTTGTTCTGGATTCTGTAGACAGCCTCATTGCGCAGTTCCTCTTTCTCGCTGACGGGGTCATTGCGGTGCCAGCGAAGCAGCAGATCGATAGACCATGTATTGAGCGTAGGATATGTGTTGTTGCTCACCATGTAGGTATAGGCCCAATGGAGATTCTGATAACACGTGGCCATATAGAAATATGTACGCGCAAAATCTCCTTTGTATTCATCGTCGGGTTCGAAAACATAACGCGCGCTACCGCCCTGGCCGCGTGCTCCGTAACCCACCTTGCTCACACCGTTGTCAAATACAGGCTTGTTTGCCGGATCGACCTCGCCCAGCGGATAGTTGCTCTTGGCGCGGTTTGCAGCCCGTTCAGCCGGATAAAGGTGATTTATGTCGACATAAGCGGGAATTGTCGTCGAACCGCCCCACCAGCTTTTAGGGAAAGAATGTTCGCGTTCGAGGTAACCGCTGAACTGTGTATTGGCTAAAGGCAGATTGGCATACATATCCCACCACTGGTTCGTGCCCGGTCGTGTATCGGTCTGGCGGAATGTACGGTTAAGCCCGTAATATACATCATCATAGCTGCCATTGATTGTAAAGTTGTGGATACGTTCGTAGACAGCCGTCTTCAATTCGGCTTCTTTCTTACCGCTTAGGCTGTTGTAATATCCCGCAGGAATATCGGCGGCAACGGAAAACGAGCCGGCAGCAACAGCAAACACGGCCGCTGCATACAGCCTGATGTCGGATATCTTCATATAGGATAGATTTTTAAGTTCTGATAAATCAAGTGATGACAAATATACAACATTTTCCGCAGAATTTAGTTTAAGCCATGCTTAAAGTAATTGCTCAATACAAGCTACTGCATGCTGAACAAAACCCTAAAGCCAGAGGTATGCCTGGCCTTGGCGCTAAACAAAAAAAGCCCGGGCCGCGGCGACTGTTGTCGTTGCGGCCCG